>JAJEEE010000051.1 GCA_022821145.1 Acidobacteriota bacterium
GACCACGTCTCGGTCGTTGACCGCCTTCAACAACGCGTCGAGCTTCTCGATCGTCGGCGTGGAATCGCCCCGTTCGTACCGGGCGTGGGCGTTGCGTGACTTCGCCCCCAACCGCGCGGCGACATCGTTCAGCGAGAGTCCGCTCCGCTGCCGGCATCGTTTCAGGAGCAGCCCGACCATTCTTCGCAGGTCATTCGCGCTCACCTCGAAATCGCCGCGCCGGCCGGCGTGCACCTCGACCTGAAAGCCGTCGACATGCACCATCGTTTCAAACCAGTCTCGGATCATGTTCAAAGCGTCGTTCTTCGTCCGCCCCTCGGTCATGGCGTCGAAAAGCGGGACCTCCGCCAGCCAGACACTCGCGTCCTTGTAGATCGTTCCCTGGAATCTCATCGGTTGGTCCCCCGCCGTGCATGTTCCGGTTCGCGCTGCTTCACACGGGAAGCGTACACAAATACGTGGACATTGCGCGGACCGCGATCTGTTGGACAATGTGTGAATCAAAGCGAAACCGGCGTGCCCGCGATGTCAGTGAACGACTACGAACCAACGCCCGACGCCCGTACTGAAGAGGAGCGTGCAGTGCGCCAGACGGACGCATTCGGCGTGAGCGATGTCGTTGCCGGCTACGAGCGCCATGGAGCCGGGCTCGTCGACGCATACGAGCGCCTGTCATTCGAGGACGTGCACGCGAAGGTTCTCGACCTTCTGCCCGAAGCCGCCGGCCGCGTGCTCGACGTCGGCGCCGGCAGCGGGCGCGAAGCCGCGTGGTTCGCCGCTCGTGGGCACGAGGTGGTTGCTGTCGAGCCGTCGGCCGTGATGCGGGACGCGGCTCGGGCGCGGCACGCGTCCCCCCGGATTCGATGGGTTGACGACCGTCTTCCTGCGCTCGACAAGGTGCGTTGGGCCAAGCAGGCTTTCGACTTGGTTTGGGTGAGCGCGGTCTGGATGCATGTGCCGCGCAGCGAGCGGTTCCGGTGCTTCGGCCGGCTGGCGTCCGTTGTCCGTCCCGGCGGCGGCATGATGGTCAGCCTGCGTCACGGTCCGCCGCCTCCTGGGCGGCCGATGGAGCCGGCGACGGCCGCCGAGATCGAGACGCTCGCGCGGCGGCATGGGCTTCGGACCGTTCGCGTCGGAAGGTACGCCGACGCCGCCGGGCGGCCCGGCGTTTCGTGGGAAGTCGTCTGGTTGGGATTCCCGAGTGAGGCGCGGTCGGTTTCGCGCGTTCCGGCGGCGACGAGATACCGGAGAAGTCGACGGCCTGGCTAACGTGAGCGAAACGCCTTCAATCGGGTGTGGTGCACCAATTGCGACATGTCCTGCAGCGTAAAGACCTTGCCGCGGGTGGCAAGAAGCAGTTTCTTCATGTCTTCGCGGCGAACGCCGAACCCGCGTCCGGCGATGCAGGCGATCACCTCGAATCTCGGCCGTCCGGGCAACTGGGCGTCCATGCTGATTGCCCCGAGATGCTGGATGCGGGTCACCTTGTCGCGCGCTGTACCGTCGTCCTCCGTGAGCTTCGCTTCGATCACGACCTGAGGGTTGGACTCGTTCGGAACGACGAAGTCCGGCGCTTGGTCGAAGCCGTGCAGACGTTCGGCCCGGCCCATTTTGCGATAGCTGACGCCGGCCGACGACAGCGTGCCTTCGATGGCGTTATCGACGACGTTGCCGATCAGTTCGCTGATGGAGTCACGATGGCCGGCGAACGGCCGGCCGAGGAGGCGCTCATAGAGAAGAACGGAGTACGGAACGCCGAATTCCGCCGCCGACTGAACGCTCACCAGTCCCCCCGTCGTGTCGGCCTTCTCGAGTCGATGAACGGTGTCGTGAGACTGCGCGGGAACACCGGAATCGAGAGCGTGGCAGGCGGCGGCGATAAGTGCCCGGATGCGCCGTTCGGTCACACCGCCCTTCTTGGGTAGAGCGGCCTCCGGGGCCATGCGGATATTTCGGTCGATCGTGCGGGCCGAACTTTGCGTGACCTCGACTCCCGTGTGCCGGGTCGCGTAGTAGGCCAGTTCGGGCGGCGTGAACCCGAGCAGGCAGCGCAGGACGATGAGTGCGATCGGCGTTTCGAAAACGGCGCGAGCGACGGTTTCGGGCGTGACGTTGCGAAACCCTTCGGTGGCCTGCTTCAGCGCCTCGTACCCCTTCTCGAACACCGGGAAATCGACGAAGCCCTCGCCCTTCGGCATCACGAGGAACTCCGACTCGAGGCGTCCGAACACGCCGTCGACGTGAGAATCGAGATCGGATCGAAGGGTTTCGAAATCGACCTCAAAAGGGAACGGCACAGTAGATTCCTTCCTCCAGCGTGTCCGCGTTCTGACTGAACAGCGGCGAGTCGCCGCCCGGATCCGGCGCCGTTGTCGACCGCGCGATCTCGTCGGGATCGCCGAACTCGGTCATCCTTCGACGGAATTCCGCTAACTTCTCCGTTGTCGGCAACGCGCCGTCCCAGGTCGATCGCAGATTCCAGACGGCCATCCGGGTCAGATGACCGAAGACGATGCATCGTATGTCGCCGTGGGTGGCCCGCCGGCCCGCCGCGGAGAGTTTCTCCAGATCGGCGTTCACCGTCTCAATCAGTCGTTCGCGCGAATCGAACAGCCATGCCTTGTCCGTCTCGCCCGCGTCGCGGCAAACGAAGACGGTATCGACGATCGAGGACCCCGTGCCGTGAATATGGATCGAGCCGCCCATCTCGGCGGGACACGGCAGCGATGCCGAACAGGCCAGCCCGGAATCCAGGATCGCGACGCCGACAGCGCAATAGGCGTCGAGCTTGTTGTGATGGTAGGTGAAAACCAGCGGTGCGCCGGGTTTCAGCGCCCGCGCCATGCGGACATAGACCTTCGATAGCCCCTCGGCGAATTGCTCCAGGCCGCGCGACTGGCTGAAGTTGCCGGTCAGTTCCGCCGGTGACCGCGTGGACGGACGGTCGAAGCCGTCGGCGTTCTCCCCGGCGAGGCGGCGGAGCCAAACGTAGCAGAAGTCCATCAATTCGGCGTATTGCACGTTGCCGAAGTAGGGAGGATCGGTGAACACCGCATCCAGACTGTCCGCGGCCAGTTCGACCTCGGCCGCGTCCGTGCAATGGACGACGGCGCGGCGGAGAGCGCCGTTGAGGCGTTCTCCGATTCGTTCGCCTTCGATTGGGACGCGGATCCTGCGTGAGTGCGCGTCGCGGACTTCGTAGGGCGTCTCGCAATAGCGTTTTGCTCGGACGTACTTGTCGACGATGTTCATCCACCCGCCCGATCCGACGTTGGTTCCGGCGCCGTTGACGATCCCCAGAATGTTGGACTCGCATTGCACGAGGCTCACGGGAAACCCGTGGACGGAGAAGATGTCCAACGCCTTCAGCGCCGTCGCGTCGTAGCGGCACAACATGTTCTGATAACGCAACAGGTCGGAGAGATTGGTTGCGAGCGCGCGCCGGATTCGCTCGTCCTTCGTGTCGGCGATGAGCCGGCAGCTCAGTTCCAGTCCGAGAAGCTGACGTGGGTTGAACATCTCGCGGTAGTGGGAATAGCCCCATCGGTGCAGGCGGGCCGTTTCGTCGCCATCGGGGATGCGTTCTTCCGGCACGAAACGCGCGCTCGTCCGCCGCCATCGCTCCGTCGCCGACGCCACGCGGGCCAGATCCTCGGCGTCGGGCTTCTTGAAGAAACGGCCCTTGTGTCCGGCCTTGCGTTGGGGGTTGTAGTACTCGATCGCGACAAGCCGGTGCGCCGGTGGACGGGCGGCCTCGCCGGGATAGGCGTTGGCGTGGCCGCAATGCGGACAATCGCATCGGCCGCGGTGAGCCGGCCCGCGCTGGAGCAGCGTCGTCCCGCAGGCCGTGCAGCCACCGAAATTCTCGTGGCGTTCGACTTCGTTGAGTTCGCCGCATCCCGGACAGATCAAAACATGCAGCGGGTGCCGCCGGTTCTCCGCGAGCAAGTATCCGGGAAAAAGGTCGACGGGTTGGCCGCAGGCCTCGCATTCGAGCACCTTGATCCAGAGAAAGGACTTCACGGGGACGTCCACGTCGCCGTAGAGCGGGCACGTCGTGCGGTAGTAACGGTCGATCTCGGAACGAAGCGCGCCCACTAAGTCGTGCGCGGCCTCTTGGTAGGCCTCGATGTCCAAATGGCCGACCACCTCGCGGACAATCCATGCGGACATCGGATTGACGTCGAACCCCTCCACGTCGCACCCGACGCGATTCGCCTCGATGATGGGCGTGCCTCCGCCCATGAACGGATCTACGATTCGGAGTCCGGGCAAACTGTGCGGCCGGTAGAACGCTAACGGCAGGCGTTCCTCGGAGAACTCGGAAAGGATGAGGCCGCGAAAGAGCGTCCCCGGCCGCCGGGCGAACCACTTGTGGACACCGATGTTGGGACGTTAGTTCTGCTGGATCTGCTTCTCCCGAAGCGCGGCTCGCGCGATGAACGGAACGTCAAAACGCCGCTCGATGCTCATCGTGGAGTCGGTCCAGTGGAGGAATCGTCCGGGGTCGATTTGGGCCGGGCGGGTTCGGAACGTCCTCGGCAGCCGGCCATAGACGCAGGATAATTCAGCACGACACCGCGGGCAATGCCCAGGTTCGCGGCGACCGCTCCGCCTTCAATCGCTCTTGTACTCGATCAGCTCGAACGTGTTGCCCGAGTTGTCCCGTACGAAAAAGAAGATCGCGCCCGGGTTGTCCACCGGGCCCATGACGATCTCGGCGCCCTTCGATCGAAGGATCTCCAGCGCCGCCATGGCGTCTTCCACCTGGTAGGCGAAGTGCGCGGTGCCGTGGACGCGGAGGTCGGCCGACGGGTCGCGCCGGTACTCGGGCAGCGGCGCGGCGTCCGGGATCTCGAACAGCTCGATGAAGGCGCCGCCCCGGCCCAGCAGCGCGATCGCGCTTTGGCCTTCTGCCTCGCGCTCGCGCATGCGCAGGACCTCGAAGCCGAGCATCTCCCGGTACCACGCGACGGACGCTTCCAGGTCGGGGACGGATATCCCGATGTGGTGCGGCGTGATCTCGAACCCGGGGTCGCCGGCCTGCGGGAACGCCGCTGTCGGCGCGGATGCGAGAACGGCGAGCGCGGCTCCGATCGCGATGGTGCGCCCGTGCATTGGGAACCCTCCTCGTCGATGTCAAGTTCAACCAGAACAGAGTCTTGCATTAACCTTGCGCGCGCGCCAGTCTCTGAATAGACTCGGTAGGAGTTTTCGGTGGGACGGGTGCGTCCCGGCGGGTATGGCTCGATGAAAAATCGCTCGGTGACGATCGGATTCGCGGGAGCCGGCATGCTTCTGTGCGTGGCCGTTGCCGGCCATGGTCCGGCCGCGGCCCTCGGCGCCGTGCAGACCGGCGCGGCGGCAATCGACGCGCATCGAGAGCTGATCGACCAGTACTGCATGGGCTGCCACAGCGACGCGGCGCGGTCCGGCGGGCTGGCGCTGTCGGAGTTGAACCTGGACGCGGTGGCGGAGAATCCCGAGGTTGCCGAGACGGTCATTCGCAAGCTGCGCGGCGGTCTGATGCCGCCGGCCGGCGCGCGGCGTCCCGACAACGAGTCCACGGCGGCGCTCGTCGCATGGCTGGAGCGCGAGATCGACACGGCCGTCGGGGATCCGGAGCCCGGCCGCGTGGCCCTGCGGCGACTCAACCGCCGGGAGTACGGCTACGCCATACGCGACCTGCTCGGGCTGAACGTCGACGCGGAGGCATGGCTGCCCGTCGACAATGTCGAGGGTCACTTCGACAACAACGCGGACGCGCTGCAGGTGTCGCCCGCCTTCATCGACCAGTACATCGACGCCGCGCGCGCCATCGCGCTCGAAGCGGTCGGCAACCTCGAGGCGCCTCCCGTCACCACAACGTACGGCGACGTCGCCAACATGGTGATCTCGCTGCCGCCGCGGGGCGCTCCGGGCACCGGGCGCCAGCAGCATCACGTCGAAGGGATGCCTTTCGGCACGCGCGGTGGATTCATCGTCGAGCACAACTTCCCGGCCGACGGCGAGTACGAGCTCACGATCGGCGACATGGCGCTTGCGCGCGAAGTCCCGCGGATGGAGTTCGAGAATACGGTGATCGTGTTGCTGGACGGAGCGGAGATCTACCGTACGAACATCGGCGGCGAGCCCGACCACAAGGCGATCGACCAGTTGCTGGATCCGGCGGTCGAGGAGGTCAACGGGCGGCTTCGGAAGATCCGCTTCCAGGCGGCGGCGGGGCAGCATCGGCTGGCGGTCACGTTCCAGCATCGAAGCTTCGCCGAGAGCGACGAGCGCACGCGCACGTCCGCGCTCGAAGGCGGCCAGGAGCGCATCCAGGCCGTGCACGCGCTCCAGATCCGGGGGCCGCTCTCGGTCACCGGCATCGGCGATTCGGCGAGCCGACAGAAGATATTCATCTGCCGTCCCGCATCGGCCGTCGAGGAGGAACCCTGCGCGCGCCGGATCCTCGCGAACCTCGCCGAGCGCGCTTTCCGCCGCCCCGTGACCGGCGAGGATCTCGATCCGCTGATGGCGTTCTACCGGGCTGGACATGAGCGTGACGGTTTCGAGCGCGGCGTGCGCGATGCGTTGAGCGCCATCCTGGCGAGCCCGCACTTCCTGTACCGTCCGGAATCCGGAGCCGAGGTCGGCGCCGTCGCGCTGGACGACCTGGAACTCGCCTCGCGCCTGTCCTTCTTCCTGTGGAGCAGCCTGCCCGACGCCGAGCTCCTGGACCTTGCGCGCCGGGGGCGCCTCAACGATCCCGACGCGTTGGCCCTTCAGGTGCGCCGGATGCTGGTGGACGAGCGGGCCCTGTCGCTGGTGGACGACTTCGCGTTCCAGTGGCTCGACCTTGCCAAGCTGGACGAGATCGTTCCCGACCGGGGCCGATTCCCGCACGCCAGCGGCCTGCTCGATACGCGCGATCTGCTGAGGCAGGAGCTGCGGCTGTTCGTCGACAGCGTCTTCGGTGAGGGCCGCAGCCTCGTCGAGTTGATGACGGCGGACTACACCTTCCTGAACGAGCGCCTGGCGATGCACTACGGCATCGAGACCGTCAAGGGCGCCCGTTTCCGCCGGGTCATGCTGGAGGAGGACGCGCGCCGCGGCCTGTTGGGGAAGGGCGCCGTGTTGACGTTGACGGCCTACCCCAACCGCACGTCGCCGGTCCTGCGGGGTGCATGGATCCTGGAACGGCTGCTGGGCGCGCCGCCGCCGGAGCCGCCCGCGAACGTCCCGGAACTCGGTGAGAACGGGCGCGGCCAGCCGGCGCGAACGCTGCGCGAGAGACTCGAGCAGCACAGCGCGAACCCGGCGTGTTTCGCGTGTCACGGCATCATGGACCCGTTGGGGATGGCGTTGGAGAATTTCAACGCCGTGGGCCAGTTCCGGACGCACGACCCCGAGACCCGGACTCCGATCGACACCGCGGGCGTTCTGCCCGACGGCGCGCCGATCGGCGGGCCCGCCGAACTCCGGCAAGCGCTCATTGCCCGGCCGGATCGTTTCGTTCAGGCGTTCACCGAAAACCTGTTGACGTTTGCGTTGGGGCGCAGCCTGGACTATCGCGACATGCCCACGGTGCGCGCGGTCGTCCGGCGCGCGGAGGCGGACGATTACCGCTTCGAGTCCATCGTGACGGCCGTCGTTTCGAGCGACGCGTTCCGGAGGCGCGAGGGATGGAGTCCCAACGCGGTTTCCGCCGAGTAGATTGACGACTGGAGGAATCTCGTCATGTACCTGACCCGAAAGCATCTGTCACGGCGCACGGTCCTGAAGGGAGCCGGCGTGTCGATCGCGCTGCCGTTGCTGGACGCCATGATTCCCGCGCGCACCGCGCTGGCGCAGACCGCGGCCGCGCCCAGCCCGCGCGTGGGTTTCGTCTACTTCCCGCACGGCGCCCTTCAGGACGAGTGGGAGCCCGCGGCCGCCGGCCGGGACTTCGAATTTCCGTTCATCCTGGAACCGCTGGAGCCGATGCGCGAGCACGTGACCGTGGTCAGCGGCCTGCGCAACAAGGGCGGGGAAAGCGCCAGCCCGCATGGCATCATCCAGGAGACGTGGCTGAACTGCGTCAGCCCGCGCCGGCGTAGCAACGAGACCGGCGTCGGGGTGACCGCGGACCAGATCGCGGCGCGACACCTGGGAGCGGACACGCCGCTGCCGTCGCTGGAGTTGTGCGGCGAGCCGGGCGGCATGATCTCGTTCCGGACGCCGGAGCAGCCTTTGCCCATGGAAGGCAATCCGCGCAGGGTGTTCTACACGATGTTCGGGCAGGGTGACACGCAGCAGGAGCGCGAGGCGATTCTCAACACGACGAGCAGCCTGCTCGACTACGTGAGGGAGTCCACCGCCAGCCTGAACCGACGGCTCGACGCCGGCGACCGGGCGAAGGTGAGCGACTACCTCGATTCGGTCCGCGAGATCGAGGTCCGCGTCCAGCGTCTGGCCGACAGCGCCGAATCGATGGGCGAGTTGCCGGACGCCCCGATCGGGCCGCCGGAGGACTTCGGCGAGCTGCTCGACCTTCAGTTCGAAATGATCGCGTTGGCCTGGCAGACGAACCGGACGAACGTGGCCTCGATCAAGATGGTCGAGGAAGCCAGCATGCGGACCTACCCGAACCTGGGCGTCCACGAAGCGTTCCACCCCACCTCCCACTGGGGCGGATACCCGGAACGCGTGGCCAACCTGAGGCTCATCCAGAACTACCACACCGCGGTGTTCGCCAAGTTCGCCCAGCGGCTCAAGGACACGCCCGACGGCGACGGCTCGATCCTGGACCACGCGATCGTCCTGTTCGGCAGCAACATGGCCAACAGCGACGCCCACAACAACGACCCGCTCCCGCAGGTCCTCGTGGGACGCGGCGGCGGCATACGCGGCGGCCAGCACCTGCGGTATCCGCAGGATTCGCCGCACGCCAACATCCTGGTGACGATGCTGGAGCGCGTGGGCGTGCCCGCGGAGGAACTGGAGAACTTTGCCGACAGCACCGGGCCTTTGAGCGAGGCATGATGACGAGACGCACCGCCATCGCCGCCGTCTGCGCCGCCGCCGCGGCCTTCGGCGCCCCCGTGGCGCATGCACAAGCTCCGGAGATCGACCGCCGGTACGCCGACGGCAGCACGCCCTTGCAGTGGGCGGTCTTCGAGGGAAACGCCGCCGAGGTCGCGCGCTTGCTGGACGCCGGCGCCGATGCGTCCCTCGCCAACAACTACGGCGCCTCGCCGATGGGGCTGGCCGCCGAGGTGGCCGACACCGCGATACTCCGCCTGCTGCTGGACGCCGGCGCCGACCCCGACTCGCCCAATCCCGAGGGACAGACCGCCTTGATGGCCGTGGCCCGAACCGGCAACGTGGAGGCGGCGCGGTTGTTGATCGACCGCGGCGCGACTGTGGATGCGCGGGAGGGCTGGGGCGGACAGACCGCGCTGATGTGGGCGTCCGCGCGGCGGCATCCGGAGATGATGGTGTTCCTGATCGCCCACGGCGCCGACGTCGACGCGCGCTCGATCCATCGCGACTATCAGCGCCACGTGACGGCCGAAGGGCGTCCGAAGAACATGGACAGCGGCGGCTTCACGCCGCTGCTGTACGCCGCGCGCGAGAACTGCCGGGCCTGCGTCGACGTGCTGCTCGAGAGCGGCGCGGACATCGACCTGCCCGACCCCGACGGCGTGTCGCCGCTGCACGTCGCGATCATGAACGCGAACTGGGACCTCGCGAAGCGGTTGATCGAGGCCGGCGCCGACGTCAACCAGTGGGACATGTACGGCGAATCGCCGCTGTTCACCGCCGTCGGCCTCTATACGCGGACCGACGGGGGACGCGCGTCGATCGACCCGTTGAACGCGACCGACGGCCTGACGATCGTCAGGATGCTGCTCGACGGCGGCGCCAACCCGAACATGCAGCTCTTCTTCCGTCCGTCCAACGTGCGGGGCTCGACCAACACGCGGGGCTCAACGCCCCTGATCCGCGCGGCCACCAACGGCGATCTCGACATGGTCCAACTGCTTCTGGAGAACGGCGCGGACGCCACGGTCTACATGGCCGACCGCCAGACCCCGATTCACGCGGTGCTGGCGGGCCGGTCCTCGGAGCCGCAGGCGCTGGAGCTGATCCGGATCCTTCACGACGCCGGCGCCGACGTCAACGTCGTCGCGCTGGTGAACCACCGGGAGGAGGTCCGGGGCGGCACGGCGCTGCACTACGCCGTACGGAAACGCTACCCGGACGTCATCCGCGAGCTCGCCGCCTTCGGCATCGACATGGACGCCCGCGACCAGGACGGCCTGACGGCGCTCGACTACACGCAGTCCCGCGGCTTCATGCCGTTCATGGCCCTGCAGACGCCTCACTACGCGGAAGAGGAGGCGCTCCTGCGCGAGTTGGGCGCGACCGCGGAGATGGCCGAGGATCCCGTGTGGCCGGTGTTGGGCCCGCCCCAGGGCGTCTGGGCGGACATCTGGCCCGTGGGCGAGGCGCGCGTCCACGATCCGGTCTACACGCACGCGTCCGACTGAGATCCCGCTCGACGTCGAGGCCGCGCGGCTACTCCAGCCCGCAGGCGCGGGCCTGTTCCCGGGCCAGCACGGCCTGGTCGCGGTCGCCGTCGCCGTGCGCGATGGCGCCGAGCAGGCGTTCGCGGTAGACGTCCAGGCTCGGCAGCGGCGCCCGCGCCAGGTCGGCGGCGGCCAGTATCAGGTTGGCGTCCTTGATCCCGACCCACACCGGCGAGCCCACGTTGTCGAACGTGCCCTCGACCATCGTCTTGCCGTAACCCGAGTACGCCGGCGCGCCCGAGAACAGGCCGTCCGTCATGGTGTCGTAGAGGACCCGGGGATCCACGCCGTATTTCCGCACCAGGGAGAACGCTTCGCCTTGAGCGACGATCGCCGCCCCCAGCGCGAGATTGTTGGCCAGCTTGATCGCGGTGGCCGTCTCCGGCTTCGACCCCGCCTCGAAGACCCGGCGGCCCAACCACTCGAGCACCGGGCGCGCGCGCTCGACCGCGTCGGGCGGGCCTCCGGCGACGACCCCCAGCTTGCCCGCGGCGGCGAGGTCGGGCCGGCCCAGCACCGGCGCGGCGACGAGCGCCTGTCCGGCCTTGGCGTGGGCGTCCTCCAGCGTCCGTATGGCCCCGACGCCGTACGTTCCCATGGCCAGGTGGACGCTTCCCGCGGGAAGCGAATCGCACAGTCCGCCGTCGCCGCAGGCGACCTCGACGACCGACCGGTCCTCGACCAGCATGGTCGCCACCGCCTCGCGGCCGTCGCACAGCTCCGCCACCGACGACGCCACGCGCGCTCCGGCGGCGCCGAGCTCCGCGGCCGCTTCGGGCACGATGTCGTACACCGTCAGGTCGTGGCCGCCTTCCAGGACACGCCGCGCCATTCCCCTGCCCATACGGCCCAGACCGATGAAACCGACCTTCATGCGCGCACTCCTTCCGCAATTGGGGCTGAAACGAGCGAACACTATAGCACCGGCGCGAGCACCCGGAGTCGAGCCCGGGGGCGTTCCGGCGATCACGCCGGCGTCAAGTCCGGCGCGGTGTGATACGTTTCACTTTCGAGCGGTAGGCCGCTTCACGATGCGATCGACAGGCACTCCAACGACTGCGGACCGGCTTTCGAGGCGCGGCTTTCTGGGCGCGGGCGCGGCCGCGCTGGGCGCGCCCCTGGCGTCCGCCTTCGCCTCCGGTTCGCGCCAGGCCGCTCGGCTGACATCCACGGACCTCGGGGGCGTCACGCTCATCCAGGGCGCCGGCTGCAACGTGGTCGCGATGGCGGGCCCGGACGGCGCGCTGATGATCGACGGGGGGCTTGCCGAGAACGCGGACGCCTTGCTGGACGCGGTCCGGGACGCCACGGGAAACAGCCGCGTCCACACGCTGATCAACACGCACTGGCATCCCGAGCACACCGGCGCCAACGAGGCCGTCGGCCGCGACGGCGGCGTGATCATCGCCCACGAGACCACGCGGATGTACGTCAGCAACGCGGTCTATTCGGTGACCTTCGAGGGCCGCCTGGCGCCGCTGCCGCAAGTGGCCCGGCCGAACCGGACGACGCGCGCGGCGGACTCGCTGGAGTTCGCCGGCCAGCGCGTCGACTACGAACACCTGCCCTCGGCGCACACGGACGGGGACCTCTACGTGCGTTTCCCCTCGCTGAACGTTCTGGCCGCCGGCGGCGTGGTTTCGGGCGAGGCGTGGCCCATCCTGGACTACCGGAACGGCGCTTGGTACGGCGGCCGCGTGCGCGCCCTCGAACGGCTGGCCGAGATGGTCGACGTCGACACGCGCGTGGCGCCCGCCCACGGCCGCCCGATCACCGGCGCCGACATCGTGCGCCACCGCGATATCTACCAGGAACTCTTCCTGACGATGATCGACTACATGAACCTGGGCCTGGGCCCCGAAGACGTCGTGGAACGCAATCCGCTGTCGGAGTACGAGGCCGAGTTCGGCGACCCGTCGACGTTTCTCGACGGCGCATACCGCAGCATGCTGATCGCCTATGTCCCGGACTGAGGCGGGCGTCCATGCAGAAGGACAGCGTGGTGACCATCGTTTCCGCCCTCAACCGGCGTGGCGTGCGTTACCTGATCGTCGGCGGGCTCGCGGCCGTCGCCCACGGAAGCGTTCGCTTCACGGCTGACGTGGACGTCATGCTGGCATGGGACGAGCCGAACGTGCGGCGGGCCATCGCGGCGTTGACCGCGCTGGGTTACCGTCCTCGCGCACCCGTGAAGTTCGAGGCCTTGCTGGATCGATCGGAGCGTGAGCGCTGGGCGCGCGAAAGGAACATGACAGTGTTCTCGCTTTACTCCGACGCGCACCGCCTGACCGAGATCGATTTCCTGCTGGACGCTCCGATCGAGTTCGAGCACGCGTGGGCGCGGTCGGTTCGAAAGCCGGTTGCGCCCGGTGTGGAGGCCCCGTTCTGCGGTGTCGACGACTTGATCGAATTGAAATCGGGAACCGGCCGCGCCCGGGACCGCGACGATGTCGAGCGGCTGAAGCGGTTGACCGAGGATTCGTGATGGTCGAGGTCGGAGTCCGGGAGTGGGAGTCGGGGTGGGAAGGCCATGAACGGCTTCAGATGCGGCGTTTTGCCGCGCTTCCGATGCCCGAGAAACTGGAGTGGCTCGAAGAAACGCAACGCATGGTGTTGACGCTCCACGCCGAGAACGGGAATCCAGCCCACTCGGACGTCAAGCTAGAATAGTCACGATCGCCGCGAAGATGAGTCGAGGATGAAGGACAGGAACAACGTCACGGCGCAAAGTAAGGTTCGCGTCGACCCGGTTGCCATCGACGATTCCTTCTGGGATCTGCCGGCGCCTTCCGTGCCTTTCGAGGTATTGATGAAAGCCGTCGAGCAGGAACGCAGTGAGGATCCGGACGTTTAGGCTCGCATGTTCCCTATACGAGACGACAACCCGCGGGTCCTGACGCCGTACGCGACGTACGCGATCGCCATGTTGAACGTCGCGGTGTGGGTCCTGATTCAGGGGATGGGGACCGAGCCGGCGCTGTCGGCGTCGGTATGCCGGCTCGGCCTGATTCCGGGCGACCTGCTCGGCACGGTCCCGGCGGGCACGAGCTTCCGGATCGGCTTCGACACCTCGTGCGTCCTGGGCGGAAGCTCGAGCTGGTATACCACGGTCACGTCGATGTTCATGCACGGGGGATGGTTCCACCTCATCGGCAACATGTGGTTCCTCTGGATCTTCGGCGACAACGTGGAGAGCTCGATGGGGCACCTCCGCTTCGTGGTCTTCTACCTGCTGTCGGGTTTTGCCGCCGCCGCGCTGCAAGTGGCGACGAATCCGGAATCGGCGATTCCGATGGTAGGGGCGTCAGGCGCCATCGGCGGCGTCATGGGCGCCTACATCATCCTGTATCCGCGGGTCCACGTGCACATGCTCATCCCGCTCGGCTTCTTCATCACGACGATCGCCGTCCCCGCGTTCCTGATGCTGGGCTACTGGCTGCTGGTCCAGCTCGTCAGCGGCGTCGGAACGATCGGCATGGAGGGCGGCGGCGTGGCGTTCTGGGCGCACGTCGGGGGGTTCGTCGCCGGCGCCGTCATGGTCTTCGGGTTCCGCAAGAGGCGCCTGCTCGAACGCCACCCCTACCACGGCTGGCGCCGCCGCTCGCCCACCCGAAGCTGGCACAGCGTGCGGTAGGGGCCCGGGGCCGGACGTCGTCACGACGATATGACCTCACGGCGTTTCCCATGGATCGACGACGCTGACGTCCAGGCGTTCGAAATCCTTGACGTTGCGGGTCGCCACGGCCAGATCGTGGGTCTTCGCCGTGCCCGCGATCAGCGCGTCGCCCAAATCCAGCGGACGTCCGAAACCGTGCGCCTGTGACCGAAAACGGGCGGCCCACTCGGCCCCGACCCTCTCCAGCGGAAGAATGCGATCGTCGAATTCGCCGATAAGACCCCGCAGAGCCTCTTGAAGCTTGCGCCGCCGCCTTCCGTGCGGCATTCGACGCAATCCGCATTCGAGTTCATGAACGACGATCGACGACAGCCAGAGATCGTCGTGTTCGGTGAGGAATGCGATGACGCGCGCGTGGGGGTCGTGCCGCACGACCTCGGAGATCACGTTCGTGTCGAGGAGATAGCCCCTCACGCGTCCGTTTCGTCAATGAACGGGATCTTTCGATTCGAACGGCGCTCCGGGAGTTCGAGATCGATGCCTCGCGGCATGTTCTCGACCAGCCATGAGCCCAGCCGTTGACGCGGTGTCTTGGCGTCCCACACGGCGGCGGGCACCACGACGAACGAACGGCGGGCGCCGATCCGTTGCGGCCCCTCTTCTTCGGCAAGCCTCAGGATTTCGGACAGTCGCGACTTCGCCTCGGCCACGGTCCAGGTGCGGTGGAGTTCGGAAGATTTGGCAGACACGCTCCCTCCAGTGGAGCCATTATAGTCCAATATGGACTATAATGGCTGCGGAAACGCGTTGGCTAATGAAACGGAGCGCGCAATACGTCAAGATCGTCGAATGGTCGGAGGAAGACCAGTGCTTCGTGGGTAGCTGCCCGGGTCTGCTTCTCGGCGGGTGTCACGGTGACGACGAGCAGGCGGTTTTCGCCGAGCTGTGCCAGATCGTGGACGAAACACTCGACCTGTTCGCCAAGGAAGGCAAACCCTTGCCGGCGCCCACGGCCGGCAAGGACTATGCCAACAAGATGCTGCAGGTTGGGTAACCCGCGAGCACTCGCCAGCCTGCAGGCGGCCGGAAGGCACACCCGACCCGCTGCCACAACGCGATGAGACCGGCGGGCAGGTGTTCCCGGCCCATTGGGCGGCGGACGGCGCGTCCATTCCAGCAACGCGCCCTCCGAGCAACCCGCCAGTCCGTCGTCGCGCTAGTCGACCGGCGCGATCTTCATCACGACGCGGTTCGTCGAGTCCGAAGCGTACAGTGCGCCGTCGCTGTCGATCGTCAGGCCGTGGGGCCGTCCCAATCCGCCGATCGTCTCGACCACCTCGCCGTCCTTGATGACGGAGACCGCGCCGGCGTTGACGTCGCTGACGTAGACCGTGTCGTCGTCGGCGATGACCATGGTCCCACGCGAGGGAACATCCCAGGTCTCGACGAACGCGCCGTCCTTGTCGAACACGGAAACGCGCTGGTTGTCGCTGTCGCTCACGATGATGTTGCCCGCGGAATCGATAGCCAAACCGTGCGGCAGGTCCAGTTGCCCGGGCTCGGAGCCCTCGACGCCGCCGATGATGCGGACCAGCTCGCCTTCGGGGTTGAAGTGCACCACGCGCGAGTTGGCGTAGCCGTCCGTCACGTAGATGTCGCCGTCCGGCGTGACCGCCACGTGGTTGGGCCGATTGAACATGTCCGTCGAGTCGTTGTCGCCCGCTTCGCCCCTCTGCCCGAGCGTCATCAGCAGCTCGCCGTCGGCGGTGAACTTGTGGACGACGTGGTCGAACGAATCCGTCGACCAGATGTTGCCCTCGTGGTCGACCAGCACGCTGTGGGCCTGGCCGAACAGGTCGCCGTCACCCCACGCCCGGACGAACTCGCCGTCGCGGGTGAACACGCGGTAGTGGGGCGCCGTGCGGACCAGAACGATGACGTTCCCCTCCCGGTCGGCCGCGACGTCGGTCGTCGAGGCGTCCCACGTCATCCCCTCGGGAAGCTGGGCCCATTCCATGTCGACCGAGTAGTTGTCGTTCGTGTTCGCGGATTCCTGCGCAACGGCGGCGAAGGCCAGTACGAGGACACCGCCGATTGCCAGCATCGAAGTCTTCATGATCGTCACTCCATGACCCCGGCCTAGCCGCGCCGAAGCCTTTGATTTCGCGTATACTACACCGCAAACGCCGATCCGGGAAACTGGCCGGATGGGCGGACGCACGGAGAGCGGGTTCATGACATATCGATCGATCGGCCTGGCGGCGGCGCTCTGGGCCATGACGGGCGCGGGTTGCGCCCCGGAGCCGGCGGATGACGGCCGCATCGCGGGGCGTCCGGACATGAACGGCGTCTGGAAGGCGATCAACACGGCCAACTGGAACCTGGAAGGGCATTCCGCAGAGGGCCTGGACGAGTTCTGGGAGCTCGGCGCGATCGCCGCGATCCCGGCCGGGCAGAGCGTCATTCGCGGCGGCGGCGCGATTCCGTACCTGCCGGAGGCGCTGGCCCGGCGCGACGAGAACCAGGCCAACTGGCCCGCGGAGGATCCCGAGGCGAAGTGCTACATGCTCGGCATCCCGCGCTACACGTACCACGAGCTCCCGTTCCAGATCTTCCAGGGCGACGGCGACATCCTCATGGTCTACCCGTTCGCGGCCGGGAACCGGACCGTCTACATGAACGACGATACCGAGCTGCCGCTCGACTCCTGGATGGGCAAGTCCGACGGGACCTGGGACGGGGACACGCTCGTCGTCGAGACCCGGAACTCGAACGGCCAGACGTGGCTGGACCGCGCCGGCAATCACCACAGTAATCAACTGGTGGTGACCGAGCGGTTCACCAAGATCGGTCCGGATCACATCCAGTACGAGGCGACGCTCGAGGACCCCCTGACCTATTCGGAGCCCTGGACGATCGAGATGCCCCTGTACCGGTTGATCGACGAGAACGCCCAGATACTCGAGCACAAGTGCGTGCCGTTCACGGACCTGCTTTTCTATTCGGATTTGCTGCTGCCCGAAGAATGACGCGGCGCGCGTCGCCGATGCATAATTGTCGGTGAAAAATCGAAGATCAGGAGTTGACCCTATGTACGGCAGACTGACGACGGTCGCGGCCCTCGCCGCCGCATGGATCCTGTCGGCGTGGCCCGCGTCGGCCCACCATTCCTTCGCCGCCGAGTTCTCCCGCGACCGGCCGGTGTCGCTGGAAGGGGAAGTCCTCAGGATGGAGTGGGTCAACCCCCATTCCTGGCTCCACATCAACGTCACGCGAGAGGACGGCACGGTCGAGACGTGGATGATCGAGGGTGGATCGCCGTCCGTGCTGATGCGCCGCGGATGGAACCGGGATTCGCTTCCGCCAGGAACGCGGATCCGGGTCGAGGGATTCGGCGCCAAGGACGGCGCGCTGCGGGCGCAGTCGCGGGGGATCGAGTTCCCGGACGGCCGGACACTCGAGCTGGGCGGAACCCAGGCGCCCGACTAGGCCGCGGTCCGAACAGACGCGCGCGGCCGCGCCGCGCCGACACCACCATGCGTAGAATCGCCGTTTCGATCGCGGTCCTGGCCTGCGCGCCCGTTGCGCTGGCGGCCCAGCCGCCCGGCTGGAACGACCCGTTCCCTCCGCACCGGGTGATGGACAATCTCTATTACGTCGGCACGTCGATGCTGGCCAGCTTTCTGGTCGTCACCCCCGAGGGGCACATCCTGGTCAACGGCGGTTACGAGTCGACCGTTCCGGTGATCCGCGCCGGCGTCGAGGAGCTGGGTTTCGAGTTCGAGGACATCCGGATGCTGCTCAGCGTCCACGCGCATCCCGACCACGCCGAGGCGGACGCGCTGATCAAGGAGCTGACCGGCGCGGACGTGGTGACGTCGCGGGCCGAGGCGCCCGCGCTCCGGGAGTTCCGTCCCGGCGGCAAGGAGCATCCCATCGACCGCATGGTCGAGGACGGCGACACGATCACGTTGGGCGGGACGACGCTCACGGCGCACCTGATGCCCGGACACACGAAGGGGTGCACGGCCTGGACCCTGGAGCTGGAGGAAGACGGCCGCACCTACCAGGGCCTGATCGAGTGCAGCCTGAACGGCCAGTTCCTGCAACTGGTCGGCAACGAGGACTACCCCGAGATCGTCGAGGACTTCCAGGCGACGTACGCCCGGGCGCGCGCGCTGCCGGTGGACGTCTTCGTCAGCTCTCACGGCGTGTTCTACGGCCTGGAGGAGAAGTATGAGCGGCTGCAGGCGCGCGGGCCCGGGGATCCGAACCCGTTCGTCGATCCCGAGGGGTACCTGGCTCATGTGGACGAGTTCGAGGCCACTTTCAACAGGACGCTCGAGGAACAGCGAGCCGCGGCCGGCGACTGAACACGGGAGATGTCGGGAATCCGAACCCCTGGAGCCACGGAGGTGGAGACACATGAAGTCGCTGATTTCCGTGCTTGTCGCTCTGGGCGTCTGTTCCGGCATTTTCGCCCACGGTCAGGGCCTCGGCGTCGGAATTAAAGCGGGCGGGAGTCTGGTCCAACGGAACGACGGCACCAAGCGGTTCGTGCTGGGCCCCTCTCTCGAATTCCCCTTGTCGTCCGCTCTGGCGGTCGAGGCCGCCGGACTTTTCAGGTGGGGCGAGGCCATTGGTCGGTGTTGCCTCGGGAGGGGCCCGATCATTCCAACGTATCCGTACTACGACACCGATCAGATAACGACGACCCGTCGAAGGTCATGGGAGTTTCCGGTCGTGTTGAAGGCCTATTACCGCCAGCCTCGTTCCCCGGTGTTCGGACTCGTTGGATTGGCCGCCCGGCGCCGTAATGCCGAACATCACCGTGAAACCAGTGTGGTTGTAGTCCGATACGGTGGGGTGGCAGAGGAACCTCGTGTAACGACGACGCGATCGTCCATGAGTGACTGGAGGGGCGGTGTCACCCTGGGAGGCGGTTTCGAGTTGTCCCTCGGGGCCCTCCGGTTACAGCCTCAAATTCGCCTCACCCGCTGGTTGAACGAGCCGCGGCGCCCGCTGACGTCGGACGCTTTGGTGGGGATCGACTTCGGGTCGTGACAACGGCCCGCGTCGGCTCGAGTCACAGGGCAAGCCGGAGACTCGCCATGGGATACATCGTGACCGCGCGCCATCGATGCAATGCCGGCGCGTTCGTGCTGGCGTCCATGCTGATCGGTCTGACCGCCGCGCAGCCACTGAAGGCCGGGCAATTGGACGTTGGTCCGGTCCAGGTCCCCGGCGACGCCGAGTTGACGGACCCCATCGCCGTGCTCCAGCGCGCGATCGACAACGGAGAGGTCCACCTGGACTTCCACCCCGACCGCGGGTACATCGACGCGGTGATGTCGGCTCTGGACGTTCCCTTCGCCTCACAGACGCTGGTCTTTTCCAAGACCAGCTTCCAGGCCGACCTGATCTCGCCGGACAACCCGCGCGCGCTTTACTTCAACGACGACGTCTATGCCGCCTGGGTGCCCGGCGGCCGGGTTCTCGAGTTCGTGTCCATCGATCCCCGGTACGGCACGCTGTTCTACACGATGGAGCAGACCCGGTCGGAGACGCCGCGATTCGAACGCGAAGGGGCGCGTTGCATCAATTGCCATCTGCCGACGCGCTCGGACGTGCCCATACCGCGGCTGACCATGATGTCGGTCGTTCCCAACGAAACGGGGGAGGCCCTGGGATCGAACATCCTCGTGACGACCGACCGCAGTCCGGTGGGATTCCGGTGGGGCGGCTGGCTCGCGACCGGCGCGCGCGGCGACGCCCACCACATGGCCAATTTCGTTCTCGCCCGCAGCGGCAACGAGCGCGTGGACATCGACGCCGAGGCTCACCTCCGGAGCCTGGACACGGGACCGGCGGCATACCTGGCCGAGAACGGGAGCGACGTGGCGGCCCTGATGTTGCTGGCGCACCAGGCCGAAGTCCACAACCGGATCGGCGAGGCGGCCTTCACGGTGCGCGCTCTCGAGGCCGCAAGCCGCGGCGGCGTCCTCTCCGAGCGCGCGATCGAGCAAGTGGAGGAGGCCGTCGAGCCGCTGGTCCGCGAGATGCTGTTCGTCGACGCCGCCCCGCTGGAGGGGATCGGTTCCGCCGATTCGCCCTACGCCCGCGCGTTCGCCGCGCCCGGTCCGCGCGACGGCGCCGGGCGTTCGCTCCGCGACCTGGACCTGGAGACGCGGCTGCTCCGATACCCTCTGAGCTATCTCGTCTACACGGACGCGTTCGATGAGCTTCCCGACCGCGCCCGGGACTACGTGTACGGCCGTTTTCTGGAAGTCCTCGAGGGCGAAGACGCCTCCGCGGCGTTCGCCCACCTCGGGGACGCGGACCGGGAGGCCGTTCTCGAGATCCTCATAGACACGAAACCGTCGTTCCGGGAGTGGCTCGCGTCGCGCTAGACGGGGCCGCGGACGAGGGCGCGCCGCATTCCATGGAACCGATGGTGACGGATCGGTGTCCATCGAGTCGAAGGTAGTTGTCGGTTCGACCCGTGGAGGTGCACCCGGAATGATCCGTCTCCTTTCCTGTACGCTGCTCCTGTTCCAGGCGCAAGGCGCCCCCCAGAACGCGCTGCCGACTCCGGACGCTCCGCGGGCGGCGGTCGAGGGCACGGTTGTGCGCCTGGGCGCCGGGACGCCCCTCCGCGGCGCGGAGGTCACGCTCCAGTCGGTGGAGGCCAGCACCGTGCTGTCGGCGGTGACGGACGCCGTCGGCCGTTTCGTCCTGACCGGCATCGCTCCGGGCGCCCACAGCTTGTCGGTCGACCGGCAGGGCTACGTCCGCGCCGAGTACGGCCAGCGCGCGCCGGATACGCCCGGCACGCCGCTCGTCCTGGCCGCGGGAGAAACGCGGGACGACGTCGTCGTGGCGATGACCCCCACCGGCGCCATCACCGGCCGTGTGCAGGACGCGTTCGGCGAGCCCGCGGTCAATGCGCGCGTCCAGGCGCTGCGTTTCGGTTACCGCGACGGGCAGCGTGTGCTTTCCGGCGCGGGCGCGACGGCGCTGACCAACGATCTGGGAGAGTATCGTCTGTTCTGGCTGGAGCCGGGAGAATACGCCGTCAGCGTCACGCCGAGCCCGCCGGCCCGCACGGGCGTCATCGCCGTTCCGGATGGGGTGGTCACGTTCGAATCGACGGGCGGGAGCGTCCGCGTCCAGGGTCGCGTTTCGCGAGGGGCCGTTCCCCCTCCGCCGGCCCCGCCGCCCCCACCGCCGCCACCGGGCCAACGGACCGCGCCGTTCGGGTTTCCCGGCGTCGTCCCGCTCTATTATCCGGGAACGACGGATCCCGCATCGGCGGCCCTCATCGAGTTGCGGCCGGGAACGGATTACCCCGGCGTGGATATGCGGCTCGTCGACACGCCGACGGTCACCGTCCGCGGGCGTGTGGTCGCCGGAGCCGGCATCGACGTTCGGAACGCCACCGTTCGCCTGGCGCGGCGCGCAACCGTCGGCGTCGGCAACCCGTCGTTCGGAATGGCTTCCGTCGACGATGACGGCGTTTTCGAGATCGTCGGCGTCGTTCCGGGTTCGTACGACTTGACGGCGGTTCAACTCGTTGTGGCATCGGACCGTGTCGTACGGTTGGGCGACGACGACGGCGACGGCGAGCCCGCAGTCGCGTTGGCCATCGAGGGTTTGATCACCGCCCTCGGCGCCGCGCGCGGCCGCGATGGAGAGCTGTTGGGCGGTTTGGGGGGAAGTGCAGGCGCGGAAGCCGGCGCCGAACCCCTGTTCGCCCGTATGCCGATCGAGATCGGATTCGCCGACGTCGACGGCGTCACGTTGACGCTGGCGCCCGGCTACGATCTCCAGGGGCGTTTTCTGGACGACGGCGCCGACCTGGATCTGTCGGCCGCCCGCGTCGAGCTCGAGGGGCGCCGCGTCGCGTACGGCATTCCGGTGCCGCCCGCCCGTCAGGGCGAGGACCAGACGTTCACGTTCGAGAACCTCCCGCCCAGCGACTACATCGTGCGAGTGAACGGGCTGCCCGAGAACGCGTACGTCGTCGAGGCCCGGCTCGGGTCGACGGACGTCCTGAACGGGGGGCTCGACCTCATCTCGGAACCGTCCGGCCGCCTCGACATTCGCGTCGCCGCCACCGGCGGTCGGCTCGACGTCGCCGTCGTGGACGCGGCCGGCGACCCCGCCGACGGACGGCGCGTCGTCCTGATTCCGAACCCGCCCCGGCGGCAGCGGTTCGACCTCTATCGCGCCGCTGTCAGCGACGACTCCGGCGCGGTGCGCTTCACGGGCGTCGCGCCCGGAGACTACAAGGTGTTCGCCTGGGAGCGCGTGGACACGGACGCCTGGCAGGACGCCGACTTCATCCGAATCTACGAGAACCAGGGCGCAACGGTCCGCGTCGAACCGCTCGGCTTCCAGAACGCGACGGTGCGGGTCATACCCGACTAGAACGCGCTGTTCGCCGACTCCGCAGACCCGGGTTCCGGGTGGCTTGGATATACACTATCCGGAGTCGAACCTTGGAGGCTCGGATGAAGACGCTCGCCCGGCATCTGGCCGTGGCTTTCCTCCTCGCCGCACCGGCTCCCGCCGAGGCCCAGACCCCGGCGTTCGCGCCCGTGACCGACGCGATGCTCCAGGACCCGGACCCCGCCGACTGGCTGACGTGGCGCCGCACGCCGGACACCTGGGGGTACAGCCCGCTGGACCGGATCGACGACGCCAACGTTCACCGCCTGCAACTGGTCTGGGCGCGCGGCCTGGGCCCGGGAGACGTCCAGGAGGGAACGCCGCTGGTGCGGAGCGGGGTCCTGTTCATGCCGAGTCCCGACGACCTTATCCAGGCCATTGACGCGGCGTCCGGCGACCTGATCTGGGAATACCGGCGGGAGTGGCCCGACGACATCCGCGACTTCATCCGCTTTCCGGGGATCAACCGAAACCTGGCGATCCACGACGACCTCATCATCGACACCAGCGGCGACGGCTACGTGTTCGCCCTCGACGCGTCCTCGGGCGAGCTGGTCTGGGAAACCGCGGTCGTGGATTTCCGCGTCAACACCGTCCAGCAGAGCTCGGGACCCATCATCGCCGACGGGAAGGTGATCGCCGGGAGGAACTGCTATTCCGAGGGCGGACCGGAGGCCTGCGTCATCACGGCCCACGACGCCCGGACCGGCGAGGAAGTGTGGCGGACGTCGACGATCCCGCGGCCGGGCGAGCCGGGGGACGAGAGCTGGGGCGACGTGCCCTACGAGAACCGCTGGCACGTCGGCGCCTGGATGATTCCCAGCTTTGATCCGGAGTTCGGCCTGGTCTATTTCGGAACGTCGGTCACGTCACCGGCGGCCAAGTTCCTGATGGGGTCGAACGACGACAAATACCTGTACCACAACTCCACGCTGGCCCTGGACGTGGATACCGGCGAGATCGCCTGGTACTACCAGCACCTGGTCGACCACTGGGACCTGGACCATCCATTCGAACGCATGCTGATCGACACCGCGGTCGCCCCCGACGCCGACGCGGTGTCCTGGATCAACCCGGACATCGAACCGGGCGAAATCCGCCGCGTCCTGACCGGCATCCCGGGCAAGACCGGCGTCATCTACACGCTCGACCGTGAGACGGGCGAGTTCCTCTGGGCGCGTCCGACCGTCACGCAGACGGTCGTCGACGACATCGACGGCGCCACCGGCGAGGTGCGCGTCAATCCCGAAATGCTCTTCACCGCGCCCGGCCAGCAGCGGCGCGTGTGCCCGACCGTCAACGGCGGCAAGCTCTGGCCCGCCGGCGCGTACAGCCCCGTGACCGGCGCCATGTACTTCCCGCTCCAGAACACGTGCATGGACACGACTTCGCTCGAGCCGGAGCCGGTATTCTCGTTCCTGGACGACGGCGGCCGGCAAGCGTCCCGATACGGCATCCGGAACGAGACCATGATTGCGCCGGGGACCGACAACCTGGGAACCGTGCTGGCGGTCTCGGTCGAGACCGGCGAGACGCTCTGGCGCCATGACCAGCGCGCCGGCGTGACCTCGCTGCTGGCCACGGGCGGAAACCTGCTGTTCGGCGGCGACGCCAACGGCCGTTTCCGCGCCATGGACCCCGAGACGGGCGCCGTCCTTTGGGAAGTGAACCTCGGGTCGGCCGTGACGGGTTATCCCATCACGTTCGCCGTCGACGGACGGCAGTACGTGGCGGCGAGCACTGGGGCGTCCCTGCTGACCAACGGCCTGAACCGGCTGACGCCGGAGCTGAGCCCGGGGCAGGCCAACAACCTGTTCGTGTTCGCGCTGCCTTGACACCCAACAGCCGTCCGCAAGCGTCCATGGTCATGCGCTATGGGCCATAAACTACTGATCAGTAATAATTTATGATTCGTCGTCCCGGACTGAGCGGGTCGGGACGTGTGGCGGAATCCAGCCCAATCCCGCATATAATAGGGGAATCTATGTTGTAGCCAAACCGGCCCCGACACCCTGCAGAACCAAGCGCCGGGGACTCCCTCCCGCTCTGACGCTTAAGGGATGTGAGACGCCATGAGCATGCAACAGCACACGCACTCCCATCGAGGGCCTGACGACAGCGGCGAGAGCGGGAACCATGACACGGTTCCGGCCGGGCATGCAGGCGTGGTCTATACCTGCCCGATGCATCCGTCCGTGCGCCAGACGCAGCCGGGCTCCTGTCCGCTCTGCGGCATGGGGCTGGAGCCTGAGTCCGCTGCGATGGCCGAAGACGGCCCGAATCCCGAACTGGTGGATTTCACCCGGCGGTTCCGCGTCGGCGCCGTGTTGACGCTTCCGCTCCTGGTCCTCGCGATGGGACCCTTCGTGGGCCTGGGAGGCGTGCGCGAGGCGTTCGGCGAACGCGGAGCGCTTTGGATCGAGGTGCTGCTGGGCACGCCGGTGGTGCTGTGGTGCGGCCTGCCGTTCCTCGCGCGCGGCTGGACGTCGTTCCGCACGATGAGCCTCAACATGTTCTCCCTGATCGCGATGGGAGTGATGGCCGCCTGGCTCTACAGCATGGTGGCCGTGCTGGCGCCGGGCATCTTCCCCGACGGCTTTCGCAACGCGGAGGGCCATGTCGGGGTCTACTTCGAAGCGGCGGCCGTGATCGTGACGCTGGTGCTTCTGGGTCAGCTCATGGAACTGCGCGCCCGGCAGGGCACCGGCAAGGCGATCCGCGCCCTGCTCGACATGGAGGCCAAGGCCGCGCTCGTCGTCCGCGAGGACGGACGCGAGGAAGAGATCCCGCTCGACGACGTGCAACTCGGCGACCGGATACGTGTGCGGCCGGGTGCCAAGGTGCCGGTCGATGGCCTAGTCGCCGAAGGCCGCTCCTTCGTCGACGAGAGCATGATCACGGGTGAGCCGATACCCGTGGAGAAGACGCCGGGCGCTCCACTCACCGGCGCAACCATCAACGGCACCGGCAGCCTGATCATGGAGGCGACGCGAGTCGGCGCCGGCACGGTGCTGAGCCAGATCGTCGAGATGGTCGAGAACGCGCAGCGGAGCCGGGCGCCCATCCAGCGTTACGCTGACCGGGTGGCGGGCCTGTTCGTGCCGGTCGTGATCCTGGTCGCGGCCTGCGCGTTCATCGTCTGGGCGATATGGGGTCCCGCACCCTCGCTCTCCTACGCGCTGCTGGCGGCAGTCGCGGTCCTGATCATCGCGTGTCCGTGCGCGCTGGGTCTCGCGACCCCCATGTCGATCATGACGGCGACGGGGCGCGGCGCTCAGATGGGGGTGCTCATCAAGAATGCCGAGTCCCTGGAGCGGTTCGAAACGGTCGACACTCTCATTGTCGACAAGACCGGGACTCTGACGAAGGGGGAGCCCGAGCTAGTGGGTGTAGTCCCCACAACCGGGCACGACGAGGCCACGGTCCTGAAGCTGGCCGCGACCCTGGAGAGGGGTTCCGAGCACCCGCTGGCCGAGGCAATCGTCCGGGGAGCCGAGAACCGTGGCGTCACGCTGGCCGAGGCGGCGGACTTCGAAGCGGTGACCGGCAAGGGGGTCAGGGGCACCGTCGACGGCAAGGCCGTCGCGATCGGCAACTTGAAGCTGGTGCAGGACCTCGGGCTGGAGGTCGAAGCACTGACCGGAACCGCCAACGACCGACGCGACGAGGGCGAGACGGTGATGTTCGTCACGCTCGACGGGAAGCTCGCCGGGATGGTCAGCGTGGCCGATCCGGTGAAGGACTCCACCCCCGGGGCGCTCGAAGCGCTTCATCGGCTCGGGTTTCGAATCATCATGGCCACCGGCGACAACGAGCGCACGGCAAGGGCGGTGGCGGCCCGTCTGGGCATCGACGATATCCGCGCCGACGTGCTGCCGGCGGACAAGGCCCGTATCATCAGGGAGCTGCAGGCGGAGGGCCGGAGAGTCGCGATGGCCGGCGACGGGGTCAATGACGCGCCCGCGCTCGCCCAGGCGGACATCGGGATCGCCATGGGCACCGGCGCGGACGTGGCCATTGAAAGCGCCGGCGTCACGCTGGTCAAGGGGAACCTCGACGGCATCGTCCGTGCCCGAAGGCTCGCGCGCGCCACCATGCGCAACATTCGCCAGAACCTGTTTTTCGCCCTGGCCTACAACGCCTCGGGCGTGCCGGTGGCGGCCGGGTTGCTCTTTCCTTTCTTCGGAATCCTGATTAGCCCCATGTTTGCGGCCTTCGCGATGACCGCATCGTCGATTTCGGTAGTCTTGAACTCTCTGCGCCTGCGCAACCTGCGTTCCTGACTCCGAGCGCTGCGCTACGTGGAGGCGAGGCTGCCTTAGGAGCCGGTGGTGAAACCCCGCGTCGCACCGAGGCCGGTGAGGCATCCCGTCTGGCAAGGCGCGAGGAGGGAGCATATTCCCGATATGTGACCGACGAGCAACGCAGTCCAGACGGGATGCGTCGCCGGTCGAATGCAGCAGGGGTTTCACCACAGGTTCTTAGGGTCTGCGCGTTGGTGGATGACAATGTTGGGATTCAGACTGCCGGCGGCTGGCGCGCGACGATCGAGATCTGCGCCGCGGCCGGTCTTCTCGACTCCCCAATCAGACCCGACGACGTGCTACCGCCGTCTCGATAGGGGGCCAAGCCTGACACACGGACTCTCAACGGGGGGAGGTTCCCATGCCCAGAGACATCCGGGCATGGCTCTGATGGTCTCGTGGATTCCCGCCTGGAGAGTGGTAATCGACGGGGGAATAACGGTTCGCTCTGTGAAAGTAAGTCATTTAGTATGAATAACGTGACGGGATGCAGGAATTAGCGCTGCCCGAGTGAAGTCGAGGCGGACCGCTCCGGGGCATCCCGGCGATCCTGTTCGAGTTGCGCCCCGCTCGGCGCCGCCGCTCGTATGAGTCCAGCGTTTCCCCGAGTTGTGAGGCGTTCCTCGCACCGGAAGCCAGCTACACGAATTCGTGCTTCGTTCGTCGCGGTCGCCTGCTCCCGATCACCGGAATGGCCCGCCCCTGGAACTCAGTGACGCGTGACACTCGGCGTATGATCGCGACGATGTCAAGCAGGACTTCGGCGGAAGCCGGGGCGCCGGCATGAACCTCGATTCGTCGGGCTTCACCCTGGTCAGCCTTGTCTGGGCCGCCCTGGCCGTGCCGGCGTTCATCTACATTCTGGTCGGGACCGACTACTCGGGCCGGGTCGGAGGAGAACCTCGTGGTCCGCGCATCACGGCGCGCTGGGGTTGGTTCGGCATGGAACTCCCCGCGCTGTTCGTGCTCCCAGCCGTCTATCTGTCGGCCGGGAATCGCCATGTGGTGGCCGACCTGCTGGTCGCCGCGTGGATGGTCCACTACGTGAACCGGGTTCTGGTGTGGCCGTGGATTTCCCAGCGCTACGGCCGTCCGGTTCCCGTCGCCACGTGTGTCTCGGCCGTGGTGTTCAACGTCATCAACGGCCTGCTCATCGGTTGGCACTTCGCGTATGTCGCCGATTACCCGAGCGACTGGTTCCTGGACGCGCGGTTCATCGTCGGCGCCGCGGCGTTTCTCTCGGGAGCGGCCTTGAACCTGACCTCCGACTATCACGTGGCGCGGCTGCGTTCCAGGAATCAGGGCCGGTACGTCATGCCCCGGGGCGTTGCGTTCAGGTTTCTTTCGTCTCCGAATCTGGTGGGCGAGATCGTCGAGTGGATCGGGTTCGCGCTCATGGCATGGTCGCTGCCGGCGGTGGCGTTCGCGATGTGGACGATGGCCAACCTGATCCCCCGGGCTCTCTGGCGGCGTCGATGGTACCGGGAGACGTTCCCCGAGTCCGTTTGAATGGAGTCATGGACCCGTCGACTGGCGCCGTGTTAACCGGCTGACGCGGGAGCGGAGCCCGGGACGAGTCCGCAACCTGCTCGTGTTCACGCTTCGAACCAAGAGAGCTTGAATGGAAAAACAGCCTCCCGTAGATCGACGCGAGTTCGAAGCGAGGTTGTTCGCACTCTGTCGGAATCGTGAGATCGTACTGCCGCGGAAGCAGCGCGATCGTCACATCCTGTTTCGCGCGATCGCTCAAACGCTGGCGAGCAAGAGTCCGTACTCGGAACGAGAGTTGAATGGTTCGCTTGACGCGTGGGCGGCCTCGGTCGGCGTCGATGCGTCCTTGGACCGTGTTTCGCTGCGCCGCTATCTGGTCGAGTCGGGATATCTCCGGCGCGACGATGCAGGAACACGATACACGGTCCGCCTCGAAGGAAACGAAGCCGTATCGTTCGATGAGGACGTAGAAGCGCTCGACGTCGTCGACTTCGTTCGGTCTTCGAAGGCGCGCGCCAACGATCGAAAACGTCAACGGCTGAACCGATAGAGCGCGGTGGCCGGCTGATGCCCGTCCCGATCGATCCGGTCGTCCGTCGAGCCGTGTTGGACGACATGGAGAACTGACCCCCTGGCGACATTGAAAACTGACCCCCCTGCGGAGGGAGGAGTCGGAGAGATGAATCGAATACAGGATCATGCTCCGTGGGAGAGGAGGCCACGGGGAGAGGCGATGATGAATTCGGAAGAGGTGGAGGCGATGCTCCACCTACATGCGTTGGGATGGGGATTGAAGCGGATCGCGAGGGAATTTGGATGCAGTCGGAACACGGTGAGGCGGTACTTGGCCGTTGGAGGGTGGGTGGCCTACAGTCGGCCGGCCCGGGGCGGCAAGCTGGAAGATCGGGACGCGACACGCCTTCCCTCGCATCCGCCGTCGGCCCGTTTCGGAGGTCGATACGGCTGGTGTCAACGTTTCACGCAATCCATGTCAGTTCGATTCCGTTAGTAGCTGCACCACCAACAATGAGAGAAATCGTAGATGCACCAGCACTCTTCCGAACCGTTGGAGCACCCATATCCACCGTACGGGTATTCCGGGCACTCAGGGTCCTCATGTTCCCCCGTAGCCATCCAGCCATACCCACACTGGTAAGACGAGGGGTGACCGCTGCAGCAGGTGTAAGTGCCGCATACTCCGCCCGGGCAAGTCGAAAGGGAATCGCCGAGAATCCGACATTGGAAGGCCGGCTTGGAGAAAGCAGCCAAACTGGCGAACAACCCGAACCCTGCGCATCCCGCCAACTTCAGGAACTCTCGGCGATCATCCGGTGTCTTTCGCCCTCCCCCAGCCTTCAACAACCAGCGTGTCATCCGGTCCAAGAACATTGCCATTCTCCTTGTGCGTTATTCGCGGACAGCATCAAAGAACACGCGAACTCCGTCCTCGGTGGGGCCGGCCGTTCCTTTGCGCTTGACAATGCCGCCCTGATCGGTCGCTATGAAAAAAGGCGTTCCGGGGATTGTCCATTCCCTGAACAGTAGGCTCGATGCGTCCGAGATTGCCACGACATGGGGAGGAAATCCTTGCAAGAATTCCCTCGCCGACGACCGATCGCCACGGTGCACAAGCACGACGTCAACGTCGTCGTTGCTGGCCGCAACCATGCTCAGTGGCCCCTTGACCTGTTCACAAGGCTTGCAATCGATTGCCGTGAAAACGACAACGTTCGGCCTGTCGCGTCCGTGTCCGATCCTGTGTTTCGAGCCATCGATACACTCGAACTCGATTTGCCATGCTCTTCCGGCAGGAGGCCCGCTCGCGTCGCGGCGTTTCTCCGACTCGATCAATTGTTGTCCAAAGTGCCGGTAAAGAAGAAACACCGCCACAAAGAGAAGAGACACCAGTATCCAGAGCGCCACGTAGCTGAGTAGAAATGGGCTCGCTGTCATCCGGTTCGATTCCTCAAGGACAACAATCGTTGACGTACGGCAACGACTTCGTGCGTGAGCATCTTGACAGCGAGGAGCCACAGGGCGATGCCTCCTCCTGCCAACAACTCGAACACCGAGACGTCCCGGACCCGCTTTACGTCATCGAAGGCAAAGAGTGCCACCAGCGACAGGGCCACCAAGGACATGTCGAAGAAGACCGCTGAGCCGTCGACTGGTCCGCGCCACGGCCCGAAGCACGAACAGCTCCCGGAGTACCCCCGGCCAATTGCAGTCAACAAAAACACGATGAACACGACGAGCAATAACGCCGTTATCGCAAGTGCCGAATTCGCAAAGTCCTCAGTCAATATCATACTTCCCAGCACCAGCTCGAACAGGGCCAAGGGAATTCCAGCGGCGCGAGTGAGGACCGGATGCCTCAAACCTGCTGCATGTAGAACGTTGACTACTTCCATACGGTTCGCGCGCGTCAGCTTCAGCAACCCGGCCATCAGAAACACGCCGGCAAGTACGAGTCGAATGCTCAGATTGACGTCAAACACTTCCATTGGCTGATCCGGCCACCCGCGTCCCGCGTAGTCCGAAGTGGAACAGTCGTCCTCCAGGACGACTGACCGCAGTTTCGCTATCCCTCATTTGTGGTCCATCCGCGGACTTCAAGAGCAGTCGCCTATAGCACGACGGCTTCTACGTCCAGTGTCGAGGACGATCTTGGGTCCAGGCGGATCCGTTCGGAGAATCGTTCGTATTCGTTCAAGAAGCCTGGGTCTTCCCAATAGGGAAGGCGTACGCTCCGTCCGGCTGCATCAAGCGCAAGAACGGAATATTCGCCGGGCGGTACGTTCGCGACTGTGAACAAACCGTAGACGTCCGCCGCGGCCGTGGGAAACCGCAGTAGGGGCCCTCTGCGATTCCGTACCGGAATCAGGACGACTCGCGCGTTGCGAAGAGGATCACCGTTGGCGCTTCGGGCAATCCCGTCCACCGTCGCTGCGTCATCCGAGACGACAATCGATATTGGACTTCCGTATCCGGCTGCGGCAAGGCCTTCCCGCAACAAGTCGCGCCCTCCTGACACGATACTGCGCACGTACCAGCCTTGAAGTAATCCGAAAACGCCAACGCTGTAGAGACCGGGAGGAACGCCCTCGAGATCGAACGCGCCGTCCGATCGAACCGATGATTGACGTGCAAGGAGGTAATCGGTGTCTTGAAGCACGACCCGCAGGTCCGGGGCCGCAAAACGACTCCCATCCGTACTCGAAACAACGCCCGGAAAATCGCTATTTGCGTTTCGGGCGATCACCTCGAGATCGACGGGCCCGTCCTCCACAACGAAATACTCCTTGGAAATCGGATTGAGTCTCGTCCAGTCGAGTTCCGGAAATGACTGTTGAATCTGGCGGGAGTATTCGAGAAAGAGCTCGTATTGGCCCGGCGGAAGTCCGGGAATCGACCATGTTTCGACATCGGTCTGCTCGATGATGGCCTGTTGACGCGTTTCGTGGATCCGGCCTCGCCCGATCGGACGGATGTGCGCATCGAGGGGGTTATTCTCGGTCCAGTCGAGTGGGACTAACGGATCACGTATCGAAACGCGAACTTCGAAGGCTGTGACTTCCCGGAAAGTAACGTCGAAACCCGGAAAACTCGCCGCAGTTCGAAGATCGAGCGGAACGGCGTCCTCCGCGAACGGCACACCCGGGTAGTAGTAGGAAATCGCGAGCGGGCCGTCTGCACTGGATGCGCGCAAGTAGTAACGACGGGCGGCGGCTGTCACCGAGAAGCTGCCGTCAGCCATGGTTTCGGTCGTTCCCCCGGCCAACGAGTCGTAGAACACACGTGTCGTCCCGTTGAAATATCCGGCTTCGACCATGGACACTTCGACGGCGGCGACAGGCGCGCCGGACGCGTGGACGACCGACCCGGAAACCGTCCGTCGTGGCTCCAGCCAAAGCTCGATGTCCGGGCCTTCATGAGGTAGCTGCTCGATCCACGCTCTGACGCGCTGATCCCTCGGAGTATGGGAGTCTCGGAGACGCAATTCGTATGCTCCTGGCGCCAAATCGAGAAATATGAAGCGTCCGGTGGAGTTGGTGGTCGTCGTACGCCGAGTTTGATCGGTATAACTCGCAGCTCGCAATTCGACTTCCACTCCAGGAAACGCCGCGCGCGTTCCGACCTCTCGGACAACACCTTCCATGCGCAACCCCTGCCGCATCGTCATCGGTTCTGCCCCCCAAGCCTGGAAAGATTCGCCACCAACTGTCTCGGCCAACACAAACAATGGCACGGGGCTATAGTGCTTGAAGAGTCTGAATCGCGCAAAGTCATCGCCGATCATCTGCCCGGTCACGGTGCACGCCCCGCCCAAGGACATCCACATGCTTCCAAGCAGCGATCACGGACCCACTATTCGCCTCCACATCGTCGATCTCGATCAATACGATTGGCATCCGTCCAGGAGCATGTCGGACTTTCGGCGTAAGTCCATGGAATTCAAACACAGGCTCTCTTGGGGCGAATTTTAAGTGCATTATTTTCAACAAGATAGATGGGTGGGCCATCGCAAGTCCGACAGGCGCCGAGGCCGTAGCCGGATGTCAGCGCGAGCACATGAGGGGCATTGTAGTCGGATGACCACGGATGTCAATGGAGACGCGCGAACGGCGGAAGGATCGGCTCAGGCGGTTGCACTGCCGCGGAAGCAGCGTGAGCGGTCCGTCCTGTTTCGCGCCATCGCTCAAACGCTTGCGAGCAAGAGTCAATACTCGGAACGAGAATTGAACGGTTCGCTTGACGCATGGGCGGGCTCGATCGGCGTCGATGCGTCTTTGGACCGTGTTTCGCTGCGACGCTATCTTGTCGAATCGGGATGTCTCCTGCGCGACGATGCAGGAACACGGCATACGGTCCGCCTCGAAGGAAACGAAGGCGTATCGTTCGATAAGGACGTAGAAACGCTCGATGTCGTCGACTTCGTTCGGTCGCTGAAGGCGCGCGCCAACGATCGAAAGCTTCAACGGCTGAACCGATAGAGCGCGGTGGCCGGCTGATGCCCTTTTCGATCGATCCGGTCGTCCGTTGAGCCGGACCCCCGCCGAGTATCAAGTGACGTTCAGCTTCGACGCGGTCAGACTCCAGGGCCGGGTCCTGGGTTGCGGTGATGGACCCGCGGGCTTCAACGCCGGGCCGTCGCCCGAGGGACGTACCGTCGTCTCGGCCGCCCACATGGTCAGACGACGGCGAAGGCGGGTTGCCGGACGTGAGACGGGTGTCCGTCCGGGTCTTGACGTCGGAGGATTGCGCATGTAATTTGCTTGTGAGGCGCAAGCAAGTCTTGCCCTCCTTCCGAGGCCCGCGCTCCGGCGCGGGCTTTCGTGTTTTCGGAGGTTCGCGGGTGACGTACTTCGCCTACCTGGACGAATTCGGACACATCGGCCCCTACGTCAGCCGGACCGACTCGCGATACAAGGACAGTCCGGTTTTCGGCCTTGCGGGATTCGTGATGTCGGCCGCGGAAGTGCGCGGATTCGGAACATGGTTCTTCCAACGCAAATGCGAGATGCTCGATTTCGAAATCCGGAGATCGGGTGAACACTCCGCGGTGTGGGAGAAGAAGGGGGCAAGCCTGTTCACGGTCGCGAACGTGACTCGATACCGCGTGCTTCGCCAGTTCACGAATCGACTGTTCAACAAGATCGAAAGGCTCGGCGGTTTCGTGTTCTACGTCGGGCTCAGGAAGACGGCCGCGCCGGTAGCGCACCGACCGAACCGGCTTTACGTGAGGGTGTTTCTCGAGGCGATCAAGCGGATCGACGAGTTTTGCGAAGAGGAAGACGACCCGCAAGACAGCTTTGTCGTGATTCTCGACGAGCATGACCAGCGTGCCGCGCTGATTACCGAGGCCGGACGCAGCATGTACGGCGGGAAAGAACCACGTCGACATCTCAACGAGCCGCCATTCCATGTAGAGAGCCACCGCTATCAGACACTTCAGGCCGCCGACTGGATTGCGGGGTTGGTGGGAAGACTGGGGGCTGTCTGATCTGATCCGGCGGCCTTTCCCGAGAATCAGGTGTTCCGCCGTTACTTCGAGCACCGGGTTCATCAGGTGAGCCGCCGGAGCGAAATCCGGACTTAGAATCTTCTCACCGTTCACGTGACGCCGTCAGGAGCCGTCCTGAAAGGGGGCATCTCCATGCCCTTGCAGAAACTACGGCGAGACAGCGTTCGGCTCCGGCGAACTCGACGCGGGGTTCACGATCCATGGAGTTGACCGCCGCAGCCGTCCGGAGGAACCGCCTGCGGCGGTGTTCCGATCCGCGGGAGTGGAAAGCCTAATCCAGCTCCCCCGCCGCTTCGGCGCGCTCGTAGCGCGAGGTCTCGATGTAGTTCCGGACGGTCGTGTTGCCCTCGTGGCAGGCGTATTCGTACGCCTTGTAGTCGTTGTCCAGGAACATCGGATACGCCACGGTGAACGAGCCCGTCGACAGGACCTCGGGGTCCTCGACCGTCATCTCGAACTCGATCGTCTGGTCGTCCACGCGCGTGAAGCGCTCGATCGTGCGCATGTTCGGCGTCGACGGTTGCAGCGGGCGCGGCGAGCCGGGCACTCCGGCGCTGGTCTTGCCGACCCGGCCGTTGTAGTGGGTCGTCTCGACCACCAGCGTGTCGCCCTCCCAGCGCCCGCGCGATTCGCCCAGCCACTGTCGGATCGCGGGATCCAGCTGCGGACGCGGCGTGGTGGGGACTATGCGGGCCTCGTGGGCCATCTCGACGATGATGACGACGTAGCCCGGCGACTGCATGATCTGGATGCCGTTGTTGTAGTTGCGCGGGAGCATCGATGTGGGCATGCCGCGCGTGATGCACCGGTCCCACGCGCTGAAGTCCTCGATCCGGTCGAACACGGTCTGGCCCGGGTTGTAGCTGCCGCGCATCGCGGCCTGCAGCTCCAGGCCCCGCTCGGTCAGCTCGGGGAAGCTCCCGTCGGGCGGATCGATGATCAGCGACGTCATCCGCATGGCGCGTCCGGCCGGATTGGCCACGGGGATCGGGCCGGAGTCGAATCGGGAGTCGCGCCCCGCGACGCTCTCCTCTTCGGCGGCGAATTCCTCGTCGGTCAGGAACCGGCGTTCGCCGAACTCCGCCGGACGCACCAGCGGCACGCCGATCAGGTGGTTGATGGGCCACATGCCCCGCAGGTCCGGCTCGCCCCAGGGCGTCATCGGTTGCTCCCAGTCGGGGTCCGTTTCCTGGGCCGCGGTCAGGCCCATACCCGTCAGGCCGATAGCGACAGCCAGCCCGGCAATAACCAGAATACGTTGGATCATCTGAGCAATCTCCCGCGGCGTGCGCCGTCGACGGGCGCATGCGCCAATCCGTGCGCAGATGATACCACCCATCCGGCGGGGCGCGCCCGTTGAAACGGCGCCGTCCGGAGCCGGGCGGCGCCGGAGGCTTTCCCGTCCGCTACGGCGTCAGTTTCGCGGCCGGGCGGACCGGCCCGTCGGCGTTCCGCCCGAGGACGGCAGGCTGGGCCTGGAGTCGGCCGGAGTCGAGGGCCGCGCCTCGGCCGGGGCGCGGGGCGCGGGGGCCGATCGCGTGACGGGAGTGCGCGCGGCCGGCGCCGGGGAACGCGTTGTGGACGAGGGCGCCCTGGCCGCGGGCGGCGGGCTCGACGAACGTCCGCGATCCGATATCGTGACGCTTCCGCCGGCCGGGCGCGCGGTCCGGCCGGTCGCGGTTCCGCGCGAGGACGGCAGACTCGGTCTGGCGTTGGCCGGGGGTGTGGACCGTGCCTCGGCGGGGCCGCGGGGCGAGGGAGCCGACCGCGTGACGGGAGCGGCGGCCGGCGTGGATGACCGGGTCGTGGACGCGGGCGTCCGGGCGGCGGGCGGCGCGCCCGACGAGTACCCGCGGTCCGATATCGTGGCGCTTTCGCCGGCCGGGCGCGCGGTCCGGGACGCCGGCGTGCGCGGGACGTAGCCCCGGTCGTTGACCATGCGGCCCCGCGAAGCCGGTGGGCGGGGTTCGACGACGATCACGGGCCGGGAGTACACGCGGCGGCTCGGATACCAGACCGGACCGTACACGGGATACGGGTAATACACCGGGTATCCGAACACGTTGTACCGGTAGGAGCCCCAGACGAAGTACGGATCGAAGAACGGGCTCCGGAACACGGGACGGTGCCGGACGGAATAGCGAACGACCTGGGGCTGGGGTTCCGGTTCGGTGACGACGCCCTGGACCGTCAGGGAAAAGCGCTCCGGATAGGACACGGCCACCATGACGTCGATCACCGACGGCGGCATGCCGCTTTCGGCCAGGCGGACGATCGTGCGGCCGTCCAGCCCGTACGCGGCCGGCTGAACCGCGACCCAGATTTCGACCGCGTCCGGGGCGACGCGCGACAACGCTTCCTGGACGTCCCCGATCCCGATCGGCTGGGACGCCCACTGGCGCATCGCCAATACGGATCGGCGATCCGCCGACGCGGGGTCCTGAATGCCGTGCTCGGCGAACCACTCCAGACCGACCGGACGGTACTCCTGCAACAAGGCCAACGGTTCGCCCGCGATTTCGATCGAGCGCGCGTCGACCCAGGCCTCCGGCGATATGAACGCCATCAGGCCGGAGCTGGATCGCGTCTGTCCGTCGCACGTGATCCGCGAGCGCGTGAAGACGCGCCGTCCGTCCGATGAGAACTCGACCGAACGCGAACCCGTGCAGCCTTCGACCGTTTCGGTCCGCTCGACGCCGTCGGCCACGAGCGTGTCGGTCGAGGTCACCTCGCCGTCGACGACGGTGGACAACTCGACGCCCTGGCCAGCGGCCCTGAAACACAGAACCGGGTCCGCGGGGTCGGGTTCGGCCGGCGCCCAGCAACCCAGGTACGGCTGCCACCAGGGGTGGGCCGTCTGGGCGTGGACGGCATGCGCGGACGCCAGAACGGCGACGATCCCGAAACCGAGGATCGCGGCGTTGTATTGAAGTCCCTTGGTCATGGTGTCGTGTCCTTATTGCCGGTCGAAGGAAAAACGGAACGATATGCCCAGCGTCAGCGTCAGACCCGAAAGGTCGGTGTTGCCGAAACCGACGTAGTCGCCGCGCGTCGGACCGCTCCCGAAGTTGTAGCGCGCTTCCCCGACGAGGAACGCGGCGCGGCCGAGGGGAAAGTCCGCCCCGGCCCGCACGTCGGCGATCGGCGCCACGCCCTTGGTCTGGAGGCGGTCCGTGAAGATGTCGAACGTGTCGACGTCGACGAAGTCGCCGTGCTGCGTGAGGTCGTGCCACATGACCCCGACGCCCGCTCCCACGTAGGGCGCCACCCCGTCCGGGACCCACGCGAACTGGCCGACGCTGCGGCCGCGGTCCTTCAGGTAATACTTGGCGCCGAAGGTCAGCGATGTGCGTTCGAACATGGTGTCCTGCTCGATGGGCAGCCCGTCCAGGTCTTCCCAGTCGCGATATTCCGAACGGAGGCGGCTGCGGGTCCAGCCGAGGTCGGTGGCCAGGTCCACCCGGTCCGTCAAGCGCACGGCGAACTCGGCGCCGAACTGCGGACTTCGAAAGTCGCCCCGATCGAGCGTGAACTCGTCGCGAGTGAAGCCGAAAAGGTCGCTTCCGACCGACGGCACGTTGTAGCTCAGCTTCGCGCCGATGGACGCGCTCGGCGGGTTGAACAGGAACCCCGGTCCCCCCTGCGCCCACGCGGTCGCGGGCAACAGAATGCATGCCCCGGCCAGGACCGCGCGCGCGGACCGCGCCGTGTACGTGAAAACGTCGATGAGTGGTGTCTTCATGGTGAGTCGAGCCTCCGTGTCCGATTCGCGGGTCCGGCGCCTTTTCGCCGCCCTCATCCGTGAATGCGTCGGCTCGTCGGGAAAACTGGCAGTTCGGATGAACGGTTTCCGGGCACTGACCTGCCGAAGCCGCGTCTGGGAGTCCCGGGCCGTATCGACTACTGGATCGGTTCCTTGAGAAGGTCGCCGTAGAGCAGCGGCTCGGCGAACTCCACGCACTTGTACTCGAAGATCGCCGCGTTGGGCTCGATCCGCCGGTAGAGAGGCATCGACAGGGTCCAGGGGCGGGAGAACGTCGACGGGTCGTCGACGGTGGCCTCGTACCGGAGGTGGTTCTCGCCCATCGGAGTGAATCGTTCGGTGACGGTTCCGCGGTGGAAGTTGCCCGCGCGGTCGAGCCAGCTCGGTTGTTGGCCGAACACGTCGACCACCAGCGTGTCGCCGTCCCAGCGGCCGTTCGCCCACCCCAGGTACTGGTCCACCAGCACGTCGTCCGGCGAGATCGGCTCGCCCATGTTGACCACGCGGTTCGACGTGGCGAACTCGTACAGGAACAGGATGTCGCCGTCGCCCTGAACGATCTCGAACGGATAGGGCAGGTAGTTCTGGCGGGGAATGCCGGTCCGGTAGCAGTTCGTCTCGGGATCCGCCTCGGGCCAGCCGGCCCGGTTGCGCGCGCGCTCCTCGAGCGCCTCGGGGAGGTAGGGCAGCGCGCCGCCTTCGACCACGCTCTGTCCGGCCGGCACGGCGAACAGCGCGCCGAGCCGCCACCAGTCCTCGATCGCTTCGGCGGCCTGGCCCTCGATGTTCCAGTTCGCCGTGTTGACGGCTTGCCAGACGCCGTTGATGTTGGGATGGCCGCCGATCCGTTCCGGCCGTTGGGATTCGGCCGGCTGCGCGGCGGCTGCGCCGCCCAGCGCCAGCCAGGCCGCGACCGACCCCAGGATCGGCCCCGCGCGCCGGCTCACAGGCCCTCGCCCGCGTTGACGTCGATGAAGACCGACTCGTCCTCGGGCAACTGGTCCAGGAATGGCTGGCTCGGAAGCCGCTCCGGAGGGGGTTCGCCGTTGGCGATGGCTTCCTCGACCAGCCGCTCGTACATCCGCTCGCCGCCCAGGGCGCTGCGGACGGCCGTATTGCCCTCGTGGCACGAGTACTCGAAGATCCGGTAGCCGGGCTGTGTGGTCAGCATCATCCGGACCGTCCACGGCGCCGTGTAGGTCTCGGGATCGTCGACGGTGGCCACGTACTCGATCATCTCCGGATCGACGCGCGTGAACCGCTCGGTGATCGTCATGGCCTCGCTGTGCCGCACGCCGATGCCGTTGCCGCCGATGCTGGTCTTGCCGGTCAGGTTGCGCGTCTCGACGACGAGGGTGTCGCCGTCCCAGTAGCCCCGCGAGTTGCCCAGGTACTGCCGGATGTTGTCGGCGGCGTGGGGACGCCCGTCCAGCCGGATGACGCGCGCCTCGGCGAGCATCTCGTAGGCGATGACCACCGAGTCCGGGCTCTGCGCGATGCGGAGGCCGTTGCCGTAGATCACCGCGAAGGTCGAGCCCAGGATGCCGCGCGTGATGCAGCGGTCGTACAGGTGCATGTCCTCGAACGTGTCGAACGGCCCCGGACCGTAGGTGCCCCGGTCCGACGGCCGCGCCCGGGCGAGACCCGTCTCGTTCATGGGCGGGATCCGCCCGTCGGGGGGATCGACGACCTGCGACGTGTAGCCGAACGTGCGGCTGCCGACGCTGCGCGAGGAGTAGGCGGCCTCGTTCAGGATGCGGTGGCGCTCCTCGGCGTCTTCCAGGGCGCGTTCGTAGAACTCGCCCTCGGTCAGGCGTTCGCGCGCGCCGAATTCCTCGGGCCGGTCGCGCGGCACGCTCTGCATGTCGTCGGTCGACCAGATGCCTTCCAGGCTCGGATGGCCCCAGGAGGTTCGCGGCGTTTCCCAGTCGGGATCCACCACGGCCGCCGCGGTCTCCTCGGCGGGGATGGAGTCCACTTCCAGTTGCGCGAACGCGCTCGGGCCCGACACGCCCGCGACGAATAGCGCCGTACCGGCGGCGATTGCGATTCTGTTCACGATTCCCCCTTGCGTTATCCGTGACGCTAGTCGGGCAGTTCCGGCCCCGCTCCGACGCCGGTCGAGCCGACGAACAGCTCCGAGCCGTCCGGCAGGCGGATGTCCCGGCCGGCGGCCCGGCGCGTGCGGTCCCGCGCCTGGAAGCCCCGCACGCTGATCTCGGTGCCGGCGGGCAGCGAGTTCCGGTTCCAGCCGCGCCGCAACAGCGCGTTCGGCGCCGCGCCCTCGATGGCCCATTCCTGGACTTCGCCCGCCTCGGTCGTGACGTCGATGTAGATCCACGAGTGCGGGTTGCTGAACTGCATGCGCTTGACGACGCCGACGAGCGCCACCGGCCGCGTGGCGTCGAACTCCGATGCGAACGAGTGATGGGCCAGGGAGGGCGGGGCCAGGATCGTCAGGGCCGCCGCTCCCGCCGCGATGCGTGCGATTCCGTTCACGGGTTGATCCTCCGTCGGTGAATCATAGGACGAACCGGGGCCCGGCTCCCACGGAATTCGCATCACGCGGCGTCATCCGATCGATCCGGTAGAATGGCGACATGAACGGCATGACACGGCGCTCGATTCCGTATCTGGCCGCCGCCTTCCTGCTCGCGGCCGCGCCGGCGGGGGCCGAGCCGGCGCAGGCGGAGGCGGATCCCTCACTCGAAACCGCAATCCGGGAATTCCTCGACAAGCCCGAGCTGGTCGAGGATCGGACCACGCGCTACGTCGCGTATCCCGTGGATCTCGATGGTGACGGCGTCGACGAGCAGGTCGTCTACGTCACCGGCATCCGGTGGTGCGGCAGCGGCGGCTGCACGACGCTGGTGGCGCGGCGCGCGGGCGCGTCATACGAGATCGTCTCGCGGATCCGCGTGACCGAGACGCCCGTCCACGTGCTTGACGCCGCCCCGGGCGCCGGGTGGCGGAGCCTGGCCGTTCCGGTAACCGGGGCCGGGCCCCGGCCGAGCTACGTGGCCGAGCTGCCTTTCGACGGAACGGGATATCCGGAGAACCCGACGGCTTCCGAGGCCCGTCCCTTGAGCGACGTGTCCGCGGCCCAAGTGGTCGTCCCGTCCGTACCCGGGGAAGGGCGCCTACTGTACGCGCCTTGAGCGCCTCTGCGAAGCCCATTTCCTGTACGTGCTCGTATGCGCATTGCACCAACGCCTGACCATCCCCCGGTGTGCGCACTGCGCCGGCCACGATGGAGCGCTCCGCACAAGGCACGGTGTCTGGTTGCTCGCCGAAAGCCTGCGGCGCGGCGCACAGCAGGATGAACAGAATCAGAAACGGGGAGAGGCTGTGTTTGATCCGTGTTTCAACGGCTGGCTATTCCACAAGCCACCCGAGCGCCGCCGCCCCCGAGCGCTGCGGGCATGTCCGAGTAGTTGTCGCCGCCGGCATGGATCATCAGCGAACGACCCACAACGTCGCTCACGCGAACTCGCCGCGCCACGACCGGAACGGTCGCCATGCCGCCGCCGTCGACCGCCAGCCTCGGCAGGTCCCCAAGATGGCCGTTGCCGTCGGGGCCTTCGTGACTCCCCGTGTTCGCAGGATCGTAGTGCCCGCCTGCGTTCTGCCCCGACATCCCGCAGTCCGGATTCACGTGAACGTGGAAGCCGTGCTCGCCAGCCGTCAGGCCGCTCAGATTCGGGGTGAAGCGGGCGCCATCGGCGGTGTCCTCGACAAGGACGGAACCGAGCTTCGCGCCCGAGCCGGTCGCGTGGATGTCCACCGTTAGCGAGGACATGTCCGGCGCGGCCGCAGGCGAGTAGTAACCGGAGCCGATCAGAATCGGCAGGCCGGAGATCACCACCCTCTTCACGAAGGCCGCCTTGTCCTGCATCGCTCCGCTGAAAGGATTGCGTGCCGAGTAGTACAGAGAGGTTTCCCCGAAGGCGTCGCCCACGCCGATGACGTCGCGGCCCAGGAAAGGCCCGTCCGCGTTCGTGTTCACCTCCGAAACCGCCCCGCCGTACCACAGGCTGTGGGGGTCGCCGGTGAAGATCGTGTTGCCGTAGATGTCCAGGCCGAACAGGTAGATCGATTGATGCCGCCACCGGGGATCGCTGGTGAGCGCCCGGATTCCGAGGTACCCACCGGTTTCCAGCTCCATGGCGGCGCAGCGGACGAACTCGGCCAGCCGCATGGGGGAGGGATGGGACTCCAGGCCCACGGCGTGCACTTCGCTGGGCTCGCACGTGCCGGGCAGGTCGCGGCTGTAGACGCCCGCGCCGATCACGGCCGGCGTCCCGTCCCAGTCCAACCTCTTGATGTAGGACGCCTTCGGTTCGTCCCGGCCGGTCGCCGGGTTCCGGAACGCGTAATAGATCCAGCCCTCGTCGATGCCGACCGTGCCCATCAGCCGGTACACTTCCTCGTAGTAGTCGCCGAAAGCGTCCAGCAGCGGGCCCCATGGCTGGCCCTCCAGCGACGGGTCCGGCGGAAAGACGAACGCCCGGGCGTCCACTCTCGCGGCGGTCACTTCGTCGACGAATACGTAGGTCGGGCCCGTCAGCCAGCGCTCGTCCTCGTTGAACGCGCGCCGGGCCTCGTCGAAACCCATTTCCTGGACGTATTCGTAGGCGCACTGAACGAACGCTTGGATGTCCTGGCGGTTGGAGACCGCGGCCGCGGTGACGGAGCGGTCGGCGCACGGTACGATGTCGCCGTCGTTGGCGAAGGCCGACGCGACGCCCCACGTCATCAGGAGAACGGATAAGTAAAGCGGATTGTATTTCACAACGGCGGGAGCCTATCAGGTCCGGCGCCGGACCGGCAAGAATCGATCCGCCGTTTCATCCGCCGGCGGCTGGGAGCCCCCGGAGGCTCCCGGCCGCCTCGTCACAGGTTCCGCCGCGGTGAGAACTGGAACTGCCGCGGATAGAATGCCGATGTGAACGAGAACGGTGTCTAAGTAAATTTAAATCAATCACTTACGATGAATCAAGGCCGGCCCGATGTTACTGTCTCGGGACGACAGCGTCGATGGTCAAGGGTTTGCGAAGGGCCTTGAAGCGTGTCATGGCGGGATTCTTGTGGTATCGGTGAGCGTTCCGGGCGCCGGCGCCGTCCGCAGGCGCCGGAAGGAGGCACGATGCGACAGATGGCGATCATCACGTTTCTGGTCATGGCCGGGGCCCTGCCCGTGGCCGCCCAGTCCTGGACGCCGCCTGCGGACAGTGAACGCTGCCCGTCCCGTTGGGGCGCCGGCGACGTGCGCGGTTCCGCCAACCACATGGGACCCGGCAGCGTCCTTCGCGCGGCCAGCCTCATCCGGACCGGCGCGGTGATCGAGTTGAGCCACGTCCTTACGGGTTCGATGCCGCTGGGCAACCGCCGCTTCGAGCTGTTCCCCAAGCCCGCTTTCATGAACCCGGAGTCGAACCGACGGGGCTCGAACGAGGACCTGGTCGTGACCGAGCTGGGACAGGTCGGCACGCAGTTCGACGGGTTCGGCCACCAGACCATCGGCCCGACGATGTACAACTGCGTGCCGGTCGAGGGCACGCTGACGCGCGACGGGTTCACGCGGCTCGGGATCGAGAACGTCGGCATGCTGATGACGCGCGGCGTCCTGTTGGACATTGCCGCGCTCCGGGGCGTCGACATGCTGGACGAAGACTACGAGATCACGGCGGCGGACCTGGAGGACGCGCTGGCGCGGCAAGGTCTGGAGCTCGAGGCGGGCGACGCCGTCATCATTCACACCGGGTGGGGGCAGCTTTGGGACCGGGACGTGGACAGGTATTCGAACGCGGGACCCGGCATCGGCGTCGAGGCCGCCGAGTGGCTCGCCGCCCGGGACCCGATGCTGGTGGGTTCCGACACGACGCCCGTGGAGATCTCGCCCAACCCGGACCCGGCGATCTCGCTTCCGGTCCATCAGATCATGCTCGTCGTCCACGGCATCCACCTGTTGGAACGGATGAAGCTGGACGAGTTGGCCGCCAGCGGCGTGCGGGAGTTCGCGCTGATCGTCCAGCCGTTGAAGATCCAGGGAGCGACCGGGTCGACGGTCGCGCCGGCCGCCGTCTATTGAGTCGAGCCTGACAGATTGGTCGCGACGGGCCAACCGGTGCGATAATTCACGCGCACCGCAACTGGCTCAGGCTTTCCCGGGAGGCGAGGGACATGAGGAAACTGTTTCTGACGGTGGCGTTGGCCGCGGCGCTGGTTCCGGGCCGATCGGCCGCGCAGTCCGCATCCGACGCCGAGCCGCGCATCAACCGCGCCATCGAGCTGCTCATGGACGGGCAACCCATCTACTACACGCAGATCGCCGGCGGCGGCTACGACGACGGGATGCGGCTCTCCCAGACCGGCGCCGACTATATCACCTATGAGATGGAGCACGGCGTCTTCGACATGTCCGAGCTTCGGGCCTTCATGCAGGGCCTGGTCGACGGCGGGCCGACGCCGACCGGCCACCGCACGCCGCCCGTCATCGTGGCGCTGCCGGTTCCGGGACTGGACGAGGCCAGCATGCGGGCGAACGCGTGGGTCGTGCACCAGGTCCTGGCCGCGGGCGTCCACGGTATCCTGCTGTGCCACGCGCGCGACCCCGAGGCCGCCCGGGTCATGATCGAGGCGAGCCGGTATCCCTTCGCGCCCGAGGCCGAGGGGCTCGACCGGGGGCTGCGGGGCAGCGGCAGCCAGGGGTTCGCGTCGCGCATCTGGGGCGTCAGCGGGAACGAGTACCTGCGGCGGGCCGATCCCTGGCCGCTCAACCCGGACGGCGAGCTGTTCTTCGGGGTCAAGATCGAGGACAGCTATGCGTTGGAGACGGCCGAGCAGACGACCCGGGTGCCGGGCATCGCGTTCGCGGAGTGGGGGCCGGGCGACATGGGGTTCTGGCTCCTCGGGATCCCCGAGCCGGGCGTCAACAGCCAGGCGCAGCCGGAGATGGCGGCGGCGCGCGAACGCGTCTTCCAGGCGACGCGCGACGCCGACATCTATTTCCTGAACAGTTGCAACGACGCGAACGTGACCGAGATGATCGACGAGGGCGTCATGATCTGCACGGGCGGCGCGGACGTAGGCCGCGCCTACACCGGCCGGCCGGCGCCCTGACGCGCCGGGAACCCGGAACCGTCCGCCGTTCGCCCCGCTCGTCGGGACGGCGTCAGTTGCCCAGCTCGAATACGACCAGCGTTCCGCCCAGGTTCGTGTAGTCGCCCAGAGACCGCGTCAGGCCGACGGCCCCGAGTCCTTCCGTCCCCTGCGTGAGCCCTTCGGCAAGCCCGAGCGCCGCCCAACCCCCGACGCCGCTCAGCACGGCGATGTACTGCGTGCCGTCGTGCATGTAGGTGATGGGGTTGGCGATCACGCCCGATGGCATGCGGAACTCGTAGAGCACTTCGCCGGTCTGCTTGTCGGCGGCCTTGAGCCAACCGTCCAGCGTCCCGTAGATCACCAGGTTGCCGCTGGTGCTGAGCGGCCCGCTGTACGCCTGGAAGGTCTCGTTGTTCTCCCACTGCGTCTCTCCGGTCACCGGGTCGAACGCGATCACCCGTCCCCGGATATCGCCGTTGTTGGCCGGGTACATGCTCACGATGGCCCCGACGTAGGGGAACCCCGCCCGGTACCGGACGCTGAAGGCCTGGTAGTCCATGCAGATGTGGTTGGTGCCGAGGTAGAAGAGCCCGGTTTCCGGATCGTAGGACGCCGGTTGCTGGTTCTTCGCTCCCTGGGCCGCCGGACAGATGTTGGTGACGTTCCGGTCCGCCTCGGTCTCCTTCTCGGGGACGACCTCGGGGCGGCCCGTCTCCATGTTGATCCCGGTGGCCCAGTTCACGCTGGGATCGAACGTGTGCGCCCTCAGAAGCCGGCCGTCGCGGCGGTCCATCAGGTAGGCGAAGCCGTTGCGGTCGAAATGCGTCAGCGTCGGCAACGTCTCGCCGTCCACCTCGGTCTCGGTGAGCACCATCTCGTTGATGCCGTCGTAGTCCCACATGTCGTGCGGCGTCATCTGGTACGCCCATGCGGCCATTCCCGTGTCCGGGTTGCGGGCGAAGATCGTCGTGGACCACTTGTTGTCGCCGGGCCGCTGGCTGGGATTCCACGTTCCCGGGTTGCCCGAGCCGTAGTAGAACAGGTTGAGCTCGGGATCGTAGGTGTACCAGCCCCACGTCGTGCCGCCTCCGAGCTGCCACTCCTCGTTCTCCCATGTCCGCAGGCTGGAGTTCTCGCCGACGGGCTGCTGGGTCGCCGCGTCGATCGTCGTCTCGGGATCGAACAGGATTTCCTCGTCCGGTCCCACGCTGTGCGCCCGCCACAACTGCGTGCCCGTCCTCAGGTCGAAGCCGGTCACGTAGCCGCGGACCCCGAACTCGCCCCCCGAGATCCCCGCGATCACCTTGTCGCCCACGACCAGCGGCGCCATCGTCATCGTCTGCCCCAGGTTCGGATCGCCGTTCTGCGCGGTCCAGACGATGGCGCCCGTCTCGGCGTCCAAGGCGTAGAGCGTGGTGTCCAGGGCGGCGACCAGGATCATGCCGTCCCCGTACGCGACGCCGCGGTTGACGAGGTCGCAACACGCCACCGAGGGCGCGAACGTGTTCTGCTCGGGAGTGAACTGCCAGGCGATCCGGCCGATGTCGTTCAGATCGACCGCGTAGACGTGGTTGGGATAGGCGCTCTGGAAGTACATCATGTCGCCGATGATCAGGGGCTGCCCCTCGTGCCCCCGGAGCGCGCCCGTCGACATGGTCCATGACACCCGGAGCCGGTCGACGTTGTCGGAGTTGATCTGGTCCAGCGTGCTGTGGCGCGTGCCGTGGTAGTTGCCCAGCGGTATAACCCACTGGTTGGGGTCCTCGGACATCGCGACGAGATCGTCCTGCGCGCCCGCCAGGGCCGGAGCGATCAGCAGCGACGCCGAGAGGGCCGCGCTCAGAATCCAGCTTCGTTTCATCCGGTTCATTTCCAACTCCTTCCCGGCCGCGGGCCGGTTCAATAGTCCGACGGCGGCCGGCCCCCGGGCACCAGCCCGAGCCTTCTGCCTTCCACGTACATGTAGGTCTGCCGGACCTCCTCCTCGGTCAGGAACCCGGCCCAACCCGGCATCCCCTGCGCCTCGTCGCCGACCATGGCCATGGCCAGATACTCCTCCACGGTCATGCCGTTGCCCAGCGACACCCGCAGGTCCGGGGCGAACTGGCTGCCCGTGGCGTCCTGGCCGTGGCATCGGTAGCAGTACGAGTTGTACATCAGGTATCCGCGAAACACGTCCCGCGTGACCGTCGGCGCCTGCCCTTCGACGAAGATCGGAAACGCCAGCTCGACGTCGGCGCCGTCCGCCAGCGTGTACGCATAGACCGCGGCCGCCGCGTCGCGGGCCGGCCGGTCCTCCCCCTCGTCGGGCAGCGCGAGAATCCAGGCGACGATGGCTTCCAGGTCCGCGTCCGCCAAGTCCGGGTGCGCGGTCATCGGGATCTCCCCCCATCGGCCGGCCCCGCCGTCCCGGATGCTTCGCGCCACGGTTTCCGCGGCGCCGGGCTGCCCCCGATACCGGCCGGCCACTTCGACGTACGAGGGGCCGACGACCGTCCGATCGACGGCGTGGCACGAGGCGCAGTCGCTGGCCTCGATCCGCGTTTCCGCGTCGAGCGCCGGGGCGTCGCTGGCCGGTTCCGCGGCCGGCGCTTGCACAGCGTAAGCGGCCACTGATCCCATGGCCGCGACGAAGGTCGCGCCCATCACGATGCGCCAAACGCCTGGGATTCGTTCCGGGTCCGAGTGCACCGATTGCCTATTCCGCCGCGTACAGTCCCACGCCATGCCTCCTCAGAATGGCCGTGAGCTCCGCCTGGTTTCTCGCGATCACGTCGTCCAGCCGTCTTTGCAGCGTAACGTCGTCCTGGCGAACCCCCATCGACATCGGAAACGAGTACTGTTCCGGCGCGCCTAGCGTCCGCTCGTTGGGAACCACCAACGTCTGCAGGTTGGGATACCGCTCGAGAAAGCCGCCGATGGCGGGCTGCCACGTGATCAACACGTCGATGAGGCCGCTCTCGAGAGCTTCGAGCATGATCTCGGGCGACTGCGCGGCGTCCTCGCCCACGTCGAAACCGATTGTTCCGGCCGGGCCGCCGATCAGGCCGCGCCGCTTCAGACCGTCTTCGACGGGCGTCTCCCGTTCGAAACCGATCGTCAGACTGTCCAGCGCGGGCGAGCTCATGCTTCGAATGTTGTAGTTCCGGCCGCCGTCGAAGACGAAGACATAGGACGAGATGTAGTAGGGCTGCGTGGATCGCGCCTCCCGGCTCCCGTACGGGACGTTCATCACCACGTCGCAGGCGCCGGCCTCGAGAGTGTTTCCGAGAAACTGCGGGAAACCGCGTTCCCGGTAGCTGGCCCAGGTGTATTCCAGCGGTTGCCCGAGCGCCCGCGCGACCGCTTCGGCGATCTCGTTCTCGAATCCTTCGCCCGCCTGGTTCGAGAACGGCAGGTAGTCGGGGTCGGCGCACACGCGCAGGGCCTCCTGGGCTTCGGCCCGATGCGCGAGCGGCGCCGCCATCGCTCCCAGAACCAACGCGATGCTGCACAGTGTGAGTCTCATAGGCCGTCTCTACAGTCAGATGCGGGAAGGCTAACAGCTTGGCGCGCTTCGGCCCAAGAGGAATCGTTCAGGGGGGCCAACGGCGAGCGAGGGTGCTTTCGCGCGTGCGGTAACCACGGACGTTCCTCCGATGTTCGGTCCAGAACGATGTGTGGCCGAGTCGCGGCGGCCAAGCGATCCGCGAGTGCGGCCGATCGGGATGTGACGGGTGGCTATCGAATCTGGAGCACGTAAACTGTGCAGAACGGCTAACGTGCGAATGCTGGAAGGCACATCGGATGGACGGGACCCACATCACCATCAGGCTCGATGTGGACTTGGCCAGGGACGCCAGGGCATTCGCGGCGCGGCGCGGAACCTCGCTCAGCCGTCTCGTCGCGGAGCAACTCGAGACGCTGGTTCGAGCGGATCCGCCCTACGCCGAAGCCAGGCGGCGGGCGTTGGCTCGTCTGAAGCGCGGCTACGACATGCGAGCGAAACGCCCGCTCGGCCGCGACGAGGTCCACGACCGTGAGAGTCTTCGTTGATACCAGCGTGCTCGTCTACGCCTACGACCGTGCGTCCGAGTCGAAGCACGAGCGGGCGCGCGCGATCGTCGAAGAGTTGTGGAACGCGGGCCGCGGAATGCTGAGCACGCAGGTCTTGCAAGAGTTCTACGTCAATCTTCGGCGCAAGGCCCGGCCGCCGGTCTCGCGATAAGAAGCCCGGACGCTCGTTGCCGACTACATGTCGTGGAATCCGATTGTCAACGACGGAGCGGCCGTGCTCGAGGCCATCGACATGGAACGCCGGCGCCGGCTCTCGTTTCGGGATGCGTGGATAGTGGTCGCCGCCATGAACGGCGGCGCATCGGTGATCTGCTCGGAAGACTTCAACCACGGTCGGAAGCTCGGATCGGTGCAGGTCCTGAATCCATTCGTCGATACGGAATCGTAAGGGTGCACGACTGGATCGTGAGGCGAGGTCGCGTGAACCATCCGCCCGCTGTCGGGTCCCGCGGAAGACCATGACGTGGAAACCGAGCCCGATGGGGCCCGGTCGCTTGACAACGCACTCATGCCATTGGTCATATAGGCGTAGTCGGAGGCGGTGAATGCGCGTCCTGCCGGGCCGTGGCCCGGTCCGATCGGCAGCCTCGTGATGCCCCCATCGCCGGAAACGCCGCGTGAGTGAGCTCAAGGAAGAACTGGCTTCGCTGAAGATCGACCGCGGACCCGAGCCGCGCCGTTGGGGTCGATGGGTCGGGTGGATCGTCGTCCTGGCGATCCTTGGCGGCTCGGGGGCCTACGGCTGGGAGTGGTGGACGCGCGAGCGCCCGGTCCCGGTCGAGGTCGCCGTCGTCACCGAGCGGGCGGCCGGAACGCAGGCCACTGTCCTGAACGCCACCGGCTACGTCACCGCGCGCCGCCGCGCCACGGTGTCTTCGAAGATCACCGGCAAGGTCATGGAGGTGAACGTCGAGGAGGGCATGCGCGTGGAGGAAGGCCAGGTTCTGGCCCGGCTGGACGATTCCACGGCGCGGGCGGCCCTGGTTCTGGCGGAAGCGCAACTGGAAGCGTCCCGGCGCGCGGTGACGGAGTTGGAAGTCCGTCTCGACGAGGCCGGGACGACGCTCGGGCGGCGCGAGCAGCTCATCGTGGACGGTCTGGCTTCCCAGGCCGACGTCGATCAGGCTCGAGCCGAAGTCGACTCGCTGGCGGCCCGCATCGACGCCGCCGAGAGCCAGGTGACGGTGGCCGAGCGCCAGATCGAGTTGCGGCGGACGGACCTGGACGACACGGTGATCCGCGCGCCGTTCGGCGGCGTCGTGGTCACCAAGGACGCGCAGCCCGGCGAGATGGTCTCTCCGGTGTCGGCCGGCGGCGGCTTCACGCGCACGGGCATCTGCACCATCGTCGACATGGCGTCGCTGGAGATCGAGGTCGACGTCAACGAGAGCTACATCAACCGGGTGCGCGAGAACCAGGACGTCACGGCCGTCCTGGACGCGTATCCGGACTGGGACATCCCCGCGCGGGTGATCACGACCGTCCCCACGGCCGACCGGCAAACCGCGACCGTGCTGGTCCGGATCGCCTTTCGGGAGCTCGATCCCCGCATTCTGCCGGACATGGGCGTTGCCATCACGTTCCTGGGCGAGGCGGCCGTCGAGCCGGCGGAGGCGGACAAACCCGTGACGCTGGTGCCTCGACTGGCCGTCCGGACGCGCGACGGTCAGTCCTGGGTCTATGTGGTCGTTGGAAGCCGGGTCGAGCGCCGGCCCATCGTGACGGAGGGCGCCGACGGCGACCGGCTCGAGGTGGCCTCCGGGCTTCAGGCGGGCGAGCGCGTCGTCATGTCGCCGCCGGACATCCTGGCCGACGGCGCCCTCGTCGCGACGAGCGGAGGCTGACGCCGGTGTCCGATCCGCTGGTTCGCATCACCGACCTCGAAAAGCACTTCCGGCGCGGCAACGAGCGCATCGACGTGCTGTCCGGGCTGAGCCTGGACGTTCCGGCGGGGGACTTCCTGGCCCTGATGGGACCGTCCGGGTCGGGCAAGACCACGCTGCTCAACCTGATCGGCGGACTGGACCGGCCCTCCGGCGGCCGCGTCGAGGTCGACGGCACGCGGATCGACTCCCTCGGCGGCGGCCGGCTGTCGCGGTGGCGGTCGCGGCACATCGGGTTCGTCTTCCAGCTCTACAACCTGCTGCCCGTCCTGTCGGCGGAACGCAACGTCGAGTTGCCCCTGCTGTTGACGAAGCTCGGGCGCTCGGAGCGGAGGACGCGGGTGGCGACGGCGCTCAAGGTGGTGGGGCTCGCCGAGCGGGCGCGGCACTATCCGCGGCAGCTTTCCGGGGGGCAGGAACAGCGCGTGGGCATTGCGCGCGCCATCGTGACCGACCCGCTCCTGCTGCTCTGCGACGAGCCCACCGGGGACCTGGACCGGAAGGCCGGCGACGGCATTCTGGATCTTCTCGGTACGCTCAACCGCGAACTGGGCAAGACGATCGTCATGGTGACCCACGACCCGCGCGCGGCCGAGAAGGCCAACCGCACGCTACACCTGGACAAGGGCGTGCTGACGGGGGCGCCCGCGTGAAGTTCCTGCCGCTGGTCTGGAAGAACCTCTGGCGCCGGAAGGTCCGGACGCTGTTCACTCTGGGATCGGTCTTCGTGGCGTTCGTCCTGTTCGGCCTGCTGATGACGATCCGGACGACGTTCTCGCTCGGCGTCGAGATCGCGGGCGCCGACCGCCTGGTCCTGATCCACAAGATCAGCCTGATCATGCCGCTGCCGATCGCGTATCAACCGCGGATCCAGGCCGTCGACGGGGTCGAGCTGGCCACGCATCAGACCTGGTTCGGCGGCGTCTACCAGGAACCCGCCAACTTCTTCGCGCAGATCGTGGTGGAACCCGAGGCCCACCTGCAGATGTACCCGGAATTCGTCGTGCCGCCGGACCAGCGAGAGGCCTGGCTCCAGGACCGCCAGGGCGCCATCGTCGGCCGCGACCTGGCGGACCGGTTCGACTGGGAGGTCGGCGACCGGATCCCGATCCAGGGCACGATCTGGCCGTCCCGTTCAGGAGACACGTGGGAGTTCAACATCGCGGGCATCTATGACGGCGAGGACACGGTCGACAAGACCCAACTGTTCTTCCGTTACGACTACCTGGACGAGAACCGCTCCGACGGCGACGGGCTGGTGGGATGGTACATCGTGCGCATCGAGGATCCCTCGCGGGCGACCGAGCTGGCGGCCGTGTTCGACGGGATGTTCGCCAACTCGCAGGCGGAGACCCGGACGACGACCGAGAGCGGCTTCATCGACGGATTCGCGCAGCAGGTCGGCGACATCGGCTCGATCATGGTCGCCATCGCCGGCGCCGTGCTCTTCACCATGCTGTTGATCGCGGCGAACACCATGGCGCAGTCCGTTCGGGAGCGCACCGGAGAGCTGGCCGTGCTGAAGACGCTCGGGTTCGGGAACGGCGGCGTGCTCTCCCTGGTCGTGGCCGAGTCGCTGTGCATCACGGTTCTCGCCGGAGGCGCGGGCCTCGGAGCGGCCTGGGCGATCGTTCAGGGCGGCGATCCGACCGGAGGCATGCTGGGCGTGTTCGCGCTGCCGCCGCGGTACCTGGTTATCGGCGGCGGTCTGGCGGTGCTGACCGGACTGCTGGCGGCGGCCGTGCCGGCCGTGTCCGCGATGCGGCTGGCGATCACCGACGCCCTGAGGCGCGCGTGACATGCTCGACTGGCTCCGTCAAACCGTCGCCGTGACCCTGCTGAACCTGAGGACCCTCCACCAGAGGCTGTCGTCCTCGGCGGTCGCCATCGTCGGGATCGCCGGCGTCGTGGTCGTCATGGTGTCGGTGCTCTCCGTTGCGCGGGGATTCCAGGCGGCGATGGAGGCGTCGGGCTCGCCCGAGCGCGCCATTGTCATGCGGGACGGCGCGGACACGGAGATGACGAGCGTCCTGACCGGAGGGGAGGCCGACGTCGTGCGGCAGGCGCCCGGGATCCGCGACGACGGCCGGACGCCGCTGGCCTCGGCCGAGCTGTACGTGATCGTCGACCTGCCGAAGATCGCGACCGGGACGCCGGCCAACGTGCCGATGCGCGGCGTGGAGCCGACCGCGCTCCAGGTGCGCGACGAGGTGTCGATCGTCGACGGCCGGATGTTCGAGTTCGGGACCAACGAGGTCATCGCCGGCCGGGCGGCGGCGGAGCAGTTCGCGGATCTCACCGTCGGCAGCCGCGTCCAGTCCGGCCAGCAGACGTGGCAGGTCGTCGGTGTCTTCGAGGCCGACGGCGGCGTGTCCGAGACCGAGGTGTGGGCCGACGCGCGGATCCTTCAGGGCGTCTACCGGCGCGGCAACTCGTTCCAGTTGGTCACGGCGCGTCTGGAAACCGCCGGCGCCTTCGAGGGGTTCCGCGACTGGCTGGTCTCGAATCCCCAACTGGAGGTCAGCGTGCGCCGGGAGCCGGAGTACTACGCCGCGCAGTCGCAGATGATGTCGACGCTGATCGAGACCATCGGCGTCGGCATCGCCGCGCTGATGGGCGTCGGCGCCGTCTTCGGCGCGATCCTGACGATGTACACGGCCGTGGCCTCCCGGTCGCGCGAGATCGCCACGCTTCGCGCCCTGGGTTTCAACGCGACCTCGGTCGTGACCTCGGTCCTGGCCGAGTCGCTGGCGCTCGGGGCCGTCGGCGGCGCCATCGGCGGCGCGGCCGCCTACCTGGCGTTCAACGGCTACCAGGCGTCCACGATCAACTTCCAGACGTTCAGCCAGGTGGCGTTCGCTTTCCGCGTGACGCCCGAACTGTTGGTGGGCGGGGTGGCCTACGCCCTGGCGATGGGGTTCATCGGGGGCCTGCTGCCGGCCCTGCGCGCCGTCCGGACGCCGATCCCTTCCGCGTTGCGGGAACTCTGACACGCGGCGGACGGCCCCCGCTCAGCTCCGGTAGGCCTCCCGTCCCAAGCCCTGGACAGGTATGCCCTGTCCGGCCAGCACCTGCTGCTGGAGCGCGTACATGCATGCGGCGGCCTCGTCGATCTTGCGCGTGAAGGCGATCGAGCCCTCGAGGATGGGCTTCAGCTTCTCCCGGTCCTGGATGCGGGCCGGGGGGTACTCGTGCTCGACCACCAGGTGCGTGTTCGCCGCGTCCAGCGGCAGCAGCTCGCGGGCGGCCAACTGGTGGTCGAGCCAATCGACCGTGCGGTTCTGCAGGTAGGCGAGCGGGTCGTGGCGCGCCGTGCCCGGCAGCTCGTGCTCGCACAGGACGACCTGTTTCTTCCACGCGTTCAGGTGATCCGCCGGGTCGTCGGACGGCCGTCCGTCGATCCAGTCGCCGCGTTCCATCGTCTGGCCCCCGTAGCCCCAGGCCGAGACGCCCTTGGAATCGACGACCTGTCCCTTCACGTGGAACCCGTCGATCAGGAAGCCGTACCCGGCGTCCTTGAGGTACTGGAACATGGAACGCGTGTCCTGTCCCATCAGGATCGAGTGGGACGGGTCGTAGTGGATCCGGATCTGATCGCCGACCCCGCGCCGCTCCGCGATCCGGTGCAGCGCGATCCAGGCCCCGGGCGTGTATCCGATGTTGTTGTGAAAGTTGTCCCCGGTCGTCCAGCCCGGCATCGGGCACTGCTCGACGCGGTAGACGAGGCCGCGCTCCTTCGCGGCCTCGAGCAGCGGGACGAAGTGCTCCTCGAAGTCGTCCAGGTTCCGGTCCATGCCGAGTTGCTGGTTGCGGCCGACGAAACCGCACACGGCGTCCACGCCCATCAGGACGGCGGCGTCGAACACGCGCCGCATGAAGTCGGCTTTCTTCTTCCGGAGTCCGGGTTCGTGGTGCAGCATGTTGTCGAAGTATGCGATGTCGGAAAGCCCCACGCCCGTCGCTCGCGACGCGGCCTCGACACGCCGGGCCCGCGCGGCGTCGAACGGCTGCCGAAGGTCCAGCGTGTTCGCCACGGGGTCGAGCATGGCCTCGGGCGGCACGTCCGCCTCGGAGGGGTGCAGGGCGGCGGAAAGCTGGATGTAGTCCGCGCCGAGCTCGGCCGCGAACTCGAGCCATTCTTCGATCGCGCGGTCCGGGTCCGCGTCGCGGACCTCGCGCGGCGTCAGCTCCTGAAGCGCCGCCGTCAGCACGCCGATCTTCATGTACTGGGGTTCGAACGACTGGATGGCCATGAGTCCTCCCGGGCAAGGGAGTGTACCTGATCGGACACTGTTGCATCGGAGGCGATTTTCGGACAGCATGTTCTCGCCGTGAGACCGCGAACCGGCATCGTCATCGCCCTGCTCGCCGCCGTGATCCTGCTGCCCTCGGAGGGCGCGGCGCAGCGAGGGCGGAGCCCCGCGGCCCAGCCGCCGCCGCCGACGCTGACGCCCCAGACCTACACGCCGGAAGAGATTGCCGCCGGCGCGCCGCGCTTCACCGCCCGGTGCGGATTCTGTCACGGCCGCGACGCCGCCGGGGGCGAGGCCGGGCCCGACCTGACGCGCTCGGAGCTGGTGGCCGCCGACGTCTACGGAGACCGCATCGGTGCGCTGCTCCGGTCCGGGGACCCCGGCGACGACCATGCGTTCGACCTCGACGCGGACGAGGTGCGGGTGATCGCGGCGTTCGTGCACGATCGGAAGGCCGAGGCCGAACGCGTGCTGGGCGGCCGCCGGTTCGTCGAGGCCGACGACCTCGGGACGGGCGACGCCGCGGCGGGCCGCCGGTTCTTCGAGGGCCGGGGCCGTTGCGTGGAGTGTCATTCCCCGACGGGCGACCTGGCCGGGATCGCGGGCCGTTTCGAGGGTCTCGCCCTGATGCGGCGCATGCTGAACCCGGCGTTCGGCCAGCCCGCCCCCGCGCCGGCCATGGTCACCGTGACGTTGCCTTCGGGCGACACCGTGAGCGGGCCGTTGGCTTACCGGGACGAGTTCCGGATCGAGTTGACCGATGCGGCGGGCGAGACCCGCTCCTGGGACGTCGACGACGTCGAGGTCGCGATCGACGATCCCCTCGAGGTTCACTTCGAGCTGTTGGGCGTCTACACCGACGACGACCTGCACGACGTGTACGCATTCCTGGAGACGCTGCGATGACCCTCACCGGATACGGTTTCGCGACGGGACTGGCGGCGGCCGCGGCGCTGGCCGCCGGCGCGGCGGCTCAGGACGTGGACCCGGCCACGTTCGCCGATCCTCCCGTCGACGAATGGCCGACCTACCATGGCGACTACTCCGGACGGCGTCACAGCCCGCTCACCCAGATCACGCCCGACAATGTCCACCGCCTGGTCGAGGCATGGCGCTGGGAGACGGGCGAGCTGCCCCAGATCAAGGCCACGCCGATCCTGTCCGACGGCGTCATCTACGTGACGACGCCGGACAACCTGTGGGCCCTGGACGCCCGCACCGCCGAGGAAATCTGGCACTACCGGTACCGGGACAACGACGCGTTCCACATCGGTCACCGGGGCGCCGCCGTCTACCGGGATTTCGTGTACCTGACGACGCCCGACGCCCACCTGCTCGCCTTCGACGCCTCGGACGGCGCCGTTCGTTGGGAAGTCGAGATCGCCGACTCGGACCGCGGCTACTGGTCGACGTTTGCGCCGATGGTGATTCGCGACAAGGTGATCGTCGGCGTGTCGGGCGACTTCGACAACATACCCGGGCAGCTCAAGGCCGTCCACGCCGAGACGGGCGAGACCGAGTGGGTCTTCTACAGCACGCCGCCGCCGGGCACGCCCGGGTCGGTGAGTGGAGGGGCGACCGGCGGACAGATGTGGATGACCGGCACCTACGACCCGGATCTCGACCTGCTCTACATCGGGACGGGCAACCCCACGCCCGTCCTGAACGGCGACGCGCGGCCGGGCGACAACCCGTGGACGTGCGCCATCGTCGCGTTGGACCCGGACACCGGGGAGCTGGTGTGGGGATACCAGACCTCGCCGCACGACACCCACGACTGGGACGCCAACGAGGTGCCGGTGCTCGTCGACGGCGTCTTCGACGGCGAGCAACGCCGGATGGTGCTGCAGGCGTCGCGCAACGGCTACTTCTTCGTCCTCGACCGGACCAACGGCGAGAACCTGCTGACCGCGCCGTTCACCGTCGTGAACTGGGCCCTGGGGCTCGACGAGCGCGGTCGGCCGATCCCGGACCCGGCGAAGGAGCCCACCCGGGACGGGGTCCTCGTGGCGCCGAACGAGGCTGGCGGAACCAACTACCGGTCTCCGGGCTTCGATCCCGAGACTGGGTACCTGATCGTCAACGCGCAGGACGGCTACGGTATCTACTTCTTCAAGCCCGAGCACGGCGCCTACGGGTGGGCCGGGGCCGACTACAACGTCGCCGGCCGCAGTTTCCTGCGGGCCATCGACTACCGGACCGGCGAGATCGCCTGGAGCCACCCGATCGGCGGCAACGCGGGCGCGGCCGGTGTCCTGACCACGGCGTCGGGCTTGACGATCTCGGGCGACAATCCAGGGAACATGCTCATACTGCGGACGCGCGACGGCGAGACGCTGTGGCACGCCCCGACCGGACGCGTCGGCAACGGGCCGATCACGTACGAGCTCGACGGACGGCAGTACATCGTGGTGGGCGCGCGCAACGCGCTGGTCGCGTTCGCGCTCGCTGAGGAATAGGGGGATCGCGGTGTCCGGAACGTTGAAGCGCGCGTGGCCCGTACTGGCCTTCGGCGGCATGGCGGCGGCGTTCGCGGCGCAGGGCCCCGAGCCCATTCGCGTCATGATTCTCGACGGCGAGAGCGCGGGGCCGTATCACCAGTGGGCGCTCGTGACGCGCGTCCTCGAGACGCAGCTCGCCGAAACCGGGTTGTTCGACGTGGACGTCGTCACGGCCCCGCCCGCGGACGCCGACTTCTCCGGCTTCCGGCCCGCCTTCGGCGAATACGCGGCCGTGGTCCTCAACTACGACGCCCCCGACGAACGGTGGCCGCCGGAGCTGAAGGCCTCGTTCGAATCGTACGTCGAGAACGGAGGCGGGCTGGTCGTCGTGCACGCCGCCGACAACGCGTTTCCGGGCTGGGCGGCCTTCAACGCCATGACCGGCGTCGGGGGCTGGCGCGGCCGCGCCGAGGAAGCCGGTCCGTTCTGGTACTACCGGGACGGGGCGCTGGTGTCCGACGATGCGCCCGGGCGCGCGGGCAGCCACGGGAGGCGCACGCCGTTCCGCATCGACGTCCGCGCCGACCACCCGATCACCGACGGTCTGCCGCCGACCTGGATGCACCAGGGCGACGAGCTGTACGCGCGGCTGCGCGGGCCGGGCCAGGACATGACCGTCCTGGCGACGGCGTATTCCGACCCCGGCAACAACGGGACGGGACGCGACGAGCCCGTCCTGATGGCCATCGCGTACGGCGCGGGGCGCGTGTTCCACACGACCCTCGGCCACGATGTCAACGCGTTGAGCTCGGTGGATTTCGTCGCGACGTTCCAGCGCGGCACGGAATGGGCGGCGACCGGCGCGGTCACGCAGACCGTGCCGCCGAGCTTCCCGACGGCGAACACGGTGAGCTACCGGGCGGACTTGGCGGCCATGGACCCGCGATACGTCAACGGGCTCGATCCGATCGACAGGGCTCGCTGACGCGCCATCCCGACCGACCATCACACGCGCCATGAAACCCGTACGTCCCGACAGACAACAGGCGCTCGTCGAGCGTCTCCAGGACATGTGCGGCGGAGCGTTCAGTCCCGAGCGCCGCCGACGGTATTTCATCTCCGGACCGCAGTGGGCCGCCGCCTACCAGGGTCAGGCGTTGTTCTACGCGCCGACCCGCAAGCCGGTGACCTACGCGGACGTCATCCGCGAATTCGGCCGGATCGGCATCGGGCACTGGACGACCCACGACAGCGACGTGATCGCCGCCGAGGACCTGGGGACGTACCGGCAGGCGGCGGAGATCGAGCGGATCCGGTCCGCGCTCGCCGGGAACGGCGTCGCCTGCTCGATGGTGACGACCGAGACCTTCTTCAACGCCGTGTTCGCGGCCGGACCCGCGCCCGAGGCTCCGGAGCTCCGCGAGTACGTCCGGTTCCGCGTGCGGAACACCGTGGACATCGGGCACGAGCTGGGCGCGCGCTACGCCGTCTACTGGCCTGGATCGCTCGGATATTTCGTTCAGGGCGCCGTCGACGAGATGCAGTCCCTGGAGTGGTACGCCGAGGCGCTCGACGCCGCGTGCGAGCGCGACGTCGAGGTCGCGGCCGCGAAGGGGCGGGCCACGCTCCGGCACTGCCTCGAGGCCAAGCCGTTCGAGCCGCAGGCCGAGATCCTGCTGCCCACCACCGACGCCATGCTCGCCTTCATCGCGTCGGGGCGGCTGAAGCGCCCGGACATGGTGGGCGTCAATCCCGAATACCTGCACGAGCTGATGTGGGGCGGAGCGCCGCGCGCCGCGCTGGCCCGCGCCCTGCTCGCCGGCAAGTTGTGGCACATCGACATCAACGACGGTTACCGGCTCAAGCACGACGTGGACATCGCCGTCGGCATGGTCAATCCGCTGGACTGGTTGAACGTGCTCGTGCTGTTGCGGTCTCAGGGATTCGAGGGCCCGTTCAACCTGGATTTCAAGCCGTTGCGGACGACCAGCAACTGGGGCGTGTTCGCGGTGAGCTTCGCCACCGCCGTCGACCGTTTCATCACGCTCTGGGAAATCGCCGGGGACGTCGCCGAAGACCCGGTGATCCGGGAAGCCACCTCCGCGCTGAAGGCCGGTTCCGGCGTGTCCGCGCCGGGCGATGCGACGGCCCTGTTCGAGGCCAACAAGGAGTTGCTCACGCTCCACGAGCTGGTCGGCCACCGGCTGTTCCAGATCCTGCTGGGCCTCCACCGCGGCCGCGCCATCTTCGACTGACATGTTCTGGATGGGCGTCGACGTCGGGACCGGCGGCACGCGCGCGCTCCTCGTCGACGCGGACGCCCGCGTGCGCGCGGCGTTCACTTCGCCGCACGCGGACATGCGCATGGAACGGCCGGGCTGGGCGGAGCAGGACCCGGCGGACTGGTGGGACGCCGCCACGGCGGCCGTTCGCGGCGTGCTGGCCCGCGCGGAGACGACGGGGGAGTCCGTCGCTGGCGTCGGGCTCTCCGGCCAGATGCACGGTCTGGTCGTGCTCGACGACGCCGACCGGGTCATCCGGCCCTCGTTGATCTGGTGCGATCAGCGCAGCCAGGCGCAGGTCGACGCCGTCGACGCGGCCGTCGGCCGCGAGAACGTCGTCGCCTGGACGGCCAACCCTCCGTTGACCGGCTTTACGCTGCCGAAGCTCCTCTGGGTGCGCGACCATGAGCCGGATCGCTTCCGGCGCGTCCGGAGAGTCCTCCTTCCCAAGGACTATGTCCGGTTCCGCCTGACCGGCGAACGCGCCAGCGACGTGTCCGACGCATCCGGCACCGGGTTGTTCGACGTGGCCGGCCGGACGTGGTCGGACCGGATGCTCGACGCTCTCGATCTGGACGTCTCGCTGTTGCCGCGGGTCGTGGAGTCGGACGCCGTGACCGGGCAGGTCACGAACCCGGCGGCGGAGGCGACCGGCCTGTCGCCGGGCACGCCCGTCGTTGGGGGCGCCGGGGACCAGGCGGCGGGCGGGATCGGCAACGGCATCGTCGACGCGGGCGTGGCGTCCTGCACGCTGGGGACGTCCGGGGTCGTCTTCGTTCACATGGACGCGCCGGCGTACGATCCGGGCGGGCGCGTCCACACGTTCTGCCACGCCGTGCCCGGGGCGTGGCACGTGATGGGGGTGACGCAGGCCGCCGGCCTCAGCCTGCGGTGGTTCCGCGACACGCTGGTCCCGGGCGCGGCGTACGCGGACCTGATGTCCGAAGCCGAGCGCGCGGATCCCGGTTCCGGCGGCCTCTACTGGCTGCCCTACCTGATGGGAGAACGCACGCCGCACCTGGACGCCTCGGCGCGCGGGGGCTGGATCGGCATGTCGGCGCGCCACACGCGCGCCGACATGATCCGCTCCGTCCTGGAGGGCGTCGCCTACAGCCAGAAGGACTGCCTGGACGTGATCGAGGGCATGGGCGTCGACGTCGGCGCGGTCCGCATCTCCGGCGGCGGCGCCCGGAGTCCGTTCTGGCGCCAAGTGGTGACCGACGTCCTCGGCAAACCCGTCGCGATGCTCGAGGGCGAGGAAGGCGCGGCGCTGGGCGCGGCGTTGCTGGCGCTGGCGGGGACGGGCGGCGCGGGCACCGTTTCGGAGGTGGCCGGACGCGCCGTACGCGAAGCCGCCGCGCATGCGCCCGACGAGACGAGACACGCCCTTTACCGAAGGGGACATGCGGCGTACGGGTCTCTGTATCCGGCTCTTCGTGAATTCTACCGGAGCGCGGCCGGGGGGATGGGCTGACGAACGGGCGTACGGGGGCGGGGCTGTGTCACGTTTGGTAGTGGGTGGACGGGACTTCTTTCGGGACTGACGCCTCGCCTCGCCGCCTCCATGGCTACGCCATGGCGGCGTCCACGCGCGGCGACGGACGCCGCGGGTACGATTGGGAATGCGGCGGCGTTTGGCGTGTCCTCCGTGTCGTGGCATGGCCGTGGGGCCGGGGGGTCCCGCTTTCGTATGCGGATGGCGAGCATGCTGGTAAGATACGCTCGTCCCGGGGCAGCGGCCACGAATTGCCGTACGACTGGACCTCCGTGATCCGCCGGCGTCCTTTTCCGACGTGTCCGCCCTGCCCGGCGGTCACGGACTGGGGCCGCGGCCTCCGGCGAGGAGGTGAACGATGAGCCCTCTGCTACTGACGCTGGTCATCATCGAGGCGATGCTGACGCTGGCGGGTACTTTCCTCTACGTCTACCGCGCCCGGCTTGAGTTCAAGGAAGACAACACGCTGATCCTGGACAGCGCGGAGGCGCACCTGATGTCGGGCCAGGAGGCGATTCACGCCAAGGCCAACCAGGCGAGCGCGATGTTGAAATACGTGGGCGTCGGATGGGTCGTCTTCGGCGTGGCCGCATTCGGCGTGTTCATCGCCGAGGGGTTGGGCATACTCTGACCGCTCCGGACAGTCGCTTGGGGAACGCGCGGGTCGGCTGCTGAGGGTATGGGCGCGACCGACTCCAACGTTCTCCTCGAGGCGTGGGCCGGGCCCTGCCAGGGCGTGCCCCCGTTCGACCGGGTCGAGCTCGACCACTTCGAGCCCGCCCTGGAGGCGGCCATGGCGGCGGCGCTCGACGAGGCCGACGCCGTCGCGCGAAACGCGGATCCGCCGACGTTCGAGAACACGATCGTCGCCCTGGAGCGCTCGGGCCGCCTGCTCGACCGCGTGCTCCCGGTCTTCGAGGTCTGGCGCTCGAACCTGTCGACGCCCGCGTTCCGCGAGATCGAGCGGCGGATGGCGCCCCGGCTCGCCGAGTTCGAGACCCGGATCACGCAGAACGCGGATCTCTTCGCCCGGATCCGGGCGGTCCACGAAGGCGGCGAGATCGAGTCTCTGGGACCGGACCGGCAGCGTCTGGCGCGGCTGGTTCACGACCGCTTCGCCCGCAACGGGGCCGCCCTGACCGGGAACGCGCGTGAGCGGTACGCCGCGATCGAACGGCGGCTCGCGGAGTTGTACACGCGGTTCTCCAACAACGTGCTCGGCGACGAGGAGCGCTACGTCCACTACCTGGGGCCGGACCAGCTCGGCGGCCTGCCCGCGTCGTTCGTGGCAGCGGCCGCCGCGGCCGCGGCGGAACGCGGGCGGGACGGAGAGTACGCCGTCACGAACACGCGCTCGTCGATGGATCCGTTCCTCACGTTCTCCGGGGAACGCGCCCTGCGCGAGCAGGTCTGGCGCACCTACTACAGCCGCGGCGACAACCGGGACGACCACGACAACAACGCCGTCATCGCCGAGATTCTCGCGTTGCGGCACGAGCGGTCCCGGCTTCTCGGGTATTCCGGCTACGCCGCGTGGCGGCTGGAGGACCGCATGGCCGGGACGCCCGAGCGGGTGGACGACCTGTTGACGGCCGTATGGCCGGCCGCGCTGGCGCGCGTGGACGAGGAAGTCGCCGACATGCAGGCGATCGCCGACGCCGCGGGCGACGGGATCCGGATCGCGCCGTGGGACTATCGCTACTACGCCGAGAAGGTGCGCGCGGCGCGCTACGACCTCGACTCGGACGCGGTGCGCCAGTACCTGCAACTGGACAAGCTGCGCGAGGCGATGTTCTTCGTCGCCGGCGAGATCTTCGACTTCCGCTTCTCGCCGGTCGCACCCGGGTCCGTTCCGGTCTTTCACGACGACGTCGGCGTGTGGGAGGTGACCCATGGCGGGACCGGTCGCGCGGTCGGGCTCTGGTACCTGGACCCGTTCGCGCGCGCGGGCAAGGAATCGGGCGCGTGGGCCACGACCTACCGGGGCCGGGACGTCCTGGACGGCGAACGCATTGTCCTGGCCGCCAACAACGCCAACTTCGTTCCCGGTCCCCCGGGCGCGGCCGTGCTGGTGTCCTGGGACGACGCGCGGACGCTGTTCCACGAGTTCGGACACGCGCTGCACTACCTTTCGTCGAGGGTCGCGTACCCGACGCTGAACGGCGCGCTGCGCGACTACGTCGAGTTCCATTCGCAGCTTCTCGAACGCTGGCTTCTGACCGACGCCGTCATCGACAACTATCTCGTCCACCACGAGACGGGAGCGCCCATGCCCGCCGCGCTCATCGCCCGGATCCGGAACGCCTCCAGGTTCAACCAGGGGTTCGCGACGACCGAGTACCTGGCCTCCGCGCTCGTCGACATGCGGTATCACACGACGGATCCGGCCGGCATCGATCCCCCCGCGTTCGAGCGCACGGTCCTGGCCGAGCTCGGCATGCCGGAGGAGATCGTCATGCGCCACCGCGGGCCGCACTTCGGACACGTTTTTTCCGGGGAGGGCTACGCCGCCGGCTACTACGGCTACATGTGGGCGGACGTCCTCACCGCCGACGCCGCAGAGGCCTTCGCGGCCGCGCCCGGGGGCTTCTACGACAAGGAGCTGGCGTCGACGCTGGTCTCGCTGTTGTTCGAGCCTCAGAACGCCGTCGACCCGGCCGAGGCCTACCGGGCCTTTCGCGGCCGCGATGCGGACATCGGCGCGTTGATGCGCGACCGGGGCTTCATCTAGTCCAGAAAGCCCATGGCCCACAGCGCGTAAACGCTCGCCATCGCCGTGACGCCGTTGACCAGCGTGACGCCGCCGAACGAGATCAGCGCGCCCTTCAACGGGATCCGCGACAGGGACGTGCAGACCCAGAAGTAGCTGGAATTCACGTACTTGACGATGATGGAGCCCGACGCGCCGGCCAGCATCGTCGCTTCCGGGCTGAGGCCCAGCGTCGGCATCATCGGGGCGACGATGGCGGCCGCGGTGATCACGCCGACCGTCGTGGACCCGGTGATCATGTTGCCGATGACGCCGACGACGAAGGGCAGGAAGATCGACGGCAGCCCCGTTCCCGCCATGAACTCGGCCACGGTGTCCACGGCCGGCGTCGCCCGCAGGATCTGGCTCAGCGATCCGCCCAGGCCCGTGACCACGATGATCATGGCCGACGTCCGCAGGGCGTCCTCCACCCACGACGACGTCCGTGCGCCGCGATGGGAAGACCGCGTGTTCCGATAGGCCAGCAGAATGCCGATGGTCAGCGCGATGACCGGCCAGCCGAGATAGAACATGGCGGTTCGGACGATGTTCCCATCGGGCAGCGTGTCCGCGGCGCTGCGGCCCGCGATCAGGAACAGGGGAACCAGGATCGGGGCGTAGGCCCCGAGAGTGGACGGCAGCTCGGCCTCCCGGCCTTGCTCGGCGAACGATTGACCGACGAACTCGTCCGAGGGCGGAGAGGCGACGCGGGGCCCGATGAGGCGCGCATACGCCCAGCCGGCGAGGGCGCCGATCAGCGTGATCAACGAGCCGAACAGGATGACCTTCCCCAGGTCCGCGCCCACCAGGGCGACGGCGGCGAGTGGGCCCGGAGTGGGCGGAACCAGCGCGTGCGTGAGCTGCATCGCGCCCACCAGGCCCGTGGCCATCACGCTCATGTTGGTTCCCGAGGCAAGCGCCGCCGAATGGACCAGCGGGTTCAGGATGACGTAGCCCACGTCCGAGAAGATGGCGATGCCGATGACGAAGCCGCTCAGCGTCAGCGCCAACGGCATGCGCCGCCGCCCGACCCAGCCGATCATCGAGGTCGTCACCCGTTCGATGCCGCCGGTATGCTTGAGAGACTCGGCCAGCAGCGATCCCAGGACGATGACCACGGCGATGCTCTCGATCGTCCGGCCGAATCCTTGCTCGAAAGCCTCGATGAACACGGTCCGGTCGATGCCCGGGAGCGCGCCCAGCACAAGGATCGGCGCGAGCAGCGCCAGGAAGACGTGCCACTTGAACCGCGTTATCAGAAAAAAGAGCAGTACAATGACGGCGATCAGGCCGGCCAGCGCGACGATGGTGCTCTCGGTGATCATGGCCCCGGATCATCCGTGGATCGCCTCGACCGGTCAACCGTTTATCGCTCCGCGGACGAGGGCTTGCGGGATGACCCGGAGTTTCGAGCGCTTGGGCGCGACGTGGCCCCGGTACGGGCTCGTCACGGCGCCGCGACGGAAGCCTTCAGTTCGATGAACCTTGCCGAACGTTGCCGACAGCCGGAGTGGATGGACTCCCCCGGCCTGGACGAAACGCTGCACTCCGGCGCGCTGGACGGTTTGCGCCGGATCAACGGGTGGACCCGCAGCAGCGCGCCGCTGTGGGGCGCGATCCGGCAATTCGAGCGCTCGATTCCGAACGTCGCTCTTCGGGTGCTGGATGTCGGATGCGGCGGCGGGGATCTCCTGGTCCGGTTGGAGCGTCGCGCCCGAGCCCGCGGATCGAGGATTGACTTCGAGGGTTGCGACGCGAACCGGTTCGCCGTCGAGTACGCGCGCCGGCACGCCGACCGCAGCGGCGCCGACGGTCTGCGTTTCTTCCGGCACGACGTGCTGGACCGGCCGCTTCCCGACGGATACGACATCGTGATGTGCTCCCTGTTCCTGCATCACTTCGACAACGGGGATGCCGTTCGGGTCCTGGCGCGTCTGAACGCCGCGGCCGAACGGTGCGTGATCGTTCAGGACCTGTGCCGCACGTGGAGCGGCTACGTGCTAGCCTGGGTCGGGTGCCGCGTTCTGGCCCGATCGCCGGTCGTTCATGTCGACGGCCCGCTGTCGGTGGCCGGGGCGTTCACCCCCGATGAAGCGCGGGATTTGGCGCGACAGGCCGGGATGGCCCGGATCCATGTCCGACGCGTTTTTCCGCAACGGTTTATCCTGACCGCGGTGACGGAATCGTCATGAGTCGCGTGTCCGCAATCCCCGCTTCGAGTTGGGACGTCATCGTCGTCGGCGCCGG
>JAJEEE010000087.1 GCA_022821145.1 Acidobacteriota bacterium
ATCGCCCGCTCCAATTCCCGGGCGGGATACGTCTGCATTCGCCCCCCTCCTTCCCGAATGCATCAATATCCCCTCCCAGAAATCCTCGGAACCGGACTTTTCATTTGCTACATCCTCCGGACACATCATTTGCTACCGACAGTTACAAGTAATTGCCTTGACAAGAAAAAACCGGGGGAAGATGCTCGCGTTGAGATGCGACACGCTCGGATGTCAGGACGCATCTTACAGGACAATCATGATGCGAAAGACGGTCGGATCCGTAGTGCTGGCTGTCGTGGCACATATCCCGGCGAGCGCGCTGGCCGGTAACGACGAACCGCCGGCCGACCGGGTGCAGTTGCCGACTGCAGCCGAGATAGCGCTCGCCTATGAACACCTGCGGCCGATGTCGGCCAGATTCCACGAGCAGGAAGAACAGGCCCAGCCCACGGACGGACAGGATCAGGAACCGAGCGATGGGCAGCCCAAGACTCCGGCGCCCCTGCCGAATACTGGAATGCACCCAGCCGCGACGGGAGCCTTGATCGGGACGGCCGTCGGTTTTTCGGCCGGATGCATCGCTGGGATCGCACACGGTGAGGACGTTCTCGTGGTGTGCCCTACTGCAGGCGCCGTGTATGCTCTTCCGGGAGCGGCCATCGGCGCGTTCATCGGCTGGCTTTCCCGCTGACAGATCGCCGCGCACGATTCCACGAAGTCCCGGGGTCGCTGGACCCGGTTCATCTCGGTTGATCACGTTGTATTTCGTGCTCACTGAATCCCGACTGTCACGGCGTTCGGCTCGCGTCGCAGGTGAGCATCGACCGCGGCGCCCTCATGTCCGCCCTGGAGCGCAGACTCTACGATCGGGGTACTAACGGCTTGCCGAAGCCGACATACGGAGGTTCGTGATGCGATGGAAGACATCGTGCGCCACTGTGACGTTCGGCTGCATGGCGTTGGCTGCAGCGGCGCGCCCGGCCGGGGCTGAGCCGCACTCCTTCACGTTCGAGGAACTGCCGACCGCGGCGGAAATGGCGTTCGCCTATGAGCACCTGCGGCCGATGTCGGCCAGATTCCACGACCAGGAAGAACAGGCCCAGCCCACGGACGGCCAGAATCGGGAACCGAGCGATGGGCAGCCGAAAACTCCGGCGTCCCCGCCGAACACCGGAATGCACCCAGTCGCCAAGGGGGCCTTGTACGGGACCGTCGCCGGTTTTTCAGCCGGATGCATCACTGCGATCTCACACGATGACGAAGTCTATGGCCCTCTTGTGGGCCTCGTGTTTGCTCTTCCGGGATCGGCCATCGGTGCGGTCATCGGCTGGCTTTCCCGCTGACGGATCGCCACGTACGATTCCGCGAAGTCCGGCGGCCGCCGGATCCTGTTCATTTCGGTTGATCACGCTGTTCGTCGTGTTCGACGAATTCCCGCTGTCCCGGCCATCGATTCGCGTCGCAGATGAGCATCGACCGCCGGGTCGTCATGTCCGCCCTGGAGCGGAGACTCGACGAGCGGGGCTACTAGGCGGCCTGCCGCTGGACGATCCCATACGGCGATCCTGAAGTTGTCCGACTACCACTCGACATCGAGCTGCCCCGTGATGTACTCGTGTCGGTAATAGCTCCCGACCCATACATGATATTGGCCGGCCGGCGGGTCCGAGATGGTGATGGTCGGCCACACATCGGTGGCTGTGTCGTCGTTGCAGAAAAACCCGGCGGGCGTGCTGGCGATCAGGGTGGCGTCGGACCCGTCAAAGCGCGTGGAATTCGTGCTCGGCCTCTTGGTAAACGTGATCGTGAGAGTTTCGGCGGCCTCGGGCAACTCGAACGTGCGGTCCGGCTTCAGCATCGTGTAACCGCGACAGGGTTGCGACGTTTCCATGGTCTCGAACACGGCGGAAACGCCGTCGTTCGCATTAAGTCTTCCCCCGGCGACGACATAGGGTTCCGGGCCACGGACGAGCACTCCCATCGGGTGTCCGAGGGTGTGCCACGCCGTCAAGATCAGACCGACAATCAGCGCGTTCGACCGCCAGGTCGACTTGATGTTCGGCCGCTTCGAAACGGTGACGATCGCGAAGATAGCGACCGCAACAGGAATGCCATCGAACAGGACCATGCGGAGTTGGACCTTCAACGAGATCACAGAATGAACCATGGCTTCCAAATTCGGCAGCGTCGTCAAGACCATGGTTGCCAACAGTCCTATTCCGGCTCCGATCGTCCATCGATTTTCCGTGCTCATCGCCGCTCCTTGAGGATTGGTCGGTTGTTGACTTCGTCTGCGGGGCCGCCGGCCGGCTGAACCGTCGCATCCCCGGGCGGTCCGCGATCGGATCTTCGGCGGTCAGTCTTCGAAAGAGGCGCTCAGAGCGTTTCTTGCCGTTCGGAATCCGCCCGAGCGACGGATCGGCGGTGGCCGATTCGCGATCCGATGAACGCTCCGAAGCCGACGCTGGCCGCGAGACAACCCATTTCGGCAACGAATCCGGCGCGGGAGACGACGTTGCCGGGGAACATGAACAGAGCGGCAAGGGAGATCACGAAGCACACGATGCCCGAATCGATCATGTAGTCGGTCCGGGTGCGGAGATCGCCGCGCCGAAACCGCCGCAGCAAGCCTGGTTTCAACTCGGTCATGTCGATCGTTTCCGGCGTCGATGCGCAGAATAGCACAGGGGCCGGCATGGAAAACGATACGCGCATGGAGCGCGCCCCTCGCCCGGGACCGGAGGTCCGGCCCGGTCATCGCAGGCGTATTCCGTTGCCGTCGCAGGGGACACCACGGCGAGCTTGCCGACACGGAAGCGGATACGGCCGTCGTTCCATCGCGTCCGGCAACGAACAGTCGACGCTGGTATAGTCCGTCCGCATGTGCGGCCGGTACACGGTAGCCGTGGATGCCGAGGCGTTGGCCCGCTTCATGAACGCCGAGGTGGACGACAACCTCGTCCTTCCCGTCTACAACGCCAGCCCCGGGCTGGTGCTGCCGGTGATCCTGGACGTCGAGCCGGGTCGGATCGCGCCGGCGGTCTGGGGGTTCCGCCGGGACGGCGCCGGGCGGGCGGCCCGGTTCCTGATCAACGCGCGCTCGGAGACCGTCGACCGGCGGCGGGCGTTCCGGGAGTCGTTCCAGCGCCGCCGCTGCCTGGTCGTGGCCGACGGGTTCTACGAGTGGCGGGCCGGTGGGGAAGGCAAGCAGCCCTACCGGATCGGGCTCCGCACGGGCGAGCCGTTCGCGTTCGCCGGAGTCTGGGAGCGCCGCGACGATGCGGCCCGCTTCGTGATCCTGACCACCACGGCGAACGCCCGGATCCGTCCGATACATGACCGGATGCCGGTGATTCTCGACGCTCCGGAACGGCGTGCGTGGCTCGATAGCCAGACTGGCCTGCAACGGATCCGGGAGATGCTCGCGCCGTACCCCGGCGACGCGATGGAGGCCTACCGCGTGTCGCGCGCCGTCAACAGCTCCAGGAACAACGAGCCGAGCCTGATTCATCGCCTGGACGACGCCGTGGGCCGGACCCGGCCGCTGGATTGGGGGCCCTCCCGGCGGCGTCCCGATTTGCCTTGAATCGCCCTGGGGCCGCGTATAGATTGTCCCCTGCAGCCATGAGCCTCACCCGACGCACGTTCCTCAAGTCCGCCGTCAGCGGCGGAGCGGCGACGTCCGTGCTCGGGTTCAACCTCGAGCCGGCGCGGGCCCAGGCCCGCGGGCTCAAGATCGACCGGACGACCGAGACGCGCAGCATCTGTCCGTATTGCGCCGTTTCCTGCGGCGTCATCATCCACACGCTCGGCGACGGCGCCGCCAACGTCGATCCCACCGTCGTCCACGTGGAAGGCGACCCCGACAGCCCGGTCAACCGCGGCGCCCTGTGTCCGAAAGGCGTCACGCTCCGGCAGTTCATCGTGAACGACCGCCGCCTGACGCGTCCGCTGTACCGCGCGCCGGGCTCGAACGACTGGGTCGAGATGGAGTGGGACGAAGCCATCGACCGGATGGCGCGTCTGATCAAGGACACGCGCGATGGCGGGTTCGAGGAGACCGACGGCGCGGGGCGCCGGGTCAACCGCCTGACCAACACGGCGATGATCGGCGGCTGCACGGACACCAACGAGATCAACTACCTGCTCGGCAAGCTGAGGTTCGGCCTGGGGATCGTTCCGTTCGAGAACCAGGCCCGGCTCTGACACGGCCCCACGGTGGCCAGTCTGGCCGCCACGTTCGGCCGCGGGGCCATGACCAACGGGTGGACCGACGTCGCCAACGCCGACGTCATCCTCGTGATGGGCGGCAACCCCGCCGAGAATCATCCCGTGGGCTTCCGGTTCACGATGGAAGCCAAGCGCAACCGGCGCGCGCGCATCGTCACCGTGGACCCGCGATTCAACCGGACCGCGGCCGTCTCGGACCAGTACGTCCCGATCCGCGCGGGCAGCGACATCGCGTTCCTGGGAGGCTTGCTCAACCACGCCCTCGCCAACGACCTGTATCACCGCGAGTACGTCGCCTCGCACACGAACGCGACGTTCATCGTCGGCGAGGGTTACGGCTTCGAGAACGGGCTGTTCTCCGGATGGGACGGCGAGTCGGAGACCTACGACACCTCGGGCTGGGGATACGAGCTGGACGGCGACGGCTACGCCCGCGTCGACGAGACCATGGAGCACCCGCGCTCGGTGTTCCAGTTGATGCGCGAACACTATTCCCGCTACACGCCGCAGATGGTGTCGGACATCTGCGGCTGCACGGCCGAGGAGTTCACCCGCGCCGCCGAGGTGATCTGCTCCACCGGCGCGGCCGGCCGGGCCGGCACCATCCTGTACGCGCTGGGATGGACGCAGCACAGCCACTCCGTGCAGCTCATCCACACGGCGGCCATGCTCCAGTTGATCCTGGGCAACATCGGCATGCCCGGCGGCGGCATCAACGCCCAGCGGGGCCACTCCAACATCCAGGGGGCAACGGACCTGGGGGCCTGGAACGCGCTCCCCGGCTACCTGAAGATCCCGCGGGCTCACCAGGCATCCCTCCAGGACTACATCGACGAGAACTCGCCGCGCCCGCTGCGTCCCAACTCCATGAACTACTGGTCCAACACGAACCGCTTCATGGTGAGCCTGCTCAAGGCCTGGTACGGGGACAACGCCGCGGCGGCCAACGGGTTCGGTTACGACAACCTGCCCAAGCCCGACGCGGACGACGACTACAGTTGGGCGACGATCTTCGAACGCGCCTACACCGGAGATCTCGAGGGCCTGGTCTCGTTCGGCATGAACCCCGTGGCGGGAGGGCCGAACACGCCCAAGATGCTGGAAGGCCTGGCCAACCTGCGCTGGCTGATCGTCGCCGAGTGCTTCGAGACCGAGACCGCGGCGTTCTGGAAAGCGGCCGACGCCGCCGGCGAGTACTACCCCGGCGCGCGGGCGGCGGCCGACATCGACACCGAGGTGTTCCTGCTTCCCGCGGCATGCTTCGCCGAGAAGGACGGCACGATGGTCAACTCGTCCCGGTGGCTGCAGTGGAAGCACGCGGCGCTGGATCCGCCCGGCGACGCCTGGAAGGACCAGGACATCATTGCCGCGCTGTTCCTGAGGCTGCAGGAGCTGTACCGGGAGGAAGGCGGCGCCGGCGCCGACTCCTTGCTGAACATGACATGGGACTGGCGGAATCCGCGCTCGCCCGACCTGGCCGAGGTGTCGCGCGAGATCAACGGCCGCGGCCCCGACGGACGGCAGATCTCGAGCTTCGCCGAGCTGGCCGACGACGGGTCCACCGTCTGCGGCAATTGGCTCTATGCCGGCTCGTTCACCGAGGACGGGAACATGGCCGCCCGGCGGGGCCAGGAAGATCCCACCGGACTGGGGCTCTACGCCGGCTGGGCCTGGAACTGGCCGCTGAACCGCCGCATCCTCTACAACCGCGCGTCGGCCGACGCCGAGGGTAATCCCTGGGACCCGGAACGCGCGCCCATCCGCTGGGACGGCTCCACGTGGGTGGGCGACGTCCCCGACTACGGGGCGACGGCGGCGCCCGACGCGTTCGGCGCGTTCATCATGGTGCCCGAGGGCGTGGCGCGCCTCTACACGGTCGATTCGTTCGCCGAGGGGCCGCTGCCGGAACACTACGAACCGGTGGAGTCGCCCGTCGACAACCTGTTGCATCCCGAGGTCGGATCCAATCCGGCGGCGCGCACGATGATGAGCGCCATCGACAGCCTGGGCTCGCCCGAGGACTACCCCTACATCGGCACGACGTACCGGCTGACCGAGCACTACCACTACTGGACCAAGAACGTCGACGGTCCGAGCGAGCTGCAGCCGCACTTCTTCGTGGAGGTCCCCGAGGAGCTGGCGGCCGAGAAGGCGATCGCCAACGGCGACACCGTCCGGGTCTGGTCGGCGCGGGGCGAGGTGCGCGGGCAGGCGATGGTGACGCGGCGGATGCGCGGGCTCCAGGTGGACGGCCGGACGATCTACCAGGTGGGGCTGCCGATCCATTGGGGCTTCCTGGGGCGCGTCACCGGCCCGCTGGTCAACAACCTGAGCCCCAGCGTGTTCGATCCCAATTCGGGAACGCCCGAGTACAAGGGCTTCCTGGTCAACATCGAGAAGATCGCATGAGCCAGGACCTCCAGGCCGTTTCGGCCACGCCGGGCGGCGCCGCCGGTTCCGACGTCGACACGACGTCCCTCGCCAAGCTGATCGACACGTCGACGTGCATCGGATGCAAGGCCTGCGAAGCCGCCTGCCAGGAGTGGAACGACCACCCGGTGACGCTGGCGCCCTTCGACGGGACGTACCAGTCGCAGCCGGACCTGAGCCACAGCTTCTGGAACCTGATCAAGTTCAACGAGACCGAGATCGACGGCGCGCCGGCTTGGCTGATGTCCAAGTACCAGTGCATGCACTGCATCGACCCCGGATGCCTGCGGTCGTGCCCGGCGCCCGGCGCGATCGTCCAGCACGCCAACGGCATCGTCGACTTCGTGCCGGAGCAGTGCATCGGCTGCGGATACTGCATGACGGGATGTCCGTTCGACGTGCCCAAGTTCGACCCGTACACCAAGAAGGTCTACAAGTGCACGCTGTGCACGGACCGGGTGTCGGTGGGCCTGGAGCCGGCGTGCATCAAGGCCTGTCCGACGAGCTGTTTGACCTTCGGCGCGCGGGATGAACTGATCCAGATCGCCGAGGAGCGCGCCGAGACGCTGCGGGAGGACGGCTTCCAGGCGGCGGGCGTCTACAACCCGGCCGGCGTCGGGGGCACGCAGGTGCTCTACGTTCTGCGCCACGCCGACCAACCCGAGGCCTACGGGCTGCCGGCCGATCCGCAGATTCCGTGGACCGTCACCCTCTGGAAGGGGCCGCTGAAGTGGCTCGGCAACCTGGTTTTCGTGGGCGGCGTCCTGGGAGCGTTCCTGCACTACGTGCGCTACGGCCCGCAGGCCGAGGAGGCGCCGGAGGACGCACGCGATGGCGAGTGACGGCCGCGTCACCCGGTTCAACGCCGCCGAACGCATCGTCCACTGGGTCGTCGCCCTGGCCTTCGGCTACGCGGCTCTCACCGGCCTGGCCCTGTGGTCGCCGCGGCTGTTCTGGCTGGCCGCGGTGTTCGGCGGCGGCACGACGGCGCGGGCATGGCATCCGTGGGGTGGAGTCGTGTTCACGGCGGCGCTGGCCGTGATGTTCCTGAAGTGGGCGCGCGCGATGCGCATCGACGCCGATGACCGGACGTGGCTCGCCCGCGCCCACCGGTACGCGGTTCACGACCACGCCGGGTTGCCCGAGCCCGGCCGCTTCAACGCGGGCCAGAAGGCGTTGTTCTGGCTGCAGTCCGCCGCCGCCGCGCTGCTGCTGGCGAGCGGCGTCGTCCTCTGGCTGCCCGAATCCATGCCCCGCGCGCTGAGGGAGGCGTCCATCCTGATCCACCCGCTGGCCGCCGTCGCGTCGATCGGCGGGATCATCCTCCACGTCTACATGGGAACGGCCGCCGTGCCGAAGGCGCTGCGCGGCATGATCCAGGGATGGGTCACGCCGCGGTGGGCCGCGCTGCACCATCCCAAGTGGTACCGGGAGATCCGGAAGTAATTGAGCGGGTTCGACGAGCGCTCGCGCCGGGCGATGGTCCTGGCCGAGCGGTTTTCCGCCTCGGCGGAGATCCTGCGGTTCTACGCCGGCGTCGCCCGGTGGCAGTCCGAAAACGCGTCCGGCGTCGCCCGCTTCGCGGACCTCGGACCGAAGCTGCCGCCGCTCACGGCCCTGGTCGCCGAAACGGGTCCGGAACCCTTGGCCGACGCCGCCCGGCGCCTGTCGCCACAGGGACTGGGAGCCCGGATCCCGGAACACTGGCAGTCGCCGGGGCCGTCGTCGGCCGAGGGATTCTTCGCCCGCGCGCTGATGCAGTTGTACGCCGCGACGCTGCCCGAGGGCATCGATTGCCCCTGGTGCGAGGCACCGCCGTTGGCCGCCTGCCTGACGACGGCGGGCGACGGCCAGGCGCTGCACCTGGTCTGCGCCCTGTGTTTCCGCCGACGCCCGTTCATGCGCGCGAAGTGCCCGGCGTGCGACGAGACCGAAGCCTCGAAGCTGCTAACGTATTCGACCGCGGAATTTCCCCACCTGCGATTGAAGGCCTGCGATTCCTGCCACGGTTACCTGCTGGCCGTCGACCTGGAGAAGGACCCGGAGGCCATTCCCGAAGTCGACGAGATGGCCGGCCTGCCGCTCGACGTCTGGGCCGCGGAGACGGGATACCGCAAGCTCCAGCCGAACATCGTGGGGATCTGAAGCCGGCGTCTTCGGCGCCGTCGCGTCCGTCAGACGGTGAGGGCGCACCGATCCTTGACCGCGTCGGCCAAGGCGGCGATGCCGCGCCGGGGCGCCTTCACGACCTTGGGTCCGCGCAGCAGGGCCGTGGACTTGTGCGAAATCTGGGTCGAGGTCCAGATTACGGCGATATCCGCCCAGTCGAGCAGCGGCGTCACGGTCCGTCGGTTGGGGGTGGTGTCTTCGGTCACGAACCGCAGGCCGAGCCGGCCGGCGCAGAGCCGTTCCAGCTCGACGCGCGACGTCGGGGATCCGCCGGCCACCAGCAGCTTCGACCGGCCGGCGCGCCGCATCGCCGCCAGCATGCGTTCGACTGCGCGCCGGTTGTCGCTTCCCCGGCAGGACTCGCAGTGCTCGGCGTTGACCAGAATCGGCTCGCGCTCTTCGCCGGGCGGCGGCCGGCAGACGGGGTCCGGGCAGTGCCGGACGAAGGCCGCCCCGAGCGCCCGGTCCACGGCCTCGATCTTCGCCTTGGCGATCCGTTTCTTCCCAGGACGGGTCAGGCCGTCCCGATAGAGCCCCGCCAGCGCGCGTTCGGCGCTCTCGCCTTCGAATCCGCGCGACGCCAGCAGTTCCGATATCGCCACGTCGTCCATGCGTCTCTCGTCTCTTCGCCTCCACCGGCCAACCGGTTCGACTTGGGAATCCCCTCCCGGGAATCCCGCCGGCCGCAGAAGCGGACGTGGTTTCGGATGGAGCCGGGATTCTCATTCTACCGCCCCCGGTTTCCCGGACCGAGGCCGCATGTCAGGGAAGCGCGGGATAGCGCTAGTCGGGCTATTCCCTGAACTTTCCTCTGTGCTCGTGAGAGAATGAGGCGCCCTTTCGAAACCGGAAAGAAGAGAACATGAACGGGGAAATCGTCGCCATCGTGACAGTGGGGGTTACGCTGGCCGGGTCGTTGCTTGGTTTGTCCGCCTGGTTGCGGCAAGACTTGACCCATCTCAGGCAGGACATGACGGGCGTCAGGCAGGGTGTGACTCAGGTGGAAGGGGGGCTGCGGGACGAAATAGGCCAAGTCGAAAAGCGGCTGCGGGCCGAAATCGGGCAAGTCGAAGATCGGCTGCGGAGCGACATTGGCCAAGTCGAGGAGCGGCTGCGGAGCGACGTCACGCATTTGTCCGACCGGGTCGGACGCGTCGAACACGGCCAAGCCACGCTGGAAGGACTACTGGAGGGCTTGCGGGAATCCGTGGCCGGACGCGCCGCCGGTTGAAGAGGGAATTCCGATATCTCCGAACCCGGACCGGCCACTCGATAGGAGACCGCCATGGAACTCGCAATTTCCAACCTCGTGAAACGTTTCGAGCAGGGCCGCATTTCGCGCCGGGAGCTGGTACGCGGCCTGGCCCTGTTGGCGGCGGGGGGCGGCGCCGCGGCCGCCCCCGCTCGGCAGCAGACGCCGTTCGTCTCCACGGGCATCGACCATATCAGCATCCAGGTCGTCGACATGCCGCGAGCGATCGCGTTCTACACGGACGTGTTCGGGCTATCGATCCTGAACGAGGATACCGAGAACCAGATCGTCCGCATGGGCGTCGACCGGATCATCGTCTCGCTCCACGCGAAGGCGCCGACCGGCATCGTCGACCACTACGCGATCGCGATCGAAGGCTTCGACCGGGAGGCGGTGACCGCGGCGCTCGAGGCGCGAGGTCTGACGCCGGACCAGAATCTGGACTACGGGTTCCACGTCCGCGACCCCGAGGGGATCCCCGTTCAGATCGTGGGGACCTGAGGCGGCGCGCCGGCGCGCCCGGGTTCCGGAACGCCGGCCTATTCGATCACGAGGCGGCCTCGAAGTATTGGGCGCTTGTGCTGGGCTCCGGGATCGGCTGTCCAGTCTCCCGCATGTCCTTCAGGTGCAGTTCGATCGCTTCCTGGATGGCCTTGGACACCTCTTTCTCGGTGTCTGCATGAGCGACGCATCCCGGAAGATCGGGGACGTATGCGCCGTAGTTGGCAGAGCCCTTCTCGATGATCACGAGATATTTCATTTCTCCGATCCCGCGTGTCGCATGATCGACTTCAGAGTGCCGATGGTCGTATCGGTTCCGGGCTTCCCATGGACCGTGACCGTTCCCTTCTTCACCGAATGATGATACTGCCGGTGACTGCCCCGGGTCCTCACGAGAAACCATCCGTCCTGCTCGATCACCTTGATCACGTCCCTGACCTTCATGAATGGAAAGGTGCCTGGAGTGTCGATTCGTGCCAAGCATAACCTGGACTACGGTTCCAAGTCCGCGATCCCGATGGGATTCCCGTTCAGATCGTGGGGACTTGAGGCGGCGCGCCGACTCGATCGAGCTCCGGAGGCCCGGCTCTCAGCCGCGACGCCCGCCACAGCCCGGCGAGCACGCTGCCGATCAGCGAGTGGAACAGGCTGGATATCGCGCTGGGGACGGCCACCAGGGGGTCGGGGAAGTTCTGGGTGGCCAGCACGACGCCGAGCCCGGAGTTCTGCATGCCCACCTCGACCGAGATCGTGCGCGCCGAGAGGATCCCGCTGCGCAGCAGCAGCGCGAGACTGTAGCCGAGCAGGAACCCGCCGACGTGGAGCAGGAAGACGGCGGCGATCAGGCGGCCGCCGGACTGGAGGATGTCCTCCCGGTTGGCGCCGATGATCGACGCCACGATCATGGTGATCAGCAGGACCGCCGCCAGCGGGGCGAAGGGCAGCGCCCGTTCGGTGACGCGGCGCGCGTAGCGACGGAGCGTCAGGCCCAGGACGATCGGGAGGATCACCACCTGCACGGTGTCGATCAGGAGCCCCGTCGCGGGCACGTCCACTCGGCTGCTGGCGTAGACGACGGTCAGCGCCGGGGTCATGATCGCCGACAGCAGCGTCGAGACGGCCGTCATGGAGACCGAGAGCGGGACGTCGGCCAGCGCGATGTAGGAGATCACGTTCGACGCGACGCCGCCCGGACAGCACGACACCAGGATCAGTCCCACGGCCAGGGGCGGGGGCAGTCCCATCGCCCAGGCGACGGTCCAGCCGAGGGCCGGCATCACCACGTACTGCAGCGCCACGCCCAGGACGATGAGCCGCGGGCGGCGCGCGACGCGCTTGAAGTCGTCGACCTCGAGCGTCAAGCCCATCGACAGCATGATGGCGCCCAGGCCCAGCGTGATCAGCAGGCCCGTGAACCACGTGAATGCGGCCGGGCGGTAGAGCGCGAGGACGCTGGCGGCCAGCGCCCACAGCGGGAACGCGAACGTCGCCCATTTGAGAAAGTTCTGGAACATGAACGGTTCTTCCGGGAGCCGGATTCGGGATATTACCGCATCCTCAACGTTTATACTCAGCCGACATGCGCACGCTGCTGATCGACAACTACGACTCGTTCACGTTCAACGTGGCGCAGGCGCTGGCCGGCGCCAACGGCGTGGAGCCGATCGTCATCAAGAACGACGCGATGACGTACGACGAGCTGGCGCGGCTCGATTTCGACAACATCGTGATCTCGCCCGGTCCCGGCGCCCCGGGCAACGAACGGGACTTCGGCGTCTGCGGCGACGTCGTCCGCTACGCGTCCTGCCCGATACTCGGAATCTGCATGGGGTTCCAGGGGATCGCGCTGCTGTCGGGCGCGCGCGTGACGACGGCGCCCGAGCCGTGCCACGGCCGGGGCAACTTCATCAATCACGAAGGCGCGGATCTGTTCGACGGCGTGCCGTCGCCGTTCTTCGGCATACGCTACCACTCGCTCCACGTGCCGTCGCTGGAGGGGACCGACCTGGTTCCGACCGCTTGGACCGACGACGGCATCCTGATGGGCTTCCGGCACCGGTCGCGTCCCGTGTGGGGCGTGCAGTTCCATCCCGAGTCGGTCGCGACCGAGCACGGCCGGCGCATCTTCGAGAACTTTCGCGACCTGTCGCTCGGCCGCGTCACGCCGCCCGCGCGACGGTCAATCGCCGCGGTCTCGCCTCCGGCCACGCGAAGCCCGGCGCCGGACGCGTCCGCGCGGGCGGTCCGTTTCCGGAAGCTGACCGACGTGCCCGACCCGGAAACCGTGTTCGCGTCGCTCTTCGCGGGGAGTGACCGGGCGTTCTGGCTCGACAGCGGCGCGGCCCTGTCGGCGCGCGCGCGGTTCTCCTACATGGGCGACGCGCCCGAGCACGCGCTCATCTACCGGTCGCGCGCCCGGCGGCTCGAGATTGTCGCGCCCGGGAACACGCGGGTCGTCGAAGAGAGCATCTTCGACCATCTCCAGGGCGCCCTCGGGCGGGAGCGCGTGGAGTCCGCGGGACTGCCGTTCGATTTCTGCGGCGGCTACGTCGGCTACTTCGGTTACGAGCTGAAGGGCGAGTGCGGCGGCGAGTACCGTCACGACTCGGATGTGCCCGACGCCTGGTTCCTGCGCGTTCACCGCTTCGTGGCGTTCGACCATGCCAGCCGCGAGTGCTACGTCGTGGCCGTGGGCGGTCGCGAAGACGAGGCCGCCTGGATCCGCGACACCACGGACCGGATTCGCGGCGCCGGCGCCCGCACCGAATCGGAGGGCGCGTTCCGCCGCGGTTCGCCGTTCCGCCTGGAGCAGGACCGCACCGCGTACGTGGCCGGGATCGACGCCGCGCTTGAGAAGATCCGCCAGGGCGAGAGCTACCAGGTGTGCCTGACCAACCGGGCGCGCTGCCGTTTCGACGGGGACCCGCTCGGCCTGTACCGTGTGCTGCGCCGGCGCAACCCGGCCCCCTTCTCGGCGTTCCTGAGCGGTGACGGCGTTTCGGTCCTTTGTTCCTCGCCGGAACGTTTCCTGCGCGTCGGTCCCGACGGATCGGTCGAAGCGCGGCCGATCAAGGGAACCGCGTCGCGGTCGCCCGACCCGGTCGAGGACGGCGGGTTTCGCGAAACGCTGTTGCACAGCGAGAAGAACCGGTCGGAGAACCTGATGATCGCCGACCTGCTGCGGAACGATCTGGGCCGGACGGCCGAGACCGGATCGGTGCACGTGCCGTCGCTGATGGCCCTGGAGTCCTACGAAACCGTCCATCACTTGGTCAGCACGGTCCAGTCCAAGCTGGCCGACGGCTTCGACGCGATCGATTGCGTTCGCGCGGCGTTCCCCGGCGGATCCATGACCGGCGCCCCGAAGATCCGGACCATGGAGATACTGGACGACCTGGAGTCGAGCGCGCGGGGCGTCTATTCCGGCGCGCTCGGCTACCTGTCGCTGACGGGCGCCGTCGATCTGAACATCGTGATCCGGACGATGGTCGTCGCGAACGGGACCCTCGGCATCGGTATGGGCGGGGGCGTCGTGGCGCTGTCGGACGCCGCGGAGGAATTCGACGAGGCGATGCTGAAGGCGGAGGCCCTGATGAACGCCGTCGACGCGTATCGGGCCATCGCCGCGGGCGGTGACCGAGATCCGGTGCGGGATGACGTGGGTTCAACTGAATGACGGGCTGGTACCCGCCGGCGAGGCGCGCGTCTCGGTCTTCGACCGCGGGTTCATGTACGGCGACGCGGTCTTCGACACGGTGCGCGTCTACGGCGGCCATCCCTTCCAGCTCGACCGGCACCTGGGCCGGCTCCAGGGCTCGGCGTCGGCCATCGGCCTGGTATTGCCGCGCAGCCTGGAACGGATCGCCCGAGACGTCCGGGCCGTCCTGGACCGGAACGGCCTCGCACGGGCCGACGCCGTCGTCCGCGTCAGCGTCTCCCGGGGCGCGGGCGGCCGCGGGTTGTCCACGGCCGACGTTCGCGATCCGACCTACGTCGTGGCGCCCTATCCGGTTCCAGAGCGCGTCGCCGAGATACAGGCCTCCGGTATCCGCCTGACCGTCGTCGGAACCCGCCGCGTTTCGGGCGACGCGCTGCCGGCCGCCGCCAAGCACGCCAACTATCTGAACTCGATACTGGCCTACGGTCAGGCGCAGGCCGGCGGCGCCGACGACGCCCTGTTGCTGAACGCGGACGGCGACCTCGCCGAGTGCGCCGGCGCGAACCTGTTCCTGGTGAGTGGAGGGCGCGTCCGGACGCCCGACGTCGAGACCGGGATCCTGCCGGGTTGCGCGCGCGCTTTCGTCGTGGAGTTGTGCCGCGGCCACGGCCTGGAGCTCGATGAAGCGCGGCTGAAGCCGGAGGCGCTCGACGATGCGGACGAGGTTTTCGTCACGAACAGCGTCTGGGAAGTCGTTCCGGTGCGCAGGGTGGACCACCGGGAGTACCCCGCGCCCGGACCGATGACCCTGACTCTCGCCGGGCTCTATCGCCGCGGCGTCGAGGCCGAGATCCGGGAGTCGGGGGAGCGCGAGCCGCCGCGGGACCTGCCGGCGTCGGAATAACCTCCACCGAGCCGGCGTCGATCTGATACAGTCCGACCGATGCGTGTGGTGTCCGCCCTCTCCGTCGCTATCGCCGTCTCGGCGGCGGCCCTTCCCGGCGCCGGCGCCCAGATACTGGATCAGGAGACGCTCGGCGAGATGCGGCAGCGCGCCCGCGAGGCCGAGGATCGGGAGCGCCTGGAGAACTTCGTCCAGGACATCCACGAGTTCTTCGAGATCAGCGGCGAACTCGTGTCGTTTCGCGTCCGTTCCGATCTGACGGAGGCCGAGCTGGAGACCATCGACCGGCGGGCCCGCGAGCTGGACGAGCAGTCCGGGCGGCTGATCTCCTACGTCCGCTACGTCGCCCCCTACGTGCGCGGCGAGACCGACGGCCTGTGGGTCATCTTCGATCCTCCGGACTCGACATCCTCGCTCGAGGAACGCCTGACATTGATCCTGGCGCTGGTCAACCGGATGTCGCCCAAGCTGGAACAACTGATCTCGGTGCTCGTGGAGCCTCCCGGTCCGACCGTTCCGATCGAGTCGCTCCAACTGGAAGCGTCGGCCCCGTACTTCATCGTCGGCGGCCTGGAGGAGCTCCGGGAGATGGTCCGCAACCTGCGCCGCGAGTTCTGATCCGGCTCACCGGCCGCGTCCCGCTTGGGCCGCCCGACGACCGGGAAAACCCCGACAAAACCGAGAAAAAAGTCCGGCGAAACGCGGCCAAAGCCGCCGTCGTCCGCCTGTGGAACCGGCGTCTCCGAGGAGCGCCGGCCTCGCGTCCCCGTTCCCGCGGCGGCGGGTCCGGATCCCGGAAGTTGTTGATTCCACGGGTCAGATGCGTCGAGCGCGGCGCGTCGGGCGAACAGGAGGCCGGGCCCGGGCGATCCCATCGGACACCGCGGCGCGATTGAGGAACGGCGCTTGCTGAAGACGACGGTCGGGGATCGGCCGCCCACGGTAACGGAGGCCCGAACGGGACCGGGAGCGCCGGTGAACGGATGATGCTTGGCGGAAGGAAACCTCTCGTCGGCCTGGACATCGGTTCCAGCGCCGTGAAGGCCATCGAGTTGACGCGGTCCGGCGGCGGATACGCGATCGCCGGATTCGCGCAGGCGCCCCTGGGCGCGGACGCGCTCGTCGACGGAGCGATCGCCAACGCGGGCCTCGTCTCCCGAGCCGTCGAGTCCGTGTTCGAATCCGGCCGGTTCAAGGCCCGGCGGGTGGCGGCGAACGTTTCGGGCCATGGCGTGATCGTCAAGCGCGTCGTTCTGCCCGACGAGGTGTCCCGCGCCGGCGCGCCCGGGTTCGACGCCGCGCCATTCCTGCCTTTCGACGTCTCGGAAGTGAACGTCGACTACGCGGTGATCGGTCCGTCCGGAGGCGGCGGTCCGGGCCTGGACGCCGTGCTGGCGGCGGCGCGGAAGGCGCAGGTGCGGAACTGCCTCGACGCCGTGACGACGGCCGGGCGCGTTCCCGCGGTGCTGGACGTCGGCGCCCTGGCCATGCAGAACGCCTTCGAGGTCAACCACGATCCGGGTCCGGACGTCACCGTCGCCCTTCTCGACATCGGCGCCGCGCTGACGAGCATCAACATCGCGCGGGCCGGTTGGCCGCTGTTCATCCGTTACGTGTCGGTCGGAGGCCGCTGCTGGACCGAGATCCTGCAGCAGGAACTGCGACTCGAGCCGGACGAGGCCGAAGGCCTCAAGGCCGGGAAGCAGGTCGGGGTCTACGACGTCGAGATGGCGGCGCCGTTGCTGGATTCGGTCACCGATCTGTTGATCTCGGAGGTCCAGCGGACGTTCGCGTTCTTCAGCGAGACCTTTCCGGAAGAGGCGATCGCGTCGATCTACCTGGCGGGCGGCGGCTCGCGGACTCCCGGCGTCGCCCGCAAGCTCCAGGCTGCGTTCGGTATCGAGGCCCGCGGAATGGATCCCCTGCGTTCGGTCCAGGTCGGCTCCGCGGCCGCTGCCGGCGTCCGCGACTCCGGACCCGCGCTGGCCGTGGCGCTGGGGCTGGCGATGCGGGGATTCGACGCATGATCCGGATCAATCTCGCCGCGCGGGCGGACGGGCCTGCCATCGGTTCGAAGGACCGGGTCCGGAAGCTGCGGGCGGCGCTCGGTCCCCTGGCCGGGCTGGCCGTCCTGGCGGGCGCGGGCGCGGCGGGGTGGTCCTGGCGGTCCGCGCTGGCCGAGGAATCGTCGATTCTGGCGGCGCGGATCGCTGCCGCCGAGCGGCGGTTGGAGGTTCTGGAGGCGGCCAACGGCGCGGATGCGCGGGTCGAGTTCCGGCTGGAAACGCTGCGGTCTCGCGTCGACGCGATCGACGCGCTGTTTCGGGGCCCCGCCAACCCGGCGGTCCTGCTGGACCAGGTGAGCCGGGCGATGGACCGGATCGACTCCGTATGGCTCGAGAGGCTGACCCATTCCGGTGAGCGCGTGTCGCTGGAGGGCCGGGTCACCTCGCAGACGGCCTTCGCCGACTTCATCGCGGCCCTCCGGGGCACGGGTCATTTTCGGAGAGTCGAGTTCGGCAACCTGGAGCAGGACGGAGACTACCTGGCGTTCGACCTCACCTGCGAGTTCGCGCCGGCGCGCTCCGGCGCGGGGCCCGTCGAGGAATGAAGCGGCGCAATCGGGTGTTCGCCTTCGCGGGCGCCGCCGTCATGCTCATGGTCCTCGCACGCTGTCAGGTCCTGGTTCCCATGGAAGAACGGATCGCGGCCCGTCGGACGCGGTTGGCGGCGCTGGACGCCGCCATCGCTCGGGCCGACAGCGACCGGCGACGGCTGGCCGGCATCCGCGCCGAGTCCCGGATGCTGGAGGACCGCCTCGATACGCTCAAGTCGATGCTTCCCCTGGAGCGCGAGACCGACGGCATCCTGCGCGAGATCGACGCCGCCGCCCGGACGGCGTCCATGCGCGTGCTGCGCATCGCGCCGCGGCCGATCCTGGACCGGGAGGTCTACTCGGAGTGGGCCTGGGACTTCCAGGTCGAGTCGACGTACCATGACGTGGGGCTCTTTCTGGACGCCGTCGGACGGCTCCCGCGTACGGTCCGCATCGCGGACCTGAGCATGACCGCGGCCGGGGAGGCGGCCGATGGCTCGGTCCGCGCCGCCTACACGGCGACGACGTTCGTCTACCGGGAGGAGCCGCCGCCGGCGGCCGTGGAACCGTGAGGCCTTTCAAACGGCGAACAGGCCTTGCCTGGATCGTCCTGTTGATCGCGCGCGGCTTCGACGCCGCGGCGTTCCAGGAGGTTCAGCCGCCACCGCCCCCGGCCGTTCCCGAGGACTATCGCTACGATCCCGCCGGACGACGGGACCCCTTCGTCAATCCCGTGCGGACCACGCCGCCGCCCGCGCCCCCGGAGCCCGAAAACGCAGCCTCGGCGCCCGCGCCGCCCGGCGGGTTGTCGGGGGTCCGGTTGGCCGATGCCCGCGTGACGGGTGTGGTGACTTCGGAGCATACGGCGATGAACGCCGCCTTGATCCTGGCGCCGGGCGGGACGACCTTCATCGTCCGTACCGGGGACTCGTTGCTGGACGCGGTGGTGGCCGGCATCCGTTCCGACGCCGTCGTGTTTCGGCCGGGCCCGCCTCCGGACGGCCCCGGACCGGGCTCCGGCGGGGAAATCGTGCGCCGGGTGGGAGGACCGCCGCCGGACGGGCCATGATCGCCTGTGTCGCATCGCTCCGCCGTCACGCGGCGTTCCTGCTGTTGTTCGCGCGGGTGGCGGCGCCGTCCGCGGCGGGTTCTCCGTCGCAGGCGGAGGCGGCGCCCGAGGAGCCGCAGTACACGGGCGAGATCGTCTCGTTCGACCTGGTGGGGTCCGACATCCGGGATTTCTTCCGGGTGATCGCCGAGCTGACGGGCCTGAACGTCGTTCTGGACGATCAGGTCCAGGGCCCGCTCACGCTCGTCCTGACCGACGTGCCGTGGGATCAGGCCCTCGACGTCGTCCTCCGAACCCACGGACTCGGGTACGCGCTGGAGGGCAACGTCCTGTGGATCGCGCCGCAGGAGGTGCTGGCGGCCGCGGAGGCGGCGCGCGCGGCGTTTCGGGAGGCCCAGGAGTCGAACGTGCCTCTCGAGACGCGGCCGTTCGTTCTCAGCTATGCGGCCGCGGCGGACGCGAGCGCCGCGATCGCCAACGCGAACCTGCTGTCGGTGCGCGGCACGATCTTCGAGGACGTCCGGCGCAACGCCCTGATCGTCACGGACGTCCCCGGCCAGTTCTCCCGCATCGAGTCGCTGATCGCGTTCCTCGACACGCCGCAGCCCCAGGTCGAGATCGAGGCGCGGCTCCTGTCGGCCACGCGGTCGTTCGCCCGGGAGCTCGGCAGCCAGTTGGGGATGGTCGTCGGCAACAACGGCCGGAACCGCCTGACCGGCTCCCCGGCGGCCGGCAGCCCCGTCGTTCGAGTCCCGGCTCCGGGGGTGTCCGTCGACGGCGGACTGCCGCTCGTCGCGGATTTCCCGGCGGCGGCCGACTCCGGCTTCTCGTTCCTGCTCGG
>JAJEEE010000059.1 GCA_022821145.1 Acidobacteriota bacterium
CGATTCGATCACCAGCGTGTCGCCGTCCCAGTAACCGACGTTGTGCCCGTAATAGCTCGGCGCGAGATCGTCGGGGTGCGGGCGCCCGTCCATGTGGACGATCCGATACGTGTGCGGGCCGCCGACGTCGAAGATGTACAACGTCCCGGTTTCGCGTATCTCCACGAACTCCACCCCGTACGGCGTCAGGAACTGACGGGGGCCGCCCGAAGGCTTGCAGCGCGTGTGCGGCTCCAGGGGACTGCTCCGGCGGTAGCGGACCAGCTCGCGGGCCCAGGGCTGGTAGGGAACTTCCGCGTGGTCGACGACCGACAGCGTGGTGATGCCGCCCACCCACAGACCCGGCGCTTCGCCCACCCGCGACTGGAGCATCATGCGCCCGTCCTCGTGGCGGGGCGCTTCCCGGACCGAAGGCGGCTCCGGCAACTCGAAGGCGTCCGGACCCTGGCCCACCGTCTCCAGGGCCTGCGCGGCGCCGGCCGCGGGAATCATGGCGGCGAGGGCCAGCAGTCGGATCGACAGTCCGCGCACGGGACAGACCGTATACCGGAAGCGGGAACGTGTCACGGAAAAACCTTCGGTCGGCTCCGCCTGCGGAGGGCTTGCGCGCGGCCGATATCGTAGGCGATGATTCCGCCCACATTCCGACAACCCAGGAGCTGGAACATGAAACGAACGTTGACGGCAACTCTCTCGGTGCTGGCGCTCGCCGTCGTCGGCAGTGCGCAGGCGCCCCAGGGCATCACGCCCGAGATGATCTCGCGGTCCTTGCCGCTGGAGGGCGCGCCGCTGGCCGTGCCCGGTCCCTACGAGGTCCAGTCGGGCGCCGCGTTCGGCGCGCCGGGCCTCCTGGTCTTCCACCCGGCCGGCCTGGACGCGTTTCCCGGGCAGGACTCGCTGCCGGTCATGGCGTGGGGCAACGGCGGCTGCGCGATCGACGGCTCGCGCTATTCGGGCTTCCTGTCGACGATCGCCTCGCACGGTTTTCTCGTGCTGACCACCGCCGCCCGTGAAGGTGCGGGACGCGGCCGGGCGACGGCCGAAGACTTGGGCGCGGCCCTGGACTGGGCCGAGGCCGAGAACGCGCGGGACGGCTCGCCGCTCGCCGGCAAGATCGCCACGGACCTGATGGCGGTGATGGGCCAGTCCTGCGGGGGCTTCATGTCGGTCACCCTGGGGGCCGATCCGCGCGTCGACACGATCGGACCGTTCAACTCGGGCGTTTCCGCCGGCGGCCGCGGCGGCGCGGACGTCAGCGCGTTGGCCGATCTGCGCGGCCCCGTGCTTCTGATCAACGGCGGCGAGGTCGACTTCATGTACGAGGCCGCCGCGGCCAACTACGACGCGATCGATCACGTGCCGGTCTTCTACGGCGCGCGGGACAACGCCGGGCACACCGCGACGGTCTTCCATCCCGGCGGCGGCGAGTTCGCCAACGTCGCGTCGAACTGGCTCCGCTGGATCCTGAAGGGCGACGACGAAGCCGGCGCGATGTTCCGCGGGCCGGACTGCACGCTCTGCGCGGACCCGAACTGGGAGACGCGTTCGAAGGGTTGGGACTAGCAGGAACGCTGCCTGCCGACCGGGATCACTCGCCGGCGAGCGTTTCCCACGCCGGGCACATCCGCTCTTCCAGCGGGATGTCCAGCGGCTGGTAGTTCGTTTCGTCGACCACGGTGATCGGGATCAGGATCTCGTCGGGCACGGGCAGGTTCCGCACGTGCCGGATGGCGGCCATCGCGCCGAGGCAGCCGTGGTTGAACCCGTCGCAGTCTCCCGACGCCAGCAGCGTGCCGGCCTTGATGGCGTCGATGGCTTCCTGGGTGCCGTTCAGCCCGACGACCAGCGCCGGGCGGTTGGCCGCCTCCAGGGCCTCGATGGCGCCCATCGCCATGGAGTCGTTGGCGGCCAGAACCGCGTCGATCTCGGGGTAGGTCTGCAGCAGGTTCTCCATCACCTGCAGCGCCTGGAGCCGCTGGAAGTTGCCGGGCTGGGACGCGAGCAGCGTCACGTCGGGAAATTCCTCGACGGCGGCCATGAACCCCGAAACGCGGTTGTTGCTGTTGACGGAGCCGCCCACGCCTTCCAGGATCACCACGTTGCCGGCGCCGCCGATCCTCTCCAGCACGTAGCGCCCCGTGTCCCGGGCCAGTGTGACCTCGTCGCAGCCCACGAAACTGACGATGTCGCCGCCCGCCACGGGATCGGTGATGTTCACGACGGGGATGCCGGCCGCGTTGACCTGTTCCACGCCGGGCGCCATCGCCTGCGTGTCCACCGGCGTGAACACGATCGCGTCGGGACGCCGGACCACGACGTCCTCGATCTGGCTCATTTGCTCGGGTATGTTGTCGGGGCGCGTCGGGATGTACTGGACGACGTCGGCGCCCATGTCCGAGGCCGCCCGCGCCGCCCCGGTCCGCACGACCTCGAAGAAGGGATTGGTCTGGTTCTTGGTGAAGACCGCGATCGTCTCGCGCGCCTCCCCGGCCGAGCCCGATTCGTCACCCCCGCCCGCGCAGGCCGCCATGCCGGCGGCGGTCAGAATCGCCAGGGCCGGTCCCATGTGCTTGGAATCGATCATTGGTGTCTCCCCGATGTGCGTTCTCCGGAAACCCCGGCCGGTCACGCCCGCGCTTCGGCGCGGCGCCGCGTCGAAGCGTCCAGCCAGGCGGCGAGCAGAACGATCACCCCCATCACCAGGGGTTGCCAGTTCGTGTCGATCGTCAGCAGGTTCATCCCGTTCAGCGTCAGCGTCAGGATGAGCGCGCCGACGAACGTGCCCGACAGCGTCCCGATCCCGCCGAACAGCGACGTGCCGCCGATCAGCACGGCCGCGATCGCCGGCAGCAGCAGCGGATCGCCCATTCCGGCCTCGGCCGAGTTGAGCCGCGCCAGGTAGACGATGCCCGAAAGCCCGGCCATCGCGCCGCTCAACGTGTAGACCAGCATCAGACGCGAACGGACGGGAATGCCGGAAAGGCGCGCGGCCTCGCGGTTCGCCCCGATGGCGTAGATGTCGTGGCCCCAGGTAGTGTATCGGGTGAACAGGCCGCCCACAAGCATCGCCGCGGCCGTCAGGTAGACCGGAACCGGGACGCCCAGGGCGTCGCCGCTGCCGAGGTTCCGGAATCCCTGGGGGAAGTCGTAGATCGTGGTTCCGGCCATGTACCAGTAGTTGACGCCGTACACCATCCACAACATGCCGTAGGTGGCGATGAACGGGGGAAGCTTCAGCCAGGTGACCATCACGCCGTTCGCGACGCCGATGACGAGGCCCGAAACCAGCCCGACGGCCGCGCCCAGCAGGACCGAGCCCGACGCCTGGATGACGGCGGCCGCGAAGCACGCGCTCAAGCCGAGGTTCGCGCCGATGGAAAGATCCAGCCCCGCCGTGACGATGACCAGCGTCAGGCCCGAAGCGATCAGGAACGTCAGGCTGGCCTGCCGCAACACGTTCAGCAGGTTCGGCAGAGTCAGGAACGCGTCCGTCGCCAGGGCCAGCGCCAGGCACAACGCGGCGACGCCGAGCAGGCGGTATCCGATGGACGGCATTCGAAGCGGCCACCCCGCGAGTGCGGCGCCGGCCGGTGGCGCGGCGCTCATGAGCGCCCCCGGATCGAATCCACGAGCAGCGCGGCGATCACCAGGAGCCCGATGCTCGCCACCTGAAGCGACGACGGGACGGCCAGCACGTTGAGCCCGTTCTTGAGCACGCCCACGGCAAGGACGCCCAGCACCGTGCCCGGCAACCCGCCGTAGCCGCGTTCGAAGCGGGTCCCGCCGACGATGACGGCCGCGATCGCGTCGAACTCCATGCCGATCGCCGCCGTCGGGTGCCCGGCGTTCATCCGGCCGGTCAGAAGCAGGGCGGCGAAACCGGCCATGAGGCCGCCGAGCGCGTAGATCGCCGCGTGGTACGCGTCGACACGGACGCCCGCCAGCGCCAGGGCGTCCCGGTTGCCGCCGATCGCGAAGACGTACGCGCCGAAACGCGTGTGGTAGAGAAGCACGTGGAAGGCGCCGTAGGCCGCGGCGGCGACCCAGATCGAGAACGGTATGCCCAGCCAGGCGCTGGCGTACAACGCGGGCAGGCCCGGGCCGATGCCCACGACGCTTTGACCGTCGGTGGCGACCAGCGCGGCGCCCTGGGCCGCGCCCAGCGTTCCCAGGGTCGCGGCGAACGGCGGCAGTCCGACGCGCGTGACCAGCAGTCCGTTCGCCGCGCCGAAGACCAGCCCGACCAGGAGCGCCGCGCCGAGCGCAACCGTAAGCCCGTAACCGGCCACCAGCGCCGCGGCGAGCACGATGCCCGACAACCCGAGCACGGCGCCCATCGACAGGTCCAGGCCCTCCGTCATGATGACGAGCGTCATCGGCAGCGCCAGCAGCAGCAGGATCGAGGATTGGATTCCGATGTTGAGCAGGTTGGGCGCCGAGGCGAAGCGCGGCCCGAAGACGGTGAAGAACACCAGCAACGCCGCCAGCAGCCAGGCGACGCCCGGCGCTTCGGCCGCCGCGTCCCTCCAGCGCGCGCCGCCTTCCAGAACGGCCGCTCTACTCATGGTGCATCGCCAGCTTCAGGATGTTCTCCTCCGTCAGGTCGCGGCGTCCCAGCTCGCCGACGATGGTCCGGTCCCGCATCACGTAGGCGCGGTCGCACAGCGCGACGACCTCGGAAAGCTCGGAGCTGATCATCAGCACCGCCGCGCCGTCGTCGACGAGAGTCTCCATGAGGCCGAACATCTCGGCCTTCGCCGCCACGTCGATTCCGCGCGTCGGCTCGTCGAACACGTAGAAGCGCACACCGGCCCCGAGCCATTTGCCGACGACCACCTTCTGCTGATTGCCGCCGCTCAGGAACTTCGTCAACCGTCGCGGCGAAGGCGTCGCCACCTGCAGGCGGGCGATCAGTCCGGCGACGATGCGGGCGGCCGTCCCGAAACGGTACCATCGATTCGGAAAGATCCGCGGGAGGCCGGCGACAAGGAGATTGTCCCCGACCGACCGCGTCATGGCGAGCCCGCTCTCCTTGCGGTCTTCGGGAACCAGCCCCATGCCCCGCGCCACGGCCTCCGCCGGGCCGCCCCGAAGCCGCTGCCCGGCGAGACGCACCTCGCCGTCCAGGACGCGGTCGGCGCCGAATACCGCGCGCGCCAGCTCCGTGCGCCCGGAACCGACAAGGCCCGCCACGCCGACGATCTCTCCGGCGCGCACGTGGAGGCCCACGCCGTGGACCCCGTTCTCGGCTTCCAGGTTCCGCACGTCCAGCACGACATCGCCGGCGCTGTCCCGGAACCGGCGCCGGTGGGTGCGGACTTCGCGTCCGACCATCAACCGTACCAGCGCGGCCATGTCCGTCCGTGCGGGTTCGAGCGTGGCCGCGCGGCGGCCGTCGCGGAGCACCGTGATCCGGTCGCCGATCGTGAAGACCTCCCGCAACCGATGCGAGATGTAGATGATGGCGATGCCGTCCCGTTTCAGCTTGCGGATGCGCTCGAACAGACGGTCGATCTCGTGTTCCGACAGCGCCGCCGTGGGCTCGTCCATGACCAGGATGCGCGCGTTCTGCGACAGGGCCTTGGCGATCTCGACCAGTTGCTGCTGCGCCACGCCCAGTTCCGCCGCCGGAAGGCGCGTGTCCAGATCCATGCCCAGCGCGTCGAGCAGGGCGCCCGCTTCGGCGTGCATCCGCCGCCGGTCGATGACGCCGGGAACGCGGCCCGGGAACTCGCGTCCCAGGAAGATGTTCTGGGCGATGTCCAGGTGCGGAACGAGCGAGAACTCCTGGAATATGACGGCCACGCCCAACCTGCGGGCGTCGGCGGTGGATTCGATGCGGACCGGCCGGCCGTCGATCCGGAACTCGCCCGAGTCCGGATGCACCGCGCCGCAGAGGACCTTGATCAAGGTGGACTTGCCGGCGCCGTTCTGGCCGACGAGCATGTGGACCTCGCCGGCATGGACCGTCAGCGAGACGTCGTCCAGGGCGCGGACTCCGGGGAAGCGCTTCGAGATGCCGCGCATCTCGACGCGAGGCGCGCCGTCACCGGCCGTCGGACTCTCATGGATCTGTCCCTGCACCATGCGCACGAAGCCGGCTCAGGAAGACGCGTATTCTCCCCACAGCTCCCGCGCCGCGAGCCGCGCCCCCTCGGCCAACGCGTTCAGCTTGGCCCACTGGATCTCGGGATGCACGCGGCGAACGAACGCGCCCTGGGCGAACCCGCAGTCGGCGCCGCCCATCACGTTGTCAGGATCCGTTTCATCGGGGTTTCGACTCCATTGCCGGCGGCCGGGCCGCGAATCCGACTCAGCGCGGCGCCGTTTCGATGACGAAGCGCGCCCTCCGGTCGATCTCTCCGGCCGCCTGGATGATGACGTCCAACCGCTCCGACGCGTCTGCGAAACCGCCGTCGTCCATCAGTTGACGCGCCAGGTTCATCAGAACGGCCAATTCGGACAGTTGGGCCTCTAGCGCCTGCGCTTCCTGGAACGCCAGCACCGGACGGGCCTGGACCACCACGTCGAACGCGTCGTCCAGCGCGGTCTGCGCCACGGGGATCTTGGCCTGCGCTTCGAGGAAGACCTGGGCCTTGATCTCCTCGGCCAACGCCTGGGCGCGTTCGGCGTCCACGATGGCGGCGTCCAGGAACGCGAGCGCGCGATCGTAGCTCCGGCCCATGGCGGAGAGCTGCTCCTGGTCCTCGATCTCGGTCTGGGCCAGCTCCAGGTTCATCAGCGCCAGGTCGTACTGGTCGGGGGCGTAGATGTCCGCTTCGAAGTCCCGGGCGGCGGCCAGCGCCTCGCGCGCCTCCTGCAGCTCCAGTACGGGCGGCGCGGCGCAACCCGCCGCGAGGGCCGCCGCGGCGAGTGAGACACCCAATCGCGTTCCCAGGGTCGGCGAGCCGCGCCGCCGACTATCGTTCGTTCCGATACGTTCGCGGTCCCGCGTTTCCACACTACCCCCCCGGCCTGCACGTCGAACGGCTCTCGCGAAGGCCGCGGCCATTGTAAATCACCGGGGACCTTGCCTCGCCGGATGTCGAGCGGGGTTAGGATACGGTGCGACCGCGCGCGGGGGCGGCGAGTGTCGACCGCGCCTTCCGGCTGCCCGAGGAAACGAGGTCCGTGACGAATCCCCCGATGGCCACCTGGATCAAGAAACCCGCGGCGGTGTTCACCGCCAACGATCTCGACTCATCGGACGGCATCGTCGTCCAGGGGGACCGGATCGTCGAACTCGTACCGGCGGGCGCGGAGCCCGAAACGCCGATCGACAACGCATTCGACGCCACGGGGCGCGTGCTGCTGCCCGGGTTGATCAACGGCCATCATCACTTTTACCAATCCCTGACGCGGGCCGCCCCTCCCGCTCTGGACAAGCCCTTGCTGGGCTGGCTGCAGAGCCTGTACCCGATCTGGGAGAATCTGACCGAAGAGGCGGTCGCGGTTTCCACGCGCCTGGTGATGGCCGAGCTGATGCTGTCGGGGTGCACGACGACCAGCGACCACCACTACCTGTTCAACGCGGCGCTGGAACAGGCGATCGACATCCAGGCGGAAGCGGCGGCGGAGCTGGGCATGCGCGCCGTGCTGACCCGCGGCTCGATGAGCGTGTCGGTCGAGGACGGCGGCTTGCCGCCCCGCTCCATCACCCAACCGGAGCAGACGATCCTGGACGATTCGGAACGCCTGATCCGCCGCTATCACGACGGCGCTTCCCACGCGATGCTCCAGATCGCGCTCGCGCCATGCGCGCCGCAGTTGGTGACGCCGGAACTGATGCGCGAGTCCGCCCGGATCGCGCGCGCGCACGGCGTGCGGCTCCATACGCACCTGGGCGAAACCCGGGACGAAGACGCGCTCTGCGTGTCGAATTACGACATGCGTCCCGTCGACTACCTCGCCGACGTCGGTTGGCTGGCCGACGACGTCTGGCTGGCGCACGGGATTCACTTCACGGATCGGGAGATCGCGCGCCTCGGGGCCGCCGGCGTCGGCGTGTGCCACTGTCCGTCGTCCAACATGCTCCTGGCGTCCGGGATATGCCCGGTGAACGACCTGGTCTCGGCGGGCGCGCCCGTAGGTCTCGGCGTCGACGGCTCCGCTTCGAACGACAGCTCCAACCTGATGCAGGAGGTGCGGCAGGCGCTGCTCGTCGGACGCCTGCGGTACGGGGCGGATTCCGTGTCTCACGAATCCGTCCTGCGGTTGGCGACTCGCGGAACCGCGGATCTGCTCGCGCGCCCGGAGCTGGGTGAGTTGCGTCCCGGGGCGGCCGCCGACATCGCGCTGTTCGGTCTGGACGAGCCCCGGTTCAGCGGCCACGGCGACCCGCTCGCCGCCCTTGTCCGGTGCGGCGCGTCGCGCGTTTCGGACCTGATGATCGCCGGCGTCTGGCGGGTGCGGGGCGGGGAGCTCGTGGACGTCGACCTGGACGGTCTGATGCGCGAACACCGGCGCATCGCCGCGTCGCTGGCGAGAACGGCGGGATCGGCGGGTCGCTGAGGCTGCCGATCGGAGGCTCTGTTTCGGTTCTCGATGCTCGACCCCGTCCTGTAGACTGACGCGTGTTCGCGGAGAACAACGTCGATGGCCGTCGGGAGGTCCGACCATGAGATCGATTCTCGCCGGTGGAATTCTTGGCGGCCTGCTGGGCGCCGGGCCGACGGCCGCGCAGACCGTTCCCGACATCAGCGGGCTCTGGATGGGGCCGGGCGCCGCCGTCCTGAGTCCCAACTTCGAACAGCAGTTCGGCGAGCTGCCGTTGACGCCCTACGGGCTGGAACGGTACCTGAACTTCGACCATGCCCTGAACACGGGCGCCCGGTGTCTGCCGTTGGGTCCGACGCGGACCTGGCAGGTGAATCTTCCGTTCCGGATCGTTCAGACCCCGGAGCTGGTCGTCATCGTCTACGAGATCCGGCGAACGTTCCGAATCGTCTACACCGATGGACGCGAACACCCGGACATCGTCTTCGACTACCCGGAGTGGATGGGGCATTCCGTCGGCCGGTACGAAGGCGACACGCTGGTGTTCGAGACGGTCGGCGTCAATCCCCGGGCGGACCTGGACAACATCGGCCACGAGCACAGCGATCAACTGCGCCTCGTCGAGCGGATCCGCCGCGCCGACAACGGCAACCTCGACTGGGAGATCACCATCGAGGACCCCGTCTTCTACACCGAGCCGTTCACGGTGCGAAAGACGTTCGAGCGCATGGAAAACGACCGGGTGATGGACTACACGTGCCAGGAAAACGAGCGCGACGTCGAACACCTGGTTCCGGGCATCGCCGTGGGTCCCGCCGAGGACTAGGAGGGGCGGATACATGAAACGCAATCTGTTCGTCGGTGTGACGGTCGTCTCGGTTCTGGCGTGCACGCCGGCCGTGGACGCGCATCATTCGTTCGCCGCGCAGTACGACGCCGACAACCGGATCGAGTTCGAAGGCATCGTCACCCGGATGGAGTGGATGAGCCCCCACATCTACTTCTACGTGGACGTGAGAAACGCCGGCGGGGAAGTGACCCACTACGCCGTCGAGGGCGGCGCCCCCACGCGGCTCTATCGGCAAGGGTGGCAGCCGGACACCCTGCAGCCGGGCGACACGGTGTCGGTCGAAGGGGCGCTGGCGCACGACGGCTCACCCATGGTCAACGCGTCGACGATCATGAAGGACGGACGCCGTCTGTTCGCCGGATCGTCGAACCCGGACGAGCCGGCCAACAACTGATCGAGCATTCCGCTCCCGGAAAGCCGGCGGCGCCGGTGTCAGCGTGCGCAACACCGCCATTCCGGCCGAGCGGAGAGGACCGCACGATGAACCGACGCAATTTCATGGGTACGACCGCGGGCGCCGTGCTCGCCGCGCGGAGCCAGGACCCGCCCGCGGACACGCACGACCTCGTCATCCGGGGAGGCCGCGTCATCGATCCGTCCATCGGCCTGGATGGCGTCCGGGACGTCGCAATCGCCGCCGGACACATAGCGGCCGTCGAGCCGAACATCACCGCCGACGCAGCCGAGACCATCGACGCCGCCGGCAGGATCGTCGCTCCGGGCCTGATCGACATTCACACCCATGCCGCGCGCGACGCCGGTGGGCCGGCGCTGGCGCTCCTTGACGGCGTGACGGGGTTCGTCGACGCGGGATCGGCCGGCGCCGACAACATCGACCCGATCGCCGAAAACATCCGACAGGCGCCCCAGATCGGATGCGCGCTGATCAACATCGCGCGAACGGGCGTCGTATCGGGAGGCGAGCTCAACGACATCAACGCGGCCGACGTCGCGCTCGCCCGCGGGGCGATCGGCCGGAACCTGGACGTCGTCGCTGGCGTCAAGGTCCGGCTGTCGGACAACGTGGTCGGCTCCAACGACCTGGAGGCGCTGCGGCGGGCGCGGGAAGCGGCCGAGTCGTTCGACCTGCCGGTGATGGTGCACATCGGCCAGGGCTACTCACCGTTGCGGGCCGTCATACCCCTGCTTCGGAGCGGCGACATCGTCACGCACATGTACGCGCCACCGCCCAACGGCGTCCTGGACGATCAGGGACTCCTGATCGCCGACGCGGCCGCGGCGCGCCGGCGCGGCGTCATCTTCGACTTCGGCAACGGGGTCACCGGCCACTTCACGTGGGAGATGGTGGAGCGCGCCACCCGGCAGGGGTTGTGGCCCGATACGATCTCCACGGACTGGAACATCCGCTCCGGCACGACGGGCGTCGTCGATTTCCCGAACGTGATGTCGAAGCTGTTGATGTTCGGAATGCCGCTGTCCGAGGTCATCGCAGCCGCCACGACGAACGCGGCGGGCGTGTTCCCGGTCTTCCGGAACCGAGGCACGCTGAACGTCGGCGCGCCGGCCGACGTGGCGGTCATGGAGCTGCGCGAGGGCGAATTCGAGTTTGTCGACAACTACCAGGGCACGCGGACGGGCTCCCAGCGACTGTTCCCGGTCACGACGGTGCTCGACGGCCGGCGCGTCGAGGCCGCCGGGCAGGCCGCCGCGCGCCGGCCCGTACGCGGGCCGGTTTTTTCGAGGAGGTCATTGATTACGCAGGCCGAAACCTTTAGGTTCTAAAGGGCCAAGCGGGAGTAATTCAGCGGTAGAATGCCAGCTTCCCAAGCTGGACGTCGCGGGTTCGATTCCCGTCTCCCGCTCTGGAGTCAGAAGTCGCGGGCCGGTCTTCCGGCCCGTTTTTTCGTTGGCCACGATTGGACGGTCGCCGAATCACGACCGTCGACGCGGATGAAGCTGTCGCGTCGCGGCGATTCATTGACGAATTTGGTCGAGCAAGCGCAAGGACCCGTATGATCGTGGTCATTCAATGCGCCGCCGGGAAGCATCACAAGGCGGGCCATCTTCGCACGGTTGACGGTCGGAACGTCATGTTCGTGGCGAAGCCTGATGCCGCGCCAGCCGGAGCAATCGCGCTCTTTGCGCGGCCGGACGATGTGTCCGATTCCGGGAAATCCTGGCGACGCGTGCTACAGGAATACAACGCGGCTCCCGGCGACAATCCGCTGAGGCTCCTCCCTGCTTGGCGGCTCTACACGAACTCGACGTACAGGATCTTGGTCGAACGCTTCGGCCCCGAGCGCCTCTACATTCTCTCGGCTGGGTGGGGGCTGATCCGGGCCGATTTTTTGACGCCGAACTACGACATCACGTTCAGCAAGGCCGGAAACGTGGAAGCGTTCAAGCGGAGATCTCATCAAGACGTATACGAGGACTTCAGGTTGTCGAGTGGCTTGGGAGAACCCATCGTGTTCTTTGGTGGCCGCGATTACCTGCGATTGTTCTGCAGGCTCACGGGGGGTACGAACGCCCCTCGGACGGTCTTGCACGCGGCGGGCAGGGTGTGTGCGCCGGGCTGCACGCTTCGGAGATACGGAGATCCGTTCACGAACTGGCACTATCGGTGTGCCAGAGACTTCGCAAAAGGGAAACTGCAAGCGTGACTTGGCTGACGGATGGTCCGTGTACCCGCGGTCCAGTCGATGTGAGATCGGATGTGCCGAGATGGCTGAAGCGTCGGTCTGGATTTGTTGATATCGAAGAGCGCGCGAGCGGCGGACGTGCCGTCGCCGATAGAAGAAAGTTGCCTGGCCTCGGTGAACACACAGATCAACAGCTTGCGCAGATTACCCGTGTGTCCGAAGATGCGCGAGCGCTGCACTTCGAGTATCGGATCGACCGACTTCCATTCGAAGGCGGTCAACTCCAATGAGTAGAATAGCTGCGACTCTGACTTGGCTCGACCTGACGGCCAGCGACCGGGACAGAATGCGGCAAGTCCTGGACCTGCTCAAAGAGCAGGGCACCGTCGACGAGATGGGTCTCGGTCGGTTGCGCGATGCGCTTTCCGAGGCCCTGTTTCCCGGAACCTCGACGATCCAGACGCGATTGCGCTATGCGTTGTTCGTGCCCTGGATTTATCGGCAGCTCGAAGCCAGGAGGGTTGCCGCTTCCAGCGTGTCGGCACGATTGCGGAAGGCGGAGCTCGACCTTGTTGGGCCCCTTCTTGAAAACGGCAAGTCCCAAGGCGTCATCGGCGAACGCGCGCGCGGATCTCTGGCCCGGCAGCCCAGCTCGGTCTATTGGACCGCGCTCGTGCGGTGGGGCTTGTTCCTGCATGACCGGCCCCAGGGCTGGTATCACGACCACTTCACGCGCCTCCTAGCCGGTTCCGCCATGGAAGAGTCGGCGGACGATCCCGGCATCATCCTGGCGCGGCAATCGAATTGGCATCCCCGCTTGCCCGATCCTCCTCCGACGTTTCCCAGCGAGGCATCCTTTGACTTGACCCGAAAGGAAGCCGTGTTTCTTCAGGGGCGGATCGAGGAACGCTGCGCCGGTTCGCTGCTTGCCTGGCTTGCCCGAGAAGGATCGGATGCTCCAAAGGACGGTTGCTTCTGGGACGACAGCGCGGCGATCCATGCCCCCGCCGTGCTCAGGAAGACTGTAGAGCTCGCCCGGCGGTTCTCACTCCACGTCGAGGGAATGCCGCTGCTCTACAACTTGTTGCTTGCCGAGCGCCGCCGCTCGGAACACGGTGGCGATGACGCACTCATCCACCGGTACAGGCAGCGAATCGATGAGTGGGCCGCCAGGGAAGCCGCAGAACACTTCTTTGATCCGTCCCAGCTTTGGACCTTCGCCGCCTCGCGACAGGTCCGTGTTCCTCGTTTGCAGCGCGATTTCGTCGAAGCATGGAGCTCGAGACTCCCGGACATCGGCCCCGCCGTGATTGCCGACGATCGCACTATGCGCAACTTGATCGACAGTCGCGAACGACAGCTCAAGGGTTCGCGGGCGCGCCTGCACAACCCGGCTCGACTCCTGGACTGGAGCGGCGAGGTCGGCGTCGGCCGCATGAACTTCCGGTGGCGTCGGGTTTGCCAGTTGCTGCTAGATCTGAACGGCGGGCTCCTGGCCTGATGCTGTCGCCCGACTCCAGGACCGTCGCCTTCGACCTGCTGCGCCCGCCGCCGGACCACGAACTCGATGTCGCGTTGCTGACAACCTACACGCTCGATCTCGAAGCGCTGCTGGCGTTGCCGTTGAGTCTTGTTGCACGGTCGGACAACACGCTTGAGGACCTGCTAGCCGATCCTCTTCTCTTGCTCGAGGCGGTGCGGCGCGCCGGTGAACGAATTCAAGTCTTCGTGGATCGGGCCGGCATCGCTATTCCCCGCACGAGACGTGAGCTCTATGCGCTGCTGGAACCGAGCGTTCATCCCGTGCGCGCGCCGGGCGGTGGGGCGTTCCATCCCAAGGTCTGGGTATTGCGCTTCCTGTCCGAAAACGGCGCGTCTCTGATACGCGTCGCCGTCCTGTCTCGGAATCTCACTTTCGACCGCTCCTGGGACATCGCGCTTGCAAGCGAAGCTTCGCCCAGACCCAGACAACGCGCTGCAGCGAGCCGTGGACTCGCCGAGTTCGTCCGTCGCCTGCCGGCACTCTGCGCGGAAAGACCGTCGCCTTCCGTATCGGACCAGATACGAAACCTGGCCGACGAAGTCTCGCGCACCCGCTTCCCCGGCCCAGACGGGTTTTTCGACGACCCGGTCGAGTTCCATGTCCTCGGCATGGGCGGGCGGAAGGCCACGGGCAAGTCCTGGAAGCCGATGTCGGGCGGATACGACGTTCTGGCCGTCGCTCCGTTCATCGGGAGCACAGCTTTGGATGCTGTCGCACGGATAGGCGACGGCGAACGGACTCTCGTGAGTACCCGCGAGCAGCTGGACAGACTGCCGGACACCGCGCTGGCAGCCTGGACTCGGATCTTCATGCTCTCGGACGCTGCTCTCGACGAGCCGGAGGACGAAGATGCCGGCAGACCATCGGGGCTTCACGCTAAATTCATCGCAGTCGAGCACGGTTGGGACGTCACTTGGTTCGTCGGGTCTGCGAACCTGACGACTGCGGCATTCTCCGGCCGGAATGTCGAAGTCATGGCTGCCTTGAGCGCCCGCAGGGGGCGTCGCAACGGAAATACCGGATTCGGCATCGGGCGCTTTCTGGAGTCCGGATTCGAGCGTCTCTGTCAGCCATACGAACCCGGCACGTCTGAGACCGAGTCGCCTGAGATGAAAGAGGCGCTCGAACGACTGGAGGTGGCCCGGGACGCGCTTCTCGATGCCGACCTCAAGGTCGTCTGCTCTCAGTCCGACGAGAATTGGATGTTGAGCCTTGAAGGTCTCTTCTCCCTCCCGAATTCCGATGTGGAGATCGGTGTGTGGCCGATCTCTCTTTCCGAGAAACAGGCGCTCCTGCTTCGGTTTCCCCTGACGTGGACCTTGCCCATTCCAATGCTCACCAGGCTTGTCGCCTTCCGTCTGCGTGTTCCAGTGCCGGGTGTCGATGACATCGGATTGACGCTCAGCCTGCCAGTCGAAGGCATGCCCGAGGACCGAATCCAGCATGTGCTCAGGAGCCTGATCGGCGATTCCGATCGCTTCATGGCCTTTATCCACGCGCTGTTGGGCGGTCTCGACGGAATAGTCGATCGGGCGCCGCGCGACGCCGCCAACGGCGGCGCCAGGCCGTGGACAGGCGCGCCGGTTGGCGAAGTGCTTCTCGATGGGCTCGTTCGTGCCGCCTCGCGCGATCCCGGACGCCTGGATCCGATGCGCCGGCTGATCGAGGATTTTCGCAGCACAGAGGAAGGACGCCGCATCATCCCCGACAAGTTTCTCGACCTCTGGAATGCGGTGGAAGCGGTGCTGCGCGAGGACGGCCGTTCATGACCCGACCACGTACCGATGAGATCTTGCGACCTCTGAAGCCTTTCCAGCGTCGCACGGTCGATCATGCTTTTCGGCGCCTTTTCCTGGACGCGGACAGTACCTCGCGCTTTCTCGTCGCCGACGAGGTGGGCTTGGGCAAAACGCTTGTCGCGCGCGGCATCATCGCGCGGGCGATCGATCACCTCTGGGATGACGTGAGTCGAATCGACATCGTCTACGTATGCAGCAACGCAGGTATCGCCCGCGCCAACTTGCCGAAGCTCCAGATCGGGGGCGCCACCGAGCGCTCGTTCGCGCTGGCGACGCGTCTTACGATGCTGGCGACCGAGTTGGCGCCCGACGACGACGGGCCGGGCTTCATGCAAAACAAGCTGAACTTCGTCAGCTTCACGCCGCGCACGTCGTTCGACATGGGCCATTCCGGCGGCCAACGCCGGGAGCGGGTCGTGCTGTTCCATCTCCTGGTTCCACACGTCGACCGTGTCACGCCGTTGATGAACCTCTTGCAGGGCTGGGTGACCAACAAGGATTCTTGGCGTCGACGGCTCGACACCGAACTGCCTATAGAGCCCGGAATCCGACGGGACTTCGATCAGGAATTCCGGGCGCGGGATGACCTGCAATTCAAGCTGAGTGATCTCCTCGATAACTCGTTCCATCGCTACCGTCGCCGCTGGCCGGACGCGGCTAGATGGGGACGCGACGAGTTGATCGGCGAATTGCGACGGTTGCTTGCCGGAGTCTGTATCCGCGCTCTCGAGCCGGACTTGGTCATTCTGGACGAGTTCCAGCGGTTCAAGCCTCTGATCGAGACCCGCGACGACCACCGCAGTCCGGCCGCCGAGCTTGCCCAATCCCTGTTCCGGACCAAGGCTCACGACGGCCGCCCCGTTCCGACGCTGCTTCTCTCCGCGACGCCATACAAGCTCTATACAACCGACGCCGAGATCGAGCAGGAGGACCATTACGAGGATTTCCTGGCCACGACGCGATTTTTGTTCGACGGCCAGGAATCGCATGTCGAGAGCGTGGCCGGCAGGCTCGGCCAGTTCGCAATCGCCCTCAAGCGGGCGACGCCGGATGACGGCGATTCGCTCGTCGAGGCCGCCAAGGGAAAGACAGAAGTCGAGAACGCGCTTCGCGCCGTGATGTCCAGGACCGAGAGGGTTGCCGCCAGTGACGAGCGGGACGCCATGTTGAGGGAGCCCGGAGTAAGGATGTCGCTCAAGCCTGCCGACGTGCGCCAGTATCTCGCGGCGGACGCCCTGTTCCAAGCCGTCGGCGACAGGGACCCGATGCCGTTCTGGAAGTCGGCGCCATATCTGGTCCATTTCATGCGCGGCTACAAGTTCAACGAGCGCCTCGAGGAGACGCTCGGACTGTCCCCGTCCAAGGTTGCCACGGTACTGCGATCGCATCCCAACTCCTTCCTATTAGCCGAGACGCTGCACCAGTGGTCCGAGATAGATCCCGCACACTCGAAATTGCGGGAGATGGTGCGCGATCAACTCGACCGGGGCGTCTGGCGATTGCTGTGGGTGCCGCCGACTCTGCCCTACTGGCCGCTCGAAGGTCCTTTCCGCGACACGGCCGAGGTCACCAAGACGCTGCTGTTCTCCGCCTGGAACGTCGTGCCGGACGTTGTCAGCGCCGTCCTGAGCTATGAGGCCGAGCGGCGCATGACGGGAGGGCGGATTGGCACATACATGGACCCAGCGAGACAGCAGGTTCCGCTGCTGCGCCTGACCCAGTCCGCGGCGCGAGTCCGGTCTCGCCACCGTCTCTTGCTCCTGCTTCTGCCATGCTTGCCGCTGGCCGACCGGACACATCCGCTTAGCGCCCCGACTGGGCGTGACCGCCGCGTATGGGTTCGCGACTCCGTTCAGGCATTGCTGTCGGCCTCCGACCTTCCCGACCCGCGGGACGGTCCGGTCGACGACCGCTGGGAATGGGCAGTACCGCTTCTTCTCGACCCTGGCTTGCGGACGTTTCTTCAGGCATGGCGGGACGGAGAAATTCCAGCGATCGAGGGTGACGGCTCTCTGCCACGACCGAATGAAGAACTATTCGGCGCCTATGTCGACGACCTGCTCGACGTGCCGCTCGACAGGCTGGGGCGCCGCCCGCCCGGCCTTGTCGATCTCCTGACCGACGTAGCTCTGGGCGCACCTGCGATTCTGGCGCTGCGCAGCCTCAATGCCTCTTCAGACCTCGCGGCCGACACCCGCCGCAAACTGGCCGTCACCGTCGCTGATGCCTTCTGGAGCCTTTTCAATCAGCCTGCGGTCATTTCGCTCTTGCGCCAGATCTCAGCTGGAAAAACGGCGTCGCGCGACGACACGTCCTATTGGCGGCTTGTCCTGGAGTATTGCCGCCAAGGCAATCTCCAGTCGGTGCTGGACGAGCAATGGCACCTCCTTTGGGAGCAACATTCTTGGTCCGAGTCCACCGACGCTGACGAGGTCGCAACGGAATGCGCGAGGGCGATTGTTCACGCGGTGCACCCCGTGCGCTCGCGGGTTCACGGCCGATTTCTCGAGGCCAGCGACACGGATCAGGTCAAGTCGGAGCAAGTCCGAATCCGCACGGTGTTCGCCCTTCGCTTCGGCCATCTTCGCGCCGAGAACGACGAGAACATCAGCGAGGACATGGTTCGCGCGGCATTCAACAGCCCTTTCCGTCCCTTTCTGCTCACCAGCACCTCGATCGGGCAGGAGGGGTTGGATTTTCACCCCTGGTGCCATCGCCTGGTGCATTGGAACTTGCCTGGCAATCCGGTCGACCTCGAACAGCGCGAGGGTCGCGTCCACCGCTACAAAGGCCACGCCGTGCGACGGAACGTCGCCGCCGCACACGGCGAAGCCGCATTTGAGTCGTGGCGACCCGGCGACGACCTTTGGACGCTGATCTTCCAATGCGCGGATCAGGTGGCTCGCGTGTCTTGCGACTCGGATCTCGTCCCCTACTGGATCGCTTCCGGGAGATGCCGGGTGGAGCGCCACGTGCCGTTGTTGCCCTACACAAGCGAAGTCGAGGCGTTCGAGCGCCTCAAGCGACAGCTTGCCGCATACCGCGTGGTCTTCGGCCAGCCCCGACAACAAGAACTGATTGCTCTCCTTGAACGGGCCGATTTCTCGGTTGCTCAACTTCGAGAGTTGACAATCGATTTGTCTCCTCCAGCATGAAGAGACTGTCCAAGACGGGATTTCTTACCCAACGGAGCACATCACGTTGGCGTGTTCGGATCGGTAGCGCGAGGAGATGTCGGACCATCGAGAGATATCGATTTCCTCGTGGACATGGAGCCGTGCCGAAGTCTGCTCAACCTTTGCGGTCTGGTTGCGGATCTGCAAGAACTGCTTGGCTGCAGTGTCCACGTCGTCACGGAGCGCGGGCTCAAGTCACGGATTCGCGAGCAGGTTCTGGAAGAAGCGACTCCGTTGTGACGGGCGCGCTCAAACGATTCTCGGACATTCTTGCAGCAATTGCGCGAATTCAAGCGTCGCTCTCGGTGACGACCACGTCTCGG
>JAJEEE010000012.1 GCA_022821145.1 Acidobacteriota bacterium
CTCGGCTGACGAAGGTGACGCGATCACCTTCACCGTGACACTGAATCGGGACGTATCCGGCGGTCTGACGGTGACGCCTTCCTTCACCGACGTGACGGCCACGAAGGGAACCGACTACACGGAGAACACCTCGGCGCTGACTTTCGCGGGCACGGCTGGGGAGACGCAGAGCTTCACCGTGGCGACGACCGAGGATACGGACGTCGAGCCGAACGAGACGTTCACCGTGAGCCTGACCGTGTCGGACGCCGGGCCGGAAGTGACGGTCGGCGGTCCCGCGACCGGAACCATCACGGACGACGACGGCGCCATCCTCGTCTCCATCCATGACCCGGACGGTCCGGTCACGGAGGGCCTCAGCGTGGCGCTCGCGGTCCAGCTCACCGCGCCCGCCGGCGGTACGATCCAGGTGCCGTGGGACAGCAGCTCCAACACGGGTTCGACATCCACGTCACAGGCGGGCGGGGCGCCGGCCGCGCAAGTGCTGCACGAACACGAACCCAGCTCCGGTACGGTCACCTTCACGGCCGGACAGACCGAGGCGACCATCGAGATCACCATCCTCGACGACGAAGAGCACGAGGAGCCGGAGAGCTTCCAGGTCATCCTGGGGGAGCCCGCGGTCGCCGACGAGTCGTCCCGCCAGGTCTCGGTGGGCCGGCGGGTCGCGACCGTGACCATCGCGGACGACGACGCGCCGCCCGTGTTCGGCGAGGGCGATGCGGCCTCCCGTTCCGTGGTCGAGAACACGCCGCCGGGCGCCGCCATCGGTTCGCCCGTCGCGGCGACGGACGCCGAGAACGATCCGCTTGAATTCACCCTGGGCGGGTCCGATGCGTCCGCGTTCACCCTCGAACCGGCCACCGGGCAGTTGAAGGTCAAGGAATCGCTGGATTACGAGACCAAGACCACTTACGACAGCCTGACCGTCACGGTGGACGACGGGCACGGACACACCGACACGCTGGCTCTGACGGTCCACGTGACGGACGTGCCGCCCCCGGGCATGCCCGAGGCGCCGATTGTCCGCTGGTCGCCGGACTCTTCCCGGCTGCAAGCGAGCTGGACGGCTCCCGCCGACAACGGGTCGCCCATCACCGACTATGACGTGGTGTACCGGCGGTCGGGCGCGGCGGCGTGGAGCGACCACGCCTTCACGGGCGCCGGAACGTCGACCCGGCTGAGCGGTCTGACGGAGGACGCCGACTACGAGGTTCGCGTGCGGGCGAAGAGCGGCGAGGGCGACGGCCCGTGGTCCCATCCCGGCCGCGTCGCGCCGGGCGGCGATTCCTCGTCCGCGGGGACGGTGACCATCGAGGACGCCCGCGCCGCGGAGGGAGACGCGCTGACGTTCACGGTGACGCTGAACCGTGCGGTGCAGGGCGGTCTGACGGTGACGCCCGGTTTCGCCGACGGGACGGCGGTTGCGGGCGTGGACTACACGGCGGCCGCGGCGGCGATGCGTTTCGGTGGCGAAGCGGGCGAGGAGCGGACGTTCACGGTGGCGACCATCGAGGACGAGACGCTGGAAGACGACGAGACGTTCACGGTGAGCCTGGCCGTGTCGGACGCGCCGTCCGGGGTGACCGTCGGCGATCCGGCGACCGGGACGATCACCGACGACGACGGCGGCCGCGGGGGTGGCGGCGGCGGGATCGGCGGCCGCGCGACGGTGACGGTTTCCGACGCGAGCGCGGTCGAGGGAGACGCGCTGACGTTCACGGTGACGCTGAACCGTGCGGTGCAGGGCGGTCTGACGGTGACGCCCGGTTTCGCCGACGGGACGGCGGTTGCGGGCGTGGACTACACGGCGGCCGTGGCGGCGATGCGTTTCGGTGGCGAAGTGGGCGAGGAGCGGACGTTCACGGTGGCGACGATCGAGGACGAGACGCTGGAAGAGGACGAGACGTTCACGGTGAGCCTGGCCGTGTCGGACGCCCCGTCGGGGGCGACCGTCGGCGATCCGGCGACGGGGACGATCACCGACGACGACGGCGGCGGGACCGGTGGCCGTGCGACGGTGACGGTTTCCGACGCGAGCGCCGTGGAGGGAGATGCGCTGACGTTCACAGTGACGCTGAACCGGGAGGTTCAGGGCGGGCTGAAGGTGACGCCGCGGTTCGCCGACGGGACGGCCGTTGCGGGGGCGGACTACACGGCCGAGGCGTCGGCGTTGAGCTTCGCCGGGGCGGTGGGCGAGGAGCGGACGTTTACGGTGGCGACGATCGAGGACGAGACGTTGGAAGGTGACGAGACGTTCACGGTGAGCCTGGCCGTGTTGGACGCCGCCGCCGCTACGGCCGAGGATGGAACGGGAACGATCCGCGACGATGCGCCGCGGGCGCGCGGCGCGGGAGCCGAGCGGTTGTTATACCTGCTGGCGCGTTCTCTGGCGTCGGAAGCCGTGTCGGCGGTCGAGGAACGCTTCACCGCGAACGATCCGGAAACGCGGGCGGCGCCGTCCGGTGTCCTGTCCCTGGTGGCGGAGGGGGGATCGACGGGAAGCTGGGTGAGCGCGATCGCGGCGGAGCTCGGCGCGAGCCTCCCGTCGGCGGCGTGGACCGGGAGCGAGCCGACCCGCGTCGGCATGATCGCCGGGGCGCCGGTCGATGGCGCCGGCGCGGGCGCCGCAGGCGACACGCTGGGGACGGCCCTGGCGCGGCCTCTGGGCAAACTGGAATTGTTGGCCGGACGCCGCTTCGCGGTGCAGCTCGGACCGGCGGAAACGCCCGGATGGGCCCACTGGATGCTGTGGGGACGCACGGCCGCCATCCGGAGCTCCTTGGATGTCGAGTCGGGCGGCCGAACCCGAGGCGACCTGTTCACCGGCCACTTCGGCTTCGAAACCCGGCCGCGCGATTCGATGTTGCTGGGAGCGGCGGTGTCGCACAGCACCGGGGCGCTGGGCTACACGGTGCAAGCGCCTCTCCCGGAGCACGCCGTCCTGGGCGAGGGCGACGGCAGCATGACCAGCGTGCAGCCGTACGTGCACTGGTCGCCGCGGCCGGGTCTGGCCCTGTGGGGGATGGGCGGCATCGGCGGCGGATCCCTGACGGTCGTGGATTCCCTGGGGACGGCCGATACGCCGCTCGGACTGCGGATGTTCGCCGGCGGCGGACGCAAGGACTTGATCGCCGGGGGGGCTCTGGCCATCAAGGCCGACGTATTCCGCGCCACGCTGCGCTCCGAGGAACGGGCCGACTTGACGGAAGCCGTCGGCGCCGCGACACGGGCCCGCCTGCTGTTGCAAGGGCGCACCGAGTGGCGGGCGTCGCCGGAGTCCCGTGTCAGTCCGCGCGTGGAATTCGGCGCCCGCTGGGATGACGGCAGCGACCTGTCCGGCGTGGGCGCCGAGGTCGGAGGCGGCCTGGCGTACGTGCACACGCGGCTCAAGCTCGGCTTGGACGTCCAGGGACGGTACCTGCTGGCGCACCAGGCCGCGCGCTTCAAGGAATGGGGCGCCGGCGTGGCGGTGCGATTCGGCCCGGGCGTGGACGGCCCGGGGCCCTGGATGGAACTGAGTCCGCAGTGGGGTGCGGCCGCCAGCCAGGCGAGCGCGATGTGGTCGCCGCACGCCGGGCAGCAATGGCGTTCCGCTTCGCGCGGCGGCTCCGGCTCGAACCCGAGCCAGGTGGCTCTGACCGCCGGCTACCGGCTCAGCCAGGGAAGCGACGTGAGCGTCCAGGCGACGCGCGACGACCGCGGGGCGGCCGCGGACGCGGGCGGCGTCGCCGTCCGCGTCGAGGGGCGGCTGAGCTGGTAGGGGATCCACCCGAGCGGGGCGCGTGATCGATCGCGTGCTCCGCCCGCCGATCGGCGGGCGCCGGACCCGAGGCTCCAAACGACGCCGGACCTCAGAAGTGCCAGATCAGGCTCAACTGGAAGCCGATCCCGTCGGGTTTCATACCGATCGGTACCGTAATCGCCAGGTCGTCGTATGGAACGACCCGGCCCGCGCTGCCGTAGTCGGTGTACCGCAGCTCACCCCGAACGGCGCCGCGCCCCAGTCTTTGCTCCAGGCCCGCGCCGGTCGTCCACCCCGTGAAACCCTCCTCGTATCGGAACGTTCCCGAGACGAACTCCTCGGCCGCCATGCACGATTCCGGACGGAAGCACCCGACATAGTCCGCCTCGAGGGTTGCCTCGAGGCGGCGCAGGCCGGCGAGAGCGTACGCGCTCAGGCCGGAGCCCGCCGGGATGCCGGCGCCGAACCGGACCGTGAAGCCGTACGTCCGGTTCTGTCTGAAGGACCAGTCTTCGGGCCAGCTCTCTCCCAGTTGCGTGCGGCCCGGGGAGGCCCCCGCGCCCTCGAAGCGTCCCCGCGCCGCGCCGCCGGGGAAGATCACGTCGCCCTCGCCGCTCAGATAGACGCCGTTCGGGCCCAGCGGGACGCGGTATCCCGCCAGGAAACCGACGCCCCCGGCCGCGCCGGCCGCCGTATCGTCGGCTCGGTACACGCGGCCCTCGCTGGGCGACATGTTTCGCGGATCGGTGTTGTCGACGGCCTTCTCGTAGAAGACTCGCAAGCGCTCCGCCGCCGCCGGAACGCCGGCATAGAACCCGGACTCCTGGGCGAGCGCCGTGCCGGTCAGGATCCACAGCACGGCCGGCAAGACGACGCCGACGCGGCCCCGTCGGTAACGGGCGATCCGCGTGGAAAATGGCCGCGTTGCACGGCGACGGCGCGCCGTATCGAACGTCGAGAACTCGACGTCCGTATCGAACGGAGAGGGTGGGATTCGAACCCACGGTGGAGTCACCCCCACACCGGTTTTCGAGACCGGCCTATTCAACCGCTCTAGCACCTCTCCCACGGGCGTGGACACCCGAACCATTATAAGCGGGTTGTCCCCCGATTTCCGGGCGAGTATGGCCCGGCGGCGGGTTCCGGCCGCGGTTGACAGTATCTCCGGCCATTCGGTAAAGTAAGTCAAGTCAGGGGATTAACCGCCATCGAGCGCAGGGTCCGGTCCACGGCCCCGGCTCGGACACCACCCGGCTTCACGAGGTTCGCATCGGCATGCATCAGGCTCTTTTGCCCGAGCATTTGACTCGGCTCAGCGACGAGGAGACGGATCGCCGGATCACGGAGATCCGCGACCGGCTCGGTTCGCGCCTGGTCGTGCTCGGGCATCACTACCAGCGGGACGAGGTGATCAAGTTCGCGGATCTGCGCGGCGACTCCTTCAAGCTCGCCCAGTGGGCCGCCACCCGGAAGGACGCCGAGTTCATCCTGTTCTGCGGCGTGCACTTCATGGCCGAGAGCGCCGACATCCTCAGCGCGGACTACCAGAGAGTCATCCTGCCCGATCTGAACGCCGGATGCTCGATGGCCGACATGGCCGCGCTCGACCAGGTCGAAACCTGCTGGGACGTCTTGTCCGAGGTCACCTCCGAGCGGATCGTGCCCATCACATACATGAACTCGGCGGCCGGCATCAAGGCGTTCGTCGGCCGGCGCGACGGCGCGGTCTGCACGTCGTCGAACGCGCCGGCGGTGATGCGCTGGGCCCTGGAGCGCGGCGACAAGATCCTGTTCCTGCCCGACCAGCACCTGGGCCGGAACACCGCGTACCAACTGGGTTTCCGCCTCGAGGAGATGACGGTGTGGGATCCGTACCTCGATCACGGGGGGAACACGCCTCGAGAGCTGATCGACAGCCGCATCGTCCTGTGGAAGGGCCACTGCTCGGTCCACGGACGGTTCCTTCCCGAGCACGTCGACCAGGTTCGCGCGGCCTATCCGGGGATCCGGGTCATCTCGCATCCCGAGTGCCGGTTCGAGGTGGTCCAGGCGTCCGATTCGGTCGGGTCCACCGAGAAGATCATCGAGTGCGTGACGCAGGCGCCGGCCGGCACGGCATGGGCGATCGGCACCGAGATCCACCTCGTGCACCGGTTGCGCAACGAGAACCCCGACCGGTTGATCGTTCCGCTGGACGATTGCGGGTGTCTCTGCTCGACGATGTTCCGCATCGACCCGTCGCACGTCCTGTGGTCGATGGAGAAGCTCCTGGAAGGCGAGGCCGTCAACCAGATCGTCGTGCCGGACGACGTGGCGCGCTGGGCGCGGGTCTCGCTGAACCGGATGCTCGAGATCACGCACTGATCCGGCGCCGATGCCCAGCCGAAGTTACCGCGTTCGAGGCGTCGTCCAGGGCGTCTTCTACCGGTCCTTCACGGCGGACGCGGCGTCGCGCCACGGCGTGGCGGGCTTCGCCCGCAACCTGCCCGACGGCAGCGTGGAAGTGGTGGCCCAGGGGCCGGAGGCCGCGCTGGCGGCGCTTCGCGCGGACTTGGAGACGGGGCCGCCCGCTTCACGGGTCGACGGCGTCGACGAGTCCGCCGTCGTACCGGCGGAAGCCTTCACGGCGTTCACTATCCGAGACTGAAACCCCATGGACGAGTTCAAGAAGCTGATCCGCGAGGTCCCCGACTTTCCCAAGCCCGGCATCCTGTTCTACGACATCACGACGCTGCTCAAGGACCGGGACGGCTACTGCCGCCTGCTGGACTTCATGACGTTGCACGCGCGCGAAACCCGGGCCGACCTGGTCCTGGGCATCGAGGCGCGGGGATTCATCTTCGGGCCCGCGCTGGCCTACAACATCAATGCCGGGTTCGTTCCCGTCCGGAAGCCGGGGAAACTGCCCGGCGAGACGCGGAGCGTGACCTACGACCTGGAATACGGGACCGACACGCTGGAGATCCACGAGGGCGCGGTTCCGGAAGGGGCGCGCGTCGTCATCGCCGACGACCTCCTGGCGACCGGCGGGACGGCCCAGGCGGCGGCCGGCCTGGTCGAAAAGGTCGGCGGCGTCGTGGCCGGGTTCTCGTTCGTCGTCGAGCTGACGTTCCTGAACGGCCGGGACAGGCTGACGGGATATGACGTCTTCTCGCTGATCCAGTACGATAAGTAGCGATGGGACCGGCCCTGTAGCTCAGGTGGATAGAGCAGCGGTTTCCTAAACCGGAGGTCGGAGGTTCGAGTCCTCCCAGGGTCATCGGGGCGGGGAAGCGCCTGCGACCGGGGCGTTCCCATACTGGTATGGCATTGAAGAGATATTTTCTTGGACTGACGCCTCGCTTCGCCACCTCCATTGACTGTGACTAAGGACACACGCGCCCGCCGTGAGATTGTCGGCCAGGTCCGGCCGCCCCGCGCCTTGTCTTTGGGCCGCGATCAGCCTAAAATCAATCGGTTCGATTGCCCAGCGGGTCCGTATCCGACCGGGTACGCGGAGGTTCCAGCCAGGTGCCGCGACAGAGACTGAGCCGCAAGGAACTCACCGAAACCGACGAGATCACCTCGGTACTCGAGCGTGCGGCCGATTTCGTCGTCGACAACGCGAAGCCGTTCGTCGCCGGGATCGTGATCGTCGTGGCCGCCGCCGCGGGGATCGTCGGTTGGCGCGTGTACGCGGCTCGCGCGGACGCCGTCGCGCAGACCGCGCTGGCGGAGGTGATCGCCTCCTACGCCGACGCCGGCCTGCAGTCCGACGACGCCGGGTACGCGGCGACCGTCGAGAGCGCGGACCGCGTCCGGACGGAGCATGCCGGAACGCGCGCCGCCGACATGGCGCTCTACTACGCCGCGCTCGCCCACCAGGGTCTGGGCGACATGGAGGCCTCCGACGGGATCTTGCGCGGCCTGATCGAGTCCGGCAGCGAGACGCTCGTCGACAACGCGCGTTTCGCGTTGGCCGAGTCGTACAAGAAACGGGGCGACCTCGAGTCCGCCATCGCCGAATACGCGGTGCTCGCCGAGTCGCCGGATTTTTCCCGCGGCGCGGTCCTCTACGAGTTGGGACGCCTGCACGAGGCCGTGGAGCGGTTCGCCGAAGCCCGCGGCTACTACGAGACGCTGATCAGCGACCACCCGAACTCCCCGTTCCGGACCGACGCCGACCGCGCCCTCCGACGCCTGCCCCCGGCGGAAGACGGGTAGCCGGCTTGACGCGCCATCCGTCCCATGACCAAGCGGGCCCACGTTGTCGATCTGGCCGACCTGGGAAGCGAGACGCTGTCGCTTGCCGGCGTTTTCGCGCCGGGAGAGATCGATTTTTCGGGCGACGACCTGGAACAGACGGGCGCGCTGGCGTGGACGGCGTCCATCCAGGGTCAGTCCGGCGGCGCCCGTTTCGCGGGCGAGCTCCGGACGAACGTCCGGTTGCGGTGCGTCCGGTGCGTTTCGCCGATCGACCGGCCGCTCGAGGGAAAGTTCGTCCTTTTTTTCGAACGGCGCGAGCGCGAGTTGTTCCGCGACCGGGACGAGGTCGAGCTCGACCCATCCGACACGGCCACCGCGTTCCTCGCCGGAACGGAATTGGCCGTGGACCAGGTGATGCGCGAGCAGGTGGTTCTCTCCCTGCCCATGAAGCCGCTGTGCGATTCCGCATGTCGCGGACTGTGCGCCGGTTGCGGCGCCAACCTCAACCTCGGCCCGTGCGCTTGTCCCACGCGGCCGGACAATCCGGCGTTCGAGCCGCTGCTGGAGCTGAAGAAACGGCTCGAGCGCGGAACCGCGGACTGAGACGCCGATCAGTGGAGTGACACGATATGCCGAATCCCAAACGCCGACACTCCAGAGCGCGGCGCGACAAGCGGCGCTCCCACGACGCCCTCCGGGCCCGTTCGCTGTCGGACTGCCCGAACTGCCATGAAAAACGGCTGCCTCATCGGGCGTGCCCCCATTGCGGTTTCTACCGGGACCGGGAGGTCATCGAGACCGCGGAAGAGTAGAATCGGCACGTGACGAAGATCGCAGTGGACGCGATGGGCGGGGATCACGCCCCGGCGGCCGAGGTCGAGGGCGCCGTCCAGGCGGCCGCGGAATACGGGACCGAGGTGATCCTGGTCGGACAGGAGGACCGCGTTCGCGCCGAGCTTGCGCGTCACGAAACATCCGGTCTCCCAATCGAGGTCGCGCACGCCAGCCAGGTCGTCGCCATGGACGAGTCGCCGCTGACGGCCGTACGGCGGAAGAAGGACTCCTCGATCCGCGTCGCCGCCAACCTCATGTCCGACAACCGGGTGTCGGCCGTGGTCAGCGCCGGGAACACGGGCGCCGTGATGGCGACGACCAAGCTCGTCATGGGCTCGCTGCCCGTCGTGGACCGGCCCGCGCTGACGACGGTCCTGCCGACGCAGAAGAAAAAGCCGGCCATCCTGCTCGACGTGGGCGCCAACGTGGACTGCAAGCCCTTGCACCTGGAGCAGTTCGCGATCATGGGCGACATCTACTCGCACAAGATATTCGGCGTGCGGCGGCCGCGGATCGGGTTGCTGTCGATCGGCGAGGAGGACACGAAGGGCAACGAGTTGACCAAGGAGGCGTTCAAGGCCCTGAAGCGGGCGCCGCTGAACTTCGTCGGCAACGTCGAGGGGCGCGACATCTTTGCCGGCGACACCGACGTGATCGTGTGCGACGGGTTCACCGGCAACGTGGCGCTGAAGCTGAGCGAGGGCGTCTTCGAGACCTTCACGAGCATGCTGGGCGAGGAACTGCAGCGCACGCTGGCGGCCAAGGTCGGCTACATGCTGGCTCAGAACGCGTTCCACCAGTTGAAGCGCCGCCTGGACTACTCCGAGTACGGAGGCGCGCCGCTGCTGGGCCTGGCCGGCCTGACGATCGTCTGCCACGGGCGGTCCAACGCCAACGCGTTCAAGAACGCCGTGCGGGTGGCCCGCGAGTTCTGCGAGCGGAACGTGAACGGCGTCATCGAGGAAGAGTTCGAGAAGATGGGGTGGACCACGCCCGGCGTCGCCGGATAACGCCGGTCGCATCGATCCCACGGCACGCCGAAGCATGGATCCGAGCAAGACCGCATTCGTTTTCCCGGGACAGGGCGCCCAGTACGCGGGCATGGGCCGCGAGCTGGCCGGGCGGCATCCCGCCGCGGCCGCCGCGTTCGACGACGCCGACCGCGCGCTGGGATTCGAGCTGTCCCGGCTCTGTTTCGAGGGTCCCGACAGCGACCTCCAGTTGACGGCGAACACGCAGCCCGCCATTCTGACCGTGTCGATTGCCGTTCATCGCGTGATTGCCGAGGCCGGCATCGAGCCGGACTTCGTCGCCGGACACAGCCTGGGCGAGTACAGCGCGCTGGTGGCCGCTGGCGGGCTGGATTTCGCCGCGGCCGTCCGGACCGTGCGCCTGCGGGGCCGGTTCATGCAGGAGGCCGTCCCGGTGGGGGAAGGGGCGATGGCCGCCGTCCTGGGCCTGGACGCCGACGCGGTCGCACGCGTTTGCGTCGACGCCGCCGACGGCGACGTCGTCGCGCCCGCCAACTTCAACTCGCCCTTGCAGACCGTCATCGCAGGCCACCGCCCGGCCGTCGAACGCGCCGCGCGCCGGGCGCGGGACGCCGGCGCGAAACGCGCGATTACGCTGCCGGTCAGCGCGCCGTTCCATTCCAGCTTGATGCGGCCCGCCGAGCAACGGCTCGCGGTGGAGCTGGACGCCGTGGACTTCGCGGACCTCGCCGTGCCGCTGGTGACCAACGTGGATGCGCGGTTCGTCTCGACCGGCCCCGAGGCGCGCGACGCCCTGAAGCGGCAGCCGTCGCGGCCGGTTCGGTGGACCGAGACCGTACGGCGGCTGCTCGACGCCGGTGTCGACACGTTCGTCGAGATCGGACCGGGAACGACGCTGACGCGCCTTGTCCGATCGATGGCGAAGTCGGTTACAATGCTGAACGCCGAGGACGCGTCCTCGCTCGACCGGGTCCTCGCCGCGTTGCCTCATCGTCCGCATCGCGCCCGCGACGGTGGGCCGGCGGGGCGGCCGTCCCATCCGGACGACGGCCGCGGCTGAACCACATGTTCGTTGCCGGAGGAACGAAAAATATATCGGAGGTTGGGTAATGTCTGCTTCGGTCGAAGAAAAGGTGAAGGCGATTATCGCGGAACAGCTCAGCGTGGACGAGGCCGAGGTCACGCCGACGGCGTCCTTCATCGACGACCTCGGCGCGGATTCGCTGGACACGGTCGAGCTGGTCATGGCTCTGGAGGAAGGCTTCGGCATCGAGATTCCCGATGACGCGGCCGAGAAGATCACGACCGTCCAGGAGGCGATGGATTATATCGAGGCGCATCTGCCGAAGTAGGGCGTCACTGGAGGAGCATCGGTTTGCCGAGGCGAGTTGCCGTTACCGGCGTGGGGCTGGTCACCGCGCTGGGCGTCGGAACAGACGAGACGTGGTCCGGCCTGATGGAGGGACGGAGCGGCGTGGGCCCGATCACGCGTTTCGACACGACCGGCTTCTCGACGACGATCGCGGCCGAGTTGAAGGGTTTCGACGCGCTCGACTGGATCGACAAGAAGGAAGCCCGGAAGATGGACAGCTTCATCCACTACGCCATCGCGGCGGCGAGCTGCGCCATCGGACAGTCGGGCCTGGAGATCTCGGGCGAGACGGCCCAGCGATGCGGCGTGTTCATCGGATCGGGGATCGGCGGGTTCACGACGATCGAGCGGGAGCACCGGAACCTGATGCGGGCGGGCCCCCGCAAGATATCGCCGTTCTTTATTCCGTCGAGCATCATCAATCTGGCGGCGGGCCAGGTGTCGATCCGGCTCGGCGCGAAGGGGCCGAATTCCGCTCCTTGCACCGCGTGCTCGTCGGGCGCGCACGCCGTGGGCGACGCCTACCGCGTGATCCAGCGTGACGAGGCCGACGTCATGATCGCCGGTGGATCCGAGTCCGCCATCACCGCGATGGGCGTGGGCGGTTTCGCGGCCATGAGAGCCCTGTCGCGGCGCAACGACGAGCCGCACCGGGCGTCGCGTCCGTTCGACGCCGAGCGCGACGGTTTCGTCATGGGCGAGGGCGCGGGCGTCATCGTGCTGGAGGAGCTGGAGCGCGCGCGGCGGCGGGGCGCCCCGATCCTGGCCGAGCTGGTCGGCTACGGGATGAGCGGCGACGCGTTTCACATCACGCAGCCCTCCGAGGACGGAAACGGCGGTTACCGCGTCATGCGGAATGCGCTCGCCGACGCGGGCGTCGCGCCGGAGCGCGTCGGTTACATCAACGCCCATGGCACGTCGACGCCGCCGAACGACCGCCTGGAAACCATGGCGATCAAGAACCTGTTCGGCGCCCACGCCCGGGACATGCGCATCAGCTCCACCAAGTCGATGATGGGGCACTTGCTCGGCGCCGCGGGCGCCGTCGAGGCCGGCATCGCCGTGCTGGCGCTCCAGCACCAGCGCGTGCCCCCGACCATCAACTACGAGAACCCCGACCCGGACTGCGACCTGGACTACGTTCCCAACGAGAGCCGGCCCCTCGACCTGGAGTACGCCCTGTCGAACTCGTTCGGTTTCGGCGGCACGAACGCCGCGCTGCTGTTCCGGCGCCACGACGCGTAAACCGGCCGGCCCGGCCGATCTGCTATCTTCGCTTCATGTCCCGCCGTGAAGTCCTGGACGTGGACGTCCTCGTGGTCGGCGGCGGCCCGGCGGGTCTGGCCGCCGCCCTGCACCTGCGCCGCCTTCTGGACGGGCGGGGACGCGGCGACGTCACCGTCGCGCTGCTCGAGAAGGGACGCGAAGTCGGGGCGCACGCCATCTCGGGCGCGGTGATGGATCCGCGCGGCATCGCCGAGCTGATGCCGGACTGGGAGGCGCGGGGCGCGCCCGTCGAGGCGCCGGTCACCGAGGACCGGGTCTACTTCCTGACGCGCCGCCGCCGCTTCGGGCTGCCGTTCGCGCCCCCGCCGTTGCGAAACGACGGGCACGTCGTCGTGTCCCTGAACCGGCTGGTCCGGTGGTTGGGCGGCATCGTCGAGGACGCGGGCGTGGACGTGTTCGCGGGGTTCGCCGGCGCCGCGCTGTTGACCGAGGACGACCGCGTCGTGGGCGTGCGCACCGACGACAAGGGCGTGGACCGCGGCGGGCGCCCCAAATCCAACCACCAGCCCGGCATCGACGTGCGGGCGCGATTGACGCTTCTGGCCGAAGGCGCGCGGGGTTCGCTGACCAAGCAGTTGGTCGAGCGGCTGGGGTTGGACGCCGGCCGGAACCCGCAGGTCTATTCCATCGGGGTCAAGGAAGTGTGGGAGACGGCCGGAGAGCGCGCCGCGCCCGGGCGCGTGATCCACACGATGGGATACCCGCTGACCCGGCGGGAGTTCGGCGGGGGCTTCGTCTACACGATGTCCGAAGGCCGGATCTCGGTGGGACTGGTCGTGGGGCTGGACTACCGCGACGCGCGCCTCGACCCTCACGAGCTCTTCCAGGACTTCAAGCGCCATCCGCTCGTCTCCGACCTCCTGGCGGGCGGGACCCTGCGTGCGTACGGGGCGAAGGCGATTCCCGAGGGCGGTTACTGGGCCATGCCCCGGGCCTGGGCCGAAGGCGCCCTGATCGTCGGAGACGCCGCGGGCTTCCTGAACCCGATGCGCCTGAAGGGCATCCACCTGGCCTTCAAGAGCGGCATGCTGGCCGCCGAAACCGCCGCGGACGCCATCGAGGCCGACGACTTCACGGCGCGCGGTCTCCGCTCCTTCGAGGAGCGCGTCGAGGGCAGTTGGATCCGGGACGAGCTGTGGCGGGCGCGGAACTTCCACCAGGGCTTCCAGGGCGGCCTGTGGGCCGGGCTCGCGCACGCGGCCCTCCAGACAGCGACCGGCGGCCGGGGCATCCGCAACCGCTACCCGAGCCGGCCCGGTCACGAACGGATGCGTCCGATCCGGGGAAAGCCCCGCCGCGCCGCCGCGCCCCCGGACGGGAAGTTGACGTTCGACAAGCTGACCGACGTGTATCACTCGGCCACGGCGCACGAGGAGGACCAGCCCGTCCACCTGGTCGTCACCGAGCCGGACCTGTGCCATGAGCGCTGCACCGAGGAATACGGCAACCCTTGCCAGTACTTCTGCCCGGCCGCGGTCTACGCGATGCGGCCGGATGCGGACGGGCGCGAACGACTCGAGATCAGCGCGTCCAACTGCGTCCACTGCAAGACGTGCGACATCATGGACCCGTACCAGGTGATCAACTGGGAGTGTCCGGAAGGCGGCGGAGGGCCGGGATACGACCTGTTATGAAGAGCGGCGACGCCGGCGGCTCCGCGGTCGCGGCGTCGGTCGACTCGCGGACCGGCCGGCGGCGCGATTTGCTTCGGCGCACGGTCTTCCGAGGGGATGACCGGCACCGCGTGTTTCGCCGGGACCTTGCGGGACGTCAATTGTAGGCGCGGCGTCCCCCGCCGCGGGAGGACAACGACCGCATCGAGGCGTCAGTCCAAGAGAAAGACCTCTTCATCATCAACGCGCTACCAGCGTGGGAATGCCCTGCGGCATAGGAACAGTTGGTTTGGCAATCGCGCGCGTCCTGTCTATGCTCCAAGGTTGAACCGAGAAGACGTCATGCCGGTCGCGCGATCGCGGCGCGGCCGGCGCGAGGAGGTATCACGATGTCGAAGCGATCTCGAAGCGTGTGGATGATCGCGCTGGGCGTGGCGTGCGCGGCGGCGTTTCCGGCGGAGGCCGCGGCGCAGGCGGGTTCGAACCCGTACCGCACCGTCGGCGGCTTGCAGGCCGGGCAGGGCCCCGGCCTGTTGGGGGAGCCATGGGCGCGTCTGCCCGACGGGCGCGGTTGGGGATCGCCCGGCGGCCTCGAGATCGACGCGGACGGCGAGCGCCTGTGGGCCGTCATCCGTTGCGGCGGCGATGGGACGCCGCGCGGCAGCCAGACCTACTGCGACGACTCGGACCTGGACCCGATCATCCGGTTCAATCCCGACGGCAGCGTCGACCGGATGTTCGGAAGCCGGATGTTCTCCTGGCCGCACGGCATCCACGTCGATGGGGACGGCAACGTCTGGGTGACGGAAGCGGGCGAGTCCGAAGAGGGCGCCGAGCGGGTCTTTGGTCACCAGGTGTTCAAGTTCTCGCCGGAGGGCGAGGTCCTGATGACGCTGGGCGAGGCGGGCGTCTCCGGTGACGGGCCCTATCACTTCACGGCGCCGAGCGACGTGGTGACGGCGCCGAACGGCGACATTTTCGTCGTGGACGGCCACAACTCGAACGGCAACAACCGGATCGTCAAGTATTCCGGCGACGGCGCGTACATCCAGGAGTTCGGCGGCACGGGCCACGGACCCGGCCAGTTGCAGGGTCCCCACGCGATCGCGATGGCCCCGGACGGGCGGCTGTTCGTGGCGGACCGCCACAACCAGCGGATCGTCATCTTCGACCAGGAGGGGAACTACCTGAACCGGTGGACCCAGTTCGGCATGCCCAGCGACATCGCCATCGACGAGGACGGACGGATCTACGTGGCCGACTCCGAATCGGACGTCAACCAGAATCCGGGTTGGGAGAAGGGTATCCGCATCGGCGACGTCGATACCGGCTGGGTCGACTACTTCATCCTGGACACGGGCGACAATCCACCGATCACGCAGGGTGGCAGCGGCGCCGAGTCCCTGACCGTCGATCGGGCGGGCAACATCTTCTCGGGCGAGCCGCGGCCGCAACGGCTGCTCAAATACGTCAAGGTGCGGTAGCGGCCCGGCAGCAACGCGTCCGAGGTGATGGGCGTCGACGTTCGCCTTCACGTTCCGTTTCCGAAACCGCGCCGACGCCCGGTCGCTCCGGAGGGGTCCGGGCGCGGCCTACTGCAAGTGCAGGTAAGTCGCGTACAGGCCGAAGACGCGGCTGACGTAGTCCTTGGTCTGGACGAACCCGATGTCCGACAGGAAGAGGATGGGATCGGCGGCGGGGCTCTTGGCCGCCCAGCGCCGGACGTTGTGCGGGCCGCCGTTGTAGGCGGCCAGGGCCATGTCCGGCCGTCCGAACTCCGCCATCAACTCGGCCCAGTAACGGGCGCCGAGGCGGATGCTCACCTCCGGGGTGTACATGCGCGCGGGGGTCATGGGGCCCATGCCGGCGCGCTCGGCGACGGCGGCCGCGGTCTCCGGGATGAACTGCATCAGTCCGCGGGCGGCCGCCACGGAGCGGGCCGACGGGTCGTACCGGCTCTCCTGGTACATGATCGACCGGAGCCAGAGCGGGTCGACGCCGGCCGAGGCGGCCTCCAGGCAGAGCGCGTCCGCGTACGCGGCCGGATAAAGCACGTCCATCAACGCGCGCGCCGCCGCGTCGTATTGTCCGTCGTGGACGAACAACGCGTCGTCGGGCGGCCGGATCCGGTCGGCGTAGAGCATGGCCCGGCGAAAATCCCCGGCGGCGAACGCGAGGTCGGCCAGCTCGGCGTCGGAGCGCGTCCGGCCGTCGATGCCGGCCCAGAAGTAGGCCTCCTCCCACTGCCCCAGGAACAGGAGCTCTTCGACGAGCGCGCCCTCCGACTCTCCGACGTCCATCCGAAAGCCGCGCGCCCGGCCCCGATTGCGCCCGTCGGCGGCGGCCCGCGTGGCGGCGTGGGAAGCGCGCCGGCACCGGTCGACGGATCCCGCCGCCACGGCTTCCCAGACCGCTTCCTGCAAGGTCTTTCCGTCGCGCGTCGCGTCGTCGAGCCGGTCCAGCGCGTGGAGTCCGTAGTAGGAGAACGGGTTCCCGGCCAGGTCCGTCCAGATCGCGCGCGCGTCCTCGACGCGGCCGAGCCCCTCCAGCGCGAGAGCCTCCAGAAACCGGGCCTCGTCCCGGTCGGTCCCGTTCGGGACGGCGCGAAGCGGCAGGTTGCCGAGTTCCCGAAAGTCCGCCAGGGCGTCGTCGAACCGGCCGGCGTGATAGTGGATCTTCCCGCGCGTGAAGGTGAGGACCGCGCGCGTCGCGGCCCTCGGCTGCCGCGCCAGCGCGCGTTCGATCCATTCCAGGGCGTCGGCGGTCCGTCCCAACGACCGGTACACGTCGACCAGGTCGCGGACGAATTCCTGGTAGTCGTCCGGATCGCCGGCCGGATTGTCCGTGTTCCGGATCAGCGCGAGGTAGGCCGCCTCGGCCGCCTCGAGATCGGGCTGCCTCCAGTGGGACGACGCGATCTGGATCTCGGCCTCCAGCGCCCGGTCGGTTCCGGGAAAACGCCGCGCCGTCTGCCGGTAGGCCTCGATGGCGTCGTCGTACCGGGTCCGCTGGAAGTAGGTCCGCGCGAGCTCGAAATGGGCTTCCTCGCCGTATTCCGCATCCTCGAGCAGCGATCGGTAGAGCGCCGCGGCCCGTTCGAATACCCGGTGCCCGTGCAGCGTTCGCGCCAGCAGCATCCGTTGCTCCGCCGACAGGGTCGGCGCGCGGACGTGGAGGTGGACAGCCGCTTCCAACGCCGGCTCGTCGTTCTGCCGCCCCTCCAGCAGGCGCCACAGCGCGGGCGTGTCGTTCCGCAACAGGGCGCGCCCGGCCTCGGCCTCACGGGCGTCGATCCCGTCGTAGACACGCAGCGCGACCCCATCGGACGCGCCGTCGGCCAGCGCCATCCGAAGTCGCGCCGGGAATCCGGATGGCAGGCGGTCGAGCCATTCGATGGCTGTCTCGTCCCGGCCCATCTCGATCGCGGCGCGCGCCGCGTGAAACGCCGCCATCGCGCCGAGAACGCCGCCCGGGTCGATCCGCTCGAACTCGGCCCCGGCGCGGTCCCAGTCGCCCTGCATCTCGGCGATCCGTCCACGCAGGTAGGCGAGGTTGTTGCGCTCGAAGAACGCGGGGTCCGCGCCGTCGGCCTCGTCCAGGAGCGCGGCGGCGCGCGCGTGGTCACCGGTTTCGACGGCCTCCAGAGCGCGCGCCACCCCCGCGGACTGGAGCGCCAGCGCGATCAGGGCTGGGGCCAAGACCATCATCGTGGATCGTGTATCATCGGAGATCATTCTATGCGAGAGCGAGGCCCATGACAGCGACTTTGATGGACGGGACCGGAATTGCGGCGGCGGTCGAGGCGGAGGTTCAAGCGGAGGTGGCCCGGCTGCGGCAGGATGGGATACGACCGGGCCTGGCGGTGGTGCTCGTCGGCGCCGATCCGGCCTCGGCGTCCTATGTCGGGATGAAGGCCCGGATGTGCGAGAAGCTTGGAATCCACAGCCTGAAGCTCGAGTTGGGCGAAGACACGACGACGGACCGGCTTCTGGCCGAGATCGAGGCGCTGAACGCGGACGACGCCATCGACGGCATCCTGGTCCAGCTCCCGCTGCCCGGGCAGATCGACAAGCAGGCCATCCTGGAGGCCGTTTCGCCGGTCAAGGACGCCGACGGATTCCACTCCTCGAACATCGGATCGCTGATCCTGGGCTACGACGGCCTGGTCGCGTGCACGCCGTCGGGCATCATGGAGATGATGCGGCGGTCGGGCGTCGAGCCGGAGGGCAAGCGCGCCGTCGTTCTCGGACGCAGTGACGACGTCGGCAAGCCGCTGGCGATGCTGTTGATGCACGCCCACGCGACCGTGACGATCTGCCACTCGCGAACGCGCGACCTCGCCTCCGTCACGCGCGAGGCCGACATCCTGATCGCCGCGATCGGAAAGAAGTATCTCGTCCGAGGGGATTTCATCAAGCCGGGCGCCGTCGTCGTCGACGTCGGCGCGAACCGGATCACGGACCGCGACGAGGTGATCGAGCTCTTCGGCGCGGACTCGCCCCGCGTCGCGCGCTTCGATCGAAACGGCTACATCTGGGTCGGCGATGTCCACGAGCGCGAAGCGCTCGAAGTGGCGTCCATGCTCTCGCCCGTGCCGGGCGGCGCGGGTCCGATGACGATCGCGATGCTCATGCGCAATACGCTCGAGGGCGCCCGGCTGCGCCGGGGAGTCGCGTGCGCCGAGTCGGCCTGACCGGCGGCATCGCCAGCGGCAAGACCACCGTCGGCGCGATGTTCGTCGACCTGGGCTGCCGCCTGATCGACTCGGACCGCATCACGCACGAGCTTCTCGCGGCCGGCCCTGTCCGCGACGCCGTGGTTCGGGAATTCGGCGCGGATATCCTCGACGCCTCCGCGCGGATCGACCGCCGGAGGCTGGGCGCCGTCGTCTTCGGCGATCCGGCGCGCCGGAAGGCGCTCACCGACATTCTGCATCCGGTCATCTTCCAACGGCAGCAGGCGTTCCTGGAAGCGTGCGCCCGCGACGATCCGGACGGCATCGCCATCGTGGACGCCGCGCTGATGGTGGAGACGGGGAACGCGAAGCGGTTCGACACGCTGATCGTCGTGACCTGCGCACCGGAGGTTCAGCGGGGTCGGCTGCGGGAGCGGGGGCTGTCCGAGGCCGACATCGACCGGCGCGTGGCCGCGCAGATGCCGATGGAAGAGAAGGCACGGCACGCGGACTTCGTCATCGACAACTCGGGATCGATCTCCGAAACCCGCCGCCGTGTCGAGGCCGTTCACGCGGCGCTTCACGCCGGCGGCTGACCGCGGGCGTCCGTTCCGGATGTTTTCCAGTTCCGCCACCTGCCGTTCAAGCCGCGAAACACGTTCACCGAGGCCCGGCGCTTCGAGCGGGTCGAAGCGTTCGTCCAGGCGCCGGAGCGCCTGCGTGATCGCGGCGTATTCGTGATCGAGGCGCTCGACGCGTTCGCCGAGCCGAGACGTCGTCTCGTTTTCGTTCGTCGTTGACCGGAAGGGCTCGTGGATAATACCAACGATGGCGCCCGGACGGAGCGGCGGGGCCGCGTTGACGCAGGAGTTCCCACGCTGGCAGCGCGTTGATGATGAAGAGATCTTTCTCTTGGACTGACGCCTCGGCTCCGCCTCGTTGTCCAGTCGCGGCGAGGAACGCCGCGCCTACTACTGGAACGTCCCGCCAGGTGGCGGCGAAACACCGAGCGCCATGCCAAGCCACAGAGGACACGCACAACGTCGCCGCATTCCCCATAGGACCCGCGGCGTCCCCCGCCGCGGGTGGACAAGGCGTCCACTGTAATATCGGTTTGTCGCCATCCGTTTGAATCCAAGTGGATCTGTAAGTATCTGATATTATATAGTATATCGACCAGTCTCCGAACTTGACACCGCCCCGGCCGTCCCGTAGGATGCGTCTATATCCACCACTCTATGGTGGAAACCATGGTAGGCCATGACACTCCCTAGACGACCTCGGACCCGGAAACCCAACGGCCGGCACCCTCACAACGCGCTGACGGCCGCGTTCATCCGCAACGTCGACCAAGCCGGACGGTATTGCGATGGAAACGGTTTGTACCTCGATGTCCAGCCGACAGGCACGCGGAGCTGGGTGCAGCGGCTCGTGATCCGCGGCCGGCGGCACGAGCTCGGACTCGGTGGGTTCCCACTCGTTCCGCTCAAGGACGCCCGCGCCCTGGCCCTGGCCAACCGCCGGCTCGCCCGTGCCGGAGGCGATCCGCTTGCAGAGAAGCGCCGGGCGAAGTCGATGCCGGCGTTTGCCGTGGCGGCCGAGGAGGTCTGGAACCAGCTCCGGCCCGGCTGGCGCAATGCCAAGCATCACAAGGACTGGATATCCAGTCTGGAGCGGTTCGCCTTCCCGCGCATCGGGAAGGTGCCGGTTTCGGAGGTGACCAGCGGCGACGTGATCGAGACGCTGCGTCCGATATGGCACGGCCGGCCGAGGACGGCCAAGCGGGTGCGTCAGCGGATCGGCACGGTGATGGAGTGGGCCGTGGCCATGGAGTACCGGACCGACAACCCCTGCGACCGCATCGGGCCGGTGTTGGGACCGCAGCAGGCCCTGGTGCAACACATGCAGGCGCTGCCGCACCGTGACGTCGCATCCGCGATCGAGACGGTGCGGAGATCGACGGCGCCGCCGATGGTGAAGCTGGCGTTCGAGTTCCTGGTGTTGACGGCCGCGCGGTCCGGTGAGGTTCGGGGAGCCGAGTGGCCGGAGATCGACGCCGACGCGCGGGTCTGGACGGTTCCGGCAGACCGGATGAAGGCGAAGCGGGAGCACCGGGTCCCGCTGTCGGGCCGTGTCCTGGAGCTTCTCGCCGCGGTTCGGGAGTTGGGAGGCGGCAACCCGCTGGTGTTCCCGAGCTCGGTCGGCAAGGCGATCCACGTCGATAAGCTGCCGCGGATGCTGAAGGATCTGAAAGTCGAAGCCGTCCCGCACGGTTTCAGGTCCAGTTTCCGGGACTGGGCGGCCGAGGAGACCGACCATCCGCGGGAGGTCGTCGAGGCCGCGCTGGCGCACGTCGTCCAGAACAAGGTCGAGGCCGCTTACAGACGGACCGACCTGTTCGAGCGGCGTCGTCGGCTCATGGAGGACTGGGCGCGCTATCTGGCTCGAGAAACGCCGACAGACTCGCGGCGACAGCCGAGCGCCTGATGCGCCGCTCGGCACGTCAGTGCTCTTGGAGGACGAAAATGGAACCGATGACGATAACCACCACACGGGTCGACGGAGAAGAACGCTTCCTCATACTCTTTGCCAACGAAGGGCTCTCATCGTTGAAGAGAACGGTCGGCCCCATGACGGAAGCAGAATTTCGTGATCTCTCCCGCGACCTGGGCCTCGATGACGCGAAGATAGACGAGCAGGTTCGGATCGCCAGGCGGAATCCAACGGAGTAGAGTCGCCTCGCACGAATCGGAACCACGCTGGACATCCCACCGAACGGACCGCCCGCAGGCCGCCGGGGAGTGAGGCCCGTGGAAATGCCGTGCCGTGGAAATCCGCCGGAGGGGCGGATTCCCCCCGCACTTGGAAAAGCCTCCGGCTTTCCCACAGTCCCACAGGCCCGGCGAGGGCAAGGGCAACATTCCCGAGGCGGTCCATCCGATCGACACGCCTCGCAGCCCGGAATTTTTCCACAGGTGGACGCACCGGCGTGTGAATGCGACGCGGGGGGTCGATTCACGAAACAGGCCCTTTCGGGTTCACATCGCGCTTGCCGCGAAGTCGTTGAAAGGCAACCTCGCTCCGCCCCACCGGCCTCGGCCGAAGCGGCCGATCCGGCGCGGCGGAGGTGGACGGGAGCGACCCCCGTCTTCGACGGCCCGGTTCGGGCACGGGGCCGTCGCGTGCGTGCACGCGCCGTCCCCTCTCACCGGGTTCGGGTCGCTCCCGTCCACATCAATCCCTGGCGGGAAGGCCCAAGAGTACTGCCGCCGCGCGCAACTTCGGCGGCAGGTTGCAGGCGGAAGGGCACGTGCAGCGTCCCCTCGCCAGCCGCTTTCGAGTTCCCGCCGGCCGGCGCGGCCGGGACAGCCGGCCGGAAGAGGCCCGAGGACGCTGCCGCCTCTGCAATTCCGTTGTGCGACAATAAGCGGCTTTCCGATGTACCGCCCCCGGTTTCTTGGACAGACGAAACACACCATAATCAGGCCGCCGGTTCGATTTCAAGTCGGTGTCGAGCCTGAACCGGAGACAGGAAACCGAGGCGCTGGATGAGCCATTGGTGGTTGTAGAGCTTTCGGAATTCCTCCAGCGCGTGGGCCAGTTCCTGGACGGACCGGAAGTGGCGGATCCAGAGCAGTTGTTCCTTCAGTGTCCTGAAGAGCGTTCGATGCAACCGTTGCCCTCGGGTTGACGGACGAAGGCGGGCGAGGGCTTCATTCCCAGGAAGCGGATCTCATTCTGGAAGTCGTCGCTCATGAACTGCGAGCCGTGGTCGTGACGGAGCTGGAGTCCGGTCGCGGCGCCGGCGGTGAAGCGGCCGAAGTGTTCGTGAACTCCGTGCCGGATCGGCTCGAGGGCTTCGAAGCGGGTGGCGCGTTTGGCCGTGTGGATGCCGACGCATTCGCCGGTGCAATGATCCACGGCGGCGAAGACGGCGACTTGGCCGTCGTCGAGGGTCTGGGTGGCCATGGCGTCGATCCCCCACATCCGGTTCGGGCGATCCGTGGTGATCGAGCCGGTATGGGCCGGCCTCGGCGGTGGTGGGGCCTGACGTTGGGGGGGCCAGAAGCTCGGCCGCCCGCATCAGGCGCAGCACGCGCGCCTTGGATGTCCGGACGCCGGCCATGCGGAGGCGCGCCCAGATCTTGCGATGGCCTTCTCCGGTGAACGGGGAGGCGGCGATCACCTGCCGGATCCGCTCGGTCAATGCGGGATCGGTGAAGGCGGTCCGCGGCCCGCGCTTCCTGGGCGCGACATCGGCCGCCTGCCGCTGCCGTTGCGCGTAATAGGTCGAGCGCGACACGCCCTCGGGCACGTGCTGATGGACAACCGGTGTGGGTTGGTCCTCGACACGCGGGTGACGGTGGCGGATGGGACCGCCGAGCGCGATGCGGCGCTGGACATGATCCAGTCGCACGCTGGGGGACGCCGAGTGACCTTGGCCGGGGACAAGAACTACGACACGCGCGGGTTCGTCCACAGCCTGCGGCGCAGCCACATCACGCCGCACGTCGCGCGCAAGAAGCACTCGGCCATCGACGGACGGACGACGCGGCATGAAGGCTACCGGCTCAGTCAACGGAAACGGAAGTGTGTCACGGTCGGGACGATGTGCAAGACGCGGCACCGGGGCCGAGACGCCTGTCTCGGTTGTCAGGGCGCCGCCAAACATCGCGGAATCGGCTTGGATCTCGGACCGAATCATACCTGTCCAAATTAGATTCTGCGGAATGGAGAGAGGATTGAGAGGTTGAGCCCGACCTCGTAGGATTGGTTTTTCGACAAGAAAGACCGAACCGAAGAGGAGGGCTCAACCATGCAGAGATTTTCCAGCATTTT
>JAJEEE010000064.1 GCA_022821145.1 Acidobacteriota bacterium
CCCCGCGGCCGCCACGGCCGCCCTCGGCCGGCGGCGGCGGGGTCACCAGCTCGGCCACGTTCTCGGGATTCGGAGTCGCTTCCGCGACGTCCACGCCGAAGAGACCGCCGCCGGCCCGCTGCTGCTCGATCGTCATGGGCACCATCACGCCGTCGACGTCCTGATAGTCGCTGTAGAGGTTCTCGACGAGCAGGTCACCGGCCAGGTTGTGTTCGATGCGGGTCTGGACGCGTGAGACCATGCCGTCCCCGTCGATGTAGCCCGTCAACGTGTAGGGCGGGCCTCCCGGCGACGTCATCGGCGACGTCCACGTCACGACCGAATACTCGTTCCCGTCCATCATCTGCGACACCGCCTCGGCGCCGTTCGCGGCCGCACCGCTCAGGAATCCCCACGGCGACAGCCAGATCTCCATCTGCTGACCCCAGCCGGATTCGGCGTTCGCGTTCAGCTCGTACGTGCCGGCCACGGGCGCATGGAAGAATATGTCCGAGGCGAACGTGTCGCCCGTCGCCCGCAGCGCCGGCTGCGTCAGATCGATGGTCTTGACGTAGTTCGTGATTTCGTCCCGCAGTTCCCAGGGCGGGCTCGCGCTCGGCGTCTGCATGAAGCCGTTCCGGGCTCTCCACGCCGTGCCCGACAAGGTGATGGACTCCAGGCCGTCGGCGCCCATCGCGGCCGAAGCGTCGGTCACCGCCGCCACGGCGTCGATCGGCTCGGGCGGTGGAGGTGCGGCGTCGCCGCCGGCCTGTTCGTCAGTTGCCGTGCAACTGACCAGAAATGCCGCTGCCAACGCGGCCAACATTGCCTTCCGGACCATAGGTGCCTCCAAATCGAAAGAGCTGTTTACGGGGCTCGACAAACTGGTGGCAGGATTATATCGCGCGAATTCCGGGAGGGAGACGGAATTCCGGACGGTTGGCGGCGTGTCGCCTGCTTTCGCCTCCCATGTTCAGTAGAAGGGCGGGAAACGCACGGGGTCGTGCTCGCGCATCATGTCATAAACCATGGCGACCACCTGTTCCCGGTTGGGTTTCGAGAAGTAGTCTCCGTCGGAACCGTACGCGGGACGGTGCGCGGGCGAGGAAAGCGTTCGCGGCGCCGCATCGAGCCACGCGTAGCCGCCCTGCCGCTCGATGACCTGCTGCATCATGTAGGCGGTCCCGCCGCCGGGACAGTCCTCGTCCATGAACACGATGCGGTTGGTCTTTCGGAGCGATTCCAGGATCACGCCGCCGACGTCGAACGGAAGCAGCGTCCGGACGTCCACGATCTCCAGATCCACGCCGACAGTCTCCAGCAACGACGCAGCCTCCTCCGCGACGCTGCAACAGGCGCCATAGGTTACGAGCGTGACGTCCCGCCCGCTTCGAATCACTTCGGGCACCCCCAGCGGCAGCGTGTACTCCCCGATGTTCTCGGGCATGCGCTCCTTCTTCCGGTAACCGTTCAGGACCTCCACGACGAGCGCCGCGTCATCGGATTGGAAGATCGTGTTGTAGAACCCGGCCGCCTGAACCGAGTTTCGAGGCACGCAGACGTAGATGCCGTGGAGCAGGTTGATGATCCCGGCCATCGGGGAACCGGCGTGCCAGATGCCCTCGAGCCGGTGCCCGCGCGTCCGGATGACGACGGGCGCCTTCTGGCCGCCGCGCGTGCGCCACCGCAGCGTGGCCAGGTCGTCGGAAAGGATCTGCAACGCGTACAGTATGTAGTCCAGGTACTGGATCTCGGCGATAGGCCGCAAGCCTCGAAGAGCCATGCCGATGGCCTGACCGATGATGGTGGCTTCCCGGATCCCGGTATCCGATACACGGTCGGCGCCGTATTTTTCCTGAAGATGGGCCCACCCCTGGTTGACGCCCCCAAGCAGCCCCACGTCCTCCCCGATGGCGATCAGGTTGCGAATGCGCGCGAACGCCGCGTCGAAACAGTGATTGATGATCTCGAAACCCTTGAGCTCGGCGGGCGGGTCGGCATAACGGATCGGCGCCACGGGAACGGCCAGCGCGGACTCCTTCGACTCGCTGTAGAGATCGGAACCGTAGCGCCGGCGGTGGATGTCCTCCTGCGCCGCCCGCCACCGGCGAAGCGCCGCGGTCCGCTCCGCCGGCGCATCCCTGGCCGCGACGAGCGCCTCGGCGGCTGCCGCCATGATGTCGCGGCGAAACGGCGCGGGGTTCCGTTCGAGACGCTGCCGCAACTCGGCGATCGCCTCTCCTTCGAGCGTCTCGTCCTCGAGCGCCCGCATCAATGACGATACGGTCCGGCGTTCTTCCTCGATGGGCTCTCGACAGGCTCGCCAGGCTTCCTCCCGGGCCCGGACCACGTGCTTGCGCTCCGAGGCCTCGATTTCGTCGAGCTCGGCCTCGCCCGCGAGACCGGTTTCGAGAATCCAGTCGCGCATCTTGACCATGCAGTCGTACGTCTTCTCCCACTCCAACCGTTCCGGCAACTTGTAGCGTTCGTGATTTCCCGAGGTCGAATGCCCCTGGGGCTGCGTCAGCTCGGTCACGTGGATCATGGCGGGCGCGTGAGTCCGTCGTACGAGCTCGGCGGCCTCCAGATAGGTGGAACAGAGCTCCGGATAGTTCCAGCCCCGCGCGACGTAGATGTCCAATCCCGGGCGGCCTCCCTCGCGGTGGCGAAAACCCTCGAGGATCCTGGAAATATCGCCCTTGGCCATCTGGAACACGTTCGGAACGGAAATCCCGAAGCCGTCGTCCCAAATCGACAACAGCATCGGGGCCTGCAGCACGGCCACGGCGTTCACGGATTCCCAGAAGAGCCCCTCCGCGCAACCGGCGTTTCCAATCGTGCCGAACGCGATCTCGTTTCCGCCGTCGGAGAACCTCTTCGCGAACTCCGTCGAGACGCCCACGCGGCGATAGAGCTTCGACGCATAGGCCAACCCGACCAGCCGGGGCATCTGCGCGGCCGTGGGCGACAGGTCCGCGGACGAGTTGTACTGGTCGACTTGCGTCTTGAAGCCGCCCGTTTCGTCCAGAAGCCGGGTGGCGAAGTGACTCGTCATGGAGCGGCCGGACGACGACGGCTCGGCTGCCGGGTCGGCGTGCGCGTAGAGCTGGGCGAAGAACTGCTCGACCGTCAGCAGGTCGAGCGCGAACATCACGGTCTGGTCGCGGTAGTAGCCCGAACGGAAATCGCCCTTCCGGAAGGCGTAGGCCATCGCAAGCTGGGCGGCTTCCTTGCCGGCGCCGAAGATGCCGAACTTGGCCCGTCCGAGTAGGACTTCGCCCTGGGCCAGGATGCTCGCCCGGCGGCTTCGGATCCCGATGCGATAGTCCCGCAGCACCGCCTCGACATTCCAACCGGGCCGTGCGTCTTCGAGAAACGGGTTGTTCAATGACATCGCGATACGCCCTCTGCCGACGTTGCCGGAGCGCCTCCATTATGACCATCGGTGCTATGATCGACGCGCCCTTTCTCCGCCACGCGGAGTCACACGTGATTCAAGCGATTCGCAAGTTCCTCCAGGACACGCTCGCGCCTCAAATCGAGGGCATCCGCGGAGATATTCGGGCGCTCGACGCCCGGATCGACGCGCTCGACGCGAAGTTCACCGCCCGGATCGACGACCAGGACGCGAAGTTCACCGCCCGAATCGACGCGCTCGACGAGAAGTTCACCGCCCGGATCGACGCACTCGACGAGAAATTCACCACCCGAATCGACGCACTCGACGAGAAGTTCACCACCCGAATCGACGCACTCGACGAGAAATTCACCGCCCGGATCGACGACCAGGACGCGAAGTTCACCGCCCGAGTCGGGGCCCAGGACGAAAAGTCCGAATCGAGGTTCGATGCGTTCGACGCCCGTCTGCAGGCGATGGACTTGAAAATGGATGGTTTCCGGGCGGAGACCCTCGCCGAGATCCGGCGCACCGAAGCCGTGCTGTCGGCCGATTTCGTCCGGTTGGAAGAAAAGGTCGATCTCCGCCTCGAGAACATGGACACGAGGCTCGAGGCCATGAACGACAAGATCGACGTCCACCGGCGGGAGTTGCTGGCCGAGATTCGGGCCGCGCTTCATTGACAGCCGACTCGAACGGCCGCGCCCGTTCCAGGGCCTCTATTGGTGCGTGCGCGCTTCTTCGATGAGCCGCAGGGCGCGAGAGGGGTTGTAGACCCCGCAGGGGCAGAACCGCGACAGCGTCGCCGCCGCCTGCTCGGGAGTGCGGCGTCCCTCGCGCACCATGTCGAGCATCTTCTGAGCCAGGCTGAACGCGACCATGCCATGGCCGCACATCGTGGCCAGCTCGAGCAGTTGTCCGCGCGGCAGCCGGTCGTGCGGATCGGTGAACCCCAACGAGTACTCGACGCTGTGCCGCTCGATTCCGCACTCGCGGCCGACGTCCCGGGCCCCTTCGACCGAGGTGCTGATGTTGACCGAAAGGCCCAGGTCCTCGGCAATGACGTCGCGCAGACACGCCGCCGCTTTCCGGCGCGAATCGAACACCGCCCCGGCCGTGCCCGCCTTCGACACGCCGTCGATCACGTGGTCGAAGTCCGGGTCCAGATCCCGTCGCCAGTGCACGCGGGGATTGAGCGCTCGTGAGGGCCGGTAACCGCCCTGACCCGACGCTCCGATATTGGAAGCGCCATGCCGGACGCAGATCCGCAGAAAGGTCTTGAGCTTCTCGATCGCGCCGACGTCGTTCCTGCCCTTCGAGGGCATGGCGAAAACGATGTAGTCGTCGGAGAACCCGGCGGCGCTACCGTACCGATGCAGGGTGTTGGTCACCCGCGTCCTCCTTGCGGACGTTCGTGATCCGTCCGAGCCCCATGTTCGTCTTGGCCCGCTCGAACGTGTACCCGAGCTCCTCGAGCCGCGGCGCCAGCAACGGATCCTCGCCCTGATCGTCGCACCGCGTGGACACGCCGACGGCGACGACGGTATCGATTCGGCGGGAAACCTCCATGGCGGTCGAAAGCACCCGGTCGAGGTCCGAAAGATCGGTCTTGATCTCGACGATCGCCGACAGGATCTTCTCGCCGAGCAGATCCTCGGGCAACGCGCCCGCGGACGTGTCGGTCATCAGGTGCGTGATCGGGTTCTTCGGCTCGAAGGTGACGCCGCATGCCGCCAGCGCCGTGGTCATGGCCTGGATCTCATGGAACCGCACGCCGGTTCCCGGCCGTCCGAACTCGATGACGTAGCCGACTTCTCCGACGCTCACCCGATGGGCCACGTCGTTGGTCTTGACTTCCTCGGTGCCGCGCCCCGCGATGCCGGTCGAGTCGTGCTCGACGAGGGGGTCGCTGAACACGCGCCGCACGACGCGCGGCCACTCGAGGTCGTCCATCACGAAGGCGCCCGTGGGACACACGTCCGGTTCGGGTTCGAAGCGGAAACGAAACATCCGCGCCAGGCGGCGCACGATGCGCACCATCGTCGGGTTCAGGTGCTCCTGGCTCATGCCGCGGAAACACGTGCCGCATTCCACGCATTCGTCGCTGTGGATCGTGGCCCGATGGACATCGGTGTCCACGTAGATCGCGCCCATCGGACACACGGGAACGCAGTTGCCGCAGGCGACGCACTTCCTGGGATCGATCTGCATGGAGCCGTGTCCTGGCGCGGCTCAGTATATCAGCCTGTCCGGATGTCGGACTATCGGTAGAAGAGGTTCACCAGCGCCATCGGGACCGCGGGGACATAGGTGACCAGCAGCAGAACGGCCGCGAGCACGCCGATGAACCGGACGTTGACCTTCGTCACGTCCCAGACATCCGCGCGGGCGATCGAGCAGGCCGTCATCAGGACGCTGGCGACGGGCGGGGTCTGTTGTCCGATCCCCAGGTTCAGCGTCACGATCAGGCCGAAGTGGACGGGATCGATCCCCGCCGCCTCGACGAGCGGCATCACGATGGGAACCACGAGGATGATGGCCGCCGCGGAGTGGAGGAACAATCCCACACCCAGGAAAAACACGTTCAGCAGCGCGAGGATCGCCAACGGATTCTCGGTCATTCCGAGAATTCCCAGCGCGATGCGTTGCGGCACCTGCATCGACGTCAGGACTTCCCCGAGCAGCGCCGAGGTCGCGACCAGCAGCATCACCACGGCGGTCTGGCGGGCGCCCTGAACCATCGATTCCCGCAGGCGCGCCAGGTTCAACTCCCGGTAGATCACGGCGCCGATGAAGATCGCGGCCGCAACCGCCAGGCCCGCGCCTTCGGTGGCCGTGACCCAACCGGTGAAAATACCGCCCAGTATGATGAGCGGAAGCGACAGCGCCCAAGCGGCCGCCTTGAACGTTTCCGCGACGCGCCGGAGCTGGAAAACCTCCTCGATCGGGAAGTCGTGCCGGACCGAGATCCAATAGGCCATCCCCATCAGTCCCAGGCCGCCGATGATCCCGGGGACGATGCCCGCGACGAAGAGCTCGACGACGGAACTGCCCGACATGACCGCGTAGAGGATCATCGGAACGGACGGGGGAATGATGATCGCCAGGGTGGACGCCGATGAAGTGACGGCCGCCGCGAACGGGGTCGTGTAGCCCTTCCGCTTCATGGCCGGAATCAGGATCGAGCCCAGCGCCGCGACGTCGGCGACAGCCGAACCGGAAATCTCGGCGAAGAACAGCCCCGCGCCGATCGTCACCATGGACAATCCGCCGCGGATGAAGCCCAGAAGCGCCGAGGCGAACGCGATCAGACGCCTCGATATGCCCGACGCGTTCATGACGGCGCCGGCCAGAATGAACAGCGGGATGGCGGTCAGCGAGAAATTCCTCGCGCCGTCGAACAGGACGAGCGCCACGTTCGGCAAGGCGTTGACACCGTCGATCCACACGATCGCGGCCGCGGCCACCACGCCCAGCGCGATGGCTATGGGAACGTTGATCAGGACCAGGGCGACCAAGGCCAGGAACATGCCGAGCAGGATCATGACGGCCGCGCCTCGCGCGCCGGAGGATCGGGGGCTTCGGCCGGCTGTTCGAGCAGGCTCAACAATTCCGCCGCGATGAACAGCACGGCGCCGAGGGGAATGACCGACTGCGTGACCCGCTGCGGCAGCCACGGCAGGCTCACCAGGTACGTGCCCCCCAGGACCCTGAAGACGAGCCATCCCGCCCACGCGACCGCGGCGAAGAAGCCAATGGCGACGGCTTCGCCCAGGACGGACAACCACAGTCGCAGCCGTCCACGCGTCGAGGCGAGCAGGCGCGGGAACCCGATATGGGAACGGTCGAGCGCGGCCAGTGAAGCGCCGTAGTAGGTGAGCCAGACCAGCAGGATCGAGGCGACCTCGTCGTACCACACCAGCGACGCGCCGGCCTTTCGGAAGACGACGCCCGCGACGACAAGAATCGCCAGCCCCGTCATCAGGACGAGGACGGCCGTTTCGAGAACTTTCTGAAACGGACGGCGGAGCCGTGCCAGGCGCGTCAGCACGGTGGCGGGTTAGGGATTCGCGAGATCCGCGGCGGTCTGGATCATCTCCGCGCCGCCGTCCACCGACCGTCCGAACTCCTCGTATATCACCTGGCTGGCTTCGACGAAGCTGCCGCGGTCGGCCTCGTTGATCCGTATGCCCGACGCGCGCAGCTCGGCCATCAGCGCCTCCGTCATGCGCTCGGCCTGCTCATCGACGAACGCGTCCATCCCGCGCGCGGTCTCCTGGACCGCGTCGCGAACGTCCTCGGGCAACTGATTCCAGCGGTCGAGGCCCGCTACCAGGTACGCCGGCGTGTAGACGTGACCGGTCAGGGACAGATAGGTCTGGACTTCCTCGAAGCTGTTGCTCGTGATCTGAGGCAGCGGGTTCTCCTGGCCGTCGATCACGCCCGTCTGCAGCGCGACGAACACCTCCGACAACGGCATCGGCGTCGGGTTGGCGTCGAAGCTCTGGAAGAGGCGGACGCGCCATTGCCCGCGCGGGGTCCGAAGCTTGATCCCCTGGAGGTCGTCCGGCGTCTCGATGGGACGGACGTTGTTCGTCACGTGGCGGAAGCCGTTTTCCCAGACCGCGACGACGTGGTAGCCCGCGCGCTCGGCGGCCGGCGCCAGGACGGGCCAGACGACGGCGTCCTTGATCCGGCCCATGTGTTCCCGGTCGCGAACCAGGTACGGCATCTCGAACAGGCCGAACTCGTCGACGACCGACGACATGATCGTCGACGGCAGCGAGAAGTCCAGGGTCCCGAGCCTCAGCTTCTGGAGCATGACCTCGTCGTTGCCGAGTTGACTCGACGGGAAAAACGTGGCTCGGACGCGGCCCTCGAGGCGTTGGTTGATCCTCCGGACGAACTCCTCGGCCGTGACGCCGATCAGTGAATCGGGAACGCTGACGGAACCGATCTGCAGCTCGATGACGTCCGGTTCGTCGAGACTCGACGGTGAGCAGGCGCCGAGGGCCAGAGCGCAGGCCACGAGTAACGGAATCGTCGACTTGCTTGAGAGCACGGACGGGATTATCGGCGCATTCGACGCACTCTTCAACCGGATTCGCCCGTTGCCTCGGCAACGTCGGCGGCGTTCGTGCCGGATGGACCTGAAGAGATCATTTTCTTGGGCTGACGCCTCGGCTACCGCCTCGGCAATTGCGAAGGCAATTGCCGCATTGTCCAGTCGCCGCGAGGAACGCCGCGACTAGTATCGGAGAGTCCCGCACATTCGCGGCGGAACATGCGGTGTTGGGCGTGGCGTCGGTGGATCGACGGCAATGCCAAGGTGCGGCGGACACGCAACACGTTGCCGCAAGCCATGTTGGACCCGCGGCGTTCCTCGTCGCGGGTGGACAACGAGCGGAGCGAGGGAATGGTTCGCCTCGTTGACGGAGGAGTCCAGATACGAGGCGTCAGTCCAAGAAACAATCTCTTCCACGCCCCAACAGCTTCATAACGCCCCGCCCCCACGCCGCTTCGGGTTGCGTTCGCCTCCGCGCGCTGACTATGCTTGATGGCACACTTCGCGCGGGAGAACACTCATGAAGTTGATGTCACTCCGAGTACGGCGCCTCGCGGTGTCGGCAGTCTTCGCCGCCGGCGTTTCCAGCGCCTCGGCCCAGACGCCCGAGGGCCTGGAGATGATCGAGAAACTGCGGAACCTCCAACTGGATCAACTGGGGAACCCGCAGATCAAGTCCGACGCCATTCCGCCGGTTCTGAGCACGCAGGAACGGCCGCACAGGATGCTGATCATCCCGGTCCAATACTCGAATCTCACCTTCGACCGGTTTCGAGGCGAGGACGACGCCGACGAGCGGAACAGGCGGTATCTGCAGGACCTGCTGTTTTCCGACAACCTGCGTTTCCCGCGGGAAGCGACGCTGACCCACTACTACAACCACCAGTCCAAAGGCCGCTTCCACGTCACCGGCGAGGTGTTCCCCATCGTCACGGTGGCCGAGACATCGGAGCATTACGGCAAGCCCATCCAGAACCTGGACGGCCAGTGGCGCAACGACGTCGGTCCCGAACTCCTGGTCGAAGACGCCCTGGCCCTCGCCTACGATCAGAATCCGGAGTTCCCGTGGGAAGACTTCGACGTCTGGGACCCCCAGGACTACGACGGCGACGGCGTTTTCGACGAGGCCGACGGTTACATCGATCACTTCGTGCTGGTGTTCGCCGGCAAGGGTCAGTCCTCGTGCCAGGGGCTGTACAGCCTCGATCAGAAGTTCACGTTCAACGCGCCCGCCGACCTGTACGACCAGTTGCAGCCGCAGGAGCAGGAGTGCGCCCAGCGAATCTGGCCGCACCGTTTCGGCCTGACCAAGAACAACGGTCATGGACCGGTGGTCGAGGGTTTCGTGAACCGGCGGGGCGGCGTGCCCGTCAAGGACGGCCTCTGGGTGTACGACTACAACATGCAGTCGGAGTACACCGCCCTGTCGACGTTCATCCACGAGTTCGGCCACTCGATCGGCCTGCCGGACATTTACGCCCGCCAAACCAACAACTCGACGGCGTCCTGGGAAGCCATGAGCTCGACCCGAGGCCCGGTTCCGCAGGAGCTGAGCGCGTGGTCCCGGCTGGTTCTCGGCTGGCTCGAACCCTGCCCGATCGTCCCGCGAAGCGCCGGCGGGAGCCGCGTGCAGTCGGTCTACCTCAAGACGATGAACGACTGGACCGAGGTGCCCGGCGAAGCGAACGCTTCCGGCCTGTGCGACGCGGCCATGGTGATTCTCCCGCCGAAGATTCGAGAGCTACGCATGGGGCCCCTGGAAGAGCGGCACGGGAGTCAGGCGGCCTACACCGGTCAGGGCAACGATCTGAACCACTACCTGTCGCGCACGTTCGACCTCCGCGAAGCCGGCGACGGGCCGGTGATCCTGGAGTTCGACGCCTGGTTCACGATCGAGGCGGACTGGGACTACCTGTACGTGGAAGCTTCCACGGACGGCGAAAACTACGAACGCCTGCTGCCCACCGACAAGGAGAGCCCCGAAGACACCGACAGCGTGATGCCGTCCTCGCGCGGGCACGACGGGCTCGGCACGATTCCCGGTTTCACGGGCCGCAGCGGAGATCTGGACGGCGACGGCCAGGTCGAAACGGCCGAGGGGTGCGACCCGGACGCGGAGCGCCTGCTGGCCGAGGACCGGGTTGGGGTGAACGCGGTGAACCCGTGCGAGCGGTCCCAGTGGATTCACGCCGAATTCGACATCAGCCGGTACCGCGGTTCCGAGGTGGAAATCCGGTTCCACTACTTCGCGGACATGGCCGCCGTCGAGGACGGCGCCATGATCGACAACGTCGAGATTTCCGCCCTCGGTTTCGGCGACGACTTCGAGGCGCCCGGCTTCCAGGGTTGGCGGGTCGAGGGGTTCTCGTTGAGCGGCGGCAGCCACGACATCCCGGTGCCCCACTTCTACCTGCTCGAGTATCGGGATCCGTACGCGGAGTTCGACCGGGCGTTCAACTACGACCGCGTCCTGACCGAACCCGGCTTCGTCTTCTACAAGAACGGGGACACCGGCGGCATGGAAGCCGTGGACGTCCGGTACCGGCCGGGCGTACTGGCCTGGTACTACAACGGCGAATACCTCTGGAGCCAGAACGAGCCGGCCCAGTTCGGCCCCGGCAACGGGTTCCTGCTATTGGTGGACGCCAACCCGCAGGAATTCGAGTACCCGTCGGTCCCGTCCGAATACTTCATGGACGACGACGGCTGGCGCTACTACGAGTTCGACGAGGACGCGCAAGCCTGGCTGGGAGAGAACTACCTGGACGTGATGTGCTTCCAGCGGCGGCCGGAGTACTACCCGGTCGATCTGGGCGAGTCCGAACGTGCGCGCTGCGAGGCAGGGCCTCCGCCCGGAGAAAGCGTTCGCTTCGGGGACCGGCAGATGATCTTCGGGTACACGCTCTCCAACGAGCTGCTTCCGGGACTGGACAGAGAGCCCTACAAGTCCATGTCGACGCTGTTCGACATCCGGATCCGCGACGGCGTGATCTCCTACCGGCTCTACGACCGACTGCTGAGGAACGGACACTCGGCCGACGCGCCGTTCTCGCTGGAGGATTTCCCGAACGGCGTGCAGTTCTACCAGGTCAACCATGACAACACGCTGGCGCCCGAAAACGGCGTGGACTTCAACGCGGTCAGCGCGTTCAGCGACCGCGATCCGTCCCGGCACATGAACCCGCACCTCCCGTTCGGAAGCGCCAACGTGCCCAACGAAGGCATGAGCTTCGAACTGGCCGAGCCCGGGCCCGATGCGCCGGAGGGCGCCCGGGTCAAGGTCTACTTCGTGTGGGATCGATAACTGCGCGCGACGGACGCGCGTCAGGCGCCCGGGCGCGAGTATCCGCGGCCCTCGTGCCGCTGATTCTCATGGCGGCCGCTCCGGCCGTCCCGCAGTCCACCGATTCCGGAGCGGCCCGCGAGGCAATCGACTACGAGACGGCCCGGTTGAGCCGTGTGGTCCGCGCCGTCCGGATCGACCAACCCATCGCGATCGACGGGCGGCTGGACGAGCCGGAGTGGGATCTGGCCGTTCCCGCCGAGAACTTCACGCAGCGAGTGCCCGACACCGAACAGCCGGAGTCGGAAACGACGCGGGCGTGGTTCCTGTACGACGACGAGAACCTTTACGTGGGCGTCCTCAGCCTGGACTCCGACGCCGGCAACCTCGTCGTCAACGACCTGACCGAGGACTACAACTTCCGGAGCTCCGACGCCGTCTCAATAGTCATCGACAGCCTGCGCGACTTCCGGTCCGGTTTCCTGTTCACGACGAACCCGGCCGGCGCCCGCGCCGACTATCAACTCAACGACGGGTCGTTCAACATCGACTGGGACGGCGTCTGGGACGTCAACGCCTTGCGGAACGACGACGGATGGGTCGCCGAGTTCCGGATTCCATTCAAGACGCTCCGCTTCTCGAGGGCGGAGTCTCAAGTCTGGGGCGTGAACGTCAGCCGCCGTATCCTGCGCCGAAGCGAGGAGAGCTACTGGGCGCCCATCCCGTTTCGCTACAACATCAGCCGGGTCCAACTGAACGGCACGCTGGAGGGTCTGGAAGGCATCCGCCCGGGACGCAACCTGAAGATCAAGCCGTTCGTCACGGGCGGCTTCACCCAATCGGGAACCGGCGACGCCGACTTCGACGGCGGCGTGGACGCCAAGTACAGCCTCACGCCGTCCCTGACGCTGGACGCCACCTACCGCACCGACTTCGCGCAGGTCGAGGTCGACCAGCAACAGGTCAACCTGACGCGCTTCAACCTGTTCTTCCCGGAGAAGCGCGAGTTCTTCCTGGAGAACCAGGGCATATTCGCGTTCGGCCAGGGCACGAACAACTTCGGGCAGGGCGGGAACCTGGTGCCCTTCTTCAGCCGCAGGATCGGGCTCAGCGACGACGGAACGCCGATCCCCATCGTCGGCGGCGCGCGCGTGACCGGGAAGGTGGGCCGGTGGGACGTCGGCGCCCTGGATATGAAGACCGAATCGCACGGCCCGACGCCCTCCAACAACTACGTCGTCGGCCGCGTCCGGCGCAACCTGTTGACGAACTCGTGGATCGGGGCCCTGATCACGAACCGGGACTCGACCGTTGCAGGCGACTACAACCGGGTCTACGGGCCCGACGCCCACTTCCAGTTCTTCGAACGGCTGGAGTTCGACTCGTTTCTTCTGATCAGCGAAACGCCCGGCCTGGAGGGCCGGAACCAGGCGCGGCAATTCCAGACCGCGTGGCGCGACGACGAGCTGACCATCGTGGGCGCCTACAACGCGATCGAGACGAATTTCAACCCGGAGATGGGTTTCGTCCGGCGCGACGACAATACCCACTACAACGGCGAGCTCGCCTGGCATCCCATCCTGGAAAACCACCCGACCTTGCAGCGGCTGAATTTCGGAGCGCGCCTCGACTACTACAAGAATGGCACGACCGAGCAGATCGAAACGCGCACCGCGGCCTTCACGACCGGCGTCGTCTTCCGCAACACCAGTACCCTGGACTTCAGGGTCATGAACACGTTCGACCGGCTGCTGGAACCGTTCGCGATCCGAAGAGCACGACGGGCGGCGGACGGATCCGTCGCGCGGGAAGCCGTCTCGCTGGATCGGGGGGATTACCGTTACCTGGAATACGGGATCAGCTACTCCACCGACCCCAGCCGGAAGCTCAGCAGCAGCGGATCCCTCGACTGGGGCGAGTTCTGGGACGGCACGCGCACCTCGGTGGGCGGCTCGATCGTTTGGAAGCCCAACTTCCACATGAACATCGACGTCGGATACGAGCACAACCGCGTCCGTTTGCCTGAGGCGGAATTCACGACGGACCTGCTGGCGACTCGCTTCACCTACGCCTTCACGAGCCGGGCGTTCCTGAACGCGTTCGTGCAGTACAACGCCGACACGCACCAGGTGAGCTCGAACATCCGCTTCCACCTGATCCACCGGCCGCTCAGCGACCTGTACATCGTCTACAACGACCTGCGGGACACGCGGGGAACCGGGCTCGTGGAGCGCGCGCTGATCGTCAAGTTCACGAACCTGTTCGACTTCTGAAGGTCGAAGCGGCCAGCGGAGTTCGGATGCGGGCGGTATCGCGTATGACGACGTCAACCCACTGCCTTCAACAAGGCGATTAGTTCAGCGACGATCGTGGGCGCGGCCACGACGACATCGGCGCCGCACAGGTCCGGCGTCGTATCCCCTGGGACCGGGTCGAGGTGCCCGAAAGCTGCGCCGGCTTCGCGCGCGATCAATGAGGCGGCAGCCACGTCCCATGGAAACACGGTCTCGTAATACCCGTCGAGGCGGCCCTCCGCAACCATGCAGATGTCCAGTGCCGGGGAGCCCATGCGGCGCACACCACGGCATTCTGTCAGCACGGCTTCAAGTTTCCGCAACAGTTGTCCAAGCTCCCTGCGGTCGTGTGGAAACCCTGTACCGATCAGGGCCTCTTTCAGCTCGCGCCGATTGCTCACCCGAATCCGTGAACCGTTGCGCCACGCACCGTCTCCCAGGAGGGCGCAGTACGTGTCGTTGAGAAACGGTGCGTGCACGACACCCGCCCTGACGATGCCCTGTTCGGCATAGGCGATCGAGACCGCCACCGCGTCGAGCCCGTGAACGAAGTTGACGGTCCCATCGATCGGATCCACGATCCACAACCGATCACATGTGAACTCGACGTCCCGGGCGTCCGCAGTCTCCTCGGACAGGATGGCGTCGGTTGGAAACAGCCTGCCGATCGCTCCGCGAATGAGGGCGTCGGCACTCTCGTCCACAGTGCTCACAAGCTCATGCCCGCTCTTGTAACGGTAGGAGACCGGCTGACTTCCACGGCCGGCGACAATCGACCGGCCCGTCGCCATGGCCGTCGCGATGGCGAAGTCCAGACGCTCGGCCACAGGCCCCTTCAACTCTGCCTGTCCGCCCGTGGCGGGCCCCGCGAACCGCCAGCGGCCGCTCGATGGCTCGGACTGCCCGTTAGTCATGGAGATACTCGTTCATCCGGCCTTCGCATCGATCGTGGTCGATGAACCGCCCATGGTTTCGATGGTCCCCTAGTGTCATGTCCCGTGAGTTCGCGGCAACACAGCCAACCGTCGTTGGCTCTGACGATCGACGGGAGGTCGCGGCGACTCGGGTGACCGGCCGGTATGCCGAGATCTGTACGGCACAGAAGACACTGGCGTGTACTTTATTGGATCCGCGGCGTTCCTCGCCGCAGATGGACAACGAGGCTCCAGCCGAGGCGTCAGCCAAGAGAACGAATCCACTGAATCAAGCGCACGAAATCGTGCGACTGGACACTAGTCCACCGCCCGTACCGGAAGGCCGGCCGGGCTGTTGGGCTCGCGGTAGCGGTAGAGGTAGTCGTACATCGAGTCGATGTTGTTGCGGAGACTGTTGTCGCTGATGTTGTACTCGCCGCGGAACTCTTCCATCGTGACCAGGCCGTGGATCTCGTCGAGCGTGCGGCCCGCGACCATGTGGGCGAGCACCTGCTCCCTTATGGACACCAGGTAGCGGCGGTACACCAGAAAGTTTTCCTGGGTCTTCAGGTTGCCGTGGCCCGGAATCACCATTTCGACGTCGGGCATGTGGCCGGCCGTCAACAGTGCGTCCAGCATGTTGTCCACGTCCATGTCCCGAAAATCCGGGAAGATGTTGGTCCCGCGGGCGAAGTCCGGCGCATAAAGGACGCCTTCCTCGGGCACGTGCACCTGGATGAGGTTGTCGCTGTGGAGCGGGCCGAGATAGAGCAGGGTGACCTTCACGCCTCCCAGTTCGATGTCGAGCGATTCCTCGAACGTTACCTGCGGGATCAACGCGCGTCGGCCTTCTCTCACCAGGTGCGGCAGCAGGTTCCTGTGGCCGATGGCGACGGCCGTGTCGGCGAAGACTTCCGTCTCGCAGATGTGACTCTGGTGGTCGTGGCTGAGGGTGACGAAACGGACGGGCACGCCGAAACGGCTCTCGATCTCGGACTTGAGCCACGGCACGTGACCGCGGCCGCAGTAGTGGCCGTCGGAAACGATGGCCCCTTCGGGCGTCACGACCAGCATCCCGTTCTGGCCGTCCGCGCCCCATCGATACACGTGTTCCGTCAATTGGTCGATCGAACGTTCGGAACCCCACTCCTGGGCCGAGGCCGCGCCCGCAAGCGATACGACGGCCATGAGGCACAGGAGGCGGCGCGCCGGCAGTTGTCCCTTAACGCGCTTCATCGAAGAGTCCCTGCGCGATCAGCGCTTCCGTGATCACGGCCTCGACCGCCGGGTACACCTTCTCCGCGTTCGCCAGGAAGAAACCGCGCGACAGCATCAACGGCGTCCAGCCCGAGTCGTTCACCGCGTCCACGTCCGCGCCCTGCTCGATCAGGTATCGCGCGATGGACGGCTGTCCCGACACCACCGCTCCGTGAAGCGCCGTGCTGCCGTCCCATCGGGGGTCGCCCACGCCGAGGCCGGCGAGATCGTCGATGTTGGTCGGATAGTAGATGATCGTGTACTCGGGATCGCCCAGGATCGGGTAGTCGCCGAAGTCGGCGCGGGCGTCGATGGCGTTGCCGGATTCGTGGGCGAGCCGGACGGCTTCGAGCCGTTCGGCCTCGGGCGTCCCCGTGAAGGGACCCGGCGTCTCGCCCTCGTAGTAGTTCAGGCCCGCGGCGACCATCAGCGGCGTGACTCCGAAACGGTTCGGGATCATCGGGTCCGCACCGTATTCCAGCAGCACGCGCATCAGGGCGACGTCGCCGTTGTTGGCCGCCAGCCAGTACGGCGTCGCGCCCACGTAGCTCAGGATGTGCCGTCCCAATTGAATGTTCGGCGGATTCGTCACGGCCGCGCCGAGCTTGTCGAACGGGCGTTCCTCCCAGTCGACGCGGATGTCGGGATCCGCTCCGTGCTGCAGCAGCTTCTCGGCGAGCTCCAGCGCCGTCGTGCGGCCGCGCGGCATCGGGGGACCGGTCAAATCGCCGCCCACCGCGGCGGATCCGGTCGCGCCCGGCTTGTTCAGCCATGCCAGCGTGTGGAGCGTGGAACCCCGGGCATCCGGGGCGTTCGGGTCGGCGCCGTGGTCCACGAGCACCGAGGCCAAGTCGTAGTATGCGTTGACGGCCGCCATGTTCAACGCGCTGGTCCCGTCCGGCGCGGCATCGTTGACGTCGGCGCCAAGGTCCAGGAGCACGCGGGACGTTTCGATGCGGTCGTTCAACACCGCGAACAGGAGCGGCGTGTAGCCGCGTTCCGACCGGGCGTGGATGCCGGCGCCCGCGCGGATGAGCCGGGCGACGGCGTCGGAGTTGCCTTCGCCGGCGGCCCACATCAGCGCGGTCTGGCCCCTGAACGGTTCGACCGCATGAACGTCCGCCCCGTGATCGAGCAGGACCTCGATCGCTTCCACGCGCCCGTTGCGGGCCGCCGTCATCAACGCCGTCTGACCTTCGTGCGAGGCAGCGTCCGCGTCGACGCCGGCGTCGAGAAGCTTTCGGATCATCGGCGCGCGGCCGTTCGCGGCGGCCAGCGCAAGCGGGGTGACGTTGTAGCGCGTCGCCGCGTGGGGATCGGCGCCGGCGCCGAGCAACAGATCGACGATGACCGGGTTGTCGCCTTGCACGGCCCAATGCAGCGCCGTCGACGTGTCGGCCGCGGCGGCGTTCACGTCGAGTGAGCCCGCCAGCAGCGACCGTACGGCGTCAACGTCGCCGGCCCGCACGGCGGCGATCACGACCTGCGCCTGTCCGTCGCCGACCTGGGCGCGCGCTGCGCCGGCGAGAAACAGAGTCGCGATGATCGACAGGATGCTTGCGTGTTTCATGGAAGCCTCCGCGTCTCGGGCAGTATACCGTTGTTGTCGGGGCCGAGTCCCGTGGAGGATAATGGCTCCGGATTCGTCCCCACGGCGATGCGATACGTCAGGCAAACGCGGACGGCAACGCTGGTTGCCGTACTTTTCGCAACGACGGCCGCGGCCGCCGCGCCGCAGGACCGCGCGGACACCGAGGCCTTCGTCAACCGGTACTGTACCGCCTGTCACAACGAGCGGGCGCGAACGGCCGGGCTCGTGCTCGAACCGGACTCGTTGGGCGACGTGGCGGGTGACGCGGAAGTCTGGGAGAAGGTTATCCGGAAACTGCGCGCCGGGGCCATGCCGCCGTTGAACGCGCCGCGGCCCGAGCCCGAAGAATACGACGCGGCCGCGTCGTTCCTGGAATCGGAATTGGACCGCGCCAGCGCCGCCCGCGTCAATCCCGGGGAGATCGGCCTGCTGCGCCGGCTGACACGCACCGAGTACCGGAACGCGATCCGCGACCTGCTGGCCCTGGAGGACCTGCCGCGGGAAATGGACTACGATCTGCTTCTTCCGGCGGACAACGCCAGCAGCGGATTCGACAACATCGCCGATCTGCTGTTCGTCTCCCCGACCACAATGGAGCGCTACCTGGAGGCGGCGCGAAAGATCAGCCGGCTCGCGGTCGGCGATCCGTCGGCGCCGGAAGCCGTCAACATCCATCGCATCCATCCCGAGTCGGTGCAGAACGCGCGCGTCGAAGCGCTGCCGTTCGGAACCCGCGGCGGCCTGGCCATCCGCAGCCACTTCCCCATGGACGCCGACTACGTCGTCGACGTCGAGTTGGCGGGACGTGCGCGCGAGCCGCATGCGCTGGAGGTCTCCGTCGACGGCGAGCGGGTCGCGCTGGTGACGATCGGCGTACCCGAGGCGCCCGCCACGGAGTTCCGTATTCCGATCGACGCGGGACCGCGGCTCGTCGGCGTGACGTTCGTCGAGCGCAACGCGGCCCTGGACGAGGCCGTGCTCCGACCCCGCATGCGCAGCCGCGGCACGCAGCCCGCGATCGCCAACGTGACCATCCGCGGCCCCTTCGACGTCCGCGGGCCGGGCGACACGCCGTCGCGGCGGCGGATATTCTCCTGCCGCCCCGAGGATCTCTCCGAGGAACGCGCGTGCGCCGAGGAAATCCTCTCGTCCCTGGCGCGGCGCGCCTACCGGCGCCCGGCGAGCGCCGGCGATCTGGAGGAGTTGTGGCCCTTCTTCGAAACGGGGCGTGACGAGGCCGACTTCGACCGCGGGATCCAGCGGGCCGTCGAACGGCTGTTGGTCAGCCCCCAGTTCCTGTTCCGCATCGAGCGCGAACCGGCCGACGCCGCCCCCGGCGAAGCATACAGGATCAGCGACCTGGAGCTGGCGTCCCGGCTCTCGTTTTTCCTGTGGAGCAGCCTTCCCGACGACGCGCTGCTCGAGGACGCCGTCGCGGGACGCCTCGGCGACACGGCCGTTCTCGAGCGACACGTTCGCCGGATGCTCCAGGACCCCCGGGCCGACGCCCTTGTGACGAACTTCGCCTGGCAGTGGCTGTTCCTGGGCGACGTGGCGTTGAAGGAACCCGACCCCCTGGTGTTCCGCCACTTCGACGAGACGCTGCGCCATGCTTTCGAGCGCGAAACCGCGTTGTTTCTGGGCAGCGTGTTCGGCGAAGACCGCAGCGTGCTGGATCTGCTCGACGCGGACTACACGTTCCTGAACGAGCGCCTGGCCGGCCACTACGGAATTCCCAACATCTCGGGCAGCGACTTCCGCCGCGTGACGCTGCCGCCCGGCAGCCGGCGCGGCGGACTCCTGGGCCAGGGCAGCATCCTGACGTTGACGTCCTATTCGACGCGCACCTCGCCGGTGCTCCGCGGCAAGTTCGTGCTGGACAACCTGCTGGCGTCGCCGCCGCCGCTCCCGCCCCCCGACGTGCCGGCGTTAACGACCCGCAACCCGGAGTCGGGCGCGGCCCTGTCGATCCGCGAAGCCATGGTCCAGCACCGCGCCAGCCCGGCCTGCGCCGGATGCCACGCGACCATGGACCCGATCGGGTTCGCGCTGGAGAACTTCGACGCCGTGGGCCGCTGGCGCGACACCGACGCGGGCGATGCGGTCGACGCCTCGGGCACGTTTCCCGGAGGCCGGTCCTTCGACGGCGTGGACGGTCTCAAGCAGGTCCTGCTCCAGCAGCCGGACCAGTTCGTGGGCGCCCTCACCGAGAGACTGCTGATGTTCGCCATCGGCCGCAACGTCCAGTACTTCGACGCGCCCGCGGTTCGGGCGATCGTCCAGGACGCGGCCGAAGACGACTACCGGTTCGCGTCGCTGGTGTCGGGCGTGGTGCGGAGCGTTCCGTTCCAGATGCGAATCAAGAGCGGCGAGGAACCGGAGCCCGCCGGCGCGCCGTGACCGCAGCTTCGGCCATGGCATTTGTTTTGCCCCGTTCGCCGTCTACGGTTTAAGATTCCTCGTTACGGGAAGGGGAAGCCCATGTTCATCACGCAACGGTCGCTGTCGCGCAGGACGTTCCTTCGAGGTCTGGGAGGCGCCGCCGTCGGACTGCCGATGCTCGACGCCATGACGCCGGCGCTGGCCGCGCAGTCGGCGGCGCGCACGCCGCGGCTGGGATTCGTCTACATCCCGAACGGCGTGATCCTGGAGCAGTGGAAACCGCAGATCATAGGCGCCGGCTACGATCTGCCTTCGATCCTGCAGCCGCTCTCCCCGATCGCGCGCCAAGTCAACGTCCTGACCGGTCTGGCGCACCGCGAAGCCGACAGCAAGGGCGACGGCACGGGCGACCACCCGCGCGCGTCCGCGGTGTGGCTCACGGGTGTCCATGCCTACGACCGGACGCAGCCGGGCGTCGAGGTCCGATTGGCCAAGACAGCCGACCAATACGCGGCCGATCGGCTCGGACGCGAAACCCGGCTGCCGTCGTTGGAGATGACGCTGGAAGAGCCGCGCGCCGGCGCGTGCGACTCGGGCGACTGCTTCTACGTCAACACGGTCTCGTGGAGGAACGAGACGACGCCGAACCTGACCGAGGTGCATCCGCGCATCGTCTTCGAGCGGCTGTTCGGCGACGGCGGCAGCGCCGAGGAACGGCAGGCGCGCCTCGCGTCCCGGGGCAGCATCCTGGATTCGGTCCTCGAGGAAACCGGACGTCTCGCCTCGACGCTGGGGCCGGGCGACGGCCGCAAGCTGGCCGAGTACCTGGACTCGGTCCGCGAGATCGAGCAACGCATCCAGAACGCGGAATCCCGGGGCGCACAGTCGGTCGAGCTGCCCGACCGCCCGACGGACATCCCCGACTCGTGGGACGAGCACGCGCGAATGATGTTCGATCTGCAGGTGCTGGCCTACCAGGCCGACGTCACACGCGTCGCCAGCATGGTCGTCGGCCGCGAGCTCAGCTCGCTGACGTATCCGCAGATCGGCGTCCCCGAGGGTCACCACGCCATCTCGCATCACCGCGGCGAGATCGACCTGATCACGAAGAAGGCCAAGATCGACACCTACCACATGGAGCTCTTCAGCTACTTCCTCCGGAAGATGGAGTCGATCCCCGACGGCGACGGAACGTTGCTGGACAACAGCCTCATCCTCTGCGGCGGCGGCATGGGCGACGGCAACCTGCACGGGCACACCGACCTTCCGTGCCTGATGGCCGGCACGCTCGGCGGCCGTTTCCGCACCGGACGCCACGTGGCGTACCCGGCCGACACGCCGATGTCGAACCTGCTCCTGACGATCCTGGACGCGGTGGACGTGCGCCTGGATCGCCTGGGAGACAGCACCGGACGCCTGCAGCCGGACCCGCTGTCGGTCTGAAGCGCCCGGCCCGCAACCGCGTCCTGGCCGTTACGTACGCCGGCTCACACCTCGTTTGCCGCGTCGCTCGCGCCGGATGAGCGTGACGAGATCCTGCGTCGTGATGTTGGCGTTGACGGAGGGAACATCCAGGGGCGATATGGGCGTTCGCTCCGGCGCCAGCGCATACGTCCGGCCGTCTCTTCGACGTATGAACACTTTCCCGCTGGATTCGGCCTCGTCGAGCACGCTGGAGAGTTTCTGTCTGGCTTCCGAGTACGAGTAGACTTCCACGTCACACCTCTGGATTCACTATCTGGATGCCCAGTCGTTGCGCGGCGCGTCTCATCGACCGATCCAGTGTCAGCAAGGGCGCGCGGCGCCGCGCGGCGCAATCCAAGAAGTACGCGTCGTACGCATACGTGTTCAATTCCGCCGCCATGGACACGGCGTTCGCCATGTCGACATCCACGTATCGCAATGGGATGCTGTCGAAGATCTCCAGGCCTCTTCGGGCGTCTGCAACTTCGATTCGGTCCTGCTTCAGCATTGCCGTGAAAGCATTCCCGACCTCCCAGGGGATGGAACCGGGACCGATAAGCGTCCGGCCCGATGTCACCGAGACAATCGCATCCCGCTCAGGCTCGCCCACGAGCACGGCGACAAGCGCCGACGTGTCAATCACAATGTCCGACACAACCGCTCCAGACGTTTTGAATTGTACAATTGTCAAGAATAATGTCAAACGATGGTGTAGGTCCGCTTGAGCCGCGCCTCGCCTGGGCCTCCGACGTGGTCCCCGTTGTCTCGAGGAGCAGTTCAAGCGACGGCGCGTTTGGCCGCTACCGTCCCGAGCCCGGCTTCCAGCCGTAGCGCAGCCCGTAGGGCAGCGTCACGAACGGTAATTCTTCGACGTGGCGGATCCGCCCGCCGCATACGGAACATCCGATTCCTCCGCCCCACTACTTCTTTTCCACGAAACGTTCGCGGCGAAATCTGTGGACGAGACAATCATGGTGACACGTCCAACGGCGTCAGGCGACATCGTGACTGCCGGGCAGGAGGCCTTCCGCCTCGCTCCATCTCGGACCGCCGGGAACCGGGCTCTTGACGGCAAGGGCGGCCCGGCGTCCCTGGATCAAGGCGTTTCGACGGGCGTTGCCCCCTTCTCCGCCGGCCGGAGAAAGGACGGTCAGTTCGAAACCGCGAATCGACTCCGGCGGCGCGACGGACCGGCCGTTGTCGTCGATGACGACGGCGACCTTGCCGGACAATCCACCAGTGTCGTTCAGTTGACGCAGCAGGATCCGCCAAGCCGACCAGTCGCCCTGCTCGACGCCAACCAGAACCAGCGCATCGGCCCACTCGATGTCGCCCCGCGCCGGACGCGCGTACTCTTTGCGCATGCGCGCGATCGCCTCGCGGTTGGGCGCATTGTCGATGGGCGGACCGGCATCGGGAACACGGCGCAACCGCACCAGCGCCCGGGCCTGGACGGCCCCGAGCGCCGCCGCCCCGGCCAGCTTTTCGGTCTCCCCCGTTCGGGAATGGAACGTGATGAGAACGCGGCTCGGCGCCATGCCGTTCAGGCCAGGTCGAACAGGAGGAACTCGGCGTCGTCGGCCCCGGCACCGGTGATGGACAACCCGGGCTCGCCGCTGATGGCCGCGCCGTCGCCCTTCGCCAAAGCCTGTCCGTTGAGCGTCACCGCGCCGCGCACGACCTGCACCCAGGCGTGACGCCCGGCCGCGATCGGAGCCGGAATCGTCCGGGAGTCGGCCAACTGTCCGACGTACAGGCGGGCGTCCTGGCGGATCACCGTCTGGGGAGCGGGATCGTCGGTCTCGGGTCCGGCCAGCAGAAGCAACCGCCCGCGTTTCCGTTCCGGATCGAATTCGACCTGCTGGTAGGACGGAACAAGATCCTCCTCGGCGGGCTCGATCCAGATCTGCATCAGGTGCACGCGTTCGGCCGACGACGCGTTGTACTCGCTGTGAACGACGCCGCTTCCGGCCGACATCGTCTGGATCTCGTTCGGCCCGAGGACGCGTTCCTCGCCCGTGCTGTCCCGGTGCTCCAGCGCCCCTTCCAGCACGTAGGTCATGATCTCCATGTCGCGGTGGGCGTGCGGGCCGAACCCCTCGGCGGGCTCGATCGTGTCTTCGTTCATGACGCGCAGCGCGCGGAACCCCATGAAGTCGGGGTCGTGATAGTCGGCGAACGAGAACGTGAAGTAGGAGTCCAGCCAGCCCCGGTTCGCGTGGTGACGCTCGCCGCTCTTGCGGACGCGGATCATCCGTGGGGAACCCGATTCCGGCGCCTGCTCGCCGGCGGCTACTGCGGCTGCTCGATGGCCGACGTGCCGCCGAGGAAAATCTTGCGCCCGTCCGGGAACGTCATGTCGCGGCCGTTGGCCTTGTTGGACCCGTCCAGCGCGCGATACCCGTCCACCAGGATCTCGGAGCCGATCGGCAGGGAGTCCTGTGTCACGCCGCGCCGGAAGAGCGTGTTGGGCGTACCGCCCTCGATCATCCAGCGCGTGACGGTGCCGTCGTCGTCCGTCACGTCGATGTGGAACCACGAGTGCGGATTGATCAACTCGACACGAGCGACCGTGCCGCGCAACTGGATGGGCTCATCGGCGTCGAACTCGGCCGTGAAGGCATGATGCGCCGACACCGGAATGCCGGCCCCGGCGGCCATTGCCAGGACCACGGCCATCGCCGTTAGCTGCGTTTGCATCTCAAGATCTCCTTGCTTCCGCGAGCTCAATCGTCGGGTTGCCGGCGAAGGTGGCCGTAGAGCACCTCTTCGGCGAACTCCGGGCACTTGAATTCCATGAGCTGGGCGTTTTCCTCGACACGGCGATAGAGCGGCATTCGGATCGTCCACGGCCGGGAGAACGTATTGGGATCCTCGATCGTCGCCTCGTACATCAAGACGTTCGGGCTGCTCAGCGTGTACCTTTCCACGACGTGAGTCGCGTTGGAATGGTGGTTGCCGGCCCGGTCGAGCCACGTCTGGCCGTTCTGCGAGGCGACGTCGATGACCAGCGTGTCGCCGTCCCAGCGCCCGTTGGACCATCCCATCCAACTGTCGGCCGGCGCCCGCGTCGGCGCGCCCATGTTGACGACCCTCACGGCGCCGGCGAACTCGTAGGCGAGCATGATCACGTCCTGGCTCTGGATGATCTGGAACGGATACGGCATGTACGTTGCGCGCGGAACGCCCGGCATGTAACACTTGACCTCGGGATCGAGTTCCAGCCGGTTCGCGAAGTTGTCGTCCCGCGTGGCCAACGCTTCCGGCAGGTACGGTATTTCCCCCCCGACGACGACGCCGATGCCGGGCGGCACCGCATACTGGGCGCCGAGCTCCGCCAGAACCGCCGGCGAGGCGGCGTGTGGTTCCAGGTTCCAGTGCGCTTCGTTCAGGGCCTGCCAGATGCCGTTCATATCCGGGCGGCCGTCGGCGAGCCGCTCGACGTCGTCATCCTGCCCGAAAGCCGCCGGAACGAGCGCGAGGGCGGACACGAACACCGCGACCGCCGCAAAACGGTGCGTCATCGGAACTCTCCCCCTCTCGCCCCGCAAGGCGTTCGTTCTAACATGCATGCATCGGATCCGGCACGTGGGCCAGCCTATCCGAGCGACGACGGCTGGAGCAATCAAAAACAGGAGACACACGATGGACCATCCCGTTCACCTCAACGCGATCGGACAAATCCACATTAGCGTCGACGACGTCCCGCGAGCCGTGTCATTTTACCGCGACACGCTCGGTATGACGCTGCTGTTCGAAGTCCCCGGACAACCGATGGCGTTCTTCGACTGCGGCGGCATCCGCCTGTACCTGGGGAAACCCGAAAAGCCGGAATACCGGTCGAACCCTCTCATCTACTATCGCGTGGATTCGATTCACGAGGCCTACGACGCGCTCCGGGAAAGCAGCGTGGAGTTCGCCGGACCGCCGGTCGTCGCGCACAAGACCGAAACGTCGGAACTCTGGCTCGCCGGATTCAAGGACCCCGACGGCAACAATCTGGTGCTGATGAGCGAGGTCCCGGCCTGACTCATTCCCGGAGGAATTCCCGGCACTCATCGGGCGGCAACAGCGCAATCGTCAGACTCGCCGCGGCGGCGAGCTGAAAGGGCCCGGCCAATCCGGAACCGCAGCCGATGGCCCGCACCGTCGGGCTGGCGTCCATGGCGTCGAGCGCGATCGGATCCGCATCGAGCTTGAGGTGGGCGAATACCGGACGTCCGCCCCGGGCGATCGGCCTGGCGCGTTCGTCGATCGGCAGTATCTTCAAGCTCACTCGACCACGCACGTTGCCGCCGATCGCAAGGATCTGCTCCGCGGCGGGATCCACCTTGACGACGATGTCGCAGTGGGATCGGGCGCCGACACCAAGCTGCCGGCGGCGTTGGGCCAGGTTTTGGTACCGCGGACGCGAACCCGTGCACAGCATGTCGCCGGGCACGACGTCGGCTTCGCCGGCGTCGTAGGCCGTGAACGCCGCCTGCGGCGCATTCCCGTCGCGCGCCCGGATCGCCTGATCGATATACGTCACGTGCGCGATCGCGCGCTGGAACCGGCGCCTCTCGCCGAGGCCGCCCTCGCACATCACCCACGATATGAAAGCGGCCGACCACGGATCGCGCCACCGGGTGCTCGTACCGGCCGACCCGTTCCATCGATCGTTCTGCCGGTCGACGATCCATTGCCCCTCGGGTGTGGCCGACCAGTAACCGGCGATGGAATCGGACACCCGGACCGATTCCGCGTTTCCCAGCCACGAACGGCGGCGCCGCGTCCGAGGCGCTCCCGGCCCGGCGTCGATCTCCTCGGTCTGGTCGACCGTGGAGAATCCGAAGAAGGCCCATTCCTGGACGGCCACGTCCACGACCCGCCGGCGAACCTCGGACAGGGGCAGGTCCCGGCAATCGGCCGACCCGACCCGCATCGCGCCCGGCGCGCCCGTCACGCTCGCCGTCGGCGGCCGGACGTCGAACTGCTCCATCGACAACCGGTCGAACGGAGTCCGTTGGGCGTAGGCGACGGGCAGCACCGCCGCCCCGAACAGCCCGGCGAGCGCGACACGGAAGAACGTCCGGGCGGCGCGAAATGTTTGCGGAGAATCGTGCGTGTGCATAAACATGAAAATAATAGCGCACACACCAGCGCATCGACTCCACGTTTTGTGGATCGGATCGTCAGGGATCGACTATCCGCGTAACCGGACATGAAGACCCAGTGCCAAGGCATGGTCGCCCCGCTGAAGTCGGTCGTCGTGAAGCGCCCGGAAGCCGCGTTTCGATCTCGAGACTCGATCGCGGGGCAATGGAAGGCTCTGGGTTACGCGCGGCCGCCCGATCTGGCGCGGGCCGCGGCGCAACATCGACGGTTCGTCTCGATCCTCGAAGACGCAGGGGCGGAGGTCCGGTCGTTGCCGGGCGATGACCGGGGGAGCCTGGACTCGGTATACGTGCGCGATCCCGTTCTGATCGCCGACGCGGGCGCCGTCATTCTCAGGATGGGCAAGGAAGCGCGGCGCGGCGAGCCGGCGGCCATGGCCCGGACGCTCGAGGACTGGGGCGTTCCGATCCTCGGCCGGCTTCAGGACCCCGCCTCGGCCGAGGCCGGCGACATGGTCTGGCTGGATTCGACGACGCTCGTCGTCGGCCGCGGCTTCCGCACCAACGACGCGGGCATCGAGCAGGTCGCGCGCATCCTCGCGCCGTACGGCGTCAACGTCATGCCCGTGCATCTGCCCTACGGGAACGGTCCCGGGGAAGTCCTGCACCTGATGTCGTTGATCAGCCCGCTGGACACCGACCTGGCGCTCGTGTACCGCCGTTGGCTGCCCGTGCCCCTGTTCGAGCTCCTGGATCGAAGCGGCTACGCGCTCGTGGACGTTGCCGACGACGAATATGACTCGCTCGGTCCGAACGTCCTGGCGCTGGCCCCGCGCGACGTCGTCATGGTGGCGGGCAACCCCGTCACCCGTTCCCGTCTGGAATACGCCGGCTGCCGCGTCACCGAATTCGACGGCAGCGACATCTGCGTGCCCGGCGCCGGCGGGCCGACATGCCTGACGCGGCCGCTCCGGCGCGGATAGGCCGCGGCGTTTCGCACGCTTTCTACTCGGTCCAGGCGCCCGCTGCGCGGAGCACGCGCTCGATCTCGGCGGTCACGTCCAGCTTCCGGGCGTCCGACTGCACCCACACCTGAAACGACTGCATCGTGCCCTTGGGGCCCGGGTCGTACAGCTTCCCGTCGATGACGTACCGCGTCTTGGACGCGTGGACCGAAGCCTGACATTGCTGACGCCGACCCTTGTGTCCGAACTTGCCCAGCATGATTCTCGTTATGCCGGGAACCGACGCGATTCTCCGAAAGACACTCCGCGCCGCAGGCGACGGAATGTCCTCGAGCCGCTTGACGGTCTTGCCCCAGATCGTCGCATGCGACTTGGGTCCGCACGAGACCGGAACCTGGTTTTCGAGCGGCGGCGCCCCGGCGCCAGGGTCTCCGGGGCGCCCAGGGGACGGCGCCGAGACACGTCCACGCCGCTGCCACGCGTCCAACACGCCCGCGACGGAATGGGCGTGAACGGCGTCGCCCTGGAGCCGGTCCAGCGCGTCCGCCACCGCGCGGTCGATGTCCGTGGTCGTCACGGTCTTCTTCACTCCCCGGTCGGCGCCGCGCAACTGCTCGATAACCCGAGGGAGGACGAGCTTGGGTATGACGATGTCGTCGCGGTTGGCGGCCCGGCAGGCCATGCGGACGGCCTCCATGATCTTTTCCCGCCGGAACGGTTCGTCCGACCGCCTACGGGCCTTGACGACACGCCAACTCCGTTCCGCGCGCAACAGGTTCCAGAGCGCCTTGGCGCCCTTCAAGGGGTTGTCTTCCACCGCGTCGGCGAAGAACGCGAGCATCTTGTTGTCGAGGTGATTCGGGTCGCAGACGACGATCACCCGATCGTGCCGATGCGCGTGGACCACGCCCATGGCCGTGCCGATCGACTCGCGCCACATGTTGACCAGCAGGCCGTCCGCATCCTTGATGTGCTGAAGGTCCGCCTCGACGAACGCGTACGGGCTCGCCCCGGGATCCACGAGGTGATCGACCGGGTCGAGAAACGTCATCTTCTTGCCGTAACGACCCTTGACCTCGTCGCGCCAGTGGCTCATCTGCGCGTCGTTACAGAGCGAAATGGGGCCGGCGAGGTAGACGCGGAACGCTGGGCTTGGGGACATCCTTGCCTCCTGACCGTCATGACGGCCGCACATGGTTCTTCGAAAACATCGACCCATGCGTCCACCGAGTCGACATCGCGTGGACACGCTGTCCAAAACGATGAGGGTACGCGAACCGGCGTCCCGGTACACGTGAGACGACGACCGGGGTACGGCCGGACCGATCGTGCGCGGACCGATTCTCCCTACCGTCCATCGTATATAAATTGATTCCGATATAATTATTATTTATATATTTTCAGCAGGTGATGGCCATGCTGTTCCAAAGCTCCAGGCTCGACTCGCACGAAAGCCGTGTCGTCGACGCCATTTCGGATATCTACCGCCAAATGAAGTACGCGCTCTCCACTCCGCCGCGGTGGTACGGCGTCATGCGCCGCAACACGTTGGCGCGGGCGATCCGCGGCTCGAACAGCATCGAAGGTTACCTGGTGACCGACGACGACGCCGTGGCGGCCGTCGAAGGCGAAGACCCCATCGACGCGGGCGAAGCGACGTGGCGCGAGATCACGGGATACCGGAACGCCATGACCTTCGTGCTGCAGCTCGTCCAGGATCCGTCATTCACGTTCGACGGCAACGTCCTGCGGAGCCTCCATTTCATGATGCTCCAGCACGACCTGGCCAAGCATCCGGGCCGCTGGCGGCCCGGGCCCATCTACGTTCGCGACGAACAGCGAGACCGCACAGTCTACGAAGGTCCACCCGCCGAAGATCTTCCCAAGCGGATCGACGAACTCGTCGCCTACATCCGAGGAGACACCGACGGCAATCACATCCTCGTCAAGGGCGCCATGGCGCACCTGAATCTCACCATGATTCACCCGTTCTCGGACGGAAACGGGCGGATGGCCCGCTGTTTGCAGACCATGATCCTGGCGATGCACGTTCCGTATCCGGTCTTCTGTTCGATCGAGGAGTACCTCGGACGCGACACGCAAGCCTATTACCGTGTCCTGGCCGACGTCGGGCACGGATCCTGGAACCCCGGCCGGGACACGCGGCCCTGGATTCGATTCAACCTGACGGCCCACTACGTGCAAGCCGCCACCGCGATGGGACGAATGCGAACGATCGCCAGGCTGTCCGACGAAATCGAGCGTCTCGTCAAGGACAGGAAGCTGCCCGATCGATCGTATGTGGCCATGGTCGATGCGGCCATGGGGTACCGGATCCGGAGCCTGCACTACAGAAACGCCACGGGCGTCAGCGCGGTCGTCGCCAGTCGAGACCTGAAGGCCTTGGTCGAGGCCGGACTGTTGGAGCCCATGGGCGAGAAACGCGGCCGCATCTACCGCGCCTCGCCGGGGCTCCGCAGGATCTACGAGAACGTACGGAGAGGCGAAACTCGGAACATCGAGGATCCGTTCGAAGCAGGCGTTGCGCCTAAGGCATGATTCGATGGCTGCCCGAGGATCGACGGCACGAATTAACGATGCCTTTCGGGTCCGAACCGATACACCGCACGAACTCAGCGGCCCAACTCGTCCTGGATGATCGACGGCCGCTTGTCGATCAGGGCAAGCAGCACGCGCGCCGGTCCGTCCGGACGCCGGCGGCCCTGCTCCCAGCTCTTGAGCGTGCCGAGCGGAACACCGACGCTCCGAGCGAAGGCCGGTTGCGACAACCCGGTCTTGCCTCGGATCGCGACGACATCGGGATCGGTCAGCGGGATTTCGTGCACGACGGACCCTGTGCGATCGCCGTTCAGGTAGGCGCGCGCGTCGTCAAGTCCCGCCATGATCTTGTCGAATGCCTGGGTCATGGGCCTCTTTCGTAGTCTACCGCCAGTCAGTGCGCGGCGCGCATCATGGACGTCCGGTCCCCGCCGCGGATGTCCGGATCGACGCCGCAATCACCCCACGTGCCGGCGCAGGAGCTCCAGCGTCCGCTCACGGGCCAGCTTGGCCGCCGCGGCGTTGTACGAGGCGCGCTGGTCGCAGTTGAAACCGTGGTCCGCGTCGTACAGGTAGACGGGCAGCGACGGCTGCGCCTTCTTGAACTCCTCGACATCCGCCACCGGGATGTGGGCGTCCTGCTCTCCGAAGTGCAGGATCACCGGGCATCGGGGCTGCTCGGCCGCCAGGCCGGGAATGCCGCCGCCGTAGTAGGGAACGGACGCCGCGACGCCGTCCAGACGGGTGGCGGACAGCCACGCCATGCGTCCGCCGAAACAGAAACCGACCACACCCACCTTGCCCGCGGACGACGCTTCCCGCACTGCGGCTTCCACGTCCAGCAGCGCCTGGTCGACGTCGACCTTCTGCATCACGCCGATGCCGCGTCCCATGGTCTCGTCGTTGTACTCGTCCATGATCACGCCCGGCTCCACGCGGTCGAACAGGGCCGGGGCGACCGCCGTGTAACCGTCGGCGGCGTACCCGTCGGCCACGCTGCATATGTGCGAGTTGATTCCCCAGATCTCCTGGATCACCACGACGCCGCCCCGCGGCGTCCCTTCCGGATCGGCCCGGTAACCGGCAACCACCTTCCCGTCACTCGCCGTCAACTCGATCATCCGTCCCATGCCATGTCTCCTCCCGCCCCGGCCACGCCCGCGCGCCGACGCAATCGTCCCACTCTAACGACCCCGCCGCGCAACTTCAACGGAGACCCTCGCGACGGGCGCGTCCCAACCCTGCCTGGATGGCTCAGAATCCGCTGGACAGCCAACGCGCGATGTCGTGCAATGTGAGGTGAAACCGACCATGACGCGTTGAATCGGAGGTATGTCCATGGCCGACCGGTCCGGAATCTTCATCTGGGCGATGGCTGCCGCGCTGGCGGTCCCGGCAACGGCGCAGATCGTCACGAACCCCGACTACGTGGCGCCGCGGACGCCGTGGGGCGATCCCGACATCTCCGGAACGTTCTCGAGCGACGACTCCAACCGCGTGCCGCTGGAACGTCCCGAGGAATTCGGCGACCGGTTGTTCTTGACCGAGGCGGAGTACCGGGAACGGATCGCTCAGAACGAGGAACGCATCGCCGGCTTGACCGAGGCGTTCGCCGGCGAGAATCCGCGCGTGACCATCAATCCGCCCGGGCACTGGGCCGAGTGGGGCGACGAGGCGTCGCGTCAGACGTCGCGCGTGATCGACCCGCCCGACGGGCGGATTCCACCCCTCCTGCCCGGGGCCGAAGACCGGCGGCCCCTGGGCACGTTCCAACCCGCCGGCCCGGCCGGGTCGTGGGAAGACTTCACCCTGTACATCCGCTGCATCACGCGCGGTATCCAGGGGTCGATGAACCCCACCATCTACGGCAACGCCAGCCGGATCGTCCAGGGCCCCGGTTTCGTGGGCCTGCAAACGGAAATGGTCCACGAGACGCGCATCGTCCCGCTCGACGGCGGTCCGCACGTCGGCGGCGACATCCGGATGTACATGGGCAATTCCACCGGCCGGTGGGAAGGCGACACGCTCGTGGTCGAAACGCGGAACCTGACCGATCGGACGGCCGTCGGCGGGACGCGGCACACCGGGAACCTCATCGTCACGGAGCGCTTCACCCGCATCGCCCCGGACCGCGTCTTCTACGAGGCGACGTACGACGATCCGGAAACCTGGACCCGCCCGTGGACCGTCGGCTTTCCGCTGGTCGAGAAGCCGGGCTACGACGTGTACGAGTACGCCTGCCACGAAGGCAACGAAGGGATGTTCAACATGTTGAGCGGCGCCCGGGCGGACGACGCCGCGGCCGCGGACCGATAACCATGCCGATATACGAATACCAGTGCGGCGCCTGCGGCCACCAGTTCGAGGCGTTGATCCTTCCCAAGACCACCGGAACCGCGTGTCCCGAATGTCAGGGTACGGAGCTGGAGCGGCTGGTGTCGAGCTTCGCCGTCGATTCGGAGACCACGCGCAAGTCCAACCTGGAAGCGGGACGCCGCCAGTACGCGCCGATCCGGAAAGAGAAGCAGTGGGAGCAGATGAAATACGAGCAGCGCGAATTGAAGGAGCACAGTGAGGGATAACACGCCGCCGAAACCGGCCGCTCGACGGAGGAACGCCGTCCTTCCACCGGCCGTGTTGCTGATGACGATCCTCCCGGGGGCTTGGGCGCACCACTCCTTCGCGATCTTCGACCACACGCGCACTCACACGCTGAAGGGGACGGTGGCCGAGTGGAGCTGGACGAACCCCCACGGCTACATCGAGCTGGATGTCACCGAGGGCCTGGAAGGCGTGGAGCACTTCACGCTGGAGTTGACCAGCGTCAACATGCTGCGGCGCGCCGGCTGGAGATCGTCGGACATCGCCGTCGGCGACGCCGTGACGGTCATCACCGCGCCCCTGATCAACGGCGATCCCGGCGGACTGCTCCTGGAAATCCAGCTTCCGGACGGACGGATTCTGACGCCGCCCGTACCCGCCATCGACACGTTCCGGAGGACGCCCTAGATGCGGCCGGATCCCGGCGCGGCCCGAATCTTGCCGGCGCTCTGCGCGGTCCTGCTGATAGCGGTGGGCTCGGGGGCTCAAGACCACGGGGACCCCCGCATCGGCGGAACATGGACGATCTCCTTCGCGGCCGGCGGCAACCCGGACGCCACACCGGACGAACGGACCGTGGACGATGCGCCTCCGCTGAAGCCGGAATACCTTGGCGCCTGGCGGGAACGGCAGCGCCTGGCCCAAGAAGCCAGCGCGCGCGGCGAGCCGCTGGCCACGGCCGCCACGTTCTGCCTGCCGCAGGGAATGCCCGCCATGATGGGCACCGGGGGGCCGTTCCCGATGGAGATACTGTTGAGCCCCGGCCAGGTCACGATCGTTCAGGAGGCCTACACACAGGTCCGCCGGATCTACCTGGACACGCCCCAGTCGACCCTGGACGATATCGAGCCCGGCTTCTACGGCCGGTCGGTCGGCCGTTGGGAAGGCGACACGCTCGTCGTGGACACGATCGGCGTCAAGGAATCGGTCCGGTACCGCGACGTGCCCCACACGCTCGACATGCGCATCACCGAGCGCATCCGTCGCGTCGAGCCCGATACGCTGTGGGACGAGGTGACGATCGAGGATCCCGAAATCCTCGAAGAGCCCTGGGAAGTGACGTTCGTGTTCAACCGGTTGCCGGGTTACGAAATGATGGAATACGTCTGCGAGGACAACCGCGAGTACGCCGACGAAAACGGCGTGATGCGGCTGCGTATCGACCCCCGTTAGCGCGCCGGGAACGGCGCGCGAGCGACCTCTTGGCAGGGCTCGTCCGGATGACGCACCCCGTTATGTGCGTCAGTATGCAAGACATGCGAAACGCTACGGTTCGTCAGGTTCAGCACAACCCCGCCAGCGTCCTGCGTTGGGTGGAGGACGGTGAGGAAGTGACCGTGTCCAGACGGGGGGGATCGTCGCCAAGATCGTGCCTGTGAGCCCGGACGCCGCTCGGCCGGACGGGCCCGACTTCACGGCGCGCGCGCGTGAAGTCTGGGGGGGGCCATCCGCGCGGAAAACCGTTGAGCCGAATCATCGTGGAAGACCGCGAAGACCGGCTGCAGTGACCTGATTCCGCCCTCGATCACGAGCGTCGCGTTCGACGAGCGGCAGCGCGTTGTCGCGAGGAAAGCCGGAGTCGAAACGTTCGATATGCCCGCGACTTCGAATTAGCGTACCGAATCTCTCGATCTCGACAACGCAACGGAACCCGGGCCGTTAGAATACCCCCCATGGACCTCCACCCGGTCGTCAAGGAGTGGTTCGCCGCGTCGTTCGCCGGCCCCACCGAGACGCAGGAGCGCGCCTGGGCGGCGCTCGCCTCCGGCCGGGACGCGCTAGTTTCCGCGCCCACGGGTTCGGGCAAGACGCTGGCCGCCTTCCTGCTCTGCCTGGACCGGCTGGTCCGGCGCGCGCTGGACGGCGCGCTCGAGGACCGGACCGAGGCCGTGTACGTTTCCCCGCTCAAGGCGCTCAGCAACGACATCCGGAAGAACCTCGAGCAGCCGCTGGCCGAAATCCAGGCCCTGGCCGAAGCGCGCGGGCTGGCGACGAGACCCATCCGGGTGGCGCTCCGGACCGGAGACACGCCGGCCCGGGACCGCCAGCTCATGGTGCGGAAGCCGCCGCACATCCTGGTGACGACGCCCGAGTCCTTCTTCATTCTCCTGACGGCCGAGCGCAGCCGGAAGGTGCTGGCCACGACGCGCACGCTCATCCTCGACGAGATCCACGCCGTGGCCGGCGACAAGCGCGGCGCGCATTTGGCGCTCTCGGCCGCGCGCCTCGACGACCTGGTCGAGAAGGCCGGACACCGTCCGCCACAGCGAATCGGACTGTCGGCAACCGTACGGCCGATCGACGCCGTCTCGCGTTTCCTGCAACCGAAGGGCGGCGCCGCCGTGATCGACGCGGGGCATCGCCGCCGGCTGGACCTGGCCGTGCTGGTCCCGGAGGAAGAACTGGGCGCCGTCGCGTCCAACTCGATGTGGGCCGAGATCTACGACCGCACGGCCGAGATGATCCGGGCGCACCGGACCACGCTGGTCTTCGTCAACACGCGCCGGCTGGCGGAGCGCGTCGCGCACCATCTCGCCGAACGGCTGGGGGACGCGGCCGTGCTGGCGCACCACGGCAGCCTGTCCCGGCAGATCCGACTCGACGCCGAACAGCGGCTCAAGGACGGGAACCTCCGCGCTGTGGTCGCCACGGCATCGCTCGAGCTCGGCATCGACGTGGGCACGGTCGACCTGGTCGTCCAGATCGGTTCCCCGCGCTCCATCGCCGTCGCGCTGCAGCGCGTCGGACGCTCCGGCCACCGGGTCGATCCGGACAGCATTCCGAAGGGCCGCCTGTTCGCGACGACGCGCGACGAGCTGATCGAGTGCGCGGCCGTGGTCCACGCCATCCGCCGCGGATCGCTCGACGCCCTCCAGGCGCCCGAATGGCCCCGCGACGTGATGGCGCAGCAGATCGTCGCCGCGGCAGCGTGCGAACCCTGGTCCGAGAACGCCCTGTACCAGCACATCCGAACGGCCTGGCCCTACCGCAACCTGCCGCGGCGCGAGTTCGACGCGGTCATCGGGATGCTGTCCGAGGGCATTGCGCACGCCCGGGGGCGCAGCGGCGCCTTCCTGCATCGGGACCGTGTCCACGGCGTCGTCCGGGGGAGGCGGGGCGCCCGGCTGGCCGCCATCACTTCGGGCGGCGCCATACCGGAAAACGCCAACTACTTCGTCGTGGCCGAGCCCGACGAGGCCATCGTCGGAACCGTCGACGAGGACTTCGCCGTCGAGAGCCTCTCCGGCGACGTCTTTCTGCTGGGAACGACTTCGTGGCGCATCCGGCGCGTCGAATCGGGGCGCGTGCGCGTGGAAAACGCGCACGGCGCGGCGCCGTCGATTCCGTTCTGGCGGGGCGAAGCGCCGGGCCGGACCGTGGAGCTGTCCGAGGAAGTATCCATCGTGCGGGAGCGGATTCTCGACAAGCCGTCGCCCGTCGAATGGATGATCGACGAGTGCGCGCTCAACCAGGGCGCGGCCGAGCAGGCCGTATTGTACGTCCGGGCGTCGCGGAAGGCGCTGGGCGCGATGCCCGCGCGGGACACGGTCGTGGCCGAGCGCTTCTTCGACGAGAGCGGCGGGATGCAACTGGTGATACACGCCCCGTTCGGCGCGCGGATCAACCGGGCCTGGGGCCTGTCCCTGCGCAAGCGTTTCTGCCGGACGTTCAACTTCGAGCTCCAGGCCGCCGCCACCGACAACGGCGTCGTCATCTCGCTGAGCGACCAGCACAGCTTTCCCCTCGCGACGGTCTTCGAGTACCTGGACATCGCGACCGTGGAAGACGTACTGACACAGGCCATGCTGGCCGCCCCGATGTTCACGGCCCGGTGGCGATGGAACGCGTCGCGCGCGCTCGCCGTCCTTCGCTTCGCCGGCGGACGCCGGGTGCCCCCGCCCCTGCAGCGCATGCGGTCCGACGATCTGCTGGCCGCGGTATTTCCCGACCAGGCGGCGTGCGGCGAGAACCTGGCGGGCGAGATCCGCATTCCCGGCCACCCGCTGGTCGACGAGACCGTCCGCGACTGCCTGCACGAGGCGATGGACCTGGACGGATTGAAATCCGTGCTGGCCGGCATCGCATCGGGAGCGATCCGGACCGTGGCCATCGACACGGCCGAGCCCTCGCCGCTGTCGCACGAGATCCTGAACGCCAACCCCTACGCGTTTCTGGATGACGCGCCGCTGGAGGAGCGGCGGACGCGCGCCGTCGAGATGCGGCGCGCGCTGGGCGCCGGAGACGACGACATCGGCGCCCTGGATCCGGCCGCGATCGAGGCGGTCGTCGAAGAATCATGGCCGCTCATCCGCGACGCCGAGGAGCTGCACGACGCCCTGCTGACACTGGTTGCGATGCCGGCCAACGAGGCGTGGCACGTGATCTTCGAGGAGCTGGCGGCCCGGCGGCGGGCGGCGCGGTTCGAGGCGGCGGGCGAGACCATGTGGGCGCCGGCGGAGCGGCTCGACAGCGTGCGCACGGCGTACGCCGTCACCCGGTTCGAACCGGCGATCGACTCGTTCGAGACCGACCCGCCGCCGGACCGGGAGACGGCCGCCACCGAGCTGGCACGGGGCTGGCTCGAATCCACCGGGCCCACGACAGCCGGGCGGCTGGCCTCGCGCCTGAACCTGCCCGAGGCTCTGGTGGAGGTTGCGCTGGCGCGACTCGAGGCCTCCGGCGAAGTCTTGCGGGGACGGTTCTCGGGCGAGGCGGACGACGGGCCGGAGTGGTGCAACCGGCGCATCCTGGCGCGCATCCACCGGCGGACCCTCGGGCGCCTGCGCCGCGAGATCGAGCCCGTGTCGTCGGCCGACTTCCTGCGTTTCCTCTTCTCGTGGCAACACGCCGCGCCCGGGACCCGGCTTCACGGCGTGGACGGCGCCCTGCACGTGCTCCGGCAGCTCCAGGGATACGAGATTCCCGCCGCCGCCTGGGAGGCCGACGTCCTTCCGCGCCGCGTCGCGAACTACTCGCCCGAACTGCTGGACCGGCTCTGCCTGTCGGGCGAAACGATGTGGGGCCGTCTGTCGCCGCACCCCTCGCTGGCCACGCCGGTGGAACCCGACGCGCGCCGGCGGCGGGTCCGTCCCACGCGCGCGGCGCCCGTGGCGATCTTTCTTCGAGAGGACGCGGGCTGGCTGCTTCCCGGGGACGGTGACGACCCCGGCGCGCAGGTTACGCTGTCGCATCCGGCCCGGGACGTCGTGGACGCCCTGGGCCGCCGGGGGGCGTCGTTCATCACGGACCTGATCGCCGCCACCGGACGCCTTCCCAGCGAGGTCGAGGACGGGCTCTGGGAGCTGGCGGCGGCGGGCCGGGTCACCGCGGACGGTTTCGAGAACCTGCGGGCCCTCATCGATCCGAAGCGGCGCCGTGGCGAGGGCCGGGAACGCAAGCGACGTCCGCGGCACGGCGCCGGGCGCTGGGCCGTGTTGGACGCGCCGGCCGCCCTGGCGCCTCCCGGAGAGCGCGCCGAGGCCTTTGCGCGTCAGCTTCTCGCCCGCTGGGGCATCGTGTTCCGGGACCTGATCCGGCGGGAAACGCTCGCTCCGGGTTGGCGCGACCTCCTGCCGGCGTTGCGCCGCATGGAGGCGCGGGGCGAGATACGGGGCGGCCGGTTCGTCAGCGGCGTCACCGGCGAACAGTTCGCCCGGCCCGAAGCCGTCGACCTGGTCCGGGCGCTGCGGCGCGGCGAAGCCGTCGACACCCTGCGGGTCGCGGCCGCGGACCCGCTCAACCTGGCGGGAATCGTGACGCCCGGGCCGCGCGTGAGTCCGTTGGCGGGCCGGCCGGTCGAGCTGTTGGCCGGCTGACGCTCCGGGGCCGGGCTCACATGTCCATGACCGCCTCGACGTCCTTGTCGACCCCGGGCGGGCGCCCGGCCAGCGAGATTCCGACGAAGAGCACCAGCGACACCATCATCGACAGCGCCCCGACGTCGATACCGAGCGGCGGCGAGATCCCGGTCACCTGGCTGCCGATGTTGATGATCAGGCTGGCGACGATCGCCACGTTGGCGGCCAGGGCCGACGCGCGTTTCCAGTTCAGACCGATCGCGACGACCGGAACCAGGGCCGCGGCGAACGTGCCCCATCCGAACGCGCCGAGAATCGCGACCAGGTCTCCCGTGTAGCGCGCCACGATCGCCGCGACCACGGCGAGCGCAACGGTGGTCACGCGCGCCCAGAACAGCCGGTTGCGAACCGGCCGGCCGCGTATCGCGAACGGGATGTCGTGCGTGATCGCCGCCGCGCCGATGTTGAGGAAGCCGTCGGCGGTCGACATGATGGCGGCCAGCAATCCGGCGAACACGACGCCCGCCAGCAGCGGATGCGCGTAGTTCAGGAGGAATTGCGGCGCCGCCGCGTCCGGGTTGGCCAGAGCGGGATGCGCCCCGCTGACGACCAGCGCCCGCATGGCCAGGCCGATGCCGAGCCACAGCAGAACGGCCACCGCGTAGGTGACGAAGTTCAGGGGCACGATGTACTTGATGTCCCGGAGGCGGCGGACCATCATCGACTTCGTGATCACGTGAGGCTGGCCCGCGGCGCCCATCGCGAACATGAACAGCCACGACAGGCATCCCATGACGCCCAGCGTGCCCCACGGCCCCATCGCCTCCCGGTCGTCGGTCATCACGATCCGGCTGATCTCGGCGAAGCCGCCGTCGAACGTCGCCAGCACGGTCAGGAAGATCAGGACGGAGGCGACGACCATGACGGCCCCCTGAACCACGTCGGTGTAGACCGAGGCCAGGATGCCGCCGGTCACCGTGTAGAAGACCAGGACCGAGGACGCGATGACGACGGTCATGCCCAGGCTGATCCCGCCCCCGACGCCGGCGCCCTGCAGGATGTCCTGCAATACGATCGCCATGGCCAGGATCTGCGTGGCCAGGTACCCGATGACGCCCAGCAGGATCACGACCGCAACGGCCGCCCGGACCGAATCGCTCCCATACCGCATGGCCACGACGTCGGGCAGCGAGATGCAGTCTCCGAGCTGGGCGAAAAGGCGGATCCGCTTGGCGATCAACGCGAAGCCGACGATCCAGCCCAGGCTGACGCCCATGGCGATCCAGATCGAGCTCATGCCCATCAGGTAGACCAGGCCGGGACCGCCGACGAAACCGAAACCGCTGAGCGTGCTCGAGAACAGGGCGAACGCCGTCACGACGACGCCCAGCCTCCGGCCGGCCATGAAGAAGTCGTCGGTCGAACGCGTCCGCCGGAGCGCCCACAACCCCATCGCCACGCAGACGACCAGGTAGATGACGATCGCCGACAGGATGATCGGCCCGCGGTAGGATTCCATCAGCCGGCATCCCTGTCCGCGCCCTGCCGCCGGGATCGGACCAGCTCGTCGAATCTCTTCTCGTCGTCCTCGGACAGATACGCGTCGAAGTGGACCATGCCCGCGATGATCATCAACAGAGGGAAGACCCACGCGCCGTAGAGCATCCACGCGGTCGGCGGCGGCAGGCTCAGGAAGAGTTCCTCGCCCGCGCCCTCGGCGTAACGCGCGTAACTGAGGACCAACACGGTGTAGATCACCGCGAGGCCGGCGAACCCGACCGCCAGCCACCGGCCGAGACGGCCGCTTCGCCCGCGACGGCGGACACCGAGGACGACCGAAGCGCCCGTCGTGGCCAGAATCCCGAGGGCCATCAGGTAGCCGGGAACCAGCGTGCCCCGGGAACCGCGAATCGTCGTGTCGACCGATGGATACTCGCCGTGAGTTTCGGCGGCCGGACGCGAGCCGGCCGGGAGAAGGAAGCTCCCGACGACGACGGCCAACAGAAACACGGAGGCGAGAAGCAGGACGTAGGGCGCGCGCATGCCGGTGACCCTCAGTTGTTGGCTGACCCTTCCAGGATCTCGACGGCCCGGAACAACGGGTCGGCCGCCTGGAGGATGACGCGCCGGAGCCGCGGCGGGTAGTCCGGGTCCTGCTCGGCCAGGAATGCGCGTACGATGTCGGCCGCCTCGGGCGTGGCGTGACCGGCCAACAGCGAGGCCATCCAGTTCCGCGGAAAGAAGATGTCGCCCGTGTCGCGGACCTCGACCAGCATCTCCAGCCCGGCGCGAAGGTGCTCCAGACTGGCCTCGGCTCTCAAGGGATGGTTCAGGTGCGTCAGCCCGTCGAGAACCCAGAGCTCCCGCTCGCGGTTCGCGGGGTCGGCCAGGCGGTCGAAGAAACGGTTGCGCTCGTCGGCGTTGGCCGACAGGGAGGGAACGACGAAGTCGAAGCGCGCCTGCCGGTCGGCGTTCTGGATGCGTTCCCGCTGCTCTTCCAGGATGCCGGCCGCGCGCGGGTGCGAACGCAGGGCGAGTTCCTCGGCCACGGCGGTCTCGTCGGTCTCGGTGAGCGGCAGACCGTCGATCGATTCCTCGCCCCGCCATACGCGCTCGAGAAAGGCGACGCCGCCGGTCGTCGTGACGACGGATCGGAAGGTCGAGAAGTACGCGGCCTTCATGCTGGAGGCCGCGGACCGCTCGATCCCGGCTCGAAGCGTCCGCTCGAGCCGCGGCGCGATCTCTTCACGCGACGCCGCGGTCGAATAGCGCCAGAACAGCCCGCGCACGCCGTCCAGCAACAATTGCGCCACCTGCTCGGTGTCCTCCACGGCCAAGTCTCGGAGGCCGGCGTCCATCAGTTCGCCGACCGGGACGCGCCCGCCCAGCATCTCTTCCCAGAGCGTGATCCAGATCGCGCCGCGCGTCAGCGGCTCGGTGAAGTCCGTGAACCGCTCGAGCAGGTATCGCCGGCTGGCGGCGTCCAGGACGACGTCGCCGTACGCCAGTCCGCTTCCGTTCGGAAGAACGAAGTCCGGCGGCGGCGCAGCGGGCGCGTCCACCTCGGTGCGGGGTCCGGCAAGCTGGACCGGGACCGCGCGGTGGTCGTCGACCGACCCGACAAGCGCTTCGATCCGCTGCGTCCAGTCCAGACCGCGGCCTTGGACGGGATCCGACTGCAGGAGCGCGAGGCCGGCGCCGTCACCGCCCCGCTCCGTCTCGATCCGGGGACGGCCGGGCTGCTCCACCCACGCGCGGCTCCACTCGGCCAGGTCGATCGCGGTCCGCTCGTCGAGGCGCTCGATCAGGTCCGGCCACTCCGCGTTCCCGAACCGGAAGTCCGTCAGATAGTCGCGAACGCCGGCCCGGAACGCGTCTTCGCCCAGTATCGACTCGAGCTGGCGCATCACGATGGGCGCCTTCTGATAGATGATCGCGCCGTAGAGGCCGCCGGCCTCGTCCAGGTTGTCCAGCTCCTGGCGGATCGGGTGCGTGCCCGCCGTCCGATCGACGCCGTAGGCCGCGGGGTAGTGTGCGGTCAGGAACCGCAGGTCGTGATCGACGCCGGGAAACGACGGGTTGACGATCTTCGCCGCCATGAAGTTGGCGAACACCTCCTTCATCCAGACGTCGTCGAACCATCGCATCGTGACCAGGTCGCCGAACCACATGTGCGCGGTCTCGTGGGCGATGAGGCTGGCGCGCCGGAGCCGCTGCCCCTGCGTGGCCGATTGCTCGAGCAGGATGCTCGAGTCGCGGTAGTAGACCGCGCCCGGATGTTCCATCCCGTTGAACTGGAACGCGGGGACGAGAACGAAGTCGAACTTGTCGAAGGGATACGGGATCCCGGTGTACGCCTCCAGCTCGGCCAGGGCCGTGGCATGCAGGTCGAACACCCGGTCGCGATTGCGCAGGACCTTGTCGGCGTCCGTCTCGCGGTGGAACATCCGGAACGCGCGCCCATTCCGCTCGGCCCGCTCGACCTGGAAGCGTCCCGCCGCGAACGCGAACAGGTAGGTCGGAATCGGCGGCGTCTCGGCATACTCAACGTGGACGCGGCCGTCGTCGACCGATTCGGACACGGCCGCGCCGTTCGAAACGGCCGTCCACCCCTCGGGCGCCGTCAGCCGCAGCGAGTAACGCGCCTTCAGGTCGGGCTGGTCGAAGACGGGAAACACCGTGTGGGCGAGGGCGGGTACGAAGAGCGTATAGACGAAATCGGGGCCGCGGTTCAGAGCGCGGTCTCCGGCCGTGAAGTCGATCGCGACGGCCATCTCCCCACCCTCCAGCTCGCTCGGTGGGATCACGATGTGGCCGTTGACGGTCGTGAACTCGGCCGGGCGGCCGTTCACGGCCAGGGCATGGACGGCGTTTTCCGTGCCCGACTCCGGCGCGAAATCGATGACCAGCGGGCGGGACGCGTCCGCCAGCGTCATTCGGCTGACGATGCGGCCGGAAACAGGTTCGTCGACGGAGCCCGGGACGACGAATTCCAGTTCATGGCTCAGGTCGCCGATGGCCGCGGCGCGCTCGGCGGCCAGTGTGATCGGTATGCCGGAGTCCGGGACCATCACCTCGCGTTCCGGGGGCGCGCACGCGGCGAGGGCGAGAACCAGGCACGCCGCGGCGCCTCGAGTGCGGCGGCCAGGCATCGCGCGGCTGTTCCCTGCGCTAGCGCGCGGAACAGGGCGTCGGATTCCACCCCGCGTCATCGGGGAGTTGCTTCAAGTCGGTCGTGTTGTGGAGCGGACGGCTGAAGTAGACCGGGTCGTCCACGGTGGTGGTGATGCTCAGCCATCGGTCCCCGTTGGGCATGGCGAGCAGGTCGTAGTACTCGGTCACGACCGTCTCGCCGCTGAACGGGGCCCCGTTCTTGCGGATGTAGCCTTCACTCAGGTTGTCGGTCACGACTTTCAGACCGCCGCCGCCGCCGGGCCCGGGTTGCCACTCGGCGACGGAGCGCCCCTGCCAGTCGGGTTCGGCCACCGGGGCGTCTCCGAAGTGGAAACGCCGCGTCTGCATGCCGTAGTCCGTGTCGATGCGAAGCGTGTCGGCGTCCTCCCACGTGATGCGGAACCGGCCGGGCAGCCGCATGATTGCCGGCGCCGCGTATCCCTTGCAGGCCACGCCGGCGGCCTCGTCGGCCTCCGGATCCCACGTATCGCCCACTCGGCGCCCGTCCGCGTTCAGCGTCAACGCGTCGTAGACGCCGGGGTTGGGCGTCACCATGCGGAACTTCCAGTCCTCGGTCACGACCGACACCCAGTAGCCGGTGATGTCGATCGGCGCCGCGTCCCGCGCCGGCGTCGGCGGACCGCCCCGCTGGGCCAACGCCGGCGTCGCAGAGGCCCATGCCAGAATCAACGGGATCGCAACGCCGCGCGCCCAGCTCTTCGCGTCACGCATGAATCAGTCCACGACCTCGCCGGGACGGGTTCCCCAGGTCAGCCCGTCGGCCGGACGCTCCAGCGTCACCATCAGCGCGCGGAATTCGCCGCGCACCCGGGACGGGTTGGCCGTGATCACGATCTCGTCGCCGCTGCGCAGCGTGTCGCGCGACACGCCCTGCCGGCTCAACGCTCCGGCGCCGCTCCATTCCACGGCCCAACGCTGGACGTTGCCTTCCGCGTCGGGCGCCGAGATGTGCAGGTACGAATGCGGGTTGCGCAGGGCGAACTGCACCAGTTGGCCTTCGAGCCTGAGGGACTGCTCGACGTCGTAGGTGGCGGCATAGGAATGATGCGCGTACGCGGCCGTGCCCGTCATCAGCGCGGCGAACGCCATCGCCAGAAGTACATTGCGCTTCATCGTTTTCTCCTCGCATCCGCCGGACGCGCGTCAGGCCTGCATCCGGCGGGCTGTTCCGTGCTATTCCGTCAGGCTGTCGTAGACGGCCTCGACGAACATCTCCGTCGTCCAGTCGCCGGTGTCGGCGCCGTACCGGGGATCGAAATCCAGCGTGGGCCGGGCGGCCTGGACTTGCTCCAGCGACAGGCCCTCGTCGATCAGCGCCTGGACGCGGTCGCTGACCATCTGCACCATGTTTCGATAATACGCCACGTCGGCCGTGTCCGACAGCCGTCCCCGCCCCGGGATGACCCAAGTCCCGCCCTGGGACCGGTACTCGGCCACGGCCAAGTCCAGGATCCGGTTCAAGCCGTCGATGACGCCCCCGACACTGCCGCCGCGCGCGCGGTCGATCCTCGGGTAACTCACCGTGGAGTAGATGTCCCCCGCGGCGATCACCTCCGAATGCCGGAAGTAGACGATGCTGTCGCCGTCGGTGGTGGCGGGCGTCGAATAGGCCAGCACGGCCTCGCCGTTGAAGTACGACGTCAGCTTGTAGATGTCGCTGTAGAACGATTCCGTCGGCCAGGCGTCGGCATCCGTGGACCAGGGATCGTCCAGCGGACCCGACATCGCGATCAGCGCGTTCTCGTGGGCGATGACGGCGGCGCGCCCGCCCCGGCCTTCGCCGGCGTCCGCCAGAGGGGCGTTGCCGCCGACGTTATGGGGCGCGGCGTTGGTGTTCATGATGTAACGCAAGCCCCGGGCGGGCGCCGGTGAGCTGATGACGGCGTTCGTGTAGGGGCTGGACCATCCGGGCACGCCCGGGCACTGCGCGCCTGCGCACGCGTTGGGCCGCGCCGCCGCCGCCCGATCGGCCAGCTCGGTGACGGTTCGAAGGATGTCGCCGGTCATTTCGGCCGGGCCCGTGTTGACCAGCATGATCCCTTCCGGACCGACGGACGCGGCCAGATTCCGACCGTCGGCGACCAGCATGTAGAGATTGCCCTGCACGGGTAGCACGTGGACCTGCCCGTCCCGCGGGCTCTGCGCCTGGACGCGGTCGCGCGCCGCGAGGTGCGTCGACGACGATGGCACGTCGAGGTCGGCGGCGTTCGCCGATCCGTCCAGCGTGGACCGGTACTCGGGATAGACGGTACGGACGCCGCCGCGGACCGCTTCGAACGGAATCCAGTTCTCAGACGGCAGCCATTCCTCGATGAAGAGATCCCGGCCCGGCAGGTGGTGCGGCACGAAGTGCGGGTCCGTCCCGCCCGATTCGGCGAACGTGGCCGCGTTGCAGCTTTCCATGTTCACGCGCGTCGTCGGATCGTAGTGGTAGAACGTGGACTGGACGAACGGCTCGTCCATGTAGACCGGGTCGTCGGTCACCTGCACGACCGTCAACGTGTCGTCGTGGCGCGTCAGGAACTCGGTCATCGTCAGCATGTCGCTGGTCTGGGGACCGCCCCGTCTCAGGAATCCATCTTTCAGGTGCGTGGTCTGAACGACCAGCGTGTTGCCGACCCACTCGCCGGTGGAGAACCCGGTCCACGTATGGGGCGCCCAGGCCGGGGGATGCGCCCGGCCGTCCATGTAGATCGGGCGGTCCAGGGACCGCCAGAACTGGACGCGATAGGCGCGGATGCTGCGGTCGAGCGGATCGAGCTCGCTCAGGATGCGCGCTCCCCCCAGGCCGCGCCACTGGTGCGGCGCCGAGTGCGGCCGGCACTGGTAGTACCACATGCCCCATATGGACTCGGCCGTCGTGTCCGACCGCATCCGTCCGGCGTCGTTGAACGGCACGCCCAGGTAGTCGTCGGGCGCGGGCTGAAGGCCGCCCAACTGGCCCTGGTCCTCGCTGGTCTCCAGCACCCATTCCCCGGAAATGTCGGGCGGGGCGGCCGTGCGGCCGACCAGCACCTGCGCCGCGGCCAGCGGCGACGCGATCATGAGAATACCCACGCAGCGGGCAACGGCTTGCGGGACGTTGTTCATGTACTCTCCTGAGGCCAAACGATCCACGGTAGAATATCGAAATCATACGTTACACCGCTGGCGGGCAAATCGAAAGAGGCGACCGCAAGCCCGCCGGCCGTCGTCGAAAGGAAACGATATCTTGAAACCGTCATTGTCGCACTTGCATCGATCTTTCCTGGCCGGCGTCGCCGTTCTTGCCTGCACGAGCGGACTCGCCGCGCAGACGGCCGGCGCCGGCGAATTCTACGTCGATCTCGCCGGGCACGCGGCCTTCCCTTACGACCCGGCATCGCGTACGCAAACGGAAACGGCGGCCGGGTTGAGATCCGGACCAGGCGTCACGGCGGCCTTCGGCTACGCCTTACGCGAAGGGTTCTCGACCGAACTCGAATGGGGGTGGCAACGGGTGGGTGTCGGCGAGCCGGGACGGAACCTGCTTGCGGCGATCGATCCCGGCGGGACCGTCGGAGTCTCGACCGGGAGCGATCCGGGAAGCGCCTTCCCGGATTTTCCCGAGTTCGGCTCCCTGCCATTCTCGATCGAGGTCGACGGAGACATCACGATCCAGTCCCTGATGGGCAATCTGCGTTATCGCCATCCGGCGTGGCGCATCAGCCCGTACGCCGGTTTCGGCGCGGGCGTGTTCTTCTACGACGGGGCCATCGATACCACGCTCGGCATCGACCCGGGGGGATTCGGCGCGCCCGTGCCGGAATCCCAGAATTTCGTGACGTCCCTGCGATACGAAGAGTCGCGGTTCGCCTACCAGCTCATGGCGGGGCTCTCGGTCCGCGTGCGGGCCCGCGTGGAGGTGCGCGCCGGATACCGGTTCCGTTCCGGCCGCACCGGACCCTTCGACGCGGACCACGTCGAAGGCGGCGTTCGGTTCCGGTTCTGACGCCAGCGGCGGTAGCCGCCGCGGTTCGCCGTTACCAGTCGAAGTGATGAACCAGCCCCCAGCGGAAGAGCCCGAGGCGGGCGCGGACGTCGTAGGGGCATGGCCGATTGGCGTTGCCCGGCCCGCACCGGTTGTTGCCGGAGCGGTTGACCGTATGGGTCCTCCGGCCGAAGTCCAGGTACGCCCCTTCCAGCCGCAGCGCCCACGCCCGGCCCAGCGGAACCTCTAAACCGGCGCCGACGACCCATCCGGCGTCGGCGGCCCGGCCGATGAACGAATCGTCCGGATCGATCCGCGGCGGCAACCCGCCGCCGTAGTCGATGTCGGTCACCGACTCGGCGACGCGGGCAACGGCCAGCCCGCCGCTTCCGAAAACGACCGCCCCGCCGAGCGGACGGTCGATCCCGCCGCGCACGGTCGCGACCCATCGCACTTCCGACAGCGCCGTCTCGTCCAGCCCGACGGGGTCCAGCCTGGACGTGGTTGCCGACAGTCGGCCGAACGTGCCGTCCAGCTCGACGCGGAACCCCAACCCGCCTGTGTCCCACCGCCGCCCGATGAGCGCGCCCCCGACGAATCCGGCGTGGTCGTAACCGACGCTGTGGCCGGGACGGCCCCAGTTGGCGAAACCGTCGACGTCCACGATCCGGGCGGCGATGGCTCCGGCTCCGGCGAAACCGCCCGCGTAGAACCCCTCGGGATCGGACTGCGGGGCAACGGCGGCCGAAGCCGAGGCGGCGGTCGCGACGAACAGAACGGCCGCGGCGGCTCGACGGCGCCGCGAGAACAGGGAACGTCGAAGACGCGTCATGCGCGGATTATATGGCGGGCTCCGGTCCGCCGCCGTCTTCCATCCTACGGATTCAGGGGAGGCACGTTCGCATCCACCCATTCCAGAATGACGTCGGCAACCTCCAGGTGGTTCGTGCCCGTCATCAGCATGTGGGTGGTGCCGTCGAAGGCGGGGTCGCCCGTCTCGTCGAGCTTGATGTACTCCGCGGCGGCGCTCCCCTGACCGGCGGCACGGCGCTCCTGGATCGCATCGACCGTCGACTGGCACGACGCGCTGGTCCCCGCATAGTCGCCCTTCAACGCCATGTAGGGAATGCCGTCGAAGTCGGCCGGAACCAGCCCCGCGGCCGGCAGCGAGCACGATCCCTCCAGCGTGATCAGGCCCTTGACGAGATCCAGTTGTTCACGTTCCTTGAGGATCCGGACCATGTGGTGTCCCATGGCGCCCGACTGCGAGTGCGTCGCCACGATGGCGCCGCCCAGGCGCTCGACGAGCGCCGCAAGATTCAGCGGCGTCCAAGTGTTGGACGGGGAAACGTTCATCGGATCGCACGCGGCGCAGATCGAGCCCGGCAACGTGGCTTCCGTGTTGGGGACCAACTGCTTGTAATACTCGAGGGCCAGATAATCGTTCGGGCCGAGGGGCGCTTCCGCGATCGCTCCCTCCCGCGCCGCGACCCGCGCATCGAAGGCCTCGATCGGAAACGCCGGAAGGTAGTCGTCCGAATGGTTGTCGTCATCGCCGTCGGGATCGCCCGGGTCTCCGTGGCGGATCAGCTCGCCGGTGAGAATGTTCGAGTCCGGCGGCACAAGATGGCCGAACCACGCGGTCCATGCCCGGTCGTTGGTGATGGTCCCGATGCGCGGCAGCATCGACATGCCGTCCTCGACGTCGCCGTCGCGAATGAGCGCGGCCGCCTCGTGTATGACGGACAGGTCGAACCCGGAGCGTCCGCGTCCCGACTGGTCGACGACATAGGTCGAAACGCCGTTCCGCACGAAGTAGGACCGCCATCCTTCCCGCCCGTCGGGTGTCGATTCCAGCGCGGCGCCGGTGTGCGCCGAACCGTGAACCATGATGACCGGGGGCGTACCGGGCCTCCTCACGGCGGGTATCTGGAACTGAACGTACATCTGCCCGATCATGATCTGCGCCGGCCGCAAGGTCGGGTTCGGATTGCCGGGCGCCGGCAGCGTGGCGTAGTTCGTGATCTTCGGCACTCCGCCGACGAAGAAGCTGCCCTGATCTTCGATCAGGAGCGGTCCGCTCAAGAACCGGCTTCCACCTTCGTCGCTTACCTGCTCGATGGCGGCGCAGCCCGATATCGCCAGCAACGAAACCGCGGGCGCCAGCCGACCGACGAATCTGATAACGGAACGACAGGCAAATCTCATGACGACTCCTCCTCTGTTGAAACGGCGCTCCAGTCGTGCGCACGCGCGAGTGTCCGGCGTAGTCCGTTTCGGCGCACTTCGAAGAACAGCGATGTTCCAGGAAACTACACGGCCGCACGGCGGTCAATCAATCCGAATCGCACACGACGCCGAGCGCCCTAGGGGCTGTTGTCTCCGCCGGCAGTGGTCGTGCCGCCGGTGTGTCCTCCGGTACTGGCCGCGACGTGCGGGACCGCCGAAACTGATCCCCGAGCGATCAACGAGTTTCTCGACGCGGCCGTGGAGCGCGGTGCGGTTCGGTGCGTCGTTGCGATCGTGACCGATTCAACTATTCTCTGTGAGTCCCTCCGGGAAAGCCTATACAGCCCGAGTGCGAGGATGACATGGACCACCCGTTATTGTTGATCTATGGCGCTACAGGCTACACGGGCCGGTTGGTTGCGGCGGAGGCGATTGCGCAGGGGTTGCGTCCTGTGCTGGCCGGACGCGATGCGAGGAAGCTCGCCGCAATACCAGGTGCGTTGGGGCTTGAGCGGCGAGCCGTCGCGCTTGACGATGCAGATGAGCTGGCCTCGGCCTTGGACGACGTTACAGTAGTCACGCATTGCGCGGGGCCGTTTTCGCACACGGCCGAGCGCATGCTTGAGGCATGCTTGGCGTCTTCAACGCACTATGTGGACATTACAGGAGAGGCCGCGGTCCTTGAGGCGCTGGCATCCCGGGACACGGAAGCCAAGCAAACGGGGATCATGGTCTTGCCGGGCGCAGGTTTCGACGTCGTCCCAAGCGATTGCCTGATTGCCGATCTGGCTGCGCGCCACCCTGGCGGTAAACGTTTACGGCTTGCCCTGGCGCCGCGGAGCAGCCTTTCGCATGGCACGTTGCGCACGATACTCGAAGATCTTGGAACGTTTCCCATTCGCCGCGACGGCGAAATCGTTCAGGTCGCGCCCGGCAGCCTTTGCCATGAATTCGATTTTGAGGACGGGACGAATGCCGCCCTTGTCAGCGGTTGGGGCGATGTAGCGACTGCATACCGGTCAACGGGAATTGCCGATATCGAGACCTATAGCCAGGCCAGCCGCCAGTTCCGGTCCCTGACGTGGATGAGCCCTTGGTTGGGTTCGGGGTTCGTTCGAGGGTTGTTGCACGCCGCCCTGAAACTCGGACGGGCTGGCCCGAGCGCACGCGACCGGCAAGCGAGTTACGTCACGGTCGTTGCGGAAATCGAGGACGCTGACGGCAGACGCGTAGCCGCACGGTTGCGCATACCCGATCCGTACGGGTTCACGGCGAAGGCCGTGACCAAGGTGGCAACACGGGTGCTTCGAGGTGACCTCAAGGTCGGTTATCAAACCCCGTCCTCGGCCTACGGCGCCGATTTCGTGCGGCAGTTCGAGGGCGTGGAATGGACCCAACTGGACACTGACTAACGGCAATTCGGTCGTTTCGGGTGTCAATGACAAACGAAAACTGCACAGTTTTGACAACTGAAAACTGCACACTTTCGTGACGATTCGGATCTACGCGGTGCTCGCATCGAAGCGGCCTTGGCGCGTTTGGCGCTGGGCGCAGGGAGCGGAGCGACCGGAGGATTACGCCCACACAGCCTGCCGGACGGCGCACCCCGTCAATCGTTGTTTGTAAGCCCCAATCACAAGGCGCGGGACATCCGGCCGAGATCGGCGTTCACGCCATCGGCCGATATCCCGACGGGCTCCAGCGATCAATTCGTGGGTCGTGGACGCATCCCCGTGAAGGTGAATTTCTGGACCCGCCGATTGACGGGATCCAGGGGCGTGACCTCGGTCACGTAGAGGTTGCCCATCGAATCCACGTCCATGTGGTGCAGCGTGCCGAACTCGCCGGGCGCCGACCCCCAACCCCCGAACCCGTCCAGGATCTCCAGCGTTTGGCGGTCGAGCACCATGACCCGCGCCTGACTCCGGTTCCCGACGTACAGGAAGCGCTGCTCCGCATCGGCCGAGAAAGCCGTGCTTGCGGCCGTCGTGCCGTTGCCGCACTCCGGCGCCCGGCACTCCCGGCCGATGAACACCTGCGAAACGTACTCCCCTTCGATGGTGAAGACCTGCACCCGCTTTCCGGCGCGGTCGGAGACGTAGACGAGCCCGTCGTCGGAGACCTTGGCCGCGTGCACCGGAGGCGCGAAATGCGGGGGGCCGGGGCCGGCCTGCTCCTCGGCCCACGCCGGGTCCGGCTCGCCGTCGGTCGGCTCGTCGCCGAACGCGCCCCACATCCTCCGGAACTCCCCCGTGTCGGCGTCGAAGACGATCACGCGCCGGTTGCCGTACCCGTCGGCAACGAATAGCTCGTTCGTCGGGGCATGCACCCAGACGTCCGCCGGCCGGTTCAGGTTCTCCGTGTCCCGGTTGCCCCGACTCTGGCCGGGCCGCCCGATCTGCATGACGAACTCGCCGCTCATCGTGAACTTGAGCACCTGGTCGTCGGGCCCGTTGCCGCCCACCCAGACGTAGTCGTTGTGGTCCACGTAGATGCCGTGTTCCGATTCGGGCCAATGGTATTCCGGGCTCGGGCCTCCCCACCCCTGCACGAAGTCGCCTTCGGGGTCGAACTCCAGCACCGGCGGCGCGGCCATCGGCGCCTCCTCCGGGTCGAGCGAACCCGGCCGTTGGAGCACCCACACGTGATCCCGGCCGTCCACGGCCACGCTGGCCACCACGCCCAGGACCCAGCCGTCCGGAATCGTCGGCCAGGTTGGATCGACCTCGAACGCCGGCACTTCGCCGAGCGCCGCGTCCGGGGCGGTTGCGACCTCTTCGCCGCCGCGGCTCAAGGCGACGATCACTGCGACCGTCACCGCGAGCACCGCTCCGACCCACAGCATTCGATTCATACCGACCTCCCGGAAAGTCGTTCCAAGCTTCCCGACGCTCTCCGCTGAAGCTTGTGCTCTCCGGCAGGTACTGTCAACGTGCGATCACCGGGTCGGGGCGTTGTCGGCGTTTTCGTGGACTCGGTCTCACGGCCGCGGCCCCACGTGACCGTTCCGGATCCCGTGACCGAGGAGACCGTGACGATGCGCGGTAGCGTCCGTGCGCAGCGGCGATGGCCGGAAATCGGCCATCAAAAGACTCGCATGTCACGGCCGGCCAGGCTCTTCCATGGCCCGAACGAACGGAGACAACGGCCGGATCCGTTCGGCGCCAGCCGACTTCGGTCCTAACGGCCGAGGACGATGTCGATGCCGGCGAGCAGCAAATCCAGCTTGGCCGAAGCGATCCGGCCGGTGCGTTCGTCGAGCAGCGACCGGTCGAGCGTGACGATCTGTGTCGCGTTCGCGACGGAGTCTCGTGGAAGACCCGTCATTGCGGCCGTCAACAGCACGTTCCCCGGCGCGTCCGCCCACCGAAGATTGCTCGTGAGCGGGACGCAGACCGCCGTGGCCAGCCGGCTCCGGTTTAGCGCATCGCCCTGGACGACCACGACCGGCCGCCGAAATCCCGGCCCCGAACCCACGGGGTCGGGCAAGTCGGCCCAGCAGACGTCACCCTGGGAGATCACCATTCGGTGTCGGCGAGCACCCGCCTGCCGGCGGCGGCGAGGAAGGCGTCATTGTTCTGGTCGACCTCGCCGCATACCCGGTTCATCGCGTCGGTGACCTCGTCATGCACATGGCGCGCGAGATACTCGACGAGCGCGGCGGCGTACACTTCGCTTCGGGACCGCCGTTCCTGCGAAGCCAGTCGTTCGACGCGTTGGAAAACATCGTCGGGGATCGATACGGCCGTTTTCATACCCGCAGTATAACCCCTTCCCATGTTCGTTGGTGTTCTTCCACGGCGCCCGTTCTGCCTGGCGCGCCGGCGCGCGCTGGCCGAGAAGCACACCCGCCCCAACACCCACACCCTGTTCGGGCCGACCGACATCCCCTCGGACAGGCACTTCCGGCAACTGCTCGCCGGCACGCCGTGCGCTCAATTCGACGAGCCGTTCCGCGTCATCACGCTGGTGCCCGAAGGAAGGGACGTCGACTCCGCCGATGCGGACTGCGCGCGTGCGCTCCTCTGTGCCGACGCTCCGCGGGCCGTGGCGGCGTGGGTGTTGACACGTCAGACATCGGCTTGTTACAAGGTTTCCGATAAGCCCCCCACCATTGCATGGCAACGGTGGGCCGATTGGCCCCGGCGGGTTGGACTCCAACCCGCCGTAATTCTTTTGGGCCATGCAGGACAACCGCGTTGCCGTTTCATTCGCCGACCCCGGCTGCGTAGATGACATGGTTTGAGAAGTTCCGACTTGCTCCTGGCCATGCTGGACACTCTCGGGGTCCATGTCGAGGTGTTCGGCGAGAGGACGGGAATGATAGAAACCTGAAGATGATCGAGCGCCTCACGCGACGGGAGATGCTGGGTCTGCTGGGAGCCATGACCGTCGGACGGCGCGCGTTCGGACAGGGTGGAGACGCGCCGTTGCTTGGACGGACGACGGGCCTGGAACACCTGGGGTTCACCGTGCCGGACACGCGCGCCGCGGCCGAGTTCTACGGACGAATCTTCAATCCGCAGTTGTTTCGGGAGCGGGATGACGAGAACCGGCTCTACGTGACGACAGGCACGGCCTATCTGGCCTTCGGCGGGAACGATCCGGACGCGCCGGCATACATCGACCATTTCTGCGCCTTGGTGGACGACTACAGCGCCCAGCGGATGCGGCCGTCGATCGAGGCTGCCGGGGTCGCGATGACACCGGGCGGCTTCGGCATGCTCCTGGATCCGGACGCGTTGCGCCTCCAGCTTCTGAATGTCCCGGGCGGACTGGCCGGAACGATCATGCCCGCCGGCCGGATCTCGTTGGATCCGCCGGCGGTCCATGCCGTGGGCCTCGAAACCGTCACGCTCCGGGTATCGGATCTCGACCGGTCGGTGGAACATTACCGGAAGCTCTTCGGCACGGAAGCTTCCCGGCAGGCGGCGCGCGCGGCGTTCGATGTCGCCGAGACGCAGCTCGTGCTCGAGGAGGCGGCATCCGGCGAGGCGCCGCGCATCGACCGCTTCTGCCTATCGGTCGCGGGCGTCGACCGGGAGGAGATCACGGGCAGGCTGGAAGACCTGGGCGTCGGGTTGGCCGCCTCCGACAGCGGAGCGCTCGTCCGCTTCCGGGATCCGAACGGTTTTATCGTCGAGCTGAAGGCCACGTAGCGGCGCCGGGCGAGGGCCGAACCGCGGAAACTGGGCTAAGATCATCGGATGTTCATGCGCACGCTGGCCGCCGTCACGGGCGGCGTTCTCATGCTCGGCTCCCTGGCCCCCGCACGCGCCCAGGGCACGTCCGGAACCCCGCCGCGTTCCGAGTGGTACCTGAGCGGCGCCATCGGCGCCAGTTGGGCGTCCGAGCTCGATCAGGAAGGCTGGAACCGGGAAGGGACCTGCTATCCGACGGACGCCTGCTTCGACGCCGACCCGATTCCCTCGATCTCCGGATACCGCTGGCGTTACACGGTCGACGCCTCGGTTGGACCCCGTATCGAGTTCGCGGTGGGCCGGGCGTTCAACCGGGTCCGGCTGGAGCTGTCTTTCATTCGGCGGAACCACGGTCTCGACCAGGTGTTCCGCGGCATCCGTTACCACGACGGTGCGCCCGTCGGCGAACGCTCGGGCGGAACCGTGGTCTCCAACGCCCAGGCGTTCATCGACGACCTGCGCGTTCGGGCGCTGGCCGGGCAGGTCTTCTACGACTTTCCCACCGCGCCGGGACGGCCGGTCCCGTATCTGGGAATCGGCGTCGGACCGGCGTTCGCCACCGTGCGGGGCGTGCACTTCTCCACGCGGTACGAAGACACCGGCGGCGGCGATGCGGTCTACGACCCACCGTTGTCGTTCTATGACAGCCGACAGGAGGAGGATCTGTCCGACACGGTGCTGGCCGCGCACCTGCATGCCGGCATGGACTTCGAGATCAACGAGGGCATGCAGACGGGCGCGCGGCTCAGCTACTCGAAGATGGGCGCGGTGGAAGGCGCTGGCATATACACGACGCACCCGTGGCACGCCCAGGAGCCGGGTCTGCTGAACCACAACATGTTCGCCGGCGCCGACGGCTGGTCTCTGGGGCTGACGCTTCGAGTTCGCCTGGGCGACTGAAGGATAGGATTCGAGTATCCGGCGCCGCGCCTATCGGAGCGCCAAGCCGTCCGGGTTGCGGCCGACCGGCACCTCGTCGACCACGTCCCACGTGGCCGTATCGATCACGTGGACGGCGTTGGAGCCGCCCGACGCCACGAACACGCGTCCGCCGTCGGGCGAGGGCAGAATTCCGCCGGCCGCCGATCCGACCTGCGCCGTGTCGATGACCTCGCGCGTGGCGGCGTCGAAAACGTACACTTCGCCGGAACCCATCGGGATCAGGACATGCCGGCCGTCGGGCGTGAACGTCACCCGGTTCGGCCGCTCCCCGACCGCCATGGTGTGGACGACCTCCCGCCGCTCGACGTCGATCACGCTGACCGAGGCGGCGTTGCGGTTGGAGACCCAGATCTCGGCGCCGTCCGGAGACAGGGCGAAACCCTCGGCCCCTTGGCCGACCGCGATGGCGGCGGCGATGCTGAAGTCGCCGAGGTCCATGAACGACACGGTGTGGGACTCGCGGTTCGTGAAGTAGGCCCATTCGCCGGCGGCGTCCATGACGGCCATGTGCGTCCCGCCCTGTTCGGAGTCGATGGCCCGGATGACCGTGTCCGACACGGCGTCGATGAGGACGATCTTCTGGTTCCGCTCACTGGTGACCAGCGCATGGCGCCCGTCGGGCGTGAACACGATCGCGTGCGGAAAGGCGAAGTCCGGCGTTTCGATTCTCTCGGTCTCCTCGAAACTCTGCAGGTCGACGACCGAGATCGAGTTGCCGCCCGCGTTGCCGACGTACAGCTTCGAGCCGTCGGGCGCGACGGCCAGTTCGTGCGGGTTCCCGCCGACGGGTATCGTATGCAGGACGTCCAGGGACGCGGCATCGACGATCGAGATCGAGTCGGCGCCCTTGTTGACGACGTACAGGTGATGACCCGACTGCGCCATCGCGCCGCCGGCCATCAGAACGAATGTCAGAAGCAATCGCATGAAACCTCCCGTAGGCGCCGTGTGATCAGGGCTCCGTTTCCTGCTCGCGGGTCACCTCGAAACGGGCGACGTTCGATGATACGCCGGTCGTATCGTCCACCACCCATAATTCGTGGACGCCGACCAGCAGCAGCAGAGTGTCGACCTCGTGCGTGAAACCGCCGTCGCTGTCGGTCAGCATCGGCAGGAACGGAAACTCGCGCCCATCGGGTTGGAGCAGGTGCGAGGTCACGTTGGCGCTCGGGGTGAACCCGGAGCCCGTCACGTCCACGAATCGCTTGGCCGGCACGCGGTCCATCGACAACTCGACGGTCGGAGCGACCTCGGGATCCTGGAAGGCCAACGCCTCTCCCCCGGACACCGAAGTGACGGCGAACACGCCGATCAGCGGCGCCGCGGTCATCTTGATCGACAGGCGAAGCATGTTCCGTTCCGAAAACGAAGGGGCGGAGGTGTGCAGCCCCCCGCCCCTTCTCGTTTACAAGACGGCGCGCGCCCGAGGCGCGCGCCTGCAACTTACGTCCAGCGATAGCCGTCGTGCTTCATCGGCAGTCTCCGGATCCGTTCGCCGGTCGCGTTGAAGACGGCGTTCGTGATCGCGGGGATGGCCGGCGGCAGCGACGGCTCGCCCAGCCCCGTCGGGGAGTTGTCGGACAGGACGAACTCGACCTCGATGCTGGACGGCGCATGGGCCATGCGCGTCGGCTGGTACTCGGGGAAATTGTTCTGGACGACGGCGCCGCCCTCGATGGTGATCTCCCAGTCCATCATGTGGCTCATGGCCTCGATGAACCCACCCTCGACCAGGTTGCGCGACCGGCTCGGGTTGATGATCTGGCGTCCGATGTCGACGGCCGACCAGACGTTGTTGACCCGGATCTGACCGTTTCCTTCGGCGGTCAAGTCCACGACGTAGGCGACGTAGCCGGCGTGCGCGAACTGGAACGCGCAGCCGATGCCGCGCCCGTTCCCCATCGTCGGATACACCGCGTCCCAGTTGGACATGCGCCGTACGGCCTCGAGCACGCCCGCGGCGCGCGACGCATTGAACCCTCCGCCGCCGAAGCCGCCGCCGCGTCCACCCCGGCCGCCCGCGGGCTGCGGCTCGGGAACCGGGTTGGCCAGCAGGTCCAGGCGGAACTGCATCGGATCGGCGCCCGCCGCGACCGCCAGCTCGTCGATGAACGACTGCATGACGAACGAGACGCCGTTGGTGCTCGGCGCTCGCAACGCCCCGGTCGGAATCGAGAACGGGGTGATGGGAATGGAGTTGGCCATGAAGTTGGATACGAATCCCCGGGGGAACTCGTTGGCCGGAACCACCGACGCGACGCTCGGGACGAAGTCGCGGAACGCCGTCAACCGCCCGTCCGCGTCCAGGCCCGCCTTGAAGAAGTGGTATCCGGCCGGACGGTACATGTCGAAGTGCATGTCGTCTTCGCGAGTCCACAGCAGCTTGACCGGCACGGTGGGCAACCCGGCCTCCATGCGCTCCTCGCTGACCTGGCGGGCGATGGCCGCAACCTCGATGTCGTACTCGCTGTAGAGCCGGCGCCCGAAGCCGCCGCCGGAACGCACCAGGTGCATGGTGGCCGCGTCGTTCTCGATGCCGGCGGACCGGGCGGGATTGGCCAGGCCCGGGATCTGACTCGGCGACCAGATCTCCAGCGTGCCGTCCTCCTTGAAATGGGCCGTGGAGTTCATGGGTTCCAGCGGCGCGTGCGAGAGGAGCGGGAAGTAGTACTCGGCCTCGAGCACCTGGTCGGCGTCGGCGAACGCCGCCTCGACGTCGCCGATGTTGGCCACGCCCCGGCCGCCGCCGGCCGGCGCCTCCGAGGCCCGGGACGACAGGCTCGCGGCCTGTTCGTTGTACCGTGTGGTGTTCTCGACGGCGGTCGGACCCTCGTCCCAATCCACCTGCAGCTGCTGCCGCGCGTTGTTGGCGACCCACCAGTTGTCGGCGACGATCGCCACTCCGGAGGCGCGCCCGCTGCCGTCCGGGTCGGCGTCCACGACGAACGCGTGCTGGATTCCGGGCAGCGCCCGGATCTCGTCGACGTTCGCGCTCTCGACCACACCGCCGAAGACGGGGCACTTGTGGTACGCGGCGAACAGCATCCCCGCCGGCTCGACGTCGATGCTGTAGATCGGCTGCCCGGTCACCATCTGGAAGTTCTCCACTCCCGGTACCGGCTGGCCGACGATCTTGAAATCGGCCGGGTCCTTCAGCGGCACGGCGGTGATGTCCGGAGGCTCGAGCCTGGACACGGCGTCCGCCAGCGAGCCGTAGGTCGCCTGCCGGCCCAGCCCGCCGTGGACCACGCCCGACGCCGTCGTCAACTGATCCACCGGAACATTCCAGAGGTCGGCGGCGGCTTCCAGGACCATGGCCCGGGCCGCGGCGCCCACCTGGCGCATCGTGGTGTAGTTGCTCGGAATCGCCGTGCTGCCGCCTTCGATCTGGCGGCCGTACTTCGGATCGAGGTCGGCCTGCTGGATGTCCACCTGGTTCCAGTCGACGTCCAACTCGTCGGCGATGATCATCGGCAACGCGGACTTGATGCCCTGGCCGGTTTCCGGGTTCTTGGCGATGATCGTGAACCGGTTGTTGGGTTTGATCGTGATGTAGACATCGGGCGTCGGGGCGGGCGGCGGCGGTCCGAACTGCGACCGCCCCTCACGGGTCCCGACGTACAGGCCCAAGGCCACTCCGCCGCCGGTGAGCGACGTCACCTTGATGAACGTTCGGCGATTCAGCGTCGTGTCGGTATTGGCTTTCATGTCGCCCTCCTCAAACGCTGGCCGCGGCGCGGTGAATCGCTTCGCGGATTCGCATATACGTGCCGCACCGGCACACGTTGCCGTTCATGGCCGTGTTGATGTCGGCGTCGCTGGGATCGGAGTTGTTGGCCAACAAGGCCGCCGCCGACATGATCTGGCCCGCCTGGCAGTACCCGCACTGCGGGACGTCCAGCTCCATCCAGGCCTGCTGCACCGGATGCGATCCGTCCTCGGACAGGCCTTCGATGGTCGTCACGGGGGCGCTGACGTTGGCGACGGGCGTCATGCACGACCGGACGGCGCGGCCGTCGATGTGGACGGTGCACGCGCCGCAGGCGCCGACGCCGCAGCCGAACTTCGTTCCCTTCATCTTGAGAACGTCGCGAAGGACCCACAGCAGCGGCATGTCCTCCGGCGTGTCGACCGTCGTCGAGGTTCCGTTTACCGTAAATGTGTAGGGCATTGCTTCTCCCGGTCTAGGACTCGTTGCTAGCCGCGCGGCGATGTCCGAAGCACGATCGTCCACACCTGCGGCCGGACCTATCGAAACTTTCGCAAGAGACTATCACCGTAGGCGGCCGAATTCCAATCAATCGAACACATCGGCCCCGTCGGGCGATCCTGGGGGCGTTCGGTTTATTCGCCGGTCCCGAAAGGCGCGTAATCGCTCCATTCGCGAATGATGCGGCGGCGGATGTTGCCGAATAGAATGCGAAGATCGATCGTCACGTCGAGCCGTTCCGGAAGCCAGACCCCATCGGCGACGCGGACGTATTCCATCCGCCCGGTCGCGCCGCGCAGCGTGCCGAGAATCCCGCCCCAGAAGCGGACCGGCTCGGTCAACTCGAACTCGGCGCGGATGAGGCCGTAGTCGTCCCGCGCGATCCACAGCCTTCCGGTGGCGTTGTTGAGCGCCGTGTCGATGCTGCGCCGGACGGGCAAGCCGCCGGAACGGGGCTCCATGTAGAGGATCCAGGACGGATGGCCGTCGACGGTATCCTCGCCCTGGAGGGTGAACCGGTACCGGTCGACGAAGTCCCGGTCGAACTCGACACGGGTCTCGACCTCGGGCGCCGGGTCTTCGCCCCGGGCAACGCGCTCGCGGACTTCGCGGATGAACGCCTCCTTGCGGTCGGCCTCGTCGCGGACTTCGTCCTCATCGAGCGGCTCGCCGTCGCGGGCGATGAGCTCCTCGTACGGCGCGCCCACGACCGCGTACTGGCGATATGTCTGCCGCTCGGTTTCCCGGACCTGGAGATCGGCGTCCAGGTTCTCGGTGGTCGTCAGGATCAGGGACTCGAATGCCAGCTCGGCCCGGGACTCGCGCTGCGACTCGACGCGGTCGACAGCCCGCGCGACGATCTCGTCGGGCGACAAGACCCCCGGTTGCGCACCGGCGGTCGGCGCCGAAACCAGGAATCCCGCGAGAACCGAGAGTTTCAAGGCGGAACGTTCGGTGTGAGTCGTCCGCTTCATCCGCGACCCATCCTTACTCCACAGGTTATCCAAAAAACAGGCTATCCGACTTCGACTGCAGGCGGCAATCGTGACGGCGCCGATCGGCCCCATCGGGAAGTACCGGTCTGTGCCGTCCGACGAGGATTGGGAAAAGTCGCTTCGCCACGATTCGAGAGGGGCTGGCCGAGCGTCGATCCCTCAGGCCTCGTCGTCCTCGAGTCGCGCGAGCAGTCGTTCGCTGCGCCACACCCTCACGAGCCTCACATGTTTCGGATCGCGACGGTAGATGATACGAAACGGGGGATGGATCAACTCGCGGAGGAACGGCTGGTCGAACTCCGGCACCGGCCGGCCCATGTCCGGATGGCGGCGAAGCATTTCGACACGAGTGACGATGTCCTGGACGAGCCGGTCGCCGATGTCGGGCGCACCTTGATCCGAATACCGACTTCTGATGGCTGCCAGGTCCGCGATCGCCGACTCGGCGAGACGGATCGTGAGCCTTGGCATTCAGTTACGTGAGACCGAGGCGCGCCTTGGCGTCCGCCAAGGAGACTTCCCGGCCGGCCTCCAGGTCGGCGAGTCCTGCGACCACGGCGCGCATGAAGGCGCGTTCATCCTCGGCCGACTCATATTCGTTGAGCGCCTGAACCACGGCAACCCCGCGGCCACGGTTGGTGAGAAGCACTGGCCGGCGTGCTTCCGATACATGCTTGACGACCCGCCCGGGATTGACTTTGAGGTCGGTCAGGGGAACCACATCCTCCGAGAATCTCGTATTCATCGATCACACCTCAGTGCTGTCAAGTGGTCAAATAATAACACCTGAAAACAGGTGCTGCCAGTGATCGTGCGAGCGTCACCGTTCCGCGTTCTCCGTGCCGGACTCCGCACAACGCCCCGCCGTGACACGCGAGTTCAAGGGGCCTCCGGTCGCCGCGCCCGGTTTGAGTTGCTTTCTGGGCGCGGGTTGCGTAGCGTCCCATCGCAAGGAGCCGTCATGCCCGAGACTCGCCGCGCCATCGTCTGCACCGTAGTCGCCGCCCTGATCGTCGGCGCGGATGCAACCGCCCGCCAAACCGGGAACCCGATGGCGCTCGGCGATGACTGGCCACGGTACACCGGAGACCTGGCGGGCACGCGCCACTCCCCGTTGAGGGAGATCCACGCCGGCAACGTCGGCGCGCTGGAACTGGCGTGGAACTACGGGACCGCGCCGGCCGGCGGCGGCCGCGGCGGCCGCGGAACGCCGACGCCCGTCGAACCGGACGCACCGTTGTCGGTTTCCCGCCAGAACACGCCGATCGTCGTCGACGGCGCGATGTACCTGACGGCCGGAGCGCACGTCGTGGCGCTCGACGCCGACACGGGCGGCGAAGTCTGGCGGCGCGCGGTCGCCGACGGCAGCCCGTCCCCGCGCGGCGTGGCCTACTGGCCCGGGGACGGCGAAAACCCGCCACGCCTGATCTTCACCGTCGGAAACCGCCTGATGGTGCTCGACGCGGGAACGGGACGGCCGGAGACGAGTTTCGGGACCGGCGGGACGGCCGACATGGTCGTGCCCTACGACGGGGTCCCGACAATCTTCAGGAACGTCGTCCTGGTGGGCGCCGCCAACGGCGAGATGTCGCAGGGCGGGCAACCCGGGGACACCCGCGCCTACGACGCCGTGTCCGGCGACCTGCTCTGGAGCTTCGCCACGATTGTCCGACCCGGAGATCCCAACTTCGAGGGCGCCTGGCTCGACGACGGATGGGACGGAGGGCGGGCCGGCGTGAATCACTGGGGCTGGTACATGACCGTCGACGAAGACCGCGAGATCGTCTACATGACGCTCGGTTCGCCGGCGGGCAACTACTGGGGCGGCGACCGGCCGGGGACGAACCTGTACGCCAACTCCGTCGTCGCCGTCGACGCCGCGACGGGCCGTTATCTCTGGCACTTCCAGACCGTCCATCACGACCTCTGGGACGCCGACCAGCCCAGCGCCCCCAGCCTGATCGACATTCGCCGGAACGGCGAGACGATCCCGGCGCTGGCGCTGATCGGAAAGACCGCCTACATGTTCATTCTGAACCGGGTGACCGGCGAGCCCGTCTTCGGCGTCGAGGAACGTCCCGTGCCGCAGGGCGGCGCGCCCGGAGAGTGGTACTCGCCCACGCAGCCGTTCCCCATCGCGCCGCCGCCGCTGGCCCGCGTGGCGTTCGGACCGGATGACCTGGTGACCGGCGACGACACGACCGAGGAACACGCCGCGGCGTGCCGCGACCTCTGGGAGCGCGCGGGCGGATTCGCCAACGAGGGTCCGTTCACGCCGTTCCTGTTCCAGGAAGCCGACGCGCCCCCGCGATCCAGCATCCAGTTTCCAGGCAACGGCGGGACGAACTGGGGCGGGCCGGCGGCCGACCCCGAGCGGGGTTACGTGTTCGCCTTCACGCAGGACGCCGCGTTCACGGGTTGGATCGAGTTGAAGCGGGAGGGCGGCGACTACGGCAGCGGCAACGGCTCGCCGCAGCCCTACGACCGGGGCAGCATCAGCGGTCCCGGACCCTATTCCGGTTTTAGCGTGATGGGCATGCCGTGCCAGAAGCCGCCCTGGGGCCGCCTGACGGCCGTGGACGCCGCCACCGGGCAATTCGCGTGGCAGGTAACGCTGGGCGTGACCGACAGCCTGCCCGAAGACCGGCAACAGACGGGCCGGGGAGGCGCGGCCGGGCCGATCGTCACCGCGGGAGGGCTGGTGTTCATCGCCGCGACGAGCGACGCCCGTTTCCGCGCGCTCGACTCCGGAACCGGCGAGGAACTCTGGGTCGCGCGGCTTCCGGCGAACGGGACGGCGAACCCGATGACCTACCGGGGGGCCGGCGGACGGCAGTTCGTCGCCGTCGCCGCGGGTGGACAGGTGCACGCGTTCGCTCTGCCCGCGGGAGGCGCGAGCGCCGACACGCCGGGCACGAACTAGAACAGCGCGCCCCTCCGTCCGTCTTCACCTGTAGCGCCGATCGATCTCGGTGGGATCGTTGCGCGTGACGCGCGACTGGTCGTTGATCCGGATGCCGTTCGGCCTTGTCGGTCGCCGCTCAAGTCTTGGCCCGATCCCGATGGGCTTCGTAGTACGCCCGCAGGATGGCGTTAATCCTGCTGGGGTAGCCCTTGCCCTGGTCCTGCAGCCACGCCAGCACGTCCGCGTCCAGACGCACTGTCAACTGCTTTTTCCCGGGCGGGACCACCACCCGCGCATCCCGAAAGAAGGCCGCATCGAGTTCCGGAATATCGGAGTAATCGATATTCGCGTCGCTCATCGCATCAAGGCGTTTCAAGTCGCTCTTGGTACGCTTTTTCTTCACGGCGAATGCCCTTTCTCCATGAAGGGCCGCTGCTGGATCGCCGCATGCCGCGGTACCGGACCGCCGGGCCGGACGCGCGCGTTCCCGAATCAGGCCAGGCCGTACCGCGACAACGGGAGTTCCCGCACGCGCGTTCCGGTGGCCGAGTAGATCGCGTTGGCGAACGCCGCGATCACCGGCGGCACGCCCGGCTCGCCCACGCCGGTGGGCAGCTCCGTGCTGTCGACGAGATGGACGAGCGTCTCGACGGGGGCGTCCGCCATCCGCGCCACCTGGAAGTCCGTGAAGTTGCTCTGCTGGATGCGGCCGTTGGCAGCCGTGATCGCGCCGGTCCGCACCAACCCGACGGCCATGACCGACGCGCCCTCGAACTGGGCCCGGACGCGGTCGGGCGACACGATGACGCCGGCGTCGACCACCTGGTGCACGCGCGGCACGTGGACCTGGTTGCCGTCGACTTCCACCTCGACCACCGACGCGACGTACGTATTGAAGCTGCGGTGCGCGGCGATTCCGACGCCCCAGCCGTTGCCCGGCTGCCGCGAGCCCCACTCGGCGCGCTCGCCGGCGATCTCGAGCACGTTCCGGAGCCGGCGCGTATCGACGGGATACCGATCCAGCGGCGCGCCGTAATTCTCGTACGCCACGCCCTGGGACGGCAGGTCGACGATCTGGCCCGGACCGATCATGTCGAGCAGAAATTCCAGCGGGTCACGGCCGGCCGCATGCGCCATCTCGTCGGCGAAGCTCGACGCGGCGAACACGTGGAAGTTGTTCGTCACGGCCCGGAACCACCCGATGCGGACATGCGCCGGGGCCGGGCCGTTCTCCGCGCGGATGTTCGGGATGTCGTAGGGCAGGTCGTTCAACCCGAAGTCGTGCTCGAACGTCATCCCGTACTGCTCGTCGGGGATGAACGTCGCGGCGATGGGCGGGAACACCGACCGCGACAACCAGGCCGTCGGGCGGCCGGCGGCGTCCACCCGCGCCCGCTGGTAGACGGCGGACACGGTGTGATAGTAGTCGAAGCGGACGTCGTCCTCGCGGCTCCAGACCACCTTGACGGGACGGCCCAGTTCCCGGGCGAGCAGCGCGGCCTCGGCGCAGTAGTCGGGCTTGGACTTGCGCCCGAACCCGCCTCCGAGCAGCGTGACGTTGCAGACCACGTCGGCCGCGTCGATGCCCAGCGCGGCGGCCACGGTGTCCTGAACCGCCTGCGGGTTCTGCGTGGGGGCCCAGACGTAGGCCCGCCCGCCGCGGATGTCGGCCACGGCCGCCGGCGGCTCCATCGGCGCGTGCGCGTGGTGCGGCATGTAGTACATGGCCTCCAGGATCGTGCCGCCCCGGTCGAACTCCTGATCGACGTCGCCGTGGTCCCGAACGACGCGTCCGGTCTGCCGCGCCGTGTCCATCAACTGCTGCCTGAACCGGTCGGAATCGTAGCCGGCGTTGGGACCGTCGTCCCAGTCGATGTTCAGGCGGCCGCGGCCCTGGAACGCCGCCCAGGTATTGTCGGCGATGACGGCCACGCCGCCGAGGGGCTGAAAGCCGTAGGGGGGCGTGAAGGGCGGCAGCGGGACGGTCCGCTGGACGCCGGGCACCTCGAGGGCTTCCGAATCGTCGAGCGAACGGACGGTTCCGCCCAGCACGGGCGGGTGCTCGATCGACGCGTACACCATATCGTCGAGCTCGGCGTCCATCCCGAAGACGGCCGTCCCGGTCACGATGCCCGGGAGGTCGTAGATGCTGTGGTCCCGGCCGACGTAGCGCCATTCCGCCGCCGGCTTGAACTCGAGCGTCGAGGGGTCCGGCACGTCCAGCCGCCCGGCCGCCTCGGCCAGCGCGCCGTATCCGGCGCGGCGTCCACTGGATGAGTGGACGATCTCGTGGAGCTCGGCCCGGCATTCCGGCGCGGGAACGTTCCATTCCGCGGCCGCGGCGCGGATCAGCATCTCGCGCGCCGACGCCCCCGCCACGCGGAACGCCTGGTAGAAGTCCCGGATCGATCGCGACCCGTCCGTGTTCTGGTCGCCGTAGGCCGGATCGCCGATTCCCTGCTCGATCCGGACCCGGTCCCAGTCGGCGTCGAGCTCGTCGGCGGCCACCGCCGGCAGCGCCGTCCGGATGCCCGTCCCCATTTCCGACCGGTGGGTGACGATGAACACCGTCCCGTCGGTCTCGACGCCGAGGTATATGCTGGGACTCAACGCCGAGCCCACGGCGCGCGTCGCGGAGGCGTCGGCCAACTGCGCCCAGGCGGACGCGGGCAGGACGCGCGCCGCGATCACCAACGCGCCGGCCGAGAACATGCCGTTCATGAAGTCGCGTCGACTGATGTTCTCGATGGGGTTCCTGCTCGTCTCTTTCATGACGTTGCCTCCCGAGCGCTGCGCGGCGTGAACCGCTTCGGATGTCAGGGCGTCAGTACAACCGGAACGCCACGATGCGCGCCGGCCGCGCCGGCTGGCCGCCGGGGCCGCGGCCGCCCCGGCCCCCGCCGGCGGCGGTCACCTCAACGGCGATGTACTGGCGGCCGTCCAGCTCGTAGGTCACCGGCGTCGCCATGTTCCCGCCGCCGACGTCGGCCGACCACAGGATGTCCCCGTTGGCCGGGTCGTGCGCGTACAGCACGCCGGCGCCGCCGCGGAACAGCAGATGGCCGCCCGTCGACAGCGTGCCGCTCGATCCCTGCCGTTCGACGCGCCAGACTTCCGCGTTGGCCACCGGGTCCCACCCCAGGAGCACGCTGCCGCCGTTCAACGGCGGCCGCGCCGTTCGCGGCTCGCCGCCGCGGCTCGTGGTGACGCCCTCGTTGTACTGACCCGGAGTGTAAACGAACTCGCGGATGTTGCGGACGTCGTTGTACCAGTACTGCGAGCTGGACGCCTGGAAGTACACCAGGCCGGTCTCCGGGTTGTACGACATCGGCTGCCAGTTATGCGCGCCGCCCGGGCCGGGCGACACCCAGGTCCCCCGTCCGGTGCGCTCGTAGCGCGCTTCCGGGTTCTCGATCGGCCGTCCCGTTTCCGGATCGACGCCCGACGCCCAGGTGATGTCGTCGGAGAACGGTTGCGCGGAAATGAACGCGCCGGTCACGCGGTCCAGCACGTAGAAGAAACCGTTCTTGGGGGCTTGAACGATGACCTTGCGCTCGCGGCCGTCGATCTCCAGGTCCAGGAGCATCATGGGCTGCGTCGCCGTGTAGTCCCAACTGTCGCCGGGCACCTGCTGGTAGTGCCAGACCAGCTCGCCGTCGTCGGGATCCAGCGCCACGATGGACGCCAGGTACAGGTTGTCGCCGCCCCCCGGGCTTCGCAGCGCCTGGTTCCACGGGGAGCCGTTGCCCACGCCGACGTACAGAAGGTCTTCCTCCGGGTCGTAGGCCAAGCCGTCCCATACGGTTCCGCCGCCGCCCATGAACCACCACTCGCCGGTCCATGTCTCGGCGGCCGCGCGCATGGCCTCGTTCTCGAAGCCGTCGGCGGGATTCCCCGGCACGGTATGGAATCGCCACTGTTCGTCGCCGGTTTCGGCGTCGTAGGCGGTGACGTAGCCGCGGACGCCGAACTCGGCGCCGGCGTTGCCGATGATCACGTTGCCCTTCACGACGCGCGGCGCGCCGGTGATGGCGTAGTCGGCGCCCCGCGGCGTGGTCTGCACGGACCACTCGACGTGCCCGTTGTCCTTGTCGAGCGCGACCAGCCGCCCGTCGAGCAACCCGACGAAAACCCGGTCGCCGTACAAGGCGACGCCGCGATTGACCGGGCCGCAGCACATGCTCGGCCCGCCGCGGTCCCGGCTTCGAACGATCGCCGGATCCCAGCGCCACCGGAGCTCGCCGGTCGCGGCGTCCAGGGCGAACACGTGACTCCACGACCCGGTGGCGTAGATCACGCCGCCGGAAACCAGCGGCGTGGCCTCCAGGTTCCCGGCGTTGCCGATGATCTCCCACTCCCAGGCCAGCCCGAGCCGTTCCAGCGTGGAGGGGTCGATCTGATCGAGGGGGCTGTAGTGCGTCTCGGCGTAGTTCCCGCCGTAGGTCAGCCACTCCCGGTTCGGCGAATCGAGAAGGGCCCGATCGTCGACGGTCTGGCTGGCGGCGCGCGCCGCGGCCGGCGGCGCGCCGGCCGCCAACGCAAGTCCGAGACACGCCGCGAGGATCGGCGGCGGCAAACGCGCGTTCATGACCGAAACCGGCGCGAAGCTACTTGAGCGGGGAGTAGTCCGCCGCGCTCATCATGAACGTGTTGGCCGAGAGGGGCACCATGTATTTCTGCATCAGCTCTCGCCATTCCGGATCGTCGCCGAACGCTTCCCAGACTTCGTCGCGATGATCGCGGTCGCTGTACGCCAGCATCCAGACCAGCGTGTCGGGATTCTCCAGGTGCTGCCAGACGGCGACGATCTCGGCGCCGTGCTTCTCGAACAGCTCGACTTCCTTCTCGCGGAACCGTTGGTGCAGCTCGTCGATGCCGCCCTCGAAATTGCCCTGGCCGACGCGGGACTGGTCGACCGTGTACATGCGAATCTCGAAGCAGCGCGAGTCCTCGGCCACATTGTTGCTGAACTCCGGCGGGAGATCCGCCTTCGGGCCGCAAGGCGCGGGCGGTCCCTGGTTGCCGCGGCCGCGCTGCGCCGCGTCCGTCTCTCCGATACCGGCCAGGGCCGCGAGCAACCCCCCGGCCAGCGCCATTGCCGCAAATCGCTTGGTCATGTTTGCCTCCGTGGTTCGCAATCCTACATCACGGGACCGGGCGGTCCAAAGTTCCGGATCAGTCGTAGTACGCCGGCGACATGTCGAGCATCGCGTTCAGCGCCATGTCGTGCTGGATCCAGAGCTCCGCGCCGGTTTCTACCAGGAAGTCCTCGATCTCGCGGCGGGACGCGCGCGTCATCTCCTGATCGAAGTCGAAACCGGGCACGCGGTCCAGCGTTCGCTCCTCGACGTAGTGGTAGAGGTCGCCCGAAAGCAGGAGCGGGCCCCGGTTGGCTAGGTCGAGGAACAGCGCCTGGTGGCCCGGCGTGTGGCCCGGCGTGAACTTGATCACGACCGAACCGTCGCCGAAGACGTCATGGTCCGTGTTCTCCACGACGATCGTCTCGGAATTCTCCAACTGGTCGTAGTTGTCGCGATCGGACAACCCGGCCGCCTGCTCGGCGAACATCGCGTCGCGCTCGGCGCGCTGGACGATCCAGGTGGCGCCGGCGAACGTGTTCGCGTTCGCGGAGTGATCGGTATGGTAGTGCGACATGGCGAAGAAGGTGATGTCGGCGGGAGCGTAACCCACCTCGGCCAACTGCGGCAGGAGCGGTGCGTCCGCCATGAAGACGCCGGCCGACGCCGTGGAACCGTCCTCGGGAAAATCGGCGTCGGGAATCTGGCCGAGGTCCCACAACAGCGTGCCGTCGGGATGCTCCACCAGGTAACACGGCGTGAAGAAGTCCGTCGTCCCCGCGATCTCTTCGGCGCGCAGTCCGAAATTCTCCGGGTCCATGTCCGTTATGATCCCGCAATCGATCACATACAGGCGCGGAGACGTCAAAGCGGCTTCCGCGACGGGTTCCGACTCCTCGTTGGTGTCGGTGGCGCCGGGCGAACAGGCCGCCAGACTTCCGGTGACGGCCAACGATCCGATTCCGTAAACGCACCGCTTCATGGGTTTCAAGTTCCACATTGCGAGCCTCCCGCCGGCGTTTCGGTGAAAGTGCTATCGTTCCAACGGCCATGGGTAGCATTGACGAACTCGGCGCGCTTTTCAAGCGCCGCTTCGACACACCTCCCGAACGGGTCGACGCGGTGGCCGGCGGGCTGGGAGCGTCCGGACGCGGCATCTTCCGCCTGACGGCCGGACCCGTCAGCGCGATCGGCATCCGCCACGACGTTCGCCAGGAGAACGTCGCGTTCCTGGAGTTCTCCAGGCACTTCCGCGAACGAAACCTGCCGGTCCCGGAGATCTACGCGGAAGATCTGGACCGCGGGGTCTACCTCGAGGAGGACCTCGGCGACACGACGCTCTACGAGTTCCTCGAAGCGAACCGGAACGGAGACCTCGTCGCGGACGCCGTCATCGACGCCTACCTGCTGGCCGTTGCGGTGCTGCCCCGCTTCCAGGTGGAGGCGGGCCGGGATCTGGACTACAGCGTCTGCCATCCCAGGGACAGCTTCGACGGACAGTCGATCGCGTGGGACCTGAGCTATTTCAAGTACTACTTCCTGAAGCTGGCGAACGTCGCCTTCGATGAACAGGGATTGGAGGACGACTTCGGGCGGTTGACCGCATTCCTGCTCGAAGCGGACCGCGGCTATTTCCTGTATCGCGACTTCCAGTCGCGCAACATCATGCTGCGGGACGGCGGCGTCTTCTTCATCGACTACCAGGGCGGACGGCGCGGCGCGCTGCAGTACGATATCGCGTCCCTGCTTTTCGACGCCAAGGCCGACCTGCCGCACGCGCTTCGCCGCCGACTGCTCGAAGCGTACCTGGACCACCTGTCGCGCCTGATCGATCTGGACCGCGGCGCCTTCATGCGGTACTACGACGCGTACGTCTACATTCGGATCATGCAGGCCATGGGCGCGTACGGCTTCCGCGGGTTCTTCGAGCGCAGGCCGCTGTTCCTCGCCAGCGTGCCGTACGCGCTCAAGAACCTGGAGTGGCTGCTCCGCAACGCGCCGCTTCCCCTGGAGCTGCCGACGCTGGAACGCGCGTTCCGAGAGATGCTGGTTTCCGACCCCCTGCGGAACATCGCGGTACCCCGCGCCGATTCCGCATGAAGGCGATGGTCCTGGCCGCCGGCCTGGGTACGCGGCTGCGGCCCATCACCGACGCGCGGCCGAAAGCGCTGGTCGAGATCGCCGGCCGGACGCTCCTGGAAATCACTCTGGAACGGCTCAAGGCGCAGGGAGTCCGGCAGGTCATCGTCAACGCCCATCACTTCGCCGATGAGGTCGGCGCCTTCCTCCCGTCGCTCGGCCGTCTCGGCATGAGGATCGAGCTGTCGCGCGAAGACGACCTGCTCGACACGGGGGGCGGATTGAAACAAGCGGAATGGTTCTTCCTGGACGACGCCGACACCCTGGACGAACCGTTCGTCCTGCACAACGTCGACGTGCTCAGCACGATCGATATCCAACGGATGGTCCGGTTTCACAAGGGGGTCGGCGCATTGGCCACCCTGGCCGTCCTGAATCGGCCGATGGCGCGCCGTTTCCTGTTCGACGCGGGCGGCGAGCTCTGCGGATGGCGTTCGGAAGCCCGCGGCGAAACACGGCTCGCACGGGAAGTCAACGCGCCGATCGCACGGGCTTTCACGGGCATTCACGTGCTCTCGCCGGCGCTGCTCCGTCTCCTTCCCGGCGGCGCGTTCTCGATCGTCGACGCCTACCTGGAACTCGCGGCCCAGGGGCGCCGGATCGCCGCCTTCGCCGCGGACGCGTACGCCTGGCGGGACGTCGGCAACCCGGACGATCTCCGGCGCGCCCGGCAGGAGTTCGGCGGAGTATGATGTCCCTCACGCAAGGAGGTAGGGAACATGTACCGCTGGCTCTTTCCGATGGCCGCGGCCGTCGCGTACGCTTCGGTCAACCCGGGCGCCGCCGCGCAGGATCTGACGATCGCCAACGCCCGCATCATCGTGGGCAACGGCGATGTGATCGAGGCGGGTTCCCTCGTCGTTCGCGGCGGACGCATCGAGTCGGTCGGCCCCGGCGACGCCTCCGGCGCCCAGACCATCGACCTGGATGGGATGACGCTCGTCCCCGGATACATCGACGCGCACCGGCACTTCCCGACTGGCGGAGACGACATTCAGGGACGCATGCGCGAGTTCCTCGAGGCCGGTTATACGACCCTGCTGCACGGCGGCGGCCAGTTGCCCGGCATCATGGACCTCAAGCGGCGGACCGAGAGCGGCGAGATCGTCGCTCCCCGCATTCTGACGTCCGCCCGGGCCAACGCCACCGGCACGCCCGAGGAAGGCCGCGCCCAGGTCCGGACGGCCGCCGAGGCCGGCGTCGATTTCATCAAGAGCAACATGGCGAACGAACCGGGCGCCTCGGACCGGGAGGCCATGGCCGCCATCGTCGACGAAGCCGAGCAGCACGGAATCGACGTGATGGTGCACGCCGTGAGCCCGGCGGCCATGCTGGCGTCGGTTGACGCGGGAGTGCACAAGCTCGTCCACACGCCGCATTTCGGATGGCTGACCGAGGACGACGCCCGCAGAGTGGCCGAGGCGGGAATCGAGAACCTGTCGACGGTCGGCTTCGGCGTTCCGGTCTTCGGCGTCTACAACGACGACAACGTCCCGACGTTCCGCGACGGCAGCGCCTGGCCCGACGCGATCATCGCCGGCGAAGGCCGGGGCCGCGAGGCCGGCTACAAGGCCGTCAACGCCCGGACGCTGTGGGACGCCGGCGTCGTCTACGGGTACGGGACCGACACCGGGTACCTGCCGTGGGAGGGACTCAAGCACGAGCTGCGGACGCTGAACCTGATGTTCTCGCCCCGGGACATCATCGAGCTCATGGGCCCCAACACCGCCGCGTTCATCAACATGAACGACGATCTCGGGACGCTCGAAGCCGGCAAGCTGGCCGATATCGTCGTGCTGGACGGGGATCCGCTCGACGGCTACTGGAACCTGCTGAACGTCGTCATGACGATCAAGGAAGGCGAGATCCTCGTCGACCAGCGGTGAAGGGCCGCTAGTCCTGGCCGGACCGGGCGCCGCGCGCTACAAGGAATTCGATCACGGACTCCATGCCCCGCGCGGCGTCCAGGGCCGTGCGGCCATCGGTCGACGCGACGTTCACGTCGACGCCGGCTTCGACGAACAGCCGGACGGCTTCCAGACGCGCCGCCTCGCGCCGCTCCGGATCGCGATCGGCCCGGACCCAGGCGCGGCCGCCGCCCATTCCCAGGGCCGCCATCAGGGGCGTGGTCCGGTGCCGCCGCTCGTTGAGCCATTCCTCGGCGACGCTCGTGGAATAGTACCGGCCCTCGTGCACGAACGCCGGATCGGCGCCGGCGTCGAGAAGCAGGCGCATCACGCCGGGCGTGCCGAAGCGCGCGGCCAGCCACAGGGGCGATGCCCCGACCAGCTCCGGAGCGTAGTTGCGGTCCGCGGATGAACGACGGGTCGGCGTCCACGTCGTCAGCGGCGCGTGGACGTCGGCTCCGTGCGCGACGAGGTCGCGCACCATCGCTTCGTCCTGGTTCATGATCGCGTTGTGCAACGCCGTGAACCCGGGACCCGGCCGTTCGGGATCGGCCCCGGCCTCGAGGAGCAATCGGACGATCTCGGTGAAACCGGAATGCGCGGCGAGCGACGTCGCGCTGACGCCCCAGGCATCCGCGGCGTCGACGTCGGCGCCCGCGGCCACGAGCAACCGGGCCGAGGCCGCGTCGCCGACCCGCGCCGCGAACATCAGGGCCGTGTCGCCGCCGTGCGGGATGTCGCGGTTGTATGCGTCGACGCTGTGCGGCGGCACGGCCATGACCTGGCTCCACACCGCCGAGCGCGCATGGATGTCCGCGCCGTTCTCGATCAGGACCCGGACGACGCCGGGATGCCCCTGGGCCGCCGCCCACATCAACGCGGTCTGGTCCCGGGCGGCTCGGGCGTCGAGATCCGCGCCGGCCTCGGCCAGTCGTTCGACGACGGCGGGAAACCCGGAACGGGCCGCCACCATGACGGGCGTCTCGCCCAGCCGGAGCGCCTGGTTCGGATCGGCGCCGGCTTCCAGCAGCAGATTCACGATGGACTCGCTGCCGTTCTGGCTGGCCGCCCAAAGGGCCGTCGCGCCGAGATCGTTGGCCGCGTTCACGTTCGCGCCGGCCTCGATGAGGCGCCGGGCCGTCTCCAGGCTGTCCATGTGGCTGGCCCGGATCAGCGCGGTCGTTCCATCGGCATCCGCGGTATCGTTTGTCGGGACCGCGTCGATCGGGGCCGTCTGGGGCGCCGCGTTCAGCGCCAGGCACAGAGCCGGCAGCAGGATGGGGACCGATGCGGCGACGGTTCGCATTCGATCTAGACGTCGAGCGGGAGAATCCCGTCGCTGCCGCCCACGCGGTCCACCGGCACGCCCATCTTGTCCATTACGGCCATGAGCAGGTTGGCGATGGTCGGTTCGTTCCCGAACTTGAGGTGGCGGCCGCCTTGGAGTTGCCCGGACCCGCCGCCCACCAGGAGCAGCGGCAGGTTGTCGCCCGAGTGCCGCGTGCTGTTGGAGATTCCCGAGCCGTAGAGCACGATCGTGTGATCGAGCAACGACCCGTCGCCGTCGGGCGTCGCCCGCAGCCGGTCGAGATGGCCCGCGAACAGCTCGGCATGGTACCGGTTGATCCGCGCCATCTTCCCGACGACGTCCGGAACGTCGTTGTGGTGCGACAGCGGGTGATGCGCCTCGGGCACGCCGATCTGCGGATACGGCCGCGCGCTCTGCTCCTTGCCGATCATGAACGAGATCACGCGCGTCAGGTCGGCCCGGAACGCCAGGCGCTGCAGCTCCAGCATCAACTCCAGGTGATCCTCGAACACCGCGGGCGCGCCCTGCGGCTGGTCGATGACGGGCAGCTCGACTTCGGCCTGCTGCTCGGCTCTTCCAATACGCCGCTCCACGTCACGGACCGCTTCGGCGTACTCGTCGACCTTGACGCGATCCCCGGCGCCCAGTTCGTTTCGAAGGCTGGAAAGCTTGTCGTTCACCGAGTCCAGAACGCTCTTCTGCTGGGCGAGCCGGGCCGCGCGAGCGTCCGGGTCCGTGCTGCCGCTGTCGCCGAACAGGCGCTCGAACACGGCGCGCGGATTCCATTCCATCGGCAGCGGCTGCGTCGGGCTGCGCCACGACAGCGTGTGGGTGTACACGCAGCTCAGGATCCCCGTGCACGCGCCGGCGTTGGCCGGAACGTCCATGGACATTTCGAGCGACCCCAACTGGGTCTCGCCGGCGAAACGCCGCGCCAGCATCTGGTCGATCGAGGTGTCGGCGACGATCTCGATCTCGTTGCGCCCGCCGCTGGCCGTTCCCGTCAGGAACGACCCCGACGCGCCGGCGTGGATGTAGTTCCAGTTGGCGTTGATCCCGGTCAACACCAGCATCCGGTCGCGGAACGGCGCCAGCGGCTCCAGGATGGGCGACAGCGTGAAGTCGCGCCCCTCGCCCTCGGGAGTCCAGAACTGCATCGCCATTCCGTTGGGGACGTAGAAGGCCAGGAAGCGGCGGACGGGCGCCGCGGCCTGGGCCCCGAACGCCGCCGGCGCCATGGCTTCCAGGAACGGCAGGCCGATGGCCGCGCCGATGCCGCGCAAAACGGTTCGCCGCGGCAGGACCATGTTCGAGACAAACATCGGATTCACCTCAACGAGCGAATTGTACCGTCATTCCGCCGCGGACGCTTCCGCCGCCGACCGCATCTGGAACGGCGGGCTCCGAACGATTCCCAGGATCAACGACGACCAACTGTAGTCGTCCGACGCCGCGTCGCGGACGATCCGTCTCACGGCCGGCTTGTCGTAGTACTCCACCCTCCGGCCCAGGGCGTAGGCCAGGAGCTTCTCTACGACCGTGCGTGGAAAGGCCTCCGGATCGTCCAGGAGCAGGGCGCGCAGCCCCGTCAGGCCCTCAACCGGCGCGCCGCCGACGGTCGTCCCGGCAGCGTCGACGGGCCGCCCGGCCTCGTCGATACCCCGCCAACCGCCGATCACGTCGAAGTTCTCCAGTGCGAAACCCAACGGATCGATGACGGCGTGGCAACTGTTGCACGCTGGATTGGCCCGGTGAACCTCCAGCCGTTCGCGCATCGTCGGCGGCGCCGGCCCCGCCGCCTCGGCCAGGTCCGTGTCCACGCCCGCCGGCGGCGGCGGCGTCGGCAGGCCCAGGATGTTGTCCATCAGCCATTTTCCGCGAAGGACCGGCGACGTGCGGTCCGGATACGACGTCGTCGCCAACAAGGCCCCATGTGCCAGCAGTCCGCCGCGCTGCTCGCGGGCGCGCAGGTTCACGCGGCGGAAATGGCTGCCGTAGATGCCGGGGATGCCGTATTGGCGCGCCAACCGCTCGTTCACGAACGTGTAGTCGGCGTCGATCAGTTCCCTCACGCTCCGGTCTTCCACGATCGTGCTGGCGACGAAGAGCTCGGTCTCGGTCCGGAACCCTTCCAGAAGGCTCAGGTCGTAGTGGGGATAGACGCCCGGGTCGACGACGACCTCCGGAACCCGCCGCAGGTTGAGCCACTGCGATGCGAAGTCGCCGACCAGCGCCCGAACGGCGCGCGGATCGGCCAGCATCCGCCGCACCTCCGCATCGAGGACGCCGGCCTCGGACAGCCGGCCCTCGGCCGCCAGCGTGAGCAGGCGCTCGTCGGGAATCGTGCTCCACAGGAAGAAGGACAGGCGCGACGCCAGCTCGAGGTCGCTCAACCGGTACCGTCCGTCGGCCGCGGCCGCCGGGTCCCGATAGACCCGCAGCAGGAAATCGGGATCGACCAGCATCCGCTCCAGCGCGAACTGGATGCCCGAGTCGAAGCTGCCGCCTTCGATCCGGCCGGCGTCGAAGAACTCCATCAGCGTCCGGACGTCGCCCTCCTGGACCGGGCGGCGATACGCCTGCCGCGCCATGCGTTCCAGGATCGCCGCGGCGCATGCCCGCTCGTCGGACAATGCCGCGGGCTCGCAAACGAAGACGGCCTCGCGGCTCGGCGTATTCGCGACGGCGCCGGCTATGGCGAACGGCCCCGCGATCTCGACCGAGCCCACGTTGGCGTAATCCATGTACACCTGGTCGTTGCCGATGACCCGGCCCCGCTGCAGCGGCTGCGGCAACCCCTCCGGCTCCCACAGTTCCCGGACGAACGAGACCCCGACGACGTGAGGCCCCGCGTCGACGGAAAGCCGGACCTCGAGGCCGGCGTCGCCCGTCACCTGCATGTATTCTTCCCACTCCGGATCGCCGGCGAAGCCGACCTCGCCGGCCCCGGCGAAGCTCGCCGCCGCCGGACGCCCCTCGGCCTGTCCGCCAACGACGAAGCGTTCGAGCAACGCGCCGTCCAGCCGGACGTCCAGTTGCTGCGGCCAGCCCATGCCCTTCAGGTAGGCCTGGTACTGGCGCTGAAGCCGCACCCTGATGACGTAGTCCCCGTCGACCGGAAAGTGGTACCGGACGGCCATGCCGCCCCGCGAGCCGATGGGCAGATCCTCGCTCTGCCGGTCGTTCTGCAACACGTGCAACGGGATCTCGAACGTGTCGACGGCCGGCGAGGCCGGGGGCAGCCCCGTGGCCAGGCGCGTCACCTGGCGCGCGACCGACAGGTACCGTTCCAGGTGGGCGGTCGAGATCGTGAGGCTGTCGGCGAAGTTGTCGAAACTGCCGTCCGCGGTCTCGTCCCCGGGCAACAGCGCCGTGACGTCGAGGTCGACGGCGAACAGGTCGCGAATCGCGTTGTTGTACTCGACGCGGTTGAGCCGGTGCACGGCGCCGATGCGCCCCGGGTCGGGGTTCGCCGCCCACGCCGTGTCCAGACCCCCTTCCAGCGCCGCCGCGGCCGACGAATAGGAGGCGTCGTCCGGGCGCGGGTTTCCGACGGGCGGCATCGAGCCGGCATGCAGCCGGACGACGACTTTTTCCCAGACCTCCGCGTCCGCGGCGGGATTCGACGGGTCGAGCGTCTCCAGGTCCAGGTCCGCCGTGCGGATCCGCGCGTTGTGGCACCCGAGGCAGTACTGGTCGATAAGCGCTTCGGGGGACAGCGGCGCTGGACCGCCGGCCGGCGCCTGCGCGGACCCGGCCGATGGCGTGGCCCCCGCCGCCAGCACGACGGCGGCCGCAATCATGCAGTGAAATGGCGCGCGCGACACGTAAAGGTTCCCGTACCGGGTTCTGGAGAGATTCTCCCCGATGCCCCCGCGATTGGCAACGGATACTTCCCCGCGCCGCCTCGCCCGCGTCGCGCCCGGCGCGGAGCCCCGCCCGTTACGCTATAATCCGCGCCGAGGACCCCTCGGAGACACGCATGAAGAACCGGTCCCTTATCCTCGGCCTGTTCCTTGCAACGCCGTGCGCAATGGCGGCGGCGCCGGCGCAACTCGCCTCGCCCAACGACGCGGGCGTGGCCATGGGCCACCTCCACTACGCGGTTCGCGACATGGCCGCCAACCGGGACCTGTGGCTCGCCCTGGGCGGAGAGCTCGCCGGACGGCTGGGGCCGGCCGAGGTGATCCGGTTCCCCGACACCCTGGTCGTCCTCGATCCGACGGAATCTCCGGTCCCGGCCGGCCGTTCGCTCGTCGATCACGTCGCGTTCCGCGTGAGATCCCTGGAGGCCGTGGAAGCCGCCGGTCTGGCGATCGAGCGCCTCGAGGGGTTCGTGGGCATCGCGTCGGTGTACACCCCCGAGGGCGAACGGGTCGAGCTGTTCGACGAGACGGCCACCAACGTGGGCTTCACCGTCGACGACGGCGGCTCCAACCCCGTCGCGGAGCGGCACAACCGGCCCATCGCGGGGCCCATCGTGTCCCACCATATCCACTTGTACGTCCCGGCAGGCGCCGAGCCGGAAGCCAAGCAATGGTACGCCCGCCTGTTCGGCGGCACGCCGGGCGTCCGATGGCGTTACGACGCCGTGGACCTGCCGGGCATCAACATCAACTTCTCGGGCGCGACCGAACGACGGACGCCGACGCGCGGACACGTGCTGGACCACATCGGTTTCGAGGTGGACGATCTCCAGGTCTTCTGCGAACGGCTCGAAGCGGACGGCGTGGAGTTCGACGAACCGTGCGCGCCGGATCCGTCCGGCGTGGCCAGCGCGATCTTGACCGACCCCTGGGGCACGCGGATCGAGCTCACCGAGGGTCTGGACAGCCGTTGAGCGCTTCGGGCGAGCACCCGGGAACAGCACGAGGACAAACATGGGCAAGGCTCTCGAAGGCATACGGATACTGGACATGACGCACGTCCAGTCCGGCCCGACCTGCACGCAGATTCTGGCGTGGTTCGGGGCCGACGTCATCAAGGTCGAACGACCGGGCGTCGGCGACGCCACCCGCGGGCAGCTTCGGGACATTCCGGATGTCGACAGTCTCTACTTCACCATGCTGAACGGCAGCAAGCGGAGCGTGACGCTGAACCCCAAGACCGAAACGGGTAACAGGATCTTCGCCCGGTTGATCGCGGAATGCGATGTCATGGTGGAGAACTTCGCTCCGGGCGCGATCGACCGCATGGGATTCTCCTGGGAGAAGATCCAGGAGATCAATCCGCGCATGATCTACGCATCGGTGAAGGGCTTCGGCCCGGGGCCGTTCGAAGACTGCAAGGTTTACGAGAACGTCGCGCAGTGCACGGGCGGCGCGGCCTCGACGACGGGCGAGATCGACCGCGTGCCCCTGGTGACCGGAGCGCAGATCGGGGATTCCGGGACGGGGATCCACCTGGTCGCGGGCATCCTGGCCGCACTGCTCCATCGTGAGAAGTCCGGCCGCGGGCAGAGGGTCACCTGCGCGATGCAGGACGCCGTCCTGAACCTCTGCCGCGTCAAGATGCGCGACCAGCAGCGGCTCGCGCACGGCCCGCTGAAAGAGTATCCGCAGTACCCCAACGGCCGGTTCGGCAAGGCGGTCCCCCGGGCGGGCAATGCCTCCGGCGGCGGACACCCCGGATGGATCGTCAAGTGCAAGGGTTGGGAAACCGATCCGGACGCCTACATCTACGTGATCACCCAGGCGCAGGCCTTCCCCGCGCTGGCCCGGGTGATCGGCCGCGAGGACTGGCTGGACGATCCCGACTACAACACTCCCGAGGCGCGGCTGCCCCGGCTGGAACACGTGTTCTCCGAAATCGAGAAGTGGACCATGACCAAGGACAAGATGGAGGTTATGGCCACGCTGAACCCTCAGAACGTGCCCTGCGGTCCCATCCTCTCGATGAAGGAACTGGCCGAGGAACCGACGCTGCGCGCCACCGGCACGGTCGTCGAGGTCGACCACCCCGAGCGCGGCTCCTATTTGACCGTCGGCAACCCCATCAAGCTCTCGGATTCTCCCGCCGACGTGGGGCGCGCCCCGTTGCTGGGCGAACACACGGACGAGATCCTGAAGACGGTCGTCGGCCTGGACGACGACGAGATCGCCGCGGCGCGCGCCGAGGGCGCCATCTGACCCTCCGGAGGCGACGTGAGCTACGACGTCCTGATCCTGGGCGCATCCTACGGATCGCTGTTCGCAACCAAGCTGCTGATGGCCGGCCACAACGCCCGGCTGGTCTCCACGGCGCCCACGGCCGAGTTGATCAACCGCGAGGGGACCGTCGTGCGTTTTCCGATCCGAGGCCGCGACTCCCTGGTCGAGGTGCCGTCCACCGCGCTACCGGGAACGCTGACGGCCAGCGCGCCCGCCGGGGTCGAACCCGCACGGTACGACCTGGTCGTCCTGGGGATGCAGGAAGCCCAGTACGGCGCCCCCGGAGTCAAGGAGCTGATGGGCCGCGTCGCGGCCTCGCGCGTCCCGTCGCTGGCCATCATGAACATGCCGCCGCTTCCGTACCTGGAGCGCATTCCCGGCCTTTCGACGGAGACGCTCGCCCCCTGCTACGCCGACCCCGCGGTCTGGGAGGGTTTCGAACCCGGCCGGACTTCTCTGGCGAGCCCGGACCCCCAGGCGTACCGCCCCCCGAACGAACCCAAGAACATCCTGCAGGTCGGCCTGCCGACCAACTTCAAGGCGGCGCGCTTCGAAGAGGACGCGCCGACCGGCATCCTCCGCGACCTGGAACGGGACATCGCCGGCGCGCGCTTCGACGCGGGCGGGGGCGAGATCCAGATCCCGGTGAAGCTGCGCGTGCACGACTCGATATTCGTCCCGCTGGCCAAGTGGCCCATGCTGATGGCCGGCAATTACCGGTGCATCGGCGCCGAAGACATGATCCCGATCCGTGACGCGGTCCACGGGGACGTCGATCGGTCGCGCGAAGTCTACGACTGGGTGTGGAAGCTCTGTATGGGATTGGGCGCCGCCGACGCCGACCTCGTGCCGTTCGAGAAGTACGCGGCGGCCGCCGCGGGTCTGGCCAACCCGTCGTCGGCGGCCCGGGCCCTGTTCGGCGGGGCCGCTCACATCGAACGCGTGGACTGCCTGATCCGCCGGATCGCGGCCGCGCAGGGGCTCGCGTCCGCGACTGTAGACGAAATCGTCGAGTTGGTCGACGGGCGGCTCGAGAAGAACCGGACAGCCCTGTCCGGTTAACCCGCCACCGTATACAATCCCCCCACGGGCTGCTAGACTCCCGCCGGATGTCCGCCCACAAGACGCTCGACGACCTGCCGTTGCCGGAAACGTCCCTGCTCGGGCTGGCGCGACACTTCGGTCCCGGCATGATCCTGATGATGACCGGCATCGGGACCAGCCACCTGGTCACGGCGCCGGCCGCCGGGGGCCGTTTCGAGTATGCCCTGCTCTGGGCGATTCCGGTCGCCTACATCTTCAAGTACTACGGTTTCGAGATGGCGTTCCGGTTCACGCACGCCACGGGCCGCAGCATGCTGGACGCCTACTCGACCGCGGCCGGGAAGTGGCCGGTATGGTACGTCCTGGTCACGACGCTGATCCAGTGCGTCGTCGGCCAGGCGGGGCGCCTGGCGGCGGCGGCGGCGGTCGTGTACTACTTCGTCCTCGAATACCTGGGCGTGGATCTCCCGATCGCCGTCCTCGCGTTCGGACTCGGCCTGATAGCTGTCGTGATCCTGCTCTTCCAGCGTTACAAGGCCCTCGAGATCACGTCCAAGATCTTCGCGGGCATGCTGGCGCTATCGAGCGCCGTCGCCTACTTCGCCGCGCCCGCGCCGCTGTCTTCCCTCGCCAACTTCGTGCAGGTCCAGATACCGGGCGGCTCCTGGCTGATCCTGGCTTCGTTTCTCGGCCTCCTGCCCACCGGCATCGACGTGTCGCTCCAGGCGTCGGAATGGGGCAAGGCCAAGAAGGTCGGCATGGGCCGGATCCGGCCCGAGCTGGAGGCGGCGGGCGTGGTCCGCCGTTTCGATCCCTTCGCGTCCGGGAAGGCGGACCTGGCCGTCGACACGCGGCAGTTGTCGGATCACGCTCGGGAGTACTGCCGACGCTGGTTCCGAATCGGGCTCTGGGACTTCCGCACCGGACACGTCGTGTCGTTCCTGCTCGCGTGCGTCTTCCTGCTGCTCGCAGCCGTCTGGCTGTATCCCAGCGAGGTGGCCGGCAACGCGGTCATCGGCGAGATCGGGCAGGTGTTCTCGCAGAGCCTCGGCCCGGGGATGATGATCGTGTTCCTGGCCGGCGCGTTCGCCGCCACGTTCTCTACGGCGTTCAACTACTTCGACGGGTGGCCGCGCGTCGTGGGCGCCTGCTGCCGGAACCTGTTCCGCCCGACCGCGGGACTCCAGGGCATCGCGGCCGGCGATCTCGGACCGGAACATCGAAGCCGCTGGTATTCCGAGTTCAACATCTACCGCGCGACGATGCTCTTCTCGCTGGTGGCGGCGACCGCCGTCGTCGCCGGACTGCCGCGGCCCGTGTTCCTGGTTCTCGTCGCTTCGGCTCTGGCGTACTTCATCGCGCCCGTCATCTTCTTCCTGAACCTCTACTACTGCTTCGCGGTGATTCCCAAGACGGACCGGCTGTTCTACCCGTCGCGGTTCGCCACCGGATTCGGCTGGATCAGCATGGCCGCCTTCACCGGCATGACCGTGATCCTGATCATGGACCGCGTCTTCGGAATCGCGTTCTTCGGCGCGTGAACGCGCCCTCCGGCCACGGCGACCGGCCCGCCGGCCGAGCCGGCGGCGCCCGGTCTCCGGTCCTCGCGTCCAACGGCATGGTGGCGACGAGCCAGCCGCTGGCCTCGGCCGCCGCGTTGCGCGTCCTGGAGGACGGCGGCAACGCGGCCGACGCGGCGATTACGGCGGCCGCGGTCCTCAACGTCGTCGAACCCACCATGACCGGGATCGGCGGCGACATGTTCGCCCTGGTGTCGATCGACGGCCATGGCCGGCCCGTCGGACTGAACGGCAGCGGCTGGGCCGGTTCGCGGGCGTCGCTGGACGCCGTCGGTTTCCGCAGCGTGCTCTCCCGTGTCCAGACGGTTACCGTTCCGGGCGCGGTCAGCGGCTGGTTCCAGCTCCACGCGCGCTTCGGCACGCTGCCGTTCGCACGCCTGCTCGAGCCCGCTATCCACTATGCCGACGACGGCTTCCCCGTCTCCGAGATCGTGGCCGGACAATGGCGGGACGCCGAGGAGCACTTGCGGAACGATGGCAACGCCGCGGCGACCTTCCTGCCGGAGGGGCGCGCCCCCGGCCACGGGGAGGTGTTCCGCAACCCGGACCTGGCCAGCTCGTTCCGGCAGCTCGCCGAAGGCGGCGCCGACGCGTTCTACCGGGGCCCGATCGCCGAGGCCATCGTCACCGCGGGCGGTTTCCTGACCGCGGCCGACCTCGCCGAGTTCGAGGCCGAATGGGTCGAACCCGTTTCGACCACGTACCGCGGACACGAGGTCTTCGAGATGCCGCCCAACACCCAGGGCGTCACCGCGCTTCAGATATTGAACCTCATCGAGGGCTACGACCTCGCGGCGATGGGCCACAACTCGGTCGAATACGTACACACGCTGGTCGAAGCAACCAAGTTGGCGTTCGCCGACCGCGCGGCCTACATCGCGGATCCCGGCCATGCGCGCGTGCCCACCGGCCGCCTGATATCCAAGGACTACGCTCGGACCCGGCGCGGCGCGATCGATCCGGACCGCGCGGCCGGCACTCGGTCCCCGGGCCATCTCGCCGCCGGAGACACGGTCTACTTCACGATCGTCGATGCGAAACGCAACGCCGTGTCGTTCATCAACAGCCTCTTCGGATCGTTCGGCGCCGGCGTCGTCGCTCCCGGGACCGGCATCTGTCTGCACAACCGCGGCGACGGTTTCTCGCTGGACCCGCACCACCCCAACCACATGGCGCCGCGCAAGCGGCCAGCGCATACGCTGATCCCAGCGATGGCGCTCCACGACGGGAGACCCTGGCTGTCGTTCGGGGTCATGGGCGGGGACATGCAGTCCCAGGGCCACGCGCAGGTGCTGGCCAACCTGATCGACTTCGGCATGAACGCGCAGGCGGCCGGCGAAGCGCCCCGCTTCAGGCACGATCCCGGGACGCTGGCGCTGGAGTCCGCGTTCCCCGCCGAGGTCCGCCGGGGACTGGCCGCGAAGGGACACCGTCTCGTCGACGTGTCGCAAGGTTTCGGCGGCTACCAGGGAATCGTCATCGACCGCGGCCGCGGCGTGCTCATCGGCGGATCGGATCCCCGGAAGGACGGTTGCGCGCTGGGATACTGACGCACGCGGAATATAATCGCGCGGAATGGGGGTCCCGATGAAACATCGTATCGCTCTGGTTCTGTCGCTGGGTGTCGCCACGTCATCCGGGTGGGCGCAGGATGCCGAGGAACCTGCCTATCTGGCGCTTCGCGACGTACCGCGAGGCGCGGTCGAAACCGTCGGCTACGCGTCCGCCTCGCTGGGAACCGACCGTGAGCTCGTCGTCTACACGCCGCCGGGCTACGAGGACTCCACGGACCGCTACCCGGTCCTGTACCTCCTGCACGGGGCCGGCGGGGACCCGGCAAGCTGGACCGAACGCGGCCGGGCGCACATCATACTGGACAACCTGATCGCCGACGGCGAGCTGGAACCGCTGGTGGTCGTCATGCCGTTCGGTTTCGCGTTCCGGCGGGAACCGGGAACGGGAAGGGGCGACGCCGACGAAAACCGCCGGCAGCGCGAGGGGTTCGCGCGCGACTTGCTCGAAGACGTCATTCCGCTGATCGAGGCGACATACCGCGTCCACGCCGACCGGGAACACCGGGCGATCGCCGGATTGTCGCTGGGCGGCGCGCAGTCCCTGGCCATCGGGCTGACACACCCGGAGCTCTTCAGCCGGGTGGCGGGCTTCAGCTCGGCGATGGGGGCCGCGAACAACCCGGATACGGGCGGCGTGAACTTCGATGAAGTCCTTCGGGACTCGGCGCGCCTGAACCGCGAGTTGGCGCTCCTCTGGGTGGGTTGCGGCTTCGAAGACACGCTGTTCCAGTCGAACCAGGCGTTTTCGGACCTTCTGACCGAACACGGAGTCGAACACGTCTTCCGCGTGACCGAAGGCGGGCACGCCTACCCGGTGTGGCAACGCTACCTTCGCGAGGTCTTGCCGCAGCTTTTCTAGGTTCCGGGCGGCCCTACCCGCCGGCGGCGATCTCGTCCATCCGCTCGTACGCGCGGATCGTGACCCGAGGATCGATTCCCGGCGACGTGATGTTCGGATAGTTGTCCTGATGGCTCGTCAGGTCGATCCGCTCGGCCGCTTCCTCGGCGCTCAACCCCTGCTCGCGGAGATCGCCGATCTGCGACCAGAGGTCCCCGAGGTACGCCTGCAGGGCGTCGATGCGCGCGCGGTCCGTGAACGGCGGGCCGTGACCCGGCAGGACCGTTTCGAAGTCGATCTCCCGCAGACTCTCCAGGGAATCGGGCCACTCGTCCAGGTAGGCGTCCCCCATGTAGGGAGTGCCCGGCAGGAAGAAGTCGCCCGTGGCGATGATGCGTTCCTCGGGCAGAAAGACCATGACGTCGCCGCCGGTATGGCCGCGGCCGGGATGGATCAGACGGATCTCGCGGTCTCCGGCGAAGACCGTCAGCGTGTCGGTGAAGCTCAGGGTCGGCGGCGTCGGGTTCGTGGCGTCGAGCGCCAGCATGTACTGCTCCTGCACCTGGAGCCGCGCCTCGAGCGCGGCGCGCTCCTCGGCGTCCTCCGCGCTCTCGACCTGCGCCCGCAGGTTCTCCACCTGGCCGGGGACGCCGCCGGTAAAACCGGCGTAGGTGCGCGACTCGAAGATCCCCTGCGGGTCCGAGAGCATGGCGTGCGTGAACTCGTGGCCGATGATCTCGACTTCGGGACCGAAAATCTGGTTGCCGTGGGCGTGGTCGAAGTGGAAATGCGTGTCGACGACGTATCGTATGGGCTTGTCGGTGATCTCCAGCAACTCCTCGCTCAGCACGTAGGCGGCCGCCGGCGTGATGTGCGAGTCTACGATCATGACGTCGTCTTCGTTGATGATGATGACCGAGTTGCTGCCGACCGACAGCGTTCCCGTGCCGGTGGCGTGGTAGATGTCGTCGGTGATCGCGTTGAACTCGAACGCCGGGCCGCTGCGAAGCGTTCCGGGCGGGGGACCGTCCGCCTCCGGCGCCTCGACTTCGGCGTCCGGCGCGGGTCCCGTGCAGTAGGCGGCCATCGCCGCGGCGATAAAACAGACCGCTATCGTCTGGAAGCGTCGCATCGTCATTTCTCCTGGAGAGATGGACCGATTCTCGTTGGCGGGCACGGCGCTGTCAAGCGTCGATGCTAGGATGACCGGATGTTCCGACGTCCCATGATGTCACCGATGGCCGTGGTCCTCCTGGCGGCTCTGCACCTTGTCTGCGCGGTGACGCCGGCCGCCGCCCAAACCGCGGAGATCGCCGGCGCGGTCGTCGATGCGACCGGCGCGGTCGTGCCGGAAGCCGGCGTCACGCTGACGGACGGACCCGGGGGACAGCGAGAGTCGCAGACGGACGCCGGCGGCCGGTTCTCCTTTCCCGGGCTGGCGCCCGGCGCCTATTCGGTGACCGTTTCCCGAAGCGGCTTCGGCCCGGCCAGGGTGGACGGCATCACGGTCGGGACCGGCCGCGTGGAGCTTCCCCCGATCACCCTGCGGATTGCCGTCTTCGGGGAGGCGGTGGTGGTCACGGCCGGCCGAAGCGAGGAGCTGTTGCAACAGGCGCCCATGAGCATCGCGGCCGTGACCGGCGCCGACATCGAACGGCGGGCCATCGACAACCTGACCGAGCTGGCGCGGTGGACGCCCGGCCTGACCGTGGTGGATCAGGGCGCGCGCGGCAGCAACGTGATCATCGCTCGCGGTCTGCACACGGATGCCTTGAACGGATCCGAGCAGGCCGGCAACAACTACAACAACGGCGTGGCCACCTACCTGGGCGACATCCCGCTGTCGGTCGACCTCCGGCTGCACGACATCGAGCGGGTGGAGGTGCTGCTCGGCCCGCAGGGCACGTTGTACGGCGCCGGAACGCTCGCCGGGGCCGTCCGCTACCTGCCCCGGCGGCCGGACGCGGAGCGGCCGATGTTGGAGGTCCGCGGCGACCTGTTCGCCCTGGCGCACAGCGGCGCCGCGGGGACCGACGCCGGCGTCACGTTCAACCTGCCGCTGGCGAGGCGGCGGCTGGCATTGCGCGGGTCCATCGACCGTTACGACAACCCAGGCTTCATCGACTACGACTACCTGCTGAGAACGCCGGGCGTCTCGGAACCGGAGCCCGATCTCGACGATCGGGCGGCGGTCGAGGCCAATCTCCGCCGCGAGCCGGACGCCAACACGGAAGACACGGTCTCGGCGCGCCTCTCGCTGTCGTGGGAAGCCACACCGGACCTGTCGGCCCTCTTCGCCTACCACGTTCAGGACCAGCGCGTGGGCGCCCGCCAGATCAACCACGCCCGCGCGTTCGACACGGAGCGCTACGTCGCCGCGCACCGCTACCTGGAGCCGAACGACCGCCGGAACCAGCTCTGGAGCATGGAGCTCGGGTGGTCGCCGTCCGGCGTGGAGCTGACCACGGCGATCGGCTACTCGCGCTACAGGGCGGCGGGTCAGCGCGACCAGACCGACCTGCTGATCCAGGCATTCGGCATCGCGGGTCTGCTGCCGGGCGCGTTCCCGGCGCTGGAGCGCGCCCGGGCCATGGACCCGGACGTGACGGCGGCCGACCTGACCGCGCGCTTCCGCTCCTTTTCGGCCTATACCCGCGAGGACGCTCGGGAGCGGCGCTTCAATTGGGAAACGCGCCTGGTATCGACCGGCGCCGGGCCGTGGCGCTGGATCGGCGGCGTGTTCCTCAACGACTACGACAGCCGGGGGACCAGTTTCGAGTTCGCGCCCGGGTTGACCGAGTTTTCCGGGGTGACTCCCGTCCTCGGAGGGCTTCCGGCAACGGAACCCGTCGAGTATTACAGCCTCGGGAGCCAGTCCGTCGAGGAGCGGGCGCTGTTCGGCGAGATCTCGCGCGAGTTGGGCGCGGGCTGGCGCGTCACCGTCGGCGGCCGCTTGTTCGGCTACCGTATCGGGACGGGCAGCCTGACGGAATTCCCATACACGCCGGCGTACAACTCGCCGTTCACCGAATTCGAGTCCGACGACCGCGGCGCGCTGTTCAAGGCGAGCGTCGGCTACCGCATCGACCCGGTGACGACGGCCTACTTCACGCGCTCGGAAGGGTACCGCATCGGCGGCGGCAACAATTTCCGGATCTGCACGGACGAGGAGATCGCGCTGCTCACGGATCAGGATCCCGGCAACGACCCGCCGCAGTCCGGCTGCATCTACGAAGACCAGGCGCTGGTCCGGCCCGATGCGACGACCAACCACGAGCTCGGCGTGCGCCGTTCCTGGCGGGACGGACGGTTCCACGCGAGCGGCACGCTGTTTAGCGTCGACTGGAAGGACATCCAGGTCGCGGGGCTGACACCGTTCAGCGCACAGCCGATCACGCTGAACGGCGCCGGCGCCCGGAGCCGGGGAGTCGAGTTCACCGGGGCCGCCGACATCACCGGCGCGTTGCGCCTTCGCGGATCGTGGTCCTACACCGCCGCGAAGCTCAGCCAGGATTCCCCCGGCCTGCTCGAGGGCGGCGCCGATGCGTTCGATGGCGACCGGTTGTCGGGCGCGCCGCGTCAGCAGGGCAGCCTGCTGGCGTCCTACAACACGCTCGTGGGCGGCCGCACCGCGCTGGAACTGCTGTACGGCTACACCTACGTCGGCGACGTGTTCACGCGGATCGGGCTGCGCGCGGGCGGCGAGACGCTGCCGGCCTACGACCTGCACAACGTGTCGGCGGCCATATCGCGCGACGACTGGACGCTGACCTTCTACGCGGACAACCTGCTCGACGCGTACGCCGTGACCGGCGTCCGGCAGACGCCCGGCCACATCGGCGTCACGCGGGACGGTTTCCGGGCGCGGCGGTATTTTTCCAACGTCCTCGCCCCGCGGCGTATCGGAGCGCGCATCCGGTACACCTTCTGAACCGTCCATGCGTCCTGGATCGGGGCGACCGCCCGGTGTACCATCGCCGCGAACGAAATCTTGGCCCGAAGGAGAAGGTCCCCATGACGCGCGCTCTCGTGCTTGCCACCGTATTCGCTCTTGCCTCGACGGCTTGCGCTCCGGCGCCGGAGGCGCTCGAACCCGAGACGACGGAATCGACGATCATGCAAGAACCGGAAAACCTCAACCTGGTCGGCAACCGGTTTCGCCCGCTCGCGTGGGACGAAATGACCGACGCCCAGAAGACCATGGTCACGAACATCCTCGACGGCCCCCGCAACGCGCTGGGCGGACCGTTCAACGTCCTGCTGCGCAGCCCCGAGATGGGCGACGCGGCTCAGGAGCTGGGCGCCCTCGCGCGGTTCAACGCCACGCTGCCGGGCAAGCTGAGAGAGCTGGCGATCATCATGACCGCGCGCTTCTGGATGTCCCACTTCGAGTGGTACGCGCACAAGAACGCGGCGCTCTCGGAGGGCCTCGACCCGGCCGTCGTCGACGCGATCGCGGCCGGGGAGCGCCCGGCGTCCATGGATGCGGACGAAACGGCGGTCTACGACCTCGTCAACGAGCTGCTCAACGACAAGCGGGTCAGCGACGCGGCGTTCGGTGCGGCCGTCGAGGCGTTCGGCGAACGCGGCGTCGTCGACATCGTCGGCACGGTGGGTTACTACGGGTTGGTGTCGCTGGTCCTGAACACCGACGAGTATCCGTTGCCCGAGGGCGTCGAAGAGGAATTGCAGCCGCTACCGTAGGCGTCCCAGGAAAGCGTCGACGATCTCCAGGAAACCCTCGGTATCCTCCTGGCTGGGATAGTGGCCCAGTCCCGGCATGGTGACGATCTGGACCTCGGGCAGGACCCGGCGCAGCTCGGCCTGCGTTTCGACGGGAACGATCGTGCTGTTGCCACCCAGGACATAGATGATCGGCGCGCGTATGCGCCGAATATGGGGCCAGTGCTGCAACGGCACGAAGTCGCCGCCGATCGCGGGGTCCCGCTTCCACACGATCCGGCCGTCGGCGCGCGCCCGCGTGCCGAAGCGCGCGTACGCGCGGATCACGTCCGGCTCCGTGCGCGGGTTCTGCGCCAGGAGTTGTTCGGTCAACGCGTCGACGGAGGCCCAACCCTCGGCGTCTTCCCGTTCGATCTGGACGGCCAACCGGTTGGCGATGCTCCGGGGGCGTTCCGGCCCCACGTCCTCGACGATCACGGCCGCCACGCGATCCGGCTCGAGACCCGCGAACATCTGGGCCACGCGGCCGCCGGTCGAGTTGCCCCAGATCACGATGCCTCGGAGGTCCATGGCGTCGGCCATGGCCACGATGTCACCGGTATAGTCGCCGACGCTGTACGCTCCGTCCGGGGCCCAGCCGGAGTCGCCGTGCCCGCGCATGTCGACGGCCATCACGTGGTAGTCGCCTGCGAAACCGGGCGCGATGTGAGCGAACGTGTGGGCGATCCGGCCGATGCCGTGCAGCATGATGAGCGGCGGGTTCGACGGATCGCCCCACTCGAGATAACGGATGTCGATGCCGTTGACGCGGACCACGCCCTCGGCCGGCTGCGCGCCGGCGGCCGTTGCCGCGATCAACCACGGCGCCAGGGCCGCGAGAGCGCCCCATCGGACGCGGCGGTCGGGTTTCCTTGTCACGTATGCCCTCGTTGCGAATCGGCAGAGGACAGAGTAGCCGCCGTCCCACCGCGGGTCAAAGGAATCCCGCGCCCGGGGGCGCGCGCGATTCTGTGATATCGTCTCGGCCCGAACACCTCGCCTCGAACTCCCTGAATCAAGGAGTGACCATGCGGTTCTTCGTCTGTGTGTTCTCGATGCTGGCCGGCCACGTGCTGGCCGGATGCGCGGCCGATCCCGGCGCGGACGCCGTCCCGGCGAGCCCCGTTCCGGCCAGCGAGCAGGATCGAACGCTGTATGCGCTCGGACAACTGATCGGGCAGCCCGTCGCCAACGCCGCGCTCACCGAAGAGGAACTGCGGATGGTCGCGGCCGGCCTGGACGACATGGCCCTGGGACGCGAATCGGCGGTCGACATGGAACGGTACGCGCCGCTTGCGCGGACGTTCATGCAGGCCCGGATCCAGGCCGAGGCCGAGGCCGAGCTCGTGGAGGCCCGGGCGTTCCTGGAACGGGAAGCGGGCGTCGACGGCGCCGTCCGGACGGATTCGGGAATCGTCATTCGGGAAATCGCCCCGGGCGAAGGGGCCAGCCCGGGAGCCGCCGACACCGTCCGCGTCCACTATCACGGCACGCTGCGCACGGGCGATGTCTTCGACAGCTCCGTGGACCGCGGCGAACCCGCAACGTTCCCGCTCAACGGCGTGATCGCGTGCTGGACGGAAGGCCTGCAGACCATGCGCGTCGGCGGCACGAGCCGCCTGGTCTGCCCGCCCGAGCTGGCCTACGGGGCCTCCGGCCCGCCCGGCATTCCCGGCAATGCCGCGCTGGTCTTCGAGGTGGAGCTGCTGGAAATCGTCGGAAACTAACGGAGTCGGCGCGAGCACGCCGTCCTATCCGCCGCAAGCGGACCCATCCCCGGAAACCCGGGCCTCCCCGTCACGAACCGGACAAAAGCGGTGTTCGCAACGTCGCGGTTCAAGAACCGCCAACCGTACACCGCACCGATCGATCCGGAGCCCGATGACGCACTATGCGCTGCGCCGGCGCGCCCTCCAGGCCGTGAAGCGCCGGACGACCAGCGCGAAGCCCGTATAGACCAGGAAGACGCCCACAAGCGACGCGATGCCGGCGATCGTCTGCCCGACGAACCCGTAGTACTCGCCCGTATGCACGTAGCGGAGCCACGAGCGAGCGCGTTGCCCCCTGGACTGGTCCGCGAATGCGCCGCGGCTGGCGACCTGGCCGGAAAGCCGGTCAAAGACCAGTGTCGTGCGCGCTTGCGGCTGCCCGCCAATACTGGTGTCGATCGCGAACGTGACCGTGTCCATTCCATGGCTGGGCAACGTCACGTTCATGGAACGCCAGTCCGGAACTACCTCGCCCGCCTGCAACAGCATCCCGTCCACACCGCTCAAGTCCATCGGGGGTGTTTCGAGGCTGGAGTCCGACCCTCCGGCCGACCGGGCTCCACCGCCCCGGCGGCCCCCGGCCGGCGCTTCCGATCCCGACAGCACATAAACGAGATTGCTGGCCCACGGATACGAAATGACCACCCCGGACGCAACGACCAGGACCAATGGGATCGCGGACCAGAACCCGAACACGTTGTGCCAGTTGAAGTCGCGGGCCTTGCCCCGGAGGCCCCCCTTGAACCACGTGACCGATCGCAGCGACGAGAGGCTCCAGTTGCGAGGCCACCACAGGTACATGCCGCTGAAAACGATGAACAGAAACGCAAGATTGGACGCGCCGGTGAGCGCCCTGCCCCACGAACGCGTGTCGTCGGCCAGCCAGCGGTGCCAGTCGGTCATCACTCGGAAGAATCCACGAATCGACTCTGCCCTGTCGCCGCTTGTCTCTCCTGTATACCGGTTGACGAACACGGTTCCGCCGCTGGTCGAGACACTCGCTGGCGCCTCCGGATCGGAATAGAATCGAACGGCCGACGGAGAAGCTGCCGGATAGTCCTCGAGGACGCGCGCTACCAGCGCCTCAACGGGTAGCGGATGTTCACCCGCCGTCGGTTGGCCCGGCCAATAGGCCCGATCGGCCCACTCCGTCATCTGTTTCTGATATGTGAGAGCGACACCGGTGACCGACATGATCAATACGACGGCGGCCGTCACGACGCCCGTTGTCAGATGAACCCAGAACAGCACCTTCCGAAACACTCACGCCTCCTGTGCCGAGAATGCGGTCACACGCCGCGCGATCGGCGCCTCGTCAGAATATCCAGCCTTGGATCACGCTTGTCAATATCAACAATGAAAATCATTCTCATTTAGTTTCGTGGAACGTGTGCGCGCACCGAACCAGTCGGCGGCGCCAACCGCCCGAGCGGATCCAGGGCGCCCGGGGCCGGGACTCCCCGAAACGCCACGTTGGTCTTCAAGGTGAAGCTGCTGGAAATCGTCGCGCAGGATGTCCGGCGTTGGCAGCGCGCTAGGCGGCGGCCGCGTCGGGTTGTTTCAGCCGCGTCTCGATCTCCTTGCGCACGGCCGCTTCGTCGACTTCGGTGAACCGCACCAGCCACGCCAGCGTCGACACGCCGACGACGACGCATCCGAGAATCAGGAACGCCGTAGGCCAGGACAGACTCGAACTGCGAAAGAGGAACCCGGCCGCCACGGCGCCGGCGTTGCCTCCGGCGCCATTGACGACGAACCGACACGGCCGTGACGGCACGGCGGTTCCAGTTTTGTCGTCAGGATCGTCGCGGGTCGACAGGAATGTGACCCGGGCGTCAGCGCGAAAAGCGCGAGCAGTCGATTCCGTATTTTCGAACCTTGTAGTTGAGTATCCGGGGAGTCGTATCCAACAGCCGCGCCGCCTTGGCGCGGTTGCCGTTCGTCGTTTTCAGAGTGTCGAGCAGAATATCGCGCTCGAAGGCGGCGACGGCTTCGGACAGGGATTGCCCGATCGCCGTTCCCGAAGCCTGCGCCGTCTGAAGCGTCGGCGGGAGATGACGGCCGTGGATGACGCCGGACCCGTCGCAGACCAGCACGGCGCGTTCGATGACGTTCTCCAACTCCCGGACGTTCCCGGGCCAGTGGTAGCTCATCATCATGTCGATCGCGCCCGTCGCGATTCGGCGGATCACCTTCTTGTAGTCCTTCGCGAACTTCTGAACGAAGTGGTCGGCCAGCAACAGCAGATCGGATTTGCGGTCTCGCAACGGGGGCACGTTGATCGAGAACACGTTCAGGCGATAGTACAGATCGTCCCGGAATGTCCCGGCCGCCATCCCCTGCTCGAGGTCGCGGTTGGTCGCCGCGATGACACGCACGTTGGCGCGGATCGTCTCGGTGCCGCCGAGGCGTTCGAATTCCCGTTCCTGCAACACGCGCAGAAGCTTGACCTGCGTGGTCGGATCGATGTCTCCGACCTCGTCCAGGAAGATCGTTCCGCCCTCGGCAAGCTCGAACCGCCCTTTCTTCCGCGCGGACGCGCCCGTGAAGGCCCCTTTCTCGTAACCGAACAACTCCGATTCGATCAGCGTCTCCGGGAGCGCGGCGCAGTTGACCTTGATGAACGGCTTGTCGGCCCTCGGCGAGTTGTAGTGGATCGCGTGGGCGATCATTTCCTTTCCGGTGCCGGACTCGCCCCGGATCACGACGGTCGTCTTCGTGTGCGCGACCTGCGCCACCTGCTCGTAGACCTCGCGCATCGACATCGTGGTGCCGATGATCGCCGAGAAGTCGTATTTCTCCTTTAACTCGCCCAGCAGATGCGTGTTCTCCTCCAGCAGACGGCGCCGTTCCTCGTCGACCAGATGGTCCGCCTTGATGGCTTGAGCCATCATCGCGGCGGCCACCTGCATGCAGCGGAGATCGGCGTCGTAGTCCCGATCCTCGACGTAATGCAAGTCAGCGCCGAGGGCCCCCACGGCGCGGCCATTGACGAAAACGGGGACACAGAAATAGGTGATCTCCTGCTTGTGCAGGTCACGGCGTTCTCCGGCCCGGTTCAGGAACATCGGCTCGAGGCTGACCTGAGGCACCACGATGGGTCTGCCCGTCTCCACGACGCGCCCCATGATGCCCTCGCCGAGACGGTAACGCGCCGCCCGGCCGGCCGTGCTGAGCCCGCTGGACGCCACGATGCGTATTTCCCCGGACCGGCTGTCCAGCAAGGTCACGGCGCCGCGGATCACCCCTCGCCGGCGTTCCATCACAGCCAACACGCCCTGGAAGGCCGTCGCGGGCGACAGCGCCGCCGACAGCGCATGCCCGACATCGACCAGCGCCTCGAGTTGACCGCCCCCCGATCCCTGCTCGGTTGTCTTCATCAGATTCGTAATCAACGCGAACTCCCGCCCCCCGGATGAGCAAAAAAAAACGCCCATGCACGCAGTCACGCGCGTGCGTTGGACGCCTCTGTCCGAATGAGCCGGCAACGATGCCGATGGGCGCAACCACTATCGTTGCGCCAAGCCACTCTACTGTGTTTCCCGATTATCCGGCGGCCGGCGCGCCGTGTCAATCCGTCCGAAACGCGGCCCCGTGCGTTCCTTGGCGGTTTACCCTCCTGCCGGCGGCCCGTCCGTGTCGCCTTCCTCGACCGCGGTGGGCGGCCTCCCGTATCGGAGATAGATCGCCGGTATGACCACCATGTTCAGAAACGTGGATGTCAGCATACCGCCCATGATCACGGCGGCCATGGGTTGCTGGATCTCCTTGCCCGGCGTCCCGACCCCGAGCGCCATGGGGATCAGGCCGACACCGGTCACCAGCGCCGTCATCAGGATGGGGCTCAGGCGCTCCATCGACCCCTGGACGATCGCGTCCCGGAAATCGGTTCCCTGACGCATCAGGTGTCCGTAGTGGGTGACCAGCATGACGCCATTGCGCGTGGCGATTCCGAACAGCGTGATGAACCCGATGAGCGACGCCACCGACAGCGTCCCGCCGGACAGGAACACGACCACCACGCCGCCAATCAGCGCGAGCGGCAGGTTCACCATCACGAGCAGTGACGTTCGCGCCGACCCCGTCGCCATGTACAACAGAAGAAATATCCCACCGATGGCGGCCGCGCTCAGACCGACGATGCGCGTCATCGCGGCCTCCTGCGCCTCGAACTGCCCGCCGAATTCGACGAAGTAGCCCTCGGGCAATGCGACCTGCCGCTCGATGGCCGCCCGCACGTCGGCGATGACGCCCCCCAGGTCCCGGCCCGACACGTTCGATTGGACGATGATGCGGCGTTGTCCGTTCTCCCGGTTGATCGTGTTCGGACCCCGGTCGACCCGCACCTCGGCCACCTGCGCGATCGGGATCTTGGTTCCTCCGGGCGAGGTGATCAGCGTATTGCCGATGGAATCCGCCGAGCCGCGGGCGGAGTCTTCCAGGCGCACGATGATGTCGTAGCTGCGCTGCCGTTCCAGGACCTGTCCGACGACGACGCCGTTGAAGGCGTTCTCGACGGCGCGGGTCAAGTCCGCCGCGGCGATGCCGAGAGCGGCGGCGTTGGCGCGGTCGACGCGCACCTGCACCTGAGGCATGCCCACCTGCGGCTCGAGGAGCAGGTCCACGACGCCCGGGACACCTTCGATCGCCGCGCGAATCTCTTCCCCCTTGTTCCGAAGCGTCGGAAGATCCGGACCGAACAGCTTGATCGCGATCTGGGCCTGCGTGCCCGACAACAGATGGTCGATGCGATGCGCGATCGGTTGACCGACCTCGACGCCGGCGCCCGGTATCCGCGCCAGTATTTCGCGAGCCTCGTCCATGATCTCGAACTGCGTCCGCGCGCCGCCGGCCGTGACGACTTCCAGTTCGCTCGCGTTGACGCCGGAGGCGTGTTCATCCCGTTCGGCGCGACCGGTTCGCCGGGTGGTGGACACGACCTCGGGAATCTCGCGCAGGGCTTCCTCGACACGAGCCCCGATCCGGTTGGACTCTCGCATCGACGTGCCGGGAGGCAGCGTCACGTTGATGTTCATGGCGGCCTCGTTGAACGGCGGCAGGAACTCGCGGCCCATCAGCGGCGCCAGCGACAGCGAGACGACCAGCAGCAGCAGCGAGACGACGATGACCTCGTGAGGATGCCGGAGCGTCGCCGCGAGCACGCGGGCGTAGACCGCCTTCAAGAAACGGACCAGAACCGCGTCGCCGGGCCGTTCGATGAGCCTGGACCGGGCCAGGAACCAATAGCACAGCACCGGCGTGAGCGTGAGCGCCACCACCAGCGAGGCCGCGATCGAAACGATGTAGGCGAACGCCAGCGGCGCGAACATGCGGCCTTCGATCCCGGCCAGCGAGAACAGCGGCAGGAACACCAGGATGATGATCAGGGTGGCGTAGAAGATCGAGTTCCGGATCTCGCTCGACGCCCGGTAGACCACCGTCAGCACGGGTTCGGGGCGCGGCGACGCCGCGTTCTGCTTCAGGCGCCGGAACACGTTCTCGACGTCGACGATGGCGTCGTCCACCAACTCGCCGACGGCGATGGCCAGTCCTCCCAGCGTCATCGTGTTGATGCCGATGCCGAAATAGCTCATCGTGACGACCGCGGCCAGCAGCGACAGCGGGATCGCCGTCAGGCTGATCAACGCGGTCCGGACGTTCCAGAGAAAGAGGAACAGGACCACGGCGACCATCAATCCGCCTTCGATCAGGGCCTGGCGGACGTTGCCGACGGCAAGCTCGATGAAATCCGCCTGCTGGAACGCCTCGGTATCGATGACCACGTCGCCGGGAAGCGACCGGCCCAGGTCCGCGAGAGTCGCTTCGACGTCGGCCGTCAACTCCAGCGTGTTCGCGTCGGGCTGCTTCTGGATCGTGAGAACGGTCGCCGGTTGCGCGTTGAAACCACCGTCGCCGCGCTTGATCGCCGCGCCGAGCCGCACTTCCGCCACGTTGCCGACCAGCACGGGGCGTCCGTCGCGCACGGTGACGACGGATTCGGCCAGGTCCTCCAGATCGGAAACGCGCCCGCGCCCCCGGATCAGGAACTCCTCGTTCGGCCGTTCCATGATGCCGCCGGCGCCCACGGCATTGGCCGCTCGAACGGCCGCGGTCACTTCTTCGAGCGATAGACCGTAGTCGACGAGCCGGGCCGGGTCGACCAGCACCTGGTACTGCTTGAGATCCCCGCCGATCACCGTCACCTGCGACACCCCCGGCAGCGCCAGCAGCCGAGGCCGGACGACCCAGTCTGCGATCGAACGGACATCCATGGCGGTGCTGGCGCCGGTGGAGCGCATCGAGATCAACATGATCTCGCCCATCGTCGAGGAAATCGGCCCCAGGACGGGCGAGTCCACACCCTCGGGCAGGCGCACCTGCTGCAGCTTCTCCGTTACGGTCTGGCGGGCGCGATAGATGTCCGTGTCGAGCTCGAACTCGGCGAAGACCAGCGACAGGCCGGCCACCGAGTTCGATCGCACGCGGAACACGCCCGTGGCGCCGTTCAGCGCGGCTTCCAGCGGCACGCTGATCAGGGCCTCGACCTCTTCCGGCGCCAGACCCGGCGCTCCGGTCAAGACCGTGACCGTGGGCGCGGTCAGGTCGGGAAACACGTCGATCGGCGCACGCGACGTGACGATGCCGCCGTAGACGAGCAGGACGGCGGCTCCCGTTATGACGGTCAACCGGTTGCGCAGGGACCAGTGAATGATGCGGTCGAGCATGAGTGTCCGGGACCGCCGCGTCTAGTGGATGTGCGCGCCCGGATCGGACGGCTGCAATTCCTGGAGCTTCAGTTGATAGGCTCCCTGCGTCACGACGCGTTCACCCGCCTCCAGCCCCGACAGGACGGCGACCATGTCGCCGTACTCGTCGCCGAGAATCACGTCCCGGCGCTGGAACTCCTCTCCCGTCAACAGGGCGTACACGATGTCGCTCCCCTCGTTGTCCAGGACGGCCTCCCTCGGAATCAGCAGCGCATCGATCTCTTCGTTCGCGTCGAGACGCAGGTTGGCCTGCATCCCGATTCGAAGCGCGCGGTCGGTATTGGACAACTCGAAGACGAACATGGCCGTGCGCGTCTCCTCGTCGATGACGGCGCCGCCGTCCACGACCGCGCCCGTGGCGAATTCCCGGCCCGGGAACGTCGGCGTCGTGAACCGCGCCCGCGGGTTTTCGCGCAACCGGCCGAGATCCCGCTCGAAGATCGGCGCTTCGATCCACACCGTCTCCATGTTGACGATCTCGACGATCGCCTCGCCTGCCTGAACCTGCTCGCCGAACCGCTTGGTCACGCCGACAACCGTGCCGGTGATCGGCGCCCGAACTTCGTGGGTCGCCGGCGCCGAGGGAGCGGCCAGTGCCTCCAGGCGCGCCTCCACGGCCGCCAGACCGGCCTCGGCGACGGCGAGAGCCGTACGGGCCTGCTCGAGCTGACGCTGGGAGTACGCCCCCGCTTCGAACAGGCGTTCGGCGCGCCCCGCCTCGGAGCGGGACAGTTCCACCTGCGCCGTCGCTTCCATCCGCGCCTCGGCCAGGCCCCGCCGCTCCGATTCGACGCGCGCTCGTTCGACGGCGATCTGCGCCGATTCGGCGGCCGTGGGTGTCTGGGTCAGGACGGCGATCATCTCCCCGCTCCGGACTGTCTGGCCCAGGCTCGGCAGCCCCGCGCCCCCGATGACGCCGCCGACGGCCGGAGCGACGAACGCATGATTCGGCAGTGCCGGGACGACATAACCGGTCGCCGTGATTTGCGGCGCCAGCCGCGATTCGGTCACCTGCGCCAGCTTCATGCGGATGAGCCACTGCTGCTCCATCAGGAACGACACGGTCCCCGTTGTCTCGCTTTCCACGGTTTCCGGCGATTCTTCGACGTCGACGCCGGGCCGGCGGGGCCAGGCGACGACGACGGCCGCGACGATCACGGCCAGGGTTATCAGCAGGGTCAGGCTCCGCGCCGAACCCTTCGACGGTGTGTGAACGGTGTCCATGGCATCACTCCAAATCCGTTCCCGACGCCAGTTCCAGGTCGACAACGCTCATGCGGTAATCGAACAGCGCCTGGAGAAACTGCTCCTCGACCCACGCCCGCGTCCGCTGCGCCTCGAGCAGCGGCAGCAATTCGGTCGCGCCTTCGCGGTAGGCCACGGACGCGATCGTGTAGGATCGCCCGGCCCCGTCGAGCAGTTGGTCCTGAAACGTTCCGAGCTGGTCGCGCGAAGCCTCCCAGGCCCGGTAGGCGGACTCCACCTCGGCCATGGCGCGATTCCGCACCGCCCGCAACCGGGAACGCGACGCCTGCTCGACGGCCACCGCGCGGGCAACGCCCGCCTGGTTTCGGTCCCGAAACGGCAGCGGGATCGATACGCCGAACGACACGGTGTCGAAGGGGCCGAGGCGCTTGTATCCGAACGAAGAGCGAATGTCGGGCACTGCCTCGGCCCGTTCCAGAAGCAGCCGGTCCGCCGCCTGGGCCGCCTCGAGCGCCGCGGTGCGAACGTCGGGGCGTACCTCGAGCGCCGACCGCGTCAGCGCGTCCAGATCGTGACGGACAGGTTCGAACCGGAACTCGCCGACAACCCGGCGCCCGCGGTACCCGCCGTCACCGAGGTGTTGGACGAGCCGGATGACCGCCTGGTCGCGAACGCGCTCGGCCTGCCGCAGCGCGCGATCGAACTGAACGCGCTCCAACCCCACCTTCAGGAGATCCGCCTCGGCGATCGCGCCCTCGCTGAAACGCGCCTGGTTGTAGCGAACCAGCTCGTCGAACGCATCGCGGTTTCCCTCGGCGATCCGGACCTGCCCGTTCGCCAGGACCGCCCGGTAGAACAACCGTTCGACCTCGGCCACGCCGCGGTGCAGCGTATCGGCCAGCCGCGCCTCGGCGATGGCGACGCCCGCATCGGCCACGGCCGTTCGCAACGCGCGTTGGCCGCCCAGCTCGAACGTTTCCGTGTAGGAGACGGCCAACTCGTACAGGTTGCCGAACGGGGCGTCCCCGGCGAACTTGAAGTTCTCGGCGGTGACCTCCAATTCCGGATTGGGCCGCAGCCCGGCGGCGATCCGATCCGCGCGGACGCGGTCGACCTCGAACCGGGCCGCCTCGATCTCGAGGCTGCGTTCGAGATAGATGTCGACGGCGCGTTCGATGGTCAGCTCCAGGTCTCCGGATTGAGCGATCCCGCCGGAGGATGCCGCCAGAACAAGCGAAACGACAAGCAGCAGACGCGCGCACGTTGTTTCCATTCCCATCACCGCACCTCGAACCCGTCGAGCGCCATCGTCTCGCTCAAACGGGAATTTTCGATTTGGAACTCGATCGCATAGCGCCCCGGGTCTGGAATCGCCAGCGCCGCCACGTAGATGCCGCCCACGCGGCCGGCCGCGGCCCGCGCGCGGAGGATCTCGCGTCCCAGGGACGAGCGGACGGTCAGGTCGACGCGGGCCTCGATGACGGGAGAGCCGTCACCCAGATCCGTCAGGTGAATCAGGAACTCGCTGGATTCGCCCGCCCGCAGCGGGTCGTACTCGAAGAAGTTCTCGACCCGCTCGGTAAACTCGGTCCGTGAAAGCGCCTCGGCGGTTTCCGCCAACGATTCGTCGGGAGCGTCGGGCGGCGCCGAGGCGCACGCCGCGATCAGGACGGGCACGGCCAGGAACGACCTCGCGCGAACAGCGCGTTCCAACATACGAACCTCGCGTCAACGATCGGAACGAATCGGATCCGGCTCGGACCGGCGGTGATCAACAGCGCCGGAACGCCCGGTCAATCGAAAGGCGGGACCTGCAAGGGAGGAGCGCGGGAAGAAACGGCGTCGATGGGCGGATCGTGCGTGCGGTCGAAGCGAACGGGGCCCGAAGCCCCGCCGGCCTCGGGTGACGGCGCTCCGACCCATTCACGCTCCGCGCCCGCCACGGCGGCGAGCGCCCGGCCTTCGGACGACACGAACAGGTCCAGACCGCGTCCGTCATGTCGCGGCGCATGGAACTCGGGTTCCTCGGATGGGCGATGGGAAGCCGCCGACGGAAAGTGACTGTGCACGACGACGCTCGACGACGGGCCATGCGCCGTATCCGAAACGCCGTGCACGTGGACGAACGGGCCTCCGGCCAGCGCCGCCGACACGGCGGCGAGCGTCAGTCCACCGACGATGCCGCGCGCGGGGTTCACGATGCGGATTATGTTCGAGGCCCGAACACCTGTCAATCATCGGAGACCGGCCGACGAGTCTCATTGTGGCGCGGTTACGGAGGATCCAGGGGTTCGAGTTCGAGGCCCGTGGTGAAACGCCGGCCGCTCGGGGCGCAATGGATGAACCATGGATCGGATCACGCCCGGATGTCGCGGTCGGCCCGATCGGACCCGCGGCGCACGGTCACCCGTTAACCCTTGTCCTTCCCTGCCGAACCCGATAGATTGGCCGGCATGTCCATGACACCTGGGTTCGTTCCGTCCCTGGCCCTGATCGCCGCCCTGGGCGCGCCGGCCGCCGCGCGGCCCCAGGTCGAGCGCATCGACCTGTCCGAACGCGGTCCGAGCATCGGGGAACGCGTTCCGGATTTCAACCTGAACGACCAGAACGGCGATCGGTGGACACGGGATTCGATACTGGGCGCGAACGGGGCGATGCTGGTCTTCGTCCGGTCCGCCGACTGGTGACCGTACTGCAAGACGCAGCTCGTGGAGCTGCAGCGGATGGCGGACGATCTCGAGCGGCGCGGCCTGGGGCTCGCCGCGATCAGCTACGACGGCCCGGAGGTGCTCAGAGGGTTTGCCGAACAGTACGGCGTTACCTATCCGATGCTGGCGGACCCCGGCTCCGAGGTCATCGAGCGGTTCGGCCTGCGAAATCCGGTGCCGGAATGGGCGTTCGGCGACAACGTCGGCGATCCCGAGGTTCAGGAAGCCGTGCGGACGTACGTCTCGGCCTTCGGTCCGAACGAACGCATGATCGGGATGGCCTTCCCCGGAACACTGGTCCTGGACGCGAACGGCGTCGTCGTGGAGCGTCACTTCGAGGACGTGTACTCCGAACGCAACACGATATCCAGCGTCCTGCTGCGCGGGGGCGACGACTCGGATCCCGTTCAGGCCGTGGAGGTGTCGACGCTCCAACTCGAGTTGACGACGTATGCGAGCGACGCGGAGTTGGCGCCCGGCAACCGGTTCGCATTGGTGCTGGACATCGTCCCGAACGCGGGAATGCACATTTACGCGCCGGGAGCGTCCGACGTGTACACGGCCATCCACCTTGAGGTCGAGGACCGGCCGTATCTGCGCACCCTTCCGATGGAGTTTCCGGAATCGACGGAATACTACTTCGAGCCGTTCGACGACACGCAGCCGGTCTACGAGGAGCCGTTCCGCCTGGTTCAGGAAGCGTACCTGGACGTCGGCCCGGACGGGCGCGACAGCGTCACGATCAACGGCGTCCTCCACTACCAGGCCTGCGACGAGAACGTCTGTTACCTGCCGTCGACGATTCCGCTGACCTGGACGGTGGGGGTGACGCCCCTGGTTGTCGCGCCCGTGACGCGCATCCCTTGACGCAGGCTGCGTTTTCCGGACGCTGGGCGTCGTATACTGGTCCTTGACGTGAAGAAGCGACTCCTATTCCCCATCCTGATCGCCGCCGCCGCGGCGCCGGCCGTCCCCTTCGACGACATCGGAGAATCGGCCGAATTCGTCTTCGCGCGGGTTCGATTCAACCAGACGTTGGAAGCGATCTTCCTGAACGAGGCGCCTTGGCACCACGACCACCCGTACGCGGAGGACCTGTACCTGAACCTGGTCCGCGACTTTACCAGCGTGAGGACATCGCCCGACGCCTACGAGATCCTCGACCTGGACGACGAGGCGATCTTCGGGCGCCCGTTCCTGTATTTCTCCGAACCCGGTTTCATGGCGCTCACGCCCGATGAGGAAGACCGGCTGCGCGATTATTTCAACCGGGGTGGATTCGCCATGTTCGACGACTTCCGGGGGGCGGACCTGGCTCATCTCGCCGCCCAGCTCAAGAGGCTGTTCCCGGATCGCGAGATGTTCCGGCTCGATGTCCGCCATCCGATCTTCAATTCCTTCTACCAGATCGACGACCTCGACATGATTCCCCTCTACGGCGTCGATGTCGGTCCGGGCGGTCAGACCGTCATCACGGACCCGCGCTTCACGGGCGGCCCCGAGTTCTGGGGGATGGACGACGAGCACGGCCGCCTGATCCTGATCGCGAACCAGAACAACGATCTGGGCGAGTACTGGGAGGGGCTCGACCTGGCGACGGTGCCCTTCGAGGACGCCGCCGACTCGGTCCGCCTGGGAACCAACTACCTGATCTACGCGATGACGCACTGATCGCCGCGCGGAACCTCGCGCGGCGGCGCCGGTTCGGCGGCGCGTCCTCAGCCGGCAAACCGTTCGATGTCGCCCGGCTTTCGCAACATCTTGTCGACTTCGCCAATGTGCTGGACCTCGAGCGCGATGTGCTGCCGTGCGTACTCCTCCAGCATCACGTCCTCGCCCTGGACCAGTTGAAGCAGCCGCTCGTAGTGCTCCAGGGTCGCCCGTTCATGGCCCAGCGACTCACGGAGGATGTCGCCGACGTCGTGCTGGTGCGTCTCCAGCAACGGCCCGATCCCCAACGACGGGTGCGCGCCGAGTTGGGTGACCATCTCGCCGGCCGCGCGGGCGTGCGCGATCGACTCGTTCGCCTGCCCTTCGAGCCAACCGACGATGGGGATGCGGTTGTATCCGTAGACCATGAACGAATAGTGCGTGTAGTGGACGGCGCCGGCCAGCTCCATCTCCAGGATCTGGTTCAGCGTGTCGATGACCTGCGACTTGAGTTCTGCGTTCATGTCACTATCTTACCCCGTGGGCCGCGACGGCGCGCGCCGACAATCCCGCGGCGTTCATCGACTCGCAAAGCGGCCGGAACTCGGGACGCGGCCCATCCCAACGCAACGCGTCCACGGAACGGAACGGCGCATCGTCGGTGCGCAGCGTGGCGAGGTCGCGAAACAACAGGGCGTCGTCGTACCCCTCGGCCAGGGCCGCGGCCAGCCTGGCGGCCCCGCGGACGGTCAGATCCCAGGCATCGGCGTCGCGGGGAACGTTCTCGAGATGCGCGTACCGGGCCAGTACGGTCGATGCCGACTTCGCCCCCCATCCGGGCAACCCCGGAAACCCGTCCGCGGCGTCGCCCACGAGGGCCAGCCAATCGGGAATCGACGCCGGCCCCACGCCGAACTTCTCCCGGACGCCGCCCTCGTTCCGCGCCTGACCCGTGCGGCGGTCGAGCTGCACCACGCGGTCCCCGGCGACGCATTGGGCCAGGTCCTTGTCCGGCGAGCAGATCCAGACGCGCTCGACGCGAGCATCCTCGGCCGCCCGGGACGCCGCGGCCGCCAGGCCGTCGTCGGCCTCCAGCTCGATCATGGGCCAAACCGCGACCCCGAGCGCGACGAGCGCTTCTTCGAGCGGCTCGAACTGCGCGGCGAGGTCCGGCTCGATGCCGTCGCCCGTCTTGTAGCCCGCGTACATGTCGTTGCGGAAGGAGCGGATGACGTGGTCGGTGGCCACCCCGATGTGCGTCGCCCCGGACTCGATCATTCCGACGACGGCGCCCACGACGCCGCGCACGGCGCCGATCTCGCGGCCGAAGGCGTCCGTGGACGCGGGGACCGCGAAGTAGTGCCGGAACAGCTCGTAGGTTCCGTCGATCAAGTGAACGTGCATGATCCCGGCTGATAATATAGGCCCCGGGAGGATCGGATACAGATGCAACTCGCCGTGATCGGCCCGGGAACGATGGGATTGATGTCGGCGGCGCGCCTGGTCGAAACGGGCATGTGCGGGCCCGGCGACGTTCGTTTGAGCCGCGTGCGGCCGGAACGGCGGGCTCGGATCGAGTCGGTCCTGACCGGCGCCCGGGCCATGGACGACAACGCGGCGGCCGTGGACGGCGCGGACCTGGTCATCGTGGCCGTCAAGCCCGGGCAATTCGCCGACGCATCGGCCAACCTGGCCGAACGCCTGCGGCGTGACGCGCTCGTGGTTTCGGTCATGACCGCCGTCCGACTGGAGGTCATGACACGGAACCTCGGCGCGTCCAACCTCGTACGCGCAAGCACCAACATCGGAATCGAATCCGGCGTCGCCACGACGTTCTGGATCGCTTCGCCCTCAACGAGCCGCGAGGGACGGAACCTCGCCCAGGCGGTCTTCGACGCCTGGGGAGACCGCTTCGAATGCGGCGACGAGGCGCTTCTGGACGCCGCGATGGTCGGCGTGGGTTCGGGTCCCGCACTGGTCCTCGAGTTCGCGCGCGCGATGAGCCGCGCCATGGAGACCCACGGGATGCCGCCCGCGCTGGCCGAACGGGGAATCCTCTCCTTGCTTCGCGGCACGGCCGAGCTGGTCGGCGGAAGCGACCGGCCGCCCGCGGACTTCCAGAAGTCGGTCGTCACGCCGGGAGGAATCACGGCCGAAGCCCTCCGTTCGATGTCCAACGACGGGTTTTCCGAAATCGTCGTCAACGCTTTCGGCAAGGCGATGGAAAGGACGGCCCGCCTGGCCGCGCCGCGCGCGTGACGCCCGTCCCGCCCATCGGCGCTATCCCAGCAGCGACAGCAGGAAACCGGCCGCCACCGCGGAGCCGATGACGCCGGCCACGTTCGGCCCCATCGCGTGCATCAGCAGGTAGTTGTTCGGGTTGGACTCCAGGCCCACCTTGTTGACGACCCGGGCCGACATCGGAACGGCCGAAACGCCGGCGGCGCCGATGAGGGGATTGACCTGTCCCCCGCTCAACCGGTGCATGGCCTTCCCCATCAGCACGCCGGCCGCTGTGCCCACGGCGAACGCCACGAGCCCGATCGACAGGATGCCGATCGTCTCGGCGGTCAGGAAGCTCTCGGCCGCCAGCCTCGAGCCGACCGCCAGACCGAGCATGATCGTCACGATATTGATCAACTCGTTCTGGGCCGTCCGTGAAAGCCGTTCGACCACGCCCGCCTCTCGCAGCAGATTGCCGAACATCAGCATCCCGACCAGCGGCGACGCGGCGGGCAACAGCAGAACCACGAGGAAAAGCACTGTGAACGGGAACAGGATCCGTTCGGTCGTCGACACGGGACGCAGCTCTTCCATGGCGACCGCGCGTTCCTCGGCCGTCGTGAGCGCTCTCATGATCGGCGGTTGAATGATCGGAACCAGCGCCATGTAGGAATACGCCGCAACCGCAATCGCGCCCAGGAGATCCGGACTCAACCGCGACGCCAGGAATATCGCCGTCGGGCCGTCGGCGCCCCCGATGATCCCGATCGCGGCGGCGTCCCGAAGCGAGAACTCGATGGCCGGGACGAACGCGCTCATGGCCAGCGAACCGAGCAACGTCGAGAAGATCCCGAACTGCGCCGCCGCGCCGAGCACCAGCGTCTTCGGGTTGGCGATCAGTGCGCCGAAGTCGGTCAGCGCCCCGACCCCGAGGAAGATCAACAACGGAAACACGCCGCTCGTCACGCCCACCGAATAGAAGTAGCCGAGAATCCCGTCGGCGCCGCCGATGTCGGCCACCGGGATGTTGCTCAGGATGGCGCCGAACCCGATCGGGATCAGCAGCAGCGGCTCGAACTGTTTGACGATGGCCAGGTAGATCAGCAAGCCCCCGATCAGCATCATGACGATCGGGCCGATCCCGTCGAAATTGGCCAGGCCCGTGGTTTCCCAGAGCCTCAGGAGTAGATCGGGCTGCATGCGGTGCGGTCTGCGGGTCGAGGAGTCTACGCGATGTAAAGCAGAGGTTGACCCTTGCGAACCTGACTCTGTTCCTCGACGGCGACGGAAACGATGCGGCCGGCGCGGGGAGCGCTGACGTTGGTTTCCATCTTCATCGCCTCCAGCACGAGAACGACGTCCCCGACGGACACGACCTGTCCTGGGCGCGCCTCGACGCGGCGCACCGTCCCGGAGAGCGGCGACTCCAGCGGCTCGCCGGAACCGTTGGGCGCGGTCGGAGCCGCGGGGGCCGGCCGCACGGAGTCGACGGCCCCCTCGGGGTTGACCTCGACGTCGTACGAGGTTCCGTTCACGTGGACCCGATACCGTGCCGGCCCCGACTCGGCGACGGTGGGAGCGGCCGGAACGGGCCGCGCCGTGTCCGTGTCCGCCGCGTCGTCCCAGGGCGGCGGCTCGAACGCCGCCGCGTTGTGCCGGTTCATCAGGAACTTGCGACCGACCTCGGGAAACAACGCGTAGGTCAACACGTCCTCGGTCGGATCGTCGGAACGCGGGAACCCTTCCTCCCGCTCCAGCCGGTCGACGTCCGCCGTCAGCTTCCCCATCTCCGGCCCGATCAGGTCGGCCGGCCGGCACGTCACGGGATCGTCCCCGTTCAGCGCCTGCTTCCGCAGGTCGGCGTTGACCGGCGCGGGCGTGGCGCCGTACTCGCCGCGAAGCACCCCGGCCGTCTCCTTGGTGATCGTCTTGTAACGCTGACCGCTGAGCACGTTGACGATCGACTGCGTCCCGACGATCTGGGACGTGGGCGTGACCAGCGGAATGAAACCGAGATCCTCGCGCACGCCGGGCATTTCATGGAGGACTTCGTCGAACCGGTCCACGGCGTCCTGTTCCCGAAGCTGGTTCTCCATGTTGGTCAGCATGCCGCCGGGAACCTGGGCCGACAGGATCCTGGAGTCGACGCCGCGCAGCGACCCTTCGAACTTGGCGTACTTCTTGCGCACGCGGCGGAAGTAGGCCGCGATCTCCTCGAGCAGGCCGAGGTCCAGGCCCGTTTCCGTCTCCCGGCCCTCGAGGATCGCCACCACCGACTCGGTCGCCGAGTGGCCGTAGGTGTGGCTCATCGACGAGATCGCCCCGTCGGCCATGTCCAGGCCGGCCTCGACGGCCTTCACGGTGGCGGCCGTGCTCATGCCCGTGGTCGCGTGGGAGTGCAGCGCGATCGGCGTCGACAGGGTCTCCTTGAGCCGCGACACCATCTCCTCGGCCACGTAGGGCTTGAGCAGCCCCGCCATGTCCTTGACGCACACCGATTGACACCCCATGTCTTCCAGACGCTTCCCGAAATCGATCCAGGTGTCCATCGTATGAACGGGACTCATCGTGTAGGAAATGGCGCCCTGGGCGTGCTTTCCGACCTTGAGCGTGGCCCGCACGGCCGCCTCGACGTTCCGCGCATCGTTCATCGCGTCGAAGATCCGGAACACGTCCATGCCGTTCTCGGCGGCCTTCTCCACGAACGCGTCCACCACGTCGTCCGCATAGTGCCGGTATCCGAGCAGGTTCTGTCCACGCAACAGCATCTGCGTCTGCGTGTTCGGCAAGGCCCGCCGGAACTGCCGCAGCCGCTCCCAGGGATCCTCTCCGAGGAAACGGATACACGCGTCGAACGTCGCGCCGCCCCAGACTTCCACCGACCAGTACCCGACCTTGTCGATCTTCTCGCAAATCGGAAGCATGTCCTCCATGCGGAATCGCGTTGCGAGCAAAGACTGGTGGGAATCGCGAAGAACCAGCTCGGTCATGGCGAGGCGTTTCTTCATGGTCGTTGACGAACGCCCTTGCGGTAGGCGGTGACGGCGGCGGTGACGGCGGCCACGAGCTCGGTATCGGCGCCGTCGACACCGGCCGGTCCGGGCGCGCTCGCGGCCAACGGGGGGCCGCCGACCGCATGCGCCAAACGCGACATGCCCTGAACCGCCAGGACCAGGAGCGCGAGTAGCGCGAACACCACGCCCATTCCCGTCACCATCAGACCGAAACCCTCGCCGAATACTCCGCCCAAGGCGGCACGCCTCCCTCGATGCCAGCGTTCATGGCCCGAAATTCGTGATTTTATCACACGCCATGGGCCGGATCGGCCCACGCGCCGACGCCGTCAGAACGTCAAGCGCACGCCGAGTTGCGCCTGAAAAGGCGCCAGCACCGCGCGCCCGAACCCGAACGTGGACGACCGGCCGTTGCCGTTGAAGTTGACGACGTTGGCCGTGTTGAACAGGTTGAACATCTCCCAGAGCACCTCGACGTTCCGCGTCTCGCCGATGACGAACCGCTTGCTCAGACGGAGGTCCGTGTTGAAGTACGACGCGCCCCGCATGGAATGGACGCCCACGCCCGGTTCCCGGTCGTTGCGGACGCCGTCGCCGTTGGCGTCGGTGCCCGTCGTGGGGTCGAACGGCGGCGCGCTGTTGGCTGTCACGATCGCCGCCGCGTTCACGCCGTACCCCAGCGTGTAGACGACGTTGGCCGTGAACCGGTGACGCACGTCGTTCTCGGTGGGGCCGTAGTGGACCTTTCCGAATATGTCGTACGGGTCGGCCGGCGCCACGCCGATGATGATCGGGAACCCGCCCCGGTTGTATTCCTTGGCCGAGCCGACCGTGTATCCCAACAGGAAGCTGAAGTTGCCGGAGAACCGGCGGGTGAGGCGGAGCGTGAGCGCGTCGACGTTGATCCGGTTGCTGTGGTCGTTGGACAGGATCATCCGGAAACAGGCCGGGAACCCTGCGGCTGCGAGATCGCCGGCGAACGGGCAGGCGCCGTCGGGAAACGGCGCGTTCACGTTGCGCCGCATCAGGAAGTGGCGCCCCATGATGCGCGTGTAGTCGGCAGTGAAGGACAGTTCCCGACCAAGCTCCTGGTCGAAGGCCAGGTTCACCTGCTGCGTGTACGGGGTGTTCGCATGCGGGCTGGGAACCGTGGAGCTGCCGATCGCGTCAGGCGGAAAGGCGCTCGCGTCCGGCACCTCCGGAAAGAAATCGGGGTTTCGAACCTCGATGGTCTGAATGTTCAGACCGTTATAGCTGTTCACAGCTCCCCGCATGACCAGAGTCGGAACGCGATCGTGGTAGATGCCGTAACCGGCCCTCAGCGCCGACGTGCCGTTGCCGGCGATATCCCAGGCGAAACCGATGCGCGGCGACAGGTCGAGCGTATCGGTGGGAACGGGACGCCACGGCTGGACGCCCAGACGGCCGGCCGACCCCAGCGCGACGTTCAACCAGACATCCTCGGGCCGGTCCCGCGAAAAGCCCGGCTGCTCGAACGCGTCCGGGCCGTCGAAGTCGCCTTCCAGGACACGGAGGTCGTAACGCAACCCCAGGTTGATCGTGAAGTTCGGACGGATCCTCCACGCGTCGTTGAGGAACAACGCGTACATGTCCATGTCCCGCCGGACCCGCGTGAAAACGGGATCCAGGCTCTCCCCTCGCTGGAACTGCAGGTTGACGCCGGCGGTGTATTCGACGGGAGCGAACGGCGCCACGTCGGTCTCGAATATGTACTGACCGTTGAAATCCTCGTTCGTGTCGTTTCCAGCGACGATGTCGTTCATCTCGCCGCCCCAGACCAGACTGTGCCGGCTGAACTCGTGGCTCATGGAGTTGGAGACGATCCAGCTCTTCTGGCCCCGGCTTTGAGGCGCCGCGCTGCCGTCGGTTCCGATGCTGACCGAGGGGAAGATCAACCCGGGCAGAAAGGACTCGCCGTGACGCAGACTGCGCACGATGCGCTGGTTGGACCGGTTGACGCGAAACTCGTTGACGGTCCGGGAACCGATCGTGCTGGTCAGGCTCGCGGTGGCGAAGTAGGAATTGTTGAGGTCGTCGAATCCGCGGTCGGCGGCGTCGGAGCCGCCGATGTCCTTGTTCAGGTCGTTGTCGTCATCGTACATGTAGGTGACGTCCAACGTGTTCCGCCCGTCCAGAGCGAAGGTGAACTTGCCGATCGCGTTGACCTGCTCGCGCGTGGTCGGCACACTCGAGCGTGTGTCGTAGCCCATGCCGAGGCCGTCGACGAACGCCTTGACCGACGCGGGAATCGTCACCTCGGAGCTCGCCTCGCGCGTCCGGCGCTCCACCGAAACGAAGTAGAACGCGCGGTCTGTCGAGAACGGCCCTCCCAACGTGGCGCCGTACTGTTGGGACTTGAACGGGGTCACGCTCGACGATTGGACCGGCTCCCCTCTCATCATCCGGAAGTTGGGTTTGTCGAACGAATCGTCCCGCAGAAAGTAGAACGCGCTGCCGTGCACCTCGTTCCCGCCCGACTTGAGAACGACGTTGACGGCGCCGGCGCCGCTGCGGCCGAACTCGGCGGAATAGCCCGACGTCAGCACCTGGAACTCCTGAATCGCCTCCTGCCCGACCGGCGTCCGCGTGCTGCGCGATATGTTGGTGCCCCCGCCGATGACCTCGTCGTTGAAGTCCACGCCCTCCAGCCAGATGGCTTTGTGCGATTCGTCCATTCCGAAGAAGCTGATCGAATCCGTCCCCACCGAGTTGCGCGCCGAGCTCTGGTCGAGAACGACGCCCGGCGCCAGAAGCGCAAGATCCATGAAGTCGCGCTTCTTCAGGGGAAGGTCCTGGACGAGCCGGTTCCCGACGAGCGTTTCCATCACGTTACGCGTCGTCTGAACCAGCGGCGGGGCGGCGTCGACCGTGACGGACTGGGCGGCGGCTCCGACCGGCAGCTCGAAGTCGATCTTCACTTCCCCCTGGATGGGCAGCACGATCCCCGGACGGTCGACGGCGCTGAAGCCGTCCATCTCCACCCGGGCGTCGTAAGTCGCGGGGACGAGTCCGGCGATCCTGTAGCCACCGGCGGCCCCGGTCACGGTCTCGCGCACGAAGCCCGTGCTCACGTTGGTCACGGTGACCGTCGCTCCCGGAACGACGGCTCCGGTCGGATCGGTGACCACGCCGAGCATGGACCCCGTCGTGGTCTGAGCTGAAACTGCGGCAACGCCGATCGCGATCGCGCCCGCGACGCTCGCGCATCTGAAAAGAGAACGCATTGCGACTCCCTACTGATCAAGATTTCCGATTCGCGCCAAGACAAGAGAAGGTTAGTGGGAGCGGGGTCCGCGGGTCAACCGGCCGAGCGGCGGCCGTGAACCGCCGCGCCGGTCAGAGACTCACTCGCAACGACACTCTGGCCGAGCGTGGAATGGCGGCGTGAAAGTGGATGTCCTCGACGCCCTCGGCGGGTTCGCCCGGAAGGCGCGACACGAAGTAGTAGTCGATGTCGGAAACCTCGGCGTTCAACAGGTTGAAGCCTTCCAGGACGAGCCGGAAGCGGTCGGAGAACTTGAAGCCGACCTCACCGTTGACGATGGAGGTCGATCGGGACCGCACGCTGTTGTCCTCCACGAGCGGCCGGGGCCCGAAGTGCCGCAGCCGGAGACTGCCGAACGGTCCGGAAGGAACTTCCTCCGGAGGCTCCACGGCGAACCCGGCCGACACCACCCGGTTGAGAGCGCCGGGGACGCGGTCCTCGCCTCTCCCCACGCCGGCGAAACGCGCCCGAGACAGAGCGAGATCCAGGTCGATGGTGCTCCAGGCATTCGCGCGAAAGTAGTTCGTGATCTCCAGCCCGACCCGCCGGCTCGCCGGCCCGGCCTCGGTGCTCCCGGAGTCGCCGACGTAGATCAGCTCCGAGTCGAACCCGAGGTACCAGAGCGTCGCGGTGGTCTGCAGGCCCCGGACGGCGACGGTTCGCACGCCGAACTCGGCGCCTTGCGCGCGCGCGAACGCCGGCGAGGGCGCCGCCGGTTCGCCGGTGAACGGGTCCACGCTCAGCACGACGCCCAGTCCCGCGTTGGAATGGAAGCCCAGCCCCCAGTTCGCGTAGAGCTCGGTGCCGCCCCACGGGCCGAAGACCGCCGACACTTTCGGGCTCAGGATGCCGTCGGTGGCCGTTCCGGAATTGAGCGGGTCGTCGGACCGCACGTTCCAGTGATGCACGTCGCCGCGCAGGCCGAACGTCGTCCGGAAGACCCGGCTCCATTGCACTTCGGTTTCCCCGAAGATCCCCACGGAGAACTGGTCCACGTCGTCCGCGCGGGCCGTGGCCAGACGCTCGGTTTCCCGCGTCAGGTACAGCCCGAGCGGACCGCCGATGGCGTCGTTCCGGAAGTCCACGCCGACCACGGACTCGGCGTCGAACTCGGCCACGCGTCCCAGCCGGCGGTGCGTGAGCTTCGCGCCGGTCGCCCATCGCTTCTCGAACTGTTCGAACTGGTCGCCGTTGACCGGGTCGTTCAGAAAGTAGGTGAAGTTGTGAAAGAGCTGCACGCCGTAGCGCAGCCCATACACGGTCAGGCGGGTGGAGTCGCGCACGCCCGACCGCTGCCAGTCCGCGGCCAGGCTGTACCGAAACGTCTCGCCGCCGTCGGACTCCTCGATGAAACCGAACCGGCTGATGAGACCCCGGTCGACGGCGCGCTGCGGCACCTGGTCGGTCGAGTGCCAGTGGTTCGAGAACCCCATGAACGTGACCGAGAACCCGTTGCGCGCGTCACCCTGGCTGTAGCGCAGGACCCCATTGTACTTGTCGTGCTCGTTCGGACTCTCCCAGGGGCCGTCGTCGCGCGCCCATTCGAACGCCGCCAGCAGGTGGCCCGCGCCGACGCGCGGCGACGCGGCGCCGAGGAAGCGGAAGAAGTTGAACGACCCGACCGTTCCGCTGACGATGGGACGCTCCAGCCGGTTGAAGTAGTTGACGTTCGCCGACCCCGCGGTCGAGAAGTCGCCGTTCTCGGCGTAATAGGGCCCCTTGCGGAACTGCACGCCGCTGACCAGCTCGGGAATCAGGAAGTTGGCGTCCGCGTAGCCCTGGGCGTGCGCATGGGTCGCCATGTTGACGGGAACGCCGGCGATGGTCTGGCTGAAGTCGAAGCCGTGGTCGAGGTTGAAGCCGCGCAGGTAGTACTGGTTGGCCTTGCCCTCGCCGCTGTGCTGGCTGATGACCATGCCCGGAACGGTCTCCAGCACCTCGGTCGGCCGGTAGAACGCGCGGGTCCGCAACTGGGCCGCCGTGATGGCGCCTTCGCTGCCCGCGCTGGCGACGCCGACGAGGTTCTCGGCCGGGTTGTCCAGCTCGGCCAGGTTGCGGAACGTCGCGGGCGCCGTGATCGTGATGTCGGCATTCGTCGACACGATCAGCACCGTGTCGGCGGCCGCGTTGTCGCCCGCTCCGACGATGAGCTCGCGCCGGACCGTGCTGAAGTTGATCAACCGGAACGTCAGCTCGGCCGTCCCCGCCGTCACCGCGTCGAAACGGTACACGCCGTCGCCGTCGGTCAGCATCTCGACCGGTTCCTCCGCGCCGGCCCCCAGCAATTCTACCGTCACGCCGGGGATCCGGGCGCCGGACTGGTCCAGGACGCGTCCGGACACGGCGCCGCTCTGAGCGCAGGCGAGGCTTCCCGCAAGGAAACCGACGATCGCGGCGAATCGTACGGCGAACGTGCGCGCGGCGGTTCTCATGCGTTCGAACATACCGGTTCGCGGTACGATCGATCCTGAAGACTCCCTGAATTTTCGGTCAGGAGCGGAGGCTGAGATGAACACGTCCGGAACATGCCGCGTCTTGACGGCGGCCATGGCGGCGGCCTGGATCGCCGCCTGCTCGAACGCCCCGACGGCGGGACCGCCCGAACAACCCGATGCGCCGACGACGGCGCGTTCCCAGCCCGGAACCGGGATGGGCGTCTACGCGCCGGAGCAGCACGACCTGTACGACGGCCGCTTCATGATCTCCGGAAGCCGGATCTACCAGGTCGGCGCGCTCCGGGACGCGAGCCCCTGGGATCACATGGGCGACGATGCCTCCAACCTCCGTCCGGTGGACGGCGCGATCGATCTCGACGTCGACGAGATCGGCAACACGGGGACGTTCCGCGCCGAGCTGGAGTTGCCCGAGGGAACCTATGTCGTCAACCTCGACGAGGTCGTGGAGTTCGATCCTTGCCAGGACGGCGGCATCGCCGCATTCCTCTACGAGCACGGCGACGCCGGATGCGGAGACATGAACTGGCCCAAGAGCCTGTTGTACGTGGCCGGCTGGGGCCTCGGCTCGGCCACGCTCAACGGCGAGCCACTGTACGAGGACTACCAGCTCCACTTCATGGTCACGCAGGGAATGCGGGACCGGGAGACGCTCCAAGTATCGCCCGGGGCGACCTCATCGGCCGCCGGCGCCGTCAATCCCGCGGCGCAGCAACTGGACTTCTACATTCGGAGTCCGGCCACCAACGACGCAAACCACCCGGCGCGCGAGGTCTTCGACCACTTCTTCGCGATGGAAGTCACCTGGAAATAGACCCGCGGCGTCTCAGGCCCGCGCGTTCGCCGGGCGAACCTCGAAAACGAGCGCCCCGCCGCCGCCCGCGTCGGCGACGATGTGCGAGCCCTCCGGGACCTCGCCGTCCAGGATCTTCAGCGACAACGGGTTGGCCACCAGGTTCTGGATGGCGCGTTTCAGCGGCCGCGCGCCGAACGCCGGATCGTAGCCTTCACGGAAGAGCGCCTCTCGAGCCGCCGGCGTCATCTCGAGCGTCAGCTTCCTCTCGTCCAGATGCCGGGAGAGCCGCGCCAACTGGATGTCGATGATCCGGGCGACCTCGTCGCCGCCCAGCGGCCGGAAGCGCACGATGTCGTCGATCCGGTTCAGGAATTCCGGCTTGAAGTGATCCTTCAACGCCTGGCGCATGTCGGAATCGCCGCCGCCGACCCGGACGTTGGACGTCATGATGATCACCGTGTTCTTGAAGTCGACCGTCCGGCCCTTGCCGTCCGTGAGACGGCCGTCATCGAAGATCTGCAGCAGGACGTTCCACACATCGGGATGCGCCTTCTCGATCTCGTCGAGCAGGACCACGGCGTAGGGCCGCCGCCGAACGCTCTCGGTCAGGTACCCGCCCTCCTCGTACCCGACATAGCCGGGCGGCGCGCCGATCAGGCGCGCGACCGCATGTTTCTCCATGAACTCGGACATGTCGATGCGGACCATGTTGCGCTCGTCGTCGAACAGGAACTCGGCGAGCGCGCGCGCCGTCTCGGTCTTGCCCACGCCGGTCGGCCCCAGGAACATGAACACGCCGATCGGGCGTTCCGCGTCCTGGAGCCCGGCGCGCGAGCGGCGGATGGCGTTCGCCACGGCGCGCAGTCCTTCGTCCTGACCCACCACCCGCCGGGCAAGCAGATTCTCCATGCGCACCAGCTTCTGGACCTCGCTTTCGAGCATCTTGCTGACGGGAATGCCCGTCCACTTGGCGACGATCCGGGCGATATCCTCTTCGTCCACTTCTTCCTTGAGCATGCGGCCGGCGCCGGATGCGCCGGACTCTTCCCGCTGCCGAGCGTTTTCGATCGCCTGCTCCAGGTCGCGGATCCGGCCGTAGCGGATTTCCGCCACGCGGCTCAGGTCGCCCTCGCGCTCGGCCTGCTGCTCCTCCTGGCGCGCCTGCTCGAGCTCGGCCTTCAACGCGCTCACGCCCTGGATCTCTTCTTTCTCGGCCTGCCAGCGCGCCCGCATCTCTGAAGACCGCTCCTTGAGGTCGGCCAGTTCCTTCTCGATGCGCGCCAGGCGCTCCCGCGACGCCGCGTCGTCTTCCTTTCCGAGGGCCTGGCGCTCGATTTCCAAGTGCACGATGGAGCGTTCCAGCGCGTCGATCTCGACGGGCATCGAGTCGATCTGCATTCGCAGGCTGGCCGCGGCCTCGTCGATCAGGTCGATCGCCTTGTCGGGAAGGAAGCGGTCGGCGATGTAGCGATCGGAGAGCAGCGCCGCCGCCAGGATGGCGGAGTCCTTGATGCGTACGCCGTGATGGACTTCGTAGCGCTCCTTCAACCCCCGGAGAATCGAGATCGCGTCCTCGGTGGTGGGCTCGCCCACGAACACGTTCTGGAAGCGCCGTTCCAGCGCCTTGTCCTTCTCGATGTACTTCCGGTACTCGTCGAGCGTCGTGGCGCCGATGCAGCGCAGGTCGCCGCGCGCAAGCGCCGGCTTCAACATGTTGGACGCGTCCATCGACCCTTCGGCGCCCCCGGCCCCGACCACCGTGTGCAGCTCGTCGATGAAGAGGACGACCTGTCCGGCCGCCGCCTCGATCTCCTTCAGCACCGCCTTGAGCCGGTCCTCGAACTCGCCGCGGTACTTCGTCCCCGCGATCAGCGCCCCGAGGTCGAGCGACACGATGCGTTTGCTCCGCAGCGTCTCCGGCACGTCCCCGGCGATCACGCGCTGCGCCAGGCCTTCGACGATGGCCGTCTTGCCCACGCCCGGCTCCCCGATCAACACGGGATTGTTCTTGGTGCGCCGGGACAGCACCTGGACGACCCGCCGGATCTCCTCGTCACGCCCGATCACGGGATCGAGCTGGCCGTCGGCGGCCAACGCGGTCAGATCGCGCGAGTAGCGTTCCAGCGCCTGGTACTTCTCCTCGGGATCGGGATCCGTGACCTTCTGGGATCCGCGAATGGAAACCAGCGCCTCGAGGGCGGCGTCCTTCGTGACGCCGTGCGACTGGAGCAGATGGGCCACCCCCGCGCCCTTGGCCGTGGCCAGGGCGATCAACAGGTGCTCGGTGCTGACATATTCGTCCTTGAACCGCGCCGCTTCGGACTGCGCCGCCTCCAGGACGCGGGACAGCTCCGGCGACAGGGCGATCCCTGCTGCGGTCTCGAGCCGGGGGAGTTTGCCCAGGGCCTGGTCCAGATCCGCCGCGAGACGAGCGACGTCGGCGGACAGCTTGTGCAGCACGGCGGGCACGACGCCCTCGGTCTGATGGATCAAGGCCCAGAGCAGATGCTCGGGCTGCAACTGCGCGTGGCGCTCGACACGGGCCCGCTCCTGCGCCTGGTTCAGCGCTTCCTGCGCCTTTCGGGTGAATTTGTCCAATCGAAGCATGACGGCGCGCCCTCGCGTGCCGCCGGCCGTTCAAGCCGGGAGCCGACTGAACGACCGGCGGGAATCGTCGACCGTTGCCACGAGACGGCTTCGCGGGATCACCCGATGGCGATCTGCTTGGCCTTCGCTTGCTGCGTCTTGGGAAGAGTCACCGTCAGGACGCCTTCCTTGTAGTCGGCGGAAATCCGGCTCTCGTCCACGGTCGTCGGAATCGAGAACGACCGGCTGAACCCGCCGTACGCCCGTTCGATCCTGTGGAAGTTGTCCTCCTGCGTGTCCTTCTCGAAACGCCGCTCGCCCTTGAGGGTCAGGACGTTGTTCTCCAGGCTCAACTCGATCTGGTCCTTCTCGATACCCGGCACCTCGGCCTGCACGACGATCTCGTTCGCCGTCTCGTGAATGTCGACGGCCGGATTCCAGGCCGCAGTGGAGCCCTGATCCCCGGGCCGCCCGTAGGCGGACTCGTCGAAGATCCGATTCATGCGATCCCGCAGAGTGCTCAACTCGCGGAACGGGTCCCATCTGATCACTGCCATTGTTGTGGCCTCCCTGTTTCTTAGTGTCAAAACATAATAAGACTTGAGTATAGTATTGTCAATTATTGGCCGGTCTTTTTTCGCCGCACGGGATTCTTCGGCTTATCTTGCTTGAAATGAGTCATTTGTGAGATACAGGCGGCGAGCATGACGATCGGAAAAACGGTTCCGGACGACGAAATCCTTGTGGCCGACTACGATTTCGACCTTCCCGCGGACCGGATCGCCCGCGAACCGGCGCGCCCTCGAGACGCGGCCCGCCTCCTGATCGTGGAACGCTCCACCCGCCGGAAGACCGATGCATCGTTCCGGCGCTTGGCGGATCACCTGGCGCGCGGCGACCTTCTGGTCGTGAACAACACGCGCGTGCTGGCCGCCCGCATCCTGGGGACGCTCCAGCGTACGGGACGCCGCGTCGAGGTGCTCTTCGTCCACCCCCTCGCCGAGGGCGCATGGGCCGCGATGCTTCGCCCCGGCCGGCGCGTTCGAGAAGGCGACCGCGTGGCGATTGCCGTCCCCGGCGCCGCGGACGGTCCCGACGTCCGCATCGGGGGATGGGGCGCGCCCGGCCTGCGCACGGTGACGCTCGAACCGCCCGCGGACGTGTACGCCATGCTCGACCGGTACGGACACGTGCCCCTGCCCCCGTACATCGACCGCCCCGACCATCCCGCGGACCGTGACGACTACCAGACCGTCTACGCCCGGATACCGGGGGCCGTGGCCGCGCCGACGGCCGGCCTGCACTTCACGCCCCGGGTCCTCGCGCGGCTTCGACGCCGAGGCGTGGAGGTCGCGGAGTTGACCTTGCACGTGGGCGCCGGCACGTTCACGCCCGTTCGAGGCCCGAACGCCCGCGATCACAGGCTCCAGGCCGAACGTTTCGACATCCCGCCGGCCACGGCCGCCGCGCTCAACCGCGCCCGCGACGAAAAACGGCGCATCGTCGCCGTGGGCACCACCACGACCCGGACGCTGGAGCATGTCGTCGAACGGCACGGACGGTTCGTCGCGGGAGAAGGCGAAACCGACCTCTACATTCTGCCGGGCCACCGGTTCCGGGCGGTCGGCGGGTTGCTGACCAACTTCCACCTGCCGCGCTCGACGCTGATGTTGCTGGTGTCGGCGTTCGCCGGGCGGGAACGGGTGCTCGAAGCCTACGCTCACGCGATCGAACGGGGCTACCGCTTCTACAGTTACGGGGACGCGACGCTGTTCCTCTGATACCGGCGGCCGTGCGTTTCGGGTATAATGCCCGCCATCCGGCCGCGCGTCGCGATTCGAATTCCAGTGGAGATGCAGATGAGCAAGGAAGTCGGCAAGGTCAAGTGGTTCAACAACAAGAAGGGTTTCGGATTCATCGAGCGCGAGGCCGGCGGTGACGTGTTCGTCCACTACTCCGCGATCCAGACCGAGGGCTACCGTACGCTCAGGGAAGGCGAGGACGTGGAGTTCACGATCACCGAAGGTCCGAAGGGGTTTCAGGCCGAAAACGTGACCCGCCCCGAATAGCGCCTCGCCGGCCCACCGTCTCCACTCCGATCCGACGACCCCGCGACGCCCGCCGCGGCGTTTTTTTCCATGCCGCCCCGGACCGCGTCCGCCGACCGCGTGACGCACGTGCGAACAATCTGCGACGTACGTGTGACGCACAGCACGGTTTTCCCAGAGTTCACAATCGTTACAGACCGCCTGTGGCAGACAGGAAGCCGTGGGGATCGCGTCTCCGGCCGCACGGGTTCGGCCCGGGCCACGATCCCCGTAACGCGCTCCAGATCCAGAACCGTGGCCAAGATCCTGATTGTCGACGACGACCGAGAGTCACTGCGACTCCTCGATGACGGCCTGCAGCGCGACGGTTTCACCGTTTCCTCGGTCACGGACCCCCGCCTGGCGATGGCCGAACTCCGGCGTTTCCGCCCCGATCTGATCATCCTGGAAGTCGTGCTTCGCGGAATCGACGGGCTCGAGATCTGCCGGCAGGTGCGCCGCCACCGGGAGTTCGATCCCATCGGCATGATCATCGTGAGCGGACTGACTTCGGAAACCGACCGCGTGGTCGGTCTCGAGATCGGCGCGGACGACTACATCGCGAAGCCGTTCAGCGTGCGCGAGGTCCTGGCCCGGTCGCGGGCCGTGCTTCGCCGCCGCGACCGCTGGCGAAACGACCCGCCCACCGTGGAGTGGGATCAACTCACGGTCGACCCGCACAAGCACATGGTTCGGTCCGGCCGACGCAAGATCGAGCTCAGCGCGCTCGAGTTCCGGCTCCTCCAGTTCCTCGCCAGCCACCGATCGCAGGTCTTTTCGCGCGACCAGCTCCTGGACCGGGTCTGGGGAACCGAGCGCAGCGTGACTCCCCGCAACGTCGACGTGTGCGTACGCCGGATCCGCGAGAAGATCGAACCGGTTCCGGACAACCCCCGCTACATCCAGACCATCCACGGCGTCGGTTATCGGTTCGGCGGCGCGACGGATTGAGGGCGGACCCGGCGTCCGCGTTCACCTAAAGTTCACACCCTCTTGATGGCGGCTTGACGCGGCGTTCCTACCCTGGGGTTTCGGTTTCGATTCGACAGGGGGAATCACGACATGAACATGCGAGTGACCATGGGAGGGTTCGGCGCAACGCTGATGCTCGCGGCCGCGGCGCCCGCCCAGACGCCCGAGGGCGTCGTGACCGGCACGGTTTATGACCAGACGACGGGCGAGATCGTCCGCGGCGTCCGGATCGAGATCGTCGACACCGGCCTTTCGAGCGTCACGGACCTGGACGGCGGCTTCCGGGTCGTTGTGCCGGTCGGCACGTACGAGATCCGCGCCGCGGCCGAGGGGTATCTGCCCAACCAGTACACGGGCCTGAACGTGTCGTCCGACACCGACGCCTACGTCGACATCGTCCTGGCGCCGGAAGCGGCGGGGGCCATCGAGGGAACCGAGATCACGGTCGTCGCCGAGACGATCGAGGCGTCCACGCAGCAGGCAATGATCCTGGAACGCCGGAGCGCGGCCACCGTCAGCGACCGGATCAGCTCCCAGGAGATTTCCGCCAACGGCGATTCCAACGCGGCGTCGGCCGTGTCGCGCGCGGTAGGCGTCTCCGTCATGGACGACAAGTACGTGTACGTCCGCGGCCTGGGCGAGCGTTTCTCGACCACGCAGCTCAACGGTTCGCTGCTCCCCTCGACCGAGGCCGACCGCAAGGTCGTGCCCCTGGACCTGTTCCCGGCCAACCTCGTCGACAACATCTCGCTGGAGAAGACGTTCACCCCGAACCAGCCGGGCGAGTTCTCCGGGGGTCTCGTCAACATCGAGACCGTCGAGTTTCCGACCAGCGGCACGCTGAGCTTCTCGATGTCGCAGGGTTTCAACTCGCAAACGACGTTCGGCGAGTACTTCGGCTACCCCGGCGGCTCCCACGACTGGCTCGGTTTCGGCGACAGCCGCCGGCATCTTCCGGCCGGTTTCCCCGACGAGCGCATCGTCCGCCGCGGGCGCTTCAGCACGACAGGCTTCACGCCCGAGGAGATCGAGGCCTTCGGCAAATCGTTCGAAAACGTCTGGGCGCCCCGGACGCACCCGTCGGCCCGCCCGAACCAGAGCTACAGCCTGCTGGCCGGGAACACGTTCGGCAATCTCGGCGTCGTCTACGCCATCAGCTACACCAACGCTCTGCACAACGACAGCATCGCCCAGAACTACTACAAGGTCGGCGCCGGGGACTCGGTCGAGCGCCAGCATTCGTACCGGATGAACCTGACCACGAACTCCGTGCGCCTGGGCAACACGCTCAACTTCGCCTACAAGCTCGACAACAACCACAAGATCCTGTTCAAGAACTTCTTCTCGAAGGACGTCAGCGACGAAGCCCGGCAGGTGGGCGGCTACAACGCGGACTTCCAGACCGACATCCGGAACCAGCGCCTGCGCTTCGTCGAAGAGGCCCTGTACGCCCACCAGGTGTCGGGCGAGCACTTCCTGGGCGGCCTGAACGGCATGGTGGAGTGGCGGCTGGCGTACAACCGCGGCGACCGCGACGAGCCGGACCTGCGCGAGGTCCTCTACACGCTGAACGCCGCATCGGGCCAGTACCGCCTGCGCGAGCAGACGCAGAGCGGTTTCCGGCAATTCATCGGGTCGTCGGACGTGGTCTGGGAGCCGGGCGTCGACCTCACCCAGTTCTTCGTGTCGGGCTCGGTGACGGGAAGCATCCAGGGCGGCGTGAGCTGGACGGTTCGCGACCGCGCGTTCCAGGCGCGCCGGTTCCGGTTCACACACCGGAGAACGACGGGCCACGACCTGACGGTCCCGGTCGAATCGCTGTTCACGCCCGAGCTGATCGGGACGACGTTCGAGCTCCGAGAGGACACCCGGCCGACCGACAGCTATATCGGAGACCAGGACATCCAGGCCGGATACGGCATGGTGGACGTCAACCTGGGATCGGGCTGGCGCGTGATCGGCGGCCTCCGCATCGAGCGGTCGCTGCAGACGCTGGACACCGTGGACGTCTTCGCGATCGATTCCCGCACAATCCAGACGCGCCTGGACGACACGGACCTTCTCCCCAGCATCAACGTCGTCTACTCCGTGACGCCGCGCATGAACGTTCGGGGCGCATACAGCAAGACGCTCTCCCGGCCGAACTTCCGGGAGCTGGCGCCGTTCGAGTTCACCGACGTCACGGGCGGGAACCCCGTCGTCGGCAACCCGAACCTGCAGCGGACGCGGATCTCCAACATCGACGCGCGCTGGGAGTGGTTCACCGGCCCCACCGAGCTGTTGTCGGCCAGCTTCTTCTACAAGGACTTCGACAACCCGATCGAGCAGATCTACGAACCCACGGCCCAACTGCGCATCCGGTTCGACAACGTCGCGCGGGCCCAGAACTGGGGATTCGAGACCGAGTTCCGGCAGGGCCTGGCTCGCCTGGCGCCCGCGATGGGCAACTTCTCGTGGTCGGCCAACTATACCTGGGTGGACTCCGACGTCGAGATCGGCGACCTGCTGCTCTCGGTCGTGACGTCGACGCGCCGCCCGCTGGCCGCGCAGTCCCGGCACGTGTTCAACTCGACCTTCGAATACGCCGACGCGGGGCGCGGCCACACGTCGCGGCTGCTCTACAACATGGTCGGCCGAAGGATCCACAACGTCGGCGCCCTGGGCCTGCCCGACATCTACGAAGAGGCCCAGCACGTCCTCGATTTCGTGATGCAGCAACGCATCGGCGGCGAGGACAGCCCGCTGGAGTTCAAGTTCTCGGCGGACAACCTGCTCGACGACCGGAAGGAGTTGACGCAAGGCGGCGAGCCTTACCGCACCTTCCGGAACGGACGCAGCTTCAGCGTGGGGTTCGGCTACGACTTCTACTAGGCGCACGACAGCGGCGCACCCATGCAGTCTCGCCCCGGGCGGACCGGACCGCCGGCGCCCGGCGGCATTCTTCTCAGACACCTTGGAGGACCACGATGACCCACAACGGAAACCGTTCCGGACGGCGGCTCCCGGCCGTCCTCATCCTGGCGCTGCTCGCCGGGCTGGCCCATCCCCTGGGCGCGCAGACGCCGCCCGACAACGACGCGAACGCGCAGGTGCTGCTCACTCCCGGCGAGGTCGTCTACGCGGCGGGCGACGAGTTCACCTTCACCTACGACTCGGCGAACCCGCAATTCGACGCGAACACCCAGAACGAACCGACGGCCGAGGAATACACCTGGTTCATCTACGTTCAGCACATGGAAACCGGAGAGCGGCTGTACTACCCGGACTTCACCACCGACGCCACCGACATGTGGGGCAACTCCGACAACTTCACGGTGAACCAGATCGTTCCGGTCACGGACTTCCTGATGCTCGGCGACGGCGGCTGGTTGGGCAACCGCGTCATTCCCAACGCTCTCGGCGGGGGCATCGGTGGCGGCATCGACAAGGTCGGCCGGTACAACCTGGTCATCGAGTTGCGTGACGCCTCGGGCGCGCGGGTGCGCAAGAGCTCGCGCGCCCATTTCTCACTCGTCCGCTCCGTCGAGGTCCTGACGGGAACCATCTCCAACGACCGGACGCTGACCAACGACCGGGCCTACCTGCTCAGCGGTACGGTCTTCGTCGGGAACGGCGCCACGCTGACCATCGAACCCGGCACGCACGTCCTCGGCGAGAGCGCCACCAACGGCACGCTCGTGATCTCGCAGGGCGGCAAGATCGAAGCCAACGGCACCCGGGGCCAACCCATCGTCTTCACCAGCGACCAGTCCGTCGGTTCCCGGGCGCGCGCCGACTGGGGCGGCCTGATCATCAACGGCTACGCCACGATCAACATCCCGGGCGGATCGGGACTCGGCGAAGGCGACACGGGCGCCTACGGCGGCACAAACGACGACGACAGCAGCGGCACGCTCCGTTATGTCCGCGTCGAGTACGCCGGCACGGAGTTCACGCCCGACAACGAGCTGAACGGCATCGCGTTCCAGGGCGTGGGCCGCGGCACGGTCGTCGACCACGTCCAGGTGCACTTCAACCAGGACGACGGCGTCGAGTTCTTCGGCGGCACGGTCGACGTCAAGCACGTGCTGTTGACCAACATCCGCGACGACAGCATCGACTGGACCGAAGGCTGGCGCGGCCGCGGCCAGTTCCTGGTCGTGCAGCAGAACGGCGCGGAAGCCGATCAGGGCATCGAGGCGGACAACAACGCCGAGAACAACAACCTGACGCCGCGCGCGAACCCGACGCTGTACAACCTGACGCTGATCGGCGACCCGGACACGAACGAGGGCACCGAGAGCGACCACGGGATCCTGGTCCGCGAGGGCACGGCCGGGACGTTCCGGAACTTCATCGTCACGGGCTTCAAGGAGCGCGGCATCGACATCGACCACGACGCCACGACCGCCCAGGCCCAATCCGGCGCCCTGTCCTTCGCGAACGGCATCGTGTACAACAACAACCCGAACTTCGCCGACGACGTCACGGCGTTCACCGGCTCCATCGCGGTCGTCGATCCGATGCTGGTCGCCCCCTACAACCTGTTGCTGCCGGACTTCCGGCCGGCATCCGGCTCGCCCGCTCTCGACGCCCGGCGCGTCGCGTCGCCTCCGGACGACGGGTTCTTCGATTCCACCGTGGATTACCTCGGAGGCATCGACCCGACGAACGACTGGACGCGCGGCTGGACCACGTCCCACCTGGACTGACCGGGACGCCGATGCAACCGCGTGGATTCCCCCTGGGCGTTCTGCTCGCGTGTCTGGTGTGCGTCCCGATCGTTCGGGCCGCGCAGGACACGCGGGCGGAACGCCGCCTCGCGGACGGGGCGGGCTCCCCGGAGGAGCTGGCCCGCCGCTTCCTCGACGCGCTGGCGCGGAACGAGATCGAAGACGTCCGGCGCCTGGCCATGACCGAAGAGGAGTTCCGGACGCGGGTGTACCCGGAACTGCCGGTGTCCGACCCGGCGCGCAACGCGTCGTCCGAGTTCGTATGGAACATGCTTCACATCCGGAGCGAATCCAACCTCCACTCCGTGATGCGGCAGTCGGGCGGCCGGACCCTGGCGCTGGAGGACATCCGGTTCCGCGGAGAATCGGAAGCCTACGACACCTTCCGCGTTCACCGCGAGTCCATGCTCGTGCTGACGGACGACGCGGGCGAACGGCAGACGGCCAGCCTCTTCGGCTCCGTGCTCGAGATGGACGGGCGGTTCAAGATCTTCAGCTTCAATCGCTAGTATTCGGTTCGCGAAAGTCCGTCGGCTTGTTCCGACGGGTGTGACGGCGCGCCGTACCCGCAGCGAAATCAGTGGCCCGAATGTGAGTCTACGGCCGCAGGTGCGGCACCCTCAACCAACCTTCGGTCAGGTCCGTCTCCGACTCGCATCCGATGACGACCGTGGACGTCTGGGCAACCCGGGGCGCGGGTTGCGAACGCAGTTGAGGCCGGATATCCTCGCCATAGCCGGGAAAAACACTTCGCAGTGCGTTGCGGTTGGGACGGCCAAGGTTCAGGAGAGGAATCCACTTCATGGCTGGGATAGAAGGCATCGGCATTCGCAACTACCGCGTTCTGAAGGACGTCACGCTGGGGAAACTCTGGAACACGCAGGCCGCCCAACCCTTGACGCCCATGACGGCCGTGATCGGCAAGAACGGAGTGGGTAAGAGTTCGTTGTTCGACGCCTTCGGTTTTCTCGCAGACTGCCTCAGGCTGGGAGTCGAGGAGGCTTGCGACGCGCGGGGCCGCGGCGGATTCGATCGAATCCGCTCGCAGGGCAGCAAGGCCGCCATCGAACTTGAGGTGTACTACAGAGAAGAACCGAACTCGCGTCCGATTACGTACGAACTGGCGATCGACAAGGACATTTCGGGTCGTCCGTTCGTTTCGCGCGAACGCCTTCGCCAACGGAGGCGGGGTCAAACCCATGGCCGGCCCTTCTCGTTCCTGATCATGGAGGCCGGCCGGGGAGCGGCTTGGCAAGGCGACGCTCAAGGGTGGCGGGGCGACGACACCGACGACCGTGCGGAATTCGATTTCAGCGCACTCCTGAAAGAATTGACGGATGACGAGGAGAGTGCGGAAACCGAGTTTGTCGAGCTAGACGACAAACGCAAACTCGGTATCGCCACGCTTGGAGCGCTGAAGCAACACCCAAGGATATCGTCCTTCCGGCGGTTCATCGAGGGATGGTATCTGAGCTACTTCACTCCGGACGCCGCTAGGGGATTACCGCTCGCCGGTCCCCAAAGACGTCTCAACATGCACGGAGACAATCTCGGCAACGTCGTTCAGTTCATGAAGCGTGAGCATTCCATCCGGTTCGAACGTATCCTGGAGCGGATCGCTGCGAAAGTCCCCGGTATTGACCGGATCGGAACCGAACGGACACTTGACGGGCGATTGCTACTCTGCTTCAACGACCAGGGATTCGACGACCCCTTCTACGCGCAGCAGGTATCCGACGGCACGCTGAAGATATTCGCTTACCTGCTCATGCTCGAAGATCCGCAGCCACCACCGTTCATCTGTATCGAAGAGCCGGAGAATGGCCTCTATCACAAGCTGTTGGAGGTTCTAGTCGAGGAATTCCGAAACCACGCTACGGGGAGAAAACAGGCGCCCCAGATTTTCGTCACCACGCACCAACCGTATTTCGTCGACGCGTTGAGTCCGAACGAAACATGGATTTTGGAGAAGGAAGCCGACGGCTTTTCCTCGATCCGAAGGGCCAGCGACGATTCGATCGTCAAGTCCATGGTGGACGAGGGGCTCGGGTTGGGCAGCCTCTGGTACAGCGAGTATCTGGATCGGATCTGACCCGTGCATTTTGAGATCCTGGTCGAGGACAAGTCCGGCAGCATTGCGCTTGAAGCCATTCTTGAGCACATTCTCGGCCCCAACGGCACACCTCACACCCGGCGGGTCATTTCCTACAAGGGCCTCGGTCACATACCCAAAGGTTTGAGCGGCGTCGTGGATCCGAAAAAGCGGATCCTTCTGGATCGCTTACCGAGCCTGTTGCGCGGTTATGGGAAAAGCCTCAAACACCTCGGAGATTCTACGGCAGTGGTCGTCGTCGTGGACTTGGACGACAAGCAATGCGTCGAGTTCAAACAGCAGTTGCTCTCCGTGTTGAACGCGTGCGAACCGCGCCCAAGGGCCTTGTTCAGAATCGCGATCGAAGAAAGCGAGGCGTGGTTGTTAGGGGACCCCGACGCCGTCAAGGCAGCCTACCCTGGCGCAAGGGACTCCATTCTGGATGGTTACGCACAAGACAGTATCTGCGGCACGTGGGAAGTGCTCGCTGACGCTGTCCATCAGGGCGGCGCGGCTCGCCTGGCAAAAACAGGCTACCCGGCAATCGGGATCGCGAAATGCGAATGGGCGCGGATGATCGCTCCTCTAATGGACGTGGAAAAAAATCGATCGCGAAGTTTCCGTTTGTTCCGGGACACGGTAAAACAACTCGCCGGTACGGTGTAGGCACTCTCAACGCAAAGATTTCCGGAACCGCGCGAGTTCCTGTTCCAACCCGGCCGGCAGGTCGCCCGGGAATACCTCGGTAGGGGCGACGTCGACTTCGGGATGCTCGGAGACTGCGGCCGGAGCCCGATGCCGAACACGCGAGCGAGTTGCGACCTCGACCGGGCGTCGGTAAGACCCAAATCCAACTCGTATCCGATGACGACCGTGAAGGTCGGAATTGCCGCCAGCGGAATGCCAGTGGAGTGTGGCGTCGGGCGGGACATGCAGACTTCGTTGGCAAGGGTCAGGACCACTTGGTCGTCGCGGACATGAACGTCTTCGAGCAGGGACCTGCCGCGCGTCTACTGAGGGCTCCCGAGTCCGGTTCCGGGCGGCAGCCGTGGCCGGGCCGGCCAGGATTGGCCAGGATCGGCAGCCTGCGCGCCGCGGTGTTCACACGATCGGTTACGTCGCGGGGACGCGCGCCAGAAGGCGTTTTTTAGCCCGGAACGAGGGGTGAGCGAACTAGCGCGGCAGGCCGGTCTCCGGCTCGGCCTCGATCCGAAAAGCGCGCTCGAGCTGTTCCCTCACCCAGCCGGGCGTGAAGTCCGACTCGGACTCGTACTCGATATCGACCGTCAACGTCGGGGCCTCCACCGGCGGCTCGCCTCGGCTCGGCGGAGGCGGAAAGCCCGTGCGGGTGGTGTAGACCAGCCTCACGACCACCGCGCGGTCCGCGACGGCGACGCCCGCGAGCCGGAAGGTGTCGCTGGCGCGCGCGTAGTACCCCCGCTCCCGGTCACCTGCGTCCACGGGCCGCACGTCGACGTCGACGCCGATGACGACGCCGGGGCTGCGAAACGGCGTTTCCCGGAGCGGAACCAGCTCGACGGATTGGAGACCTTCCATGATCGGCCGCAGCCGCGGCGGCAGCGGCGGCGGTGGGGGCGGTGGCGGCGGCGGAAAGCGCCGGCCGAACTGGGCGGGCAAGACGGCTACAGGAAACATGCCGGCGGCCACTTGCGAAACGACCAGAACCAGGACAATGACGGCCGCGGCTTTCATGGAACAGATTGTTTCACGACCCGTGGGCCGACGCCACGAATCGCGAGCGTCTCGACGCCGGCCGGCAAGGCCGGCGGACCTCCGTCCGAAAACCGGGTCCGCCGAGCACCCTACGCTTGTGGAACGCGCGCCGCTCGGGCGAGGGGGCTATCCCTCGTCGTCGAGAGGCTTGTGGCGGAGTCCGAAGTAGAGCACGGCCACGAGGAGCAGCAGCGCCAGGGCGATGGCGGGCGCGCGCCAGTCTCCGGCCGCGACCCGGACCGTGAACATCACCAGGCAGACCACGGCGCCGAGCCCCGGCACCACGATCGGCAGCTCGAACGCGCCCCGGGGCTCGTTGGGCCTCAGCTTCAGGATGACCAGCGCGCTGTTCACCACCGAGAACACCAGCAGCAGCAACAACACGGTCGCCGAGGCCAGTTGCGAGATGTCGCCCGACAGGATCAGGGCGAATATGACGACGAAGATCAGGCCGATCGCGAAATGCGGCGTGCGCCTCTCCGGGTGGACGCGTGACAGTTGCGGCGGCAGGTGCCCGTCCCGCGCCATGCCGAAGAGCAGGCGCGACGCCGTGACGTAGTTGATCAGACCCGTATTGGCGACCGCGAACACGGTGATCGCGATGAACACCCACGCCGGGAACCAGGGCGCCGCGCGCGCCACGACTTCCGCCAACGGCGCGTTGGCTTCGGCCAGCTCCTGCCAGGGCACGACCGAGACGGCGCTGATGGCCACGCTCATGTAGATGATGACGGTCAGGCAAAGCGCCATCACCAGGCCGAGCGGCATGTCGCGCCGCGGGTTCTTCAACTCCTCGGCGACGTTGAGCGAATCCTCGAACCCGAGGAAGGCGTAGAAGGTCAGCACGATGCCCTGTACCAGGAACACGAACGGCAGACCGGAATCGGTTTCCGGCGTCGGCGGAAACTCCATCAGGTTCGTCGAGCCCCAGAAACGCAGGCACACGGCGATGACCAGCAGCAGTCCGCCCGCCTCGACCAGCGTGAAGACGACGTTGGTCCACATCGATTCGCGGATGCCGCGATAGACGATGCCGCCCACGATGGCGAGATAGACCAGCGCCAGCGCGTTCGTCGGCAGGCCCTCCAGCATGGGCACGGCTTGCAGGTTCTCGCCCACGACGCGCGCGCCGGCTGCGATCGACGTGAACCCGGAACAGGCCACCGTGAGGCCGACGACATGGGTCAGCATTCGCCGCCGATAGGCGCGATGCGTGACGTAGGCGGCGCCCCCCGCTCGCGGGTAGCGCGAACCCAGCGAGGCGTAGGACAACCCGGTCAACCCCGCCGCGACCAGCGACAACGCGAAGGCCAGCCAGATGGCCGAACCCATCTCGGCGGCCACCTGCCCGATCAGCCCGTAGATTCCGGCGCCCAGCATGCCGCCGGCGCCGTACAGCGTCATCTGCCAGAGGGTGACGCTTTTCCGAAGCCCGGGTTCGCCGGCGCCGGAAGCGGCCGGCTCGAGATTCCGTTCCATGGACCCGTCCTTGCTGTTTGGAGGTGTTCCGATTCCGCAGCGGCCCTGGGAGTCGCCGCGGCCCTAGTAACCGCCGTCGGCGTAGTAGCCGGACCCGACGAGAATCGGCAGGCCGAAGACCACGACGCGCTTCACGAACGCCACCTTGGGCTCGATGTTCCCGGTCGCCGGGTTGCGCGCCGCGTAGTGGAAGAAGGCCTCGCCGAACGCGTCGCCGAGCGGGACGACGTTCCGGCCGCCGAACGGGCCGTCCGGGTAGTTGTTCAACTCAGGCGCCGCCCCGCCGAACCACGGGCTGTCGGCGTCGCCCGTGAAGACCGTGTTGCCGTAGGCGTCGATACCGAACACGTAGATCGATGAGCCCCGCCAGCGCGGGTCGCTTGCGAGGGTCCGGCCGGCGAAGTAGCCCTTCGATTCCATCTCCATCGCCGCGCAACGGACGAACTCCTGAAGCCGTTCCTCGGACGGATCGGCTTCCAGCCCCGCCGCGTGGACCTCGGCCGGCTCGCACGTGCTGGGCAGGTCGCGGCGGTAGACGCCGGCGCCGATCGCCGCCAGGTTCCCTTCCCACTCGATGCGCTTGATGTAGGAAAACTTCGGCTCGTCCCGCCCGGTGGCCGGATTGGTGAACGAGTAGTACACCCAGCCCTGGCCGAACTGGGTCACGATGCGGTGCTGTTCCTTGTAGTAGTCGTTGCCGAAAGCGTCGATCAGCAGCCCCAGCGACGATCCTTCCCGTTCCCGCGCGGGCGGGAAGACGAAGAGCCGCGCCTGGTCGCTCATCGGCGTCGCCTCGGAGACGAAGACGTAGTTCGGGCCGCTGTTCCAGCGCTCGTCCTCGTTGAACGCCCGGCGGGCTTCGGTGAACCCGTGCTCCTGGACGAACTCGTAGGCGCATTGGACGAACGCCCGGGCGTCCTCCGCGGTGCGGACGGCGCGGGCCGTCACGGAACGATCCGCGCAGGTCAACGGCCCGGACGCATCCTGGGCGGCGAGCGCTTGCGGGGCAACGGCGCATGTCAACGGGATCCAACTGCAAGAGAGCAAGTAAAACATTCGGCGTTTCATTGTCCTGATGATCCTCTCGATTCGCGTATTTGAAGTTCTTCGAACGTCAGGTTAAGAATCGGATAATCGGCCGCACCCCGGAAATCGAAGTGCCACCACTCGTAAGGGTAGACCGTGAAGCCCGCGGCTTCCATGGCCGCTCTCAGTCGATCCCTGTTGCTCCGTTCCTCGGCCGTCAGATCCGGATAGTCCGGGTACGCGCGTTCGGTGAACTCGTCGTAGTCGGTTCCCATCGCGGCGGGCCGACCCGACTCCAGGTCGTACAGCGTGACGTCGACGGCGGCGCCGCGGTTGTGCCGCGACCCCTCGGACGGATCCGCCACGAAGCGCCGCAGATTCTCGGGCGTGGCTTCCCAGAACATCCAGGTCACGTACCAGGGCCGGTACGCGTCGAAGACCATGACGCCGAAACCCGATGAACGCAAACTCCGGTGCGCGGCGAGCAGTGCCTCGGCGGCCGGCCGCTGGAGGTACGCCTTCGCCTGTCGGTAGAACGGAGTCCCCATGAAGTTGTTCGATCCCGCGTATCGGATGTCGAAGCCGAGCGTCGGATCCAGCGTGGCCAGGTCGACCAGAGCGGAAGAGCGCGCGCCCGCGGCTTTCGGCGGCGGCGAGGCGAGACGGGCCTCCACCTCCAGTTGGGAGACCGGACGTTCGGGCTGAATGCGGAACGGTTGCTCTTCCGACGAACCCCCGCAACCGGCCGCAGCCAGGCAAACGGAAAGCAAGGGCGCGGCGCTGGTCCTCGGCTTCATGCTGTTCGAGCCAGGACTCGAGTTTCAGAACTCGACGGTCGGAGCGACTTCGGCGCCGGCGTCGGCCTCGAAGAATTCCCGGGGACCGAACCCGGTCATGCCCGCGATGATCACCGCCGGGAACTGCTGGACCCGCGTGTTGTAGGCCTGAACCGAATCGTTGAATCGGCGGCGCTCGACGGCGATGCGGTTCTCCGTGCCCGCCAGCTCGTCCTGCAGCGCCAGGAAGTTCTGGTTGGACCGCAGTTCCGGATACCGCTCCGCGACCAGCATGAGGCGCCCGATCGCGCCCTCCAACTGGTTCGCCACGGCCGCCTGGTCCTGCTGGGTGCGGGCTTCACCCCATTGGCTCCTCAAACGGGTGACTTCGGTCAGAACTTCCCGCTCCTGGGCCGCGAAACCCTGCACGGTGTTGACCAGGTTGGGAATCAGGTCGTAACGCCGCTGGAGCACGGTCTGCACCTGCGCCCAGGAGCCGTCGACCTGCTCGTTCAATCCGACGAGGCCATTGTAGGAGCCGACGACGCTGAAGAAAGCGATGACGATGACCAGTGCGACGACGCCGAGTGCGATCCAGACTTTCATGGACGGGCCACCTCCTTCCGCGCCTTCCATGATACGGGATTTCCGTGGACGTGGGCATCGACCGCGTCGACGACGATCTCGACGTTGCGGAGGTACCGCTCGAACAGCTCGACGGCGTCGACATCCCGGCCCCGTGCGCGGCCTTCCTTCAGGTCCTCGATGACGGCGAACACGCCCTCGTCGAACCGGATGTGCCGGGCCAGGCTCTTCAAGGCCTGCATCTTCCGCGTGGGCACCGGGCTTTCGTAAAGCCGGAGCGACGCCCGGAACAGCACCAGAACCGTGGACAGGGATTCGATCATCAGGTCGACGACCTTGCCCGGCTTGCCCTCGGTCAGCAACAGGCCTTCGCGCAACTGGATCAGGCTGGACTTGAGCTGGTGCTCCAGGATCAGCCGCAGGTTCTCGGGACGGATCTCGATCCGGTCGAGCACGTTCTCGCCGTAGAGCACGCGATGGGATTCGGTGATGTCCATCAACTCGATCGGAAAGACGTCGGCCGACCGTTGGAGCCGCTCCATGGTGAAGAACAGCGGCAGCGGGTTGCCGGCCTTGCGCCACTCCAGCGCGGGCTTCGACAACGCCATCAACTCCCGCGTGCCGAGCGGTTCGGCCACAACGAGGATGTTGTAGTCGGAACGCTTGCCGGTGTGGTCTCCCGCGGCCGCCGAGCCGTACAGGATCACCGAACGGACCCCGGTTCCAAGCGCAGCCTGCAATCTAGCGATGAGCTTCTCTGGCTTCATGTCTCACAGTCTCCGTCGGAAGCGCACGCCACGGCGCGCCTACCACGACCGCCCGGCGCCGCCGCCTCCGGACATGCCCCCGCCGAATCCGCCGAACCCCCCGCCGGCGCCGCGCCCGAAACCGCCGCCCCCGGCGAATCCGCCGCCGCTGGACAGAAACAGCAAGGCCAGCCAGGGATTCTTGATCAGGACGGGGATCAGGACGATGAGGAACAACAGCCGGAGCAGGCCGCCCAGCGGGCTGCGCGACTGCGGTTGCGGCGCCGGCGCTGCCTGAACAGCCCCCGATCCGGTCAGCTCCACGCCGGCGTCGGCGGCGACGATGGCCGCGACCGTGGCGGCGCCGGAGGCGAGGCCCTCGCCGAACCGCTCCTCCCGGAAGAACGGCAGCATGCGCTCGTCCTGGATGCGGCCGGCCAGCCCGTCGGGAATGATCGGCTCGAGGCCGTAGCCCACCTCGATGCGGACGGTGCGGTCCTCGATGGCCGTCAATATCAGGACGCCGTTGCCCTCGCCCGCCCGCCCGATGCCCCATCGCTCGAACAGGCGCACGGCGAAGTCGGCCGGCTCGCCGCCGTCCAGCGACGGCAACGTCACGACGGCCACCTGGGCGCCCGTCGCCCGCTCCAACTCCGCCAGGAGCGCTTCGACGGCGGCGCCCTGCCCGCCCATGACCCCGGCAAAGTCGTTGATGTAGCCCCGGGGCTCCAGGCTGTCCAGCAGCGCATCGGTCTGCGCCGCGGCGAACGGAGGGGCCGCCAGCAGGACGAGTGTCAGAGTTGCGAGAACGCGGCGCATGCGAAGTGCATTGTAACAAGCGGCGGCGGCATTTATTCCCGGCAGAACCGAGCCACACCAGGGGCCGGCACTCGCTCAACCCTCTGTCGATGGACTACATTGAGGCCCAAGATGAAAGCCGACGCCCGAATGCCGTCGATCACTCACCGGGAGGACGCGGGGTGAAGCTCCCCGAAGACATACGCCTCATCTCGTTGAGATATGCCGGACGTTGCGCGTCGTGCGGATCGAGCTTGGCAGCCGGCAAGCGCGCCCACTGGTCACCATCGTCCAAGAAGGTGTGGTGCATCGGTTGCGCCGGTGACTCGAAGTCTTCGGTGATGATCGAATCGGGCGTGTCGCTAAACCCAAAGACCAAGACACGCCCCACCCGTTCGAACTCGTCGCAACCGGCCGACGACGGCCCGCAGGCTGTCTGGCGGCAACTGTGCGTCTACTTGCAACGGTGCCTTGAAGCCGAAGCAGCGGAATCCCTGGTCCCGTACGTAGGCGGTTGTCCCGGACATGGTGGTTCCGCCGATACCGCGCACGGCGCCTACGCGGGCAACTCGGCTGCCTGGAAACAGCTCCATTGCTCCAACTCGCGTCCTGGGCCCGCATGGATCAGCGTCTGGCGACGCTGGGTTTCCAACTGGACGGCAAGCGATCCGAGCGGCATCGACTGGAAGCCGCGGTCGGCGATCCAGCGGCCCGCGTGCAGGACGCCGAGCGAAGGTGGGCCGACGCAAGCCTTGAAGCGATCCGAGCGGATTTTGCGGCGCGGATCGACAGCGGCGGCGGCGCTCTCGCGGCATTCAACACCGTTCCGGCCGACAGCTACCGTTTCAAGAAGGCAGTCGCAAACTCCTTTCGTCATTTGAGAGGCTGGGCGTGCACGGCGCTAACGGCCGAGTCGAACTTCCCACTGGAATCACTATTGTTCGACCTGGTGATCGTCGACGAGGCCAGCCAGTGCAGCCTCGCGGCCGTGCTTCCGATGGCCTACCGCGCCGAACGCCTGGCGGTCGTGGGAGATCCCGTTCAACTGAACCCGATCGTGTCCCTCGGCGACCGGCTTTTGGAAGAAATCGCCACGCAAACCGGGCTCCACGACGGCGACCTGCGGGAACGCGGAATCCACCACAAGTCGGGTTCGGGTTACTCCGCGTTCGAATTCGCGGCGAAACCCCGGTTGCCGGTTCTTCTCAATGAGCACTATCGCTGCCACCCGAACATCGCCCGTTGGTTCAACCGAACGTTCTACAACGGCCAACTGACCGTGCTCACGAGGGACCGGTTGGTAGAAGAATTCCTCGTCTAGAAGCTGAGGCGCAATCGCGCCCGAGTCGGCTCGTTCTTACTCACGCATCCCGGCATATTCCGACAACGTGATCACCGCATCGCCGTGTTCCGTCTGTGCGAGAGCGTTGGCGAACTTCAGGTCCGCTGTCACCATGGACGCATCGATTCGGTGTGCAAGCGCCAAGTAAACGCAGTCGTAGACGGGTCGATCAAGCGCCAGCGCAATCCGGACCGCATCGGCACAGACCGTCTCATCGGCGCTCCATCGGATGGGCATCGCCGACACTGCCATCATCATGTTACGGGCCGCGCGGCGGTCAATTTCGCCCAACCGCTCCTTACGCCAAAGCGTGTGGGCGACTTCCGACGCCATCAGGCGCGGTGCGTGCAAGTCGTCGTCACCGGCCGCGAGGTCGCGCGCCGCATCCGAGTCGCCTTCCTCGATCAGCCACTTGACAGCCACACTGGCATCCACCACCAAGCGCATCAGGAATCACGGTGGCCGTGGTCACGGTCTTCGCGGATCAGCACCTCGGCCGGCGTTTGCGACCGTCCTTCCGTCATGCGGCGAAGTTCTGCAGCCAACTCCAGGAAGGAGGCCCGCTTGGCCGCCATGTCATCTTCGACCGCGCGTTCGAGAATGTACCGCACCTCCCCTTCCAGGGAACGGTTGTTGACGGCGGCGCGCCGCTTCAGGCTCTGCACGACACTGTTGTCGAGTCGCCGGACATTGATCGTCGCCATCAGTATCGCCTCCGCCGGTTGCCATCAAATTGATAGCACGCAACCGTTGCACTGGCAAGCAGCATCCGTTCGTCCAGCGAGCGGGCAGTTCCAGGGCGATCCACGCCGAAGCCCTCAAAAGCCGGCAAGCCCACCGCGCGGCAACTTGAAAAGAAACGATCGTTTCCTAATAATTGTCTTTAGGAAAGGAGCGTTTCTTAACCGTGCCGCGTACGACAGGCCAATACCGTATCGTCCACGCATTCGGCGAGGACTTGAATGCGTTCGTTCCCTATCCCCTGCCTCCGGCCGATCCGCCGTTGGCTATGGATCCGCGGACCCGGGAACTCCACGACGCGGCGCGAACGGCTCTGGTCCGTTTGCGGGCCGCCGGCACGATGGCGCCCGGCATCGACTGGTTCCTCTACGGTTTCGTGCGCAAGGAAGCGGTCATCACTTCGCGAATCGAGGGGACGCAGGCTACGCTCCGCGACCTCCTCACTTTTGAAACGGGGCAACCCGGCAATTACCCGGACGATGTTCGCGAAGTCTCCAACTACCTGGACGCCCTCGCGCACGCGCGGGAACAACTGGCCGAGACGCGCGGGTTGGCCCTCAGTGTCCGACTGCTGCGAGATGCGCACCGCGTCCTGATGCGGGACGGCCGCGGCGCGGACGCGATGCCGGGCGAGATCCGCAGGTCGCAGAACTGGATCGGCGGCCGCCGGCCCGGGCGCGCCCTCTTCGTCCCGCCTCCGGCCGACGAGGTTCCCGGGGCGCTCTCGGCGCTGGAACGATGGTTGCACACCGGCAGCGACCTTCCGCCGCTGGTCCGGGCCGGACTCGCCCATGCCCAGTTCGAGACGATCCACCCGTTTCTCGACGGCAACGGGCGCGTTGGCCGCCTGCTGATCGCGCTGCTCATCGAGCATTGGGGTCTGCTCGAAACGCCGTTGCTGTACATCAGCGTGGCGTTCAGGCGCGAACAGCAGAACTACTACGCCCGGTTGGGAGCCATTCGGACGGAAGGTGATTGGGAGAGTTGGACCCGCTTCTTCCTCGACTGCGTGCGCGACGCCGCCGACGACGGCGTGCGTGTCGCGCAGGCGCTCAATGCCGTGGTCGGGCGTGATCGCGACCGCGTCGTCAACCACGACGGAACGACGGTGGCCGCCGTGCGGCTGCTCGAACGCCTGCCATCCCATCCCATCGTCGACGTTCCGCGAGCCGCGGCGCTGCTCGGACTGACGCCGCCCCCGGCGCGCAAGGCGATCGAGTTGCTGGAGCAGACCGGCGTGCTGAACGAGATCACGGGCCGGAGGCGCGGCCGTGTCTACGCCTACCACGCGTATCTTGAAACTCTGGCCGGAGGCGAGGCTTGAACCGGACGAAGTCGGATCGGAACGGTGGAGATCGCTGAGCTGAACCGCGACCGCGCCCGTCGTTGACTTCGCTTGCGGCTGCGATATAGTCGATTCGTTTCACCCGTTGATCCTGGAGGCGGCATGAAGAGGGGCACCGCGACGATTTCATGGGTGCGATGGAGCGCGATCGCGGTTGTCGCCGCGGCCGTGGCTATACCCGCCATGGCCCATCACGCCTTCGAAGCGGAGTATGACCGGAATCAGCCGGTGACCTTGACCGGGACCGTGACGGTCATGGAGTGGATGAACCCGCACATCTACTTTTTCGTCGACGTCGAGGACGCGGAGGGCAACGTCACCAACTGGGCCGTGGAGGGCGGCGCGCCGAACGGGCTGTACCGGCGCGGGTGGCGCCGGGACTCGCTCAAGCCCGGCGAGCGGGTGACGATCGAAGGGTGGCTGGCCCGCGACGGGTCGAACTCCGCGAACTCCGGCAGCGTCGTCCGGTTGTCCGACGGCCTGCGGCTGTTCGCCGGGACGTCGAATCCGGACGCGGCGCGGTAACGGGGCGTCATGCGCACGCGGACCACCTTGACGATTGCCGCGGCGGCGCTCGCGATGGCGCCCGCGGCGTGGGCGCTGCAGGCGCCGGCCGACCTCAGCGGCCTCTGGGAAGGCGGCGCCCGGGACATCGGCGCGGAGATGGAGCGGCGGGGACAATCCATTCCCTTCACCGAGCTGGGTCGCGAACGATATCAGAACGTCGACCTGGCCCTGAACCCGAACGGCTACTGCTTGCCGCCCGGGCCGTCCCGCGCCATCACCGGCCCGTCGCCGTTCCTGATCGTGCAGAGCGACGACGTCGTCGCCCTGCTCCACGAGAACCACGGCGTGTACCGCCCAGTCTACATGGACGGCCGCGAGCATCCGGCCGACATCATGGACTACCCGCAGTTCATGGGCCACTCCATCGGACGCTGGGACGGCGCCACACTGGTCATCGACACGGTCGCCATCAACGAACGGACGTGGCTGGACAGCTACGGCCTGGAACACTCCGGCCAACTGCGCCTGGTGGAGCGTTTCCGCCTGCTCGACGCCGACACGCTGGAATACTCGGTCACGTACGAAGATCCCGAGTTCTTCACTGAACCGTGGACCTTCACGCTCGAGCTGGAACGGCTCATCGGCTCGCGCCTGATCGAATACGTCTGCAACGAGAACGAGCGCGACCTGGTGCGGCTCCGCTCCACTCCGGCACGGTAAACGGCGGAACCGCGGAAACCAAGGAGCGACGGCCGTGTCCGATGCCCAGGCGCCAGCCGGGTCCGCACCCCCGTCCGGGAACCAGACGCTCTCCATCCTGCTCCGGATTCTGGCCGGGCCCGCCGCGTTCGCTCTGGTCCGGCTTGTCCCTTTCGAGGGTCTCGACACGGCCGGCCACGTCGGTCTCGCCTGTTTCGCCTGGGTCGTGGCGTGGTGGGCCACGCGTCCCGTTCCGTGGGCGGTGGCCGGCCTGCTCCCGCTGCTGCTCTTCCCGCTGCTCTCGGTCATGCCGTTTCGAGACGCGGCGGCCCTGTACGGCCAGCGCGTGTTTCCCTTCCTGGTGGGCGTCATGCTTTTCGGCCACGCCTTCCGCAAGCACGGGCTGGCCAAGCGCTTCGCGTTCGGCATCCTGAGCCTGCCGGGGGTCGCGGCGTCGGGCCCGCGGCTGGTCCTGATGATGATGGTGGTGACGGCCGCGCTCTCCGCTCTGATCGACGACGCGGCCGCGGTGGCCATCATGATCCCGATCGCGCTTTCGGTCACCCGGTTCGTCAACGACGCCGGCGCGGGAGACGGCGCCTCGGTCCCGCGGACGCCGCGCCTGCAAACCGCCACGTGCCTGGCCGTGCTCTACGGCTCGGCGGCCGGAGGGATGGCCACGCCCGTGGGGGTGCCGTTCAACCCGCTGGCGATATCGCTTCTGGACCAGTTGACGCCGTACCGCATCAGCTTCGCGCAATGGACGATGACGGGCGTGCTGTTGGCCGTCGCCGTCGTTCCCGTCTACTACGCGGTCCTCCGCTTCATGAGCGCTCCGGAAGTCTCCCGCGTGGCGGGCGGCGCCGCGTTCTTCGCCGCGCGGCGGCGGGAGCTGGGCGCCCTCGCACCCGGGGAACGGAACGTGCTGGCCGTCCTGGTCATCATGATCGCGTTGTGGTTGGCGCCGTCGGTGGCGCCGGTCACCGTCCTGGACCTGTGGGTCGTGCCCACGATCGGTATGGTGCTGCTGTTCCTGCTCCCGATCCGCTGGAAGACGCGGAAGATGACGCTCGAGGCGGGCGATTTCCAGGACGGTGTGCTGTGGAACGTCGTGTTCCTCGTGGTCGGCGGCACGGCCATGGCGGGCGCGCTCACCCAGCTCGGCGTCGCCGAATGGCTCGGGGGCCGGATCGAAGGCGGCGTCTCCGCGTCCGCCTTGCCGTGGTTCGCCGGGCTGGTGACCCCCGCCCTGAGCCATCTGACCAGCGGGACGGCCACGACTGCCATGGTGTCGACCGTGTTGTACCCGGTCGCCGACAACCTCGGCTACAACCCCGCGATCCTGGCGCGCATCATCGCCGGAACCGCGCTGGCCGTGTCGCTGCCATGGGCGGGCGCGGCGTCGAGCACCGCGTTCGCTTCCGGCGCCATCAGCTTCGGCGACATGTTCCGCATCGGCGTCGTCGCGACCGTGCTGACCATGGTCGTCATCACGGTGCTGAGCATGATCCTGGTGCCCGCCCTGGGCGCCTACTCCACGCCTTGAAGCGCCTTGCCGGGCAGGCTTCGCGCGGCGGCCTTACAACTCCAACGTCGCGGGATGAAACACGTCGTCCAGCGCCATCTTCCGGGGGGTGAGGCCCTGCTCGTGGGAGAACGCCGCCAGGGTCTCCAGCGCCGCGCGGTTGGCGTGGATCCCGTAGGCGTACAGGTCCACATCCAGCACGTCCCGCCGGTCCCCGGGCAGTAGGTCCAGGTCGAAGTACTCGGCAACGGCCTCGCCCCCCTGCCGGCGCACCCGGGTCTTGGCTTCCTCGAACGCCTTGTACACGTTCAGCGCGATCCATGGATTCCGTTCCACGACGTCGCGCTTCAGGACGATGCAGTGGTTCATCGGAAAGAAACCGGTCTTCGCGAAGTAGCGCCCGCCCTCGGCCACCGGATCGAAAAGCGGCGCGATGTCGGACCGGCCCCGAAGGTCCACGCGGCTCCGGTCCACGAGGTTCGGCGTGTTCAGGTACAACAGCGACGCGTCGATCGCGCCGTCGACGAGCATGGATCCGATGTCCCGGTCCTCGGGTATCCGGTGCAGCGTGACGCCCTCCGGCGGGGAGAAACCGGTCGCGCCGCCGTGGCTCCGATCCTCGGTGCGTTCCATGTACCACTCGATGTTGGACGGATGGACGCCAAACTCGTGCTGCAAGGCGCCCCGCGCCCAGACGGCCGCCGTCTGCTGGTACTCGGGCACCGCCACGCGCTTCCCCTTCAGGTCGGATGGCGCGTGGATGCCCCGGTCGGTGCGAACCAGGACGAGCGTGTGATAGACGCGCCGCGAGGTGAACACCGGCAAGGCCGCCCAGCGCCGGTCGCCGCGGGCGACGGCGATCAGCAGGGACGACAGCGACATCTCCGACACGTCGAACTCCGCGAACCGGAGTTGCCGCCAGAACATCTCGGACGGGTGCAGCGTCGTGACGACGAAGTCCACGCCGTCGGCCCGGACCTGCCCCTCGCGGAGCGGCCGCGTGCGCGCGTTCTCCGAGAGCGCCACGCTGAGCCGCACGTTGGGCGCATCCGACGGCCCCGCGCTATCGCGCGCGGGGGATCGGCCCGGGTCCGGCGGAGAAAAGGCGTCCATTACGAATAGAGTACTCGACAAGCGGCGGCCGAACGCGCCGGCCGATCATGGAGTGATGCCGTTGTCGCGCGACAGGGGCAACCCGTCGTCGCCGACGGTCATCATCGGGTTCTGGTTGTTGTCCTGGCAGATGTACTCGAAGATCTCCGCGCCCTCGCTCCATCGCAGCAGGAACCCCGCGGTCCACGGCTCGGTATAGGCGCCGGGATCGTCGATCGTCACCTCGTATTCCAGCGTGTCGAAGTCCAGCCGGGTGAAGCGTTCGACCTGGTGGAGCCGGTCGGTGTGCAGCAGGCCCTGCGTGTCGATCCACGACCGTTCGTTGAAGCCGACCGAATCCACGACGAACGTGTCGCCGTCCCACCACCCGACGGAGTGTCCGTAATACGTGGGGGTGAAGTCCTCCGGGTGCGGCCGCCCGTCCATGTAGACCGTTCGGAAGCTGTGCGGCCCCCCGATGTCGAAGATGATGGCGCGTTCCAGGTGGGGCAGCTCGACGATCTCGAAGCCGTACGCCGTGCCGATCTGCCGCGGTCCGGCCGAGGGTTTGCAGCGGGCGTGAGGCGCGTCCCGGTCGGCGTGCACGCGGTTGTATTCCCACATCGCCCGGGTCCACGGCTGGAAGGGCACGTCCTCGAGGCGCCGGTCCTCGGGCCGATGGGTCTCGGGCGAGTTCTCCGCGTCGCCGATTATCAACTCGCGCCGCATGCGGCGCCAGTGGCCCTTCTCGCCTTCGTGCGGGCCCAGGTTGATTCGGCCGTCCGCCCGGCGCGGCGCCGGGCGCGCTTCGGCGTCGTCCGCGTCCTGGGCCTTGGCGGGCGCGGGTGACAACGCACATGCGACGGCGATCGAGAAACAGAGGATCACGACGCGTATCCGCATTCCGACGAAGCCTCCGTTGGGAATCAAAAGCTTACGGAGCGCCCGTTGGCCTGTCAATCGACGGAGACAACGGACTCGGGGCGTAGTATCGCAGCCGATGCGCGCACCGACTCGAAGGCGGCTCCTTCGCCCGCGACCACCCTCGCGCCCCCAGGCCGTGATGTAGAATCCAAGCGCCCGATCGGCGCGAAACCGGGTCGGGCGAGAGTCCCCAAGTGCGGCATCGATACACGCGGTTTCAACGGGCCGGTACGGTTTTGGCGTCCCTGGCCGCGGGCGTCTTGCACACCGCACCCGCCGCGGCGCAAGATGAGGCCACCTACCGGGTCCAGTTCCAGGGCAACTGGACCACGGCGTCCACGCCTGGCGGCGTCGTCGGGGGCGCTCATTTCACGACGCTGATCGGCGCGGTGCACGGGAGCGGCGTCACGTTCTGGCAGTCGGGCGGCACGGCGAGCCCCGGTGTGGAAGCCGTGGCGGAGCTGGGCGCCATCAGCACGTTCCGCAGCGAAGTGCAGGCCAGCGCGCACACGCGGTCCGTCATCCAGCGCGGCGTCTCCGGGGGCGGCACGGGCAGCGCAACCTTCACGATTACCGCCACTCGCACACATCCGTTGGTGACGCTCTTGTCGATGATCGGGCCCAGCCCCGACTGGTTCGTCGGGGTTTCCGGGGTGTCGCTGCTCGACAGCAGCGACGAATGGCGGGACAAGTACGTGGTGGACCTGTTTCCCTACGACGCCGGCACCGAGAACGGCACCGAGTTCACGCTGTCCAACACCGCCACCAACCCGCAAGGCGTCATCACGAGCATCGCGGGGACGGGCAAGTTCTCGAACGTCCGCATGGCGCGGCTGACGTTCACCGACCAGACACCCGACCCGGAGCCGGAGGCGTCGTTCGCCTCGTCCTCGTCGCGAGCCGGCGAGGGGCTGGGGACGCGCAACGTGGTGGTGGGCTTTTCGCCGGCCCCGACATCGAACATCACCTTGAACTACACCGTGGGGGGCACGGCGACGGAGGGCAGCGACTACGGCATCAGCGGCTCCGGGTCGCTGCCGGTGTCCTCGGGCGCGACGACGGCGACAATTGCGGTGGCGATCACCGACGACAACGCCGAGGAGAGCAGCGAGACCGTCGTCCTGAGGCTCACCAACGGCACGGGTTACACCGTGGGCAGCCCCAACCGCCATACGCTGACCATCACGGACAACGACGGCGAAGAGCCGCCGCCCGGTATCCCCTCGGTGAGCCTGGAGGTTTCCCCGAATCCGGTCAGCGAAGGCCGGTCCGTGACGGTGACGGCGTGGCTGTCCGAAGCGCTCTCGAGCAGCGTGACGATCCCGCTGACGCTGACGCCGGGGACCGCCGAGACGGACGACTTCGGGTTGCTCGGGTCCATCACCATCGACGGCGGGCACATTCGAGGTTCGGGCGCGATCGCGACGGCGCGGGACGCCGACGACGACGACGAGACGTTCGCGGTGGGGCTGGGGCGTCTGCCGGACGGTTTGGCGGCGGGCGACCCGTCGTCGGTGACGGTGATCATCGCCGACGCGGATGCCGGCGACAGAGGTGCGACGCCGCCGAACCGGCCGCCCGCCGTGACCCTTTCGTGCGCCCCGTGCTCGGTGATGCCGGGGGGCGAGGTCAGCTTGACCGCCACGGCGACGGATGCGGACAACGATCCACTGACATACTCCTGGAGCGCGGGGCAGGGGTCCTTCGCCGGCGCGGCCGGCGAAGCGGCGGCGCGTTGGACGGCGCCGGAGGACACCGGGCCGGTCACCATCCGCGTGGAGGTCTCCGACGGCGAAGGGGGACGGGTCGCGGCCGCCATCGCCGTCGATGTCGTTCTGGTTCCTCCCGAGGAAGCGGCCTTCAAGATCCCCAATCAGGGCGTTGCCGCCTTCGACACCGGAGGCAAGGCGGAGTCCCTTCGGGCCGGCTACGCAAGGATTCGCGCCGACGGCGGATCGTCCACGCCTTCGGGAATCGCCGTGTTCCAGTTCCGCGACGGCGAGGGCGTCCTGATCACCGAAGCCGGCGTCCCGGCGTCCGGGCTCGTTCGCAGGGGGCGTTTCTTCGCCGAAGTCCACGGGCCGGTCGATACCGCCGTCGCGTTCGCCAACCCCCACTCGACCCCGGCCGACATCGAGTTCCATCTCACCGACACGAATGGGAACCGGGCCGCCGAGGGAACCTTCACGCTGGACGCCCACCAGCACGTGGCGACGTTTCTGAGCGCGGCGCCGTTCGACGTCGAACGCGTAGAGGGCGCTTTCACGTTCAGCGCGTCGGCGCCGTTGGCCGTCATCGCCGTGCGGGGATTGACCAACCAGGCCGGCGAATGGCTGATGACCACGCTGCCGGTCGGACCCATTCTGCCGCCCCCGTCTCCGTTCACCGGCACGTCGATCGCCCCGGTATCGTTTCCCCACTTCGCCGACGGTCTCGGCTGGACTACGCAGGTCATCCTCGTCAACCCCACCGACGAACCGATCGCCGGAACCGTGGAGTTCCTCGACCCGGACGCGGCGCCCGCCGTCCTGACGCTGACCGACGGCCGTATGGGAGCGAAGTTCGACTACGCGATCCCGGCCGACGGCGCCCGCCGTTTCACCACGTCGAACGCCGCCGGTCCGCTCTCGTCCGGCTGGGTGCGGGCCACGCCCTCCCGAGGCGCCTCGCCCTCCGGCCTGCTCGTGTACTCCTACATCGCGGACGGCAAGACCGTCTCGGAGGCCGGCGTTCCGGTTCTCGGGACCTCGACCGCGTTCCGGGCGCCGATCACGGCCGTCGGCGAGCCGAACCGGCCCGGCTCGATCCGAACCGCTCTCGCCATCGCCAACACGGTCGATACGCAATCCACGATCGCTCTGGAAATCACACGTCCGGATGGTTCGCTGGTGCGTCCCATGGCCATCCTGACGCTGCCGCCGCTGGGCCAGGCGGCTCGCCTGCTCGACGAGATCGTCGAATTGCCGGACGACTTCACGTCCGGGCTGCTGCGGGTGAGAGCCACCGGCGAGGTCGCGGTCATCGCCCTGAGGATCCGGATCAACGCGCGAGGGGAACTGAAGGCGACGACGACGTTGCCATCGAACGAGATCGCCCGAGCGACGTCGGAGGACCGGTTCTTCGCGCACCTGGCCGACTCGGAGGGCTGGACCACCGAACTGATCCTGTTCAGCGGCACGGTGGGCGAGGCCTCTTCGGGCACGTTGGGCGAGTACTGGTTTCCCGTCCCTTGAAACGGGGACCGCGTGGAGGGTGTCGAATCCGGGCGTGTTGTTCCATCCACCGGTCTGCACGCGGTCGGGGGACCGCCTCGACAGCGGGATCCTGTGCCGTCGCCTCCCGGGGATTGGCGTCGCGGCAGCGGCCGCCGGCCAACCCCTGCGTGACGCTTCCCATGGCTCTGGAAGCGGGTTCCGGCAACCCCATCTTCACGACGCCGCCGATCGCAGCGCCGTAGCTTCGAGCGCGTTCCGTCCCTGTGTTGTCGTATGGACAGGTGTGTTCACGGACTGGCCGGAACCGTCGTCGGGGCGGCGAACAACTCCAGGGGCTGACCGTCCTGTCCCGTGAATCGGATCAACCCGTTCGTAGTCCGGCCCGCGGACCGGCTGAACAGGATGAACTGGGTCGACCAGCCGCCGGAGTCCACGAGATGGGGGAAGAACAGGTCGGATTCGGCCGGCGCCGCGTTTTCGTCCGCCGGCGGCGTTGTCGTGACCACGATGTCGTGCCGTTGGTTGATCGTCAACCGCAGTCCGACGACGGCGATGCCGGAGGCCGAGGAGGCAATCCGGAGAACGCCCGAGAACGGCGTCGTCAACGCGGGAAAGAATTGGTCGATGGACCGGGCCACGTGGCCCGATCCGGGAATGGTGAACGACTCCGGGAGTCCTGCGGGGTTCCCATCCAGGTCCGTCAATTCGAGCGAGACGGTCGTCGGCGTACTCGACGTGTTGGTCACGGCGATGCCGCTCGTCACCGAGTGGGGCTGGCCGAACGTGCCCCTCGCCTCGACATGCACGCGGAATGCGTCGCCCGAGGTGGATGCCGGGACACCGGCTTCCGACACGGTCATGCCGTCCTTGTGAAACGCGAAGATACTGACCCCCGACGGCGGGGTCTGGCCGGACTCGGGCGCCACGCGCACCGATCCGACCTGCAGTAGACCGGCGGGATCGGAAGTCCGGAGGCGTGTCGCGCTGCGGGGGGGAATCGAATACGGGAACGTCGATCCGTTCCTGCCGTCGGCGAGCGTGAGCGTCGCTGGAGCAGCCGCTTCCGTCGCGCTGCCTGGACCCAGGAATCGTACGTTTCCGGCGATGGGGGCGTGCGTGGGGTTGATGAGAATGACCTGCGTGGTCCAGCCGCCGCCCGCCGCGAAGTGCGGAAAGTAGACCGTGTCGGCGGGGCCGGCCGTGAGTGGCCCGACGGGAAGCGTCGTCATCAGGAATTCGGAGCGTTCGTTGGTGAACCCGCGCAGCGCCATGCCCGCGACCGGAACATCGGAACTGAAGGTGAAGGTGCCCCGCATGGCGTTGCCGCTATCGAAGGGAGCGTCGTCCAGAAATCGCGCCATCTGTGCCCGGGGCCCCAAGGAAAGTCTGCCATGTCCGAAGTCGACGCTGTCGCCGTCGGTGAAATAGAACGCGACGTTGGCGGCGGTATCGTTGGGATTGGCCAGGGCGAGACCGGTTCGGACAGGCCCGTCGATCTCGGCGAAGATCCTTCCCTCCGTAACGGGCGCCGACGCCGGGACACCGGCTTCGGAGACGAGAATTCCGTTCATGCGGAAACCGATAATGGCCAGTCCGGCCGGAGCCGTCGCCCCGACACCGGTCTGCACGCGCCCATATCCGGCACGGAGCGCGGGCGACGCGCCCTGGGGGGCCAGGGAAATACCGCCGCCACCGGGAACGGAAAAGCGCGTCAACGCTCCCGGGGCGGGCGGAGTCACATCGACGATGTAAAGTTCATTCCCGGCTCCGAAGGCGACGCAGTTCTCGCCGCAGGCCGCCATCGAACCCGCATCGGAAGACGTGACGCCGATGACCTTGCTGTCCAACGGCAGTAGCGACGGCGTGTCGAAAGAGCGCAGCGTCAGGTTCGTCCGGTCCGAGCCCGCAACTGCAGACGGCAGATCGAGCCAGAATACGCGGTCATCCACCATCGCAACGGGCCCGTTCACTTCAAGGCGGCCAAGAACACGCATCGCCTCGGTATCGATCACGACTCCGGTATCCGCGTATAACCGCCCGTGGCTCCACACCATGGATCGCGGCGGGACGTCACCGATGTCCAGCGTGACCGAGGACTCCACGGATACGCCTCCGCTATCGAGCCGCAACGTCTGAAGCGTCTCCTCCGAGACGCAATACAATTCGGACGAACCCGGCGTCGCCGCGAACGCCGTGCATTCGAACGCCGCGTCCTCGATCGTTGTGGCCCGCTCGACCCCGCCGTCGAATACGCGGATCGAGGTCGGACCCAGATCCAGGAGCGGCTCTCCCCGCGACGGGTTTCGGCCGAACAGGCGGTCGACGACCACAACCGATTGCGGCTGCCCTTCGAGCCCGATCAGATCCAGAACGCCGTAGGATTCATCCTGCCGGTCCTCCCTGACGGCGAAGGCCGGAGTCAGTTCGCCCGTTGCAAGATCCAGAGTTCGAACCGACTCGGATGTAAACGAAAAACCACCGTGAACGACGTTGTCCACCCGGCCGTGACTGAGATGAAGCTGCGAGGCGTCGCCGCTCAAGACGAGGGTGCGAGGTTCCAAGCCCGCCGGATAGACCGCTTCCAGGTTCCCTGACGCCGGGTCGATCGCAACCACACGGTCACCCATGGCAGCTTCGCTGTTCGGGGTTGCGGCATAGATCAGACCACGAAGCCGATCGAAACCGAGATCCCGGGTTGCGATATCCACCACCCGCACGCCGGGCGTTTGCGGCAGAGTCGGCTGCGGTGACGGAATCGGGGGGCCGTCCATCGGAATCGCCGTCGTATCGACCAGAAACACATCGCCGGCGAAACTCCGAATCGCCAATCCGGAATCGCCGAGTTGAACCATGCTCTCGAGTGCGTTGCCTCCCGGAAAAATCACTTCATGAACGGCCAGCAAGTCATGCGTTTCCATGTCGAACACCGCGATGCGTTCGTTCGACGCGAAATAGATCCGGCGTGTGTCGACGATGGGACGGACGACGTCGAACACCCACGACGGGTCCGGAAACGCGAACAGACCCACGACGCGTGAACGTTCCGGGTCGATCACGCGTCCGCTCGGCACGTAGACCCGGCCATCGACGACGCTCATGTCGCGTTCAAGGATTCCCAGCAGGCCGCCCGCACTCGACAACCAGCGAACGCCATCGGGAGAAACGGCCATACGCTTGAGTTCGTACAACGGCGCCGCGCCCGCGTATCGAGCACCGTAGAGCATGGCGCCGGACGAATCGAACTCCAGGTCGAATAGAGCGTAGTCCAGTCCGATCGGCGCGAACGGCCCTTCGTGGTTGGCGTCGATGCCGCCGGCGGCCGCACCGTCCACGAAAGCGGCCACGGCGCCATCCCGATAGGACACGGCAAGCATCCCATTCGCACCGACGGCCATGTCAAAGACTTCGGATCGACCCCGCCCGGCCGGGATGGAAGAAAACTCGAGATCGATATCGTTGCTCGCCAAGTCGATCCTGGCGATCTTCCTCGAGTGTTCGACGAGCGTGTAGGCAACCGATCCGTCGGCGGCCGCCACCACCCGGCCGGGAAACAAGCCGGCGAAGACCGTACGTTCGATGCGTCGGGTCGAGGCATCGAGCGTCGCGACCATGTTCTCCATTCCGCCCTCGGTGAGCGGCCCCATCGTCAACAGGAGACGGTCCGTGCCGGGAACCGCGCTGATCCCGTCCGCTCGAAGATGGAGTTGCTCGATTCCGGGCGCCACCGTCTCGAACCGTGGCCATGACGGAAGGTCGGCAAGGTCAACAAGGCGAATCGCGCCATCCATTGCCAACGCGACGGTCGACGGCCCGGCCCCCACGGCGTCGAAACGTGTCGCGGGATGTGGGCCGAACGCGCCGGTGGCCGGCTTCAACGGCAACGTGTGAGTCAATTGGCCGGTGGATATCGTGAACCGCCAGACACCATCACGCTGAACGTAGACCACCGTGTCGAGATCGGAAAAGACGACGGGTATGCCGTCGGAACCGAAGCGCCGCAACATCTGCGCGGTATCGGCCGTCCACATCTCTCCGGCGCTCGTGAACAGGCGGCCGTCATCGTAAATTACGTCGGCCCCCCAATCGTTGAGTCTGATCCGTGTCAGCGGCCGGTCGACGCCAACCCCGCTCGCATCGATCCGCATTCTGTAGAACCCGTGCGTATCGTTGCCGGAGACGCTCCGCGTATTGGCGGCATATAGAGAGTCCGGCGCGTCGCCGGGATAGATGCCGGTCAACTGTAACGCGAGGTCATAGTAGCCGTCCGTGTCGGGCACGAGGTTCTCGAATACCCGAGGGCGCGGAACGCCGCCGTCATAGACGGTCATCCGGCTGCCGTATATGACGCCGGTCAGAACGCCGGCCACGACCACGCTCTCCGCGGATCCTGGAACCGCAACCAGTCCGGTGGGACTCATGTCCGATCCGGAGAGGCGAAAGGACTGGACCCGGGTCACGGTGGACAGATCCACCATGCTGACGGATCGGGTACTGGCCGAGAGTGCGAACAGACGGCTGCCGTCGGAACTGAGGGCCAACCGGTCCGGATCGCTCTCGACCGGAACGATGTCCCGGATAACGCCGGTGCGTGGATCGATCGAGACGACGCTGTTGGCCGTTTCGTTGGCGTTGCCCGGGATCGCCGCCCAGATGACGTTGCGATGCTCGTCGAACACGAGATCGGCGGCATGGAGCGGCAACATGACCGCGCCCGATGACTCCGACACCGGGCTCGGCGGAGGATCGAGCGGCACAGGCTCCAATCCGGAGGTCCGGAACAACACCAGGTCACCGTACGAACTGTGGTAGGTGGCGACACCGTCGTCTCCCCATGCCCAGGCGATCCCCTCGCAGGCCGCTCGAAGAAAACCGTAGTAGTCGTCCTCCGGCCAGGTCACGTCGGCCGTCTCGAGTCGCACGAATCTTCCGGTGGCGTATCGTGCGACCTTCCCCGCGACGCGGGTGCCTTCGGCGATCAGGACACCGCCGGCGGCGTCCGGCCCCAACACGCAACCCCCATCGGGTACGTTGACCCGGCCGGTCACGCTTTCGCGTTCGACGTCGAATACGGCGCCGCCCCAGTGGACATCCCGTCCGACGGCCAGATTGCCGTTCCACACCGGCTTGCCGAACGTTGGCGGGATCGTGAACGAAGCGGCCGCTTCCAGACCGGAGGCGAAGTCGAACCGGTAAACGTTCCCGACTCCCAAGCCGAAAACAGCTCCGTCACCCGGCCTCGAATGAAAGGAACCGACGTCGATCGCGATGCGGCCCCGCTGGGTCTGGTCCCGATAGAGCGCGACATCTTCCCCACGCAATAGCCACGGAACGCCGCCCGGAGGCGCAAATACGTTCCGCGCCATCAGCACATGGTCCGGCCGCCCCGGCGGCACGATCAACGCCGTGGGCTTCAGACCCGCCCCCAGCACGATCTCGAGGTCGAGGGCGTTGTCGTCAAGTCGGTACCTCTGGACGACACCGCGGGTTTCGAGGGCGGCATAGAGGTACCGGCCGTCGTCGGACACGGCGGCCGTGCGGACGCCTTCGCCCTCCGACACGGTCCGCTCCACCGTCCCGGTGTCCGGGTTTACCATCACGATCCCTGTCTCCGTGCTCACGAACAGTCGTGATCGCGTCGCGTCCCAGACAACGTCTCGAACGCCCCGGATCGGGGTCATCGTGGGGACGATCACGCCTTGCCCGAACGCCGCCGCAACCCAAATCAGAAGCGCGGAAAGCGCTTTCAGGCAATGTCGCGGCCGAACGTTCATCGTCTGCGTCGTGGTCGTGGAACCGGATTTCCTTTCGAACCGTTCGAGCATCGACAGGGTAGACGATCGACGGCCGCGGTGAGCGGGCATTCGGACCGCCGCCACCCTTGCGATCGAGGAAGCCATCTCGGAGATCCCGCATCGTTGGGGGGCGGCGCCGGCGAACACTCGACCTGGGGGGACGTGCAAGGCGGGCTGAACTCCTCAGGTAGGACTCGAACCTACAACCCTTCGGTTAACAGCCGAATGCTCTACCATTGAGCTACTGAGGAACACCGACTCCGCGGGGCGCGTCCGCGCCGCGCCGGTTTCAGCGCCGATTCAGATTAGCAAAGGGCCTGGCAAAAATCCACCGGACCGCGGGCGCGGCGCGGCCTTCACGTCCTCAGGCGCGCCACCGTCGAACCGCGGTCGGGCCGGTCGTGGTACTCGACGACGTCCGGGTGCTTCGCCAGCACGGAATGGACGATGCCGCGCGCGACGCCGATTCCGCGGCCATGGATGATCCGCACCTCGCCGAACCCTTTTCGCACGGCCTGGTCGAGGTACTCCTCGACGACGGCCTTGAAGTCTCTGGGCTGGAACGCGTGCAGGTCGATCGTGTCCTCGATCGGCACCTCATGCATTCCTGGTATTCTATGGCGTCCGATGAAGTACTTCGTGCGCACATACGGCTGCCAGATGAACGTGGCCGACTCGGACGAGATGTCGCGGCATCTCCGGGCCCGCGGCTTCTCGGCCACGGACGATCCGGACGACGCGTCGATCTTCCTCGTCAACACGTGCACGGTGCGCCAGCACGCCGAGGACCGGGCGTTCTCCGAAATCGGCCGCCTGCGCCGCTGGAAGGCCGCGCGCCCGGACCGGAAGGTCGTCGTCACCGGATGCGCCGCGGAGCGGACCCGGGATTTTCTCGAGCGCCGGTTCCCGCACGTCGACCTCGTGGCCGGCGCCCGGTCCATCGAGTCCTTCGGCGCGATCGTCGACGGGCTGCTCGCGAAGCGTCCGGCGGACGAGAGCCTGGACTACGCCGCGGGCGCCCCGGACGGCCGCGTGGCATCGTTCGTGACGATCATGCGCGGGTGCAACTACTCGTGCACGTACTGCATCGTGCCCCACGTGCGGGGCCGGGAACGCTACCGGCCCATGGACGAGATCCTCGCCGAGGTGCGCGAGCGCGTCGAGGAGGGCGTCCGCGACGTCACGCTGCTGGGCCAGACCGTCAACTCGTATCACCGCGACGGCCGCGCGGGACGGAACACCGACTTCGCCGGCCTGCTCGCATCGGTCGGCGCCGTCGACGGCGTGGAGCGCGTCCGGTTCATCAGCCCCCACCCGTTCTACATGACCGACGGCGTCATCGACGCGATGGCCACCGTGCCGGAGGTGTGCGAATGCCTGCACCTTCCGGTCCAGTCCGGCTCCGACGCGGTCCTCCACGCCATGCGCCGCAACTACACCCGCGACGGCTACCTGGAGATCGTCGGCAAGCTGCGGCAGGCCATGCCCGGCATCGTCCTGTCCACGGACGTCATCGTCGGCTTCCCGGGCGAGACCGAGGACGACTTCCGTCAGACGCTGTCGCTTCTCAAGGCCGTGGGTTTCGACTGGTGCTTCGTCTTCAAGTATTCCCCGCGTCAGGGAACGCCCGCGGCCGAACGGTCGTCCTGGCCCGAGCGGCTCGTCGAGGAACGCCATGCCGCGTGCCTGGACCTGGCCGAGCGCATCGGGTTGGAACGGCGGCGGCGGCTGGTCGGGACGATCCAGGACGTGCTGGTCGAGGAAGGCGGCGCCGGGCGGACTCGCGGCAACTACAAGGTGCGCGTGGCCGGTGGGGCGCCGGCGGGCCGCACGGTCCCCGTCCGCGTGACGAACACCGACCGGGCGACGCTGGAGGCCGAGCCCGTGGACGTCACCGCGGGCGCGTTGTCCGCCGCCGGATAACGGGCGGCAGTCTGTCGACTCATCGGATCGTCTTCGTGGGCTGCGCGCACCGCTGCGGCCATAGCCGTGACGATGAGCTTGTCATCGATACTCACGGCCGTGCCGTTGGGCCTCTACTTCTACTTCGATAGCGCGTCCTTTTCAGGCGCGGAGCCGGTCGCTGTTTCGACGTCGGTAGCCGTAGCGATGGCGGTCGCCTTGGCGGGCGGATTGACAGGTTGGGTGCGCTTCCTCCGGACATGCCGGCGACTGAAGGTGGCAGGCTTCGAGCCCGCAAGGAGTTGGGGTAGACGCTTTCAGTGGTTCTTGACGGGTTTCCTTGTCGTCCTCTCGGTTGAAACGCTCATCGTGAGCTGGATGGGCTGGTCCTGGAACGATGTGCCGGGCAGCGCTCCGATGTTCGGAGGCCTCGCATTCGCATTGATCGGACAACACTTGGGCCCGATCTCGACACCGGACGAAATCGAGAGACCGACAAGTCTCTTCGATCGGGGCCGACGGTAACGCCGGAAGGACCTCAGGCTTTGGGGCCCGCCCGTCAACGCGCAGCGGCGGAATGCTGGACCGTAGCCCCGGTCATTACGACGTTGCCCCCCGCGTCCACCTGGAATCCTCCCTCGGGCATGGCGGCGCCATCGTGGTCGCGGAAGTAGAGGGGGAGTCCCTCCGCAAAGTTGAGCGGGAAATCCAGCGGGTCCTGCCGTTGATGGTGAATGTGGATGTGCGGCTCGCTCGTGTTGCCGGAGTTGCCGCAGGCGCCGATGGGTTCCCCTTCCTCCACTTCGCCGCCGGCTTCCACCTCGACGCTCCCCGTCTGCAGGTGCGCAATGACCAGGTAGGTTCCGCCCTCGAGACGCAGTACGACGGTGTTGCCCGTCGGATTCTCCAGGTCGTTGCTGGTCCGCCCCGGCGGGTGGTCCGGCGCGCCGTCCGTCGCATGATGGACGCGACCCGAAACGGGCGCGACGACGGGCGTCCCGTAACAACCGTAGTCGTCCAGGTTCTCCGAACCGTGCACCGCCGGCTCGACGACCAGATCATAGGCCCAACGCTGGTCCGGCGTTGCCGCGTGATAGTAGTTGGTCGCCAACCGGTCGCCTCCCCACAAGACCCGCAACCGCTCGTTCGAAGGCAGGCGGACGGTGGCCGCCGGCTCCGCCCTCTCCAGGCTGTAGGGGAAGGCAATCGTCAGCAGGCCAAACCCCCATAGGGCCGGCCAAAGCCCGAACAGGGCCAGCGCCAGCGTGGCCCACATGGGGCGGCTGAACCTGCGCTTGCGGATTCCATGGACAGCCAGCGCGAGCAGGGACAGCGGCGCGAGCAATTGCCCCACGCTGATCAGGAGCACCCAGCCCAAAGCGGCCGCCAGGCCGCCCGACAGAAACAGGCTCCACGACCCGACCAGCGCGAGGAAGAGCCCGGCGGGCAGGGTCCAGCGCAGAACGGATCGCAATCGCGTGCGAGGCTGTGCGGTCATGTCTCGCACGGTATTCTGCCACGGACAGGCCAACCCCAGCGCACCGCGTTCAATGCGATTGCGACCGCGAAACCCTGGATCGGTTGCCGACGTGCTTGGGGGACCGCCTTTCGTTCGGGGGTGAACTCGCGTCCGTCGATGTCGAATCGTCAAGTTCTTGGGTTGGGAAGAGACGTCCGCAAGCCGAGCATGGGTCAGGTCGGCGCTGAGGCACGCCAGTCGATACAATGGACGCATGGAATTCGAGTGGAATCCCGAGAAGGACGCTGAGAATCTGGACAAGCACGGCGTCAGTTTCGGTGAGGCCATGACGGTATTCGGCGATCCGCTCGAAGTGACGATCAGGGATCCGTACCATTCTGAAGGCGAATCTCGTTTCGTCAGCATGGGGTTGTCGACGGAAGGGCGTATCCTGGTGGTTTCATACACCGAACGCGAGGGACATCGAACGAGGATCATCTCCGCTCGAGCGGCGACTCCGAGGGAACGCAGGCAATATGAGTCAGAAGATGCCAAATGACGATACCGGCACTCTCCGATCGGAATACGATTTTTCGGAAGGCGTGCGCGGGAAGCACTATCGATCGTACCGGGCCGGCACGAACGTCGTGTTCCTGGAACCGGACGTTGCGAAGGTGTATCCGGATTCCGAGAGCGTGAACAAGGCGTTGCGGCTACTGATGCAACTCGCCAAGGCCCAGGCTCCGGATCGGTAGGCCGGCCTCACAGCAGCAGTCGAACGGCATTGTCTCGGTCTGTTGCTCACATTGACGGGCTCGGGCGCCTGGATATCGCCTCCAGCCTATTCGCGTTTGGGCAACTGGAAATCCCTTCATCGCGGAAGGGGGCGGAAGACGCAGCGAACGTGTGCGTGTCGCGCCGCGAACGACCGCGACGCCCTCTCAGATCTCGATTTCCTGGAGGTCCCGCGCGATCGTGATGTTCTCGTAGACGGGGCGGGCGGCGTCGGCGATCTTCTTGACCTGCTTGCGGTCGTAGCGGCTGCTGAAGTGCGTGGCGATCAGCCGGTCCGTACCCGCCTCGCGGGCCACCCGCGCGGCGTCCTCCATCGTCGAGTGCTTCCGCTCCCGCGCCATGGCCACGCCGTCGGGCCCGAACGTCGTCTCGTGAATCAGCACGGTCGCATCGCCGGCCAGGGCGATGGAGCGCTCGGAGAACTGCGTGTCCAGGCAGTAGGCGATCGACTTCCCCGGACGCGCCGGCCCCAGCACGTCGCCGGGACGGATCGTTCGCCCGTCGTCCAGCGTCACCGGATGCCCGTTCTGCAGCTTGCCGTAGAGCGGACCGCGGGGGATTCCCAACGCCTCGGCCCGCTCCAGGTCGAAGACGCCGGGCCGGGGCTTTTCCTGGAACCGCCACCCGAGGCAGAAGATGGAATGGTCCAGCGGCATGGCGTCGACGTGGAACTCCGTCTCGTCGAGCACGCGCCCGCGGAACCCGCGCGGGAACTCCCTGACCGTCACCGGGTAGTTGAGCTTCAGGCTCGTCGTCCGGAACGACGCGTGCAGGAACGTCAGCAGGCCCTGGGGACCGAAGACGTTGAGCGGCGCCTCCCGGTTGTCCAGGTGCATCGTGCTCATCAGGCCATTGACGCCGTAGAGATGATCGCCGTGCAGGTGACCGATGAAGATCGAGTGGATCCGGTTGCGCCGGATGCCCGAACGCATGAGCTGCAACTGCGTGCCCTCCCCGCAGTCGAACAGAAAGACGTCGCCTTCCCGGATCAACGCGGTCGAGGACAGGCCGCGATAGAGCGTGGGAACGGCCGAGCTGGTGCCGAGCGTCACGATCTTCATGGACAATCGAGATTAGCAGTCCGCGGGGTCCGGGCGCCAGAGGACGTGAACGTCGAGACGGTGGTTCAAGGGAAGTCCGCCCGCAGGTCGCACACGGTCTCCGTGGTGAGCGGCGGGAGTTTTTCGGGCGCGGCCGGCGTCCCGGTCATCACCGGACGAACATGGCCGGCATGGACAACCGCCGGTTACACGGCGCGTCTAGCTCGCCGTCCGGTGGGCGCGGGCGTCGAAGTCGGCGCGTCCGCCGTATTCGTCGATCAGGTCCCGGATGAACGCGTCCTGGAAACGCCGGTACTGGAGAACCGGCCCGGTCCGATTGAAGACCGCGAAGAGCAGGGGTCCGCGATCCTGTGTATAGACGATGCCGGCCAGCGTGCTGACGCCGTCGTCGGCCCGCACCAGCGTGCCCGTCTTGGCCACGACGGCCCCGCGGTACGAAGCGTTGTTGAAGCGCAGCCGCGTGGTTCCCGAGTCGACGCCCGCGACCGGCATCACGTCTTCAAGGCGCATGCCGGCCCCGTCGAGCAAACGCGCCAGTTGCCGCAGGATCCGGACGGCGCCTTCGGGCGTCATCCGGCCCCGGCCCAGCCCCGACGCCCGTCCGACACGGACATCGCCGGCCTGGAGTCCGACCTCTTCGATGAGATACGCCTCCAGCGCCCGGCGGCCGCCGACGGCCTCGCCCAGCCGGTCGGCCGTGGGATTGTCGCTGCGCGCGTTCTGGTCGAATACGATCTCGGACAGCGGGGAGGACCACCGGCGCACGATCTCGGCGCCTCGCGGCTCGCCGTACCGCACTTCGGCGGGGACACGGACACCCGCACGCGCCAGCGTCCGGACCACATGGCTCGCGACACGGTCGCGCCGATGGAGGTTGCCGACCGTGAACGTCCCGGCGATCACGAGCGCCCCGTCGACGCGGCGGATGCCGGCCTGGGTCACGGCGCGCGCCATGCGGGTCAACTCGGCGGTTCCCATCTCCGGGTCGCCGTCCCCGGCCAGGACCAGTTCGCCGTGGAGCGTTCCGCCATCGACGGAGCCTTCGATGAGGAATGCCGTCTCGAAACGGTGGCCGGGGCCGAAGCGGTCCAGCGCGGCCAGCGTCACCGCCGTCTTCATGACCGATGCCGGATTGAAGGTATCGCCGCCGAAATGGTCGGCGTAGATGACGTCGCCCTGAAGCGACTCCACCCGGACGCCCTGATCGGCGGCGTCGAGTCCGCGGCCGGTGAGCACGTCCAGGTAGTCTCCCACGGCCCCCGTCTCGACCCGGACGGGCCGGCGGATGTCGGCGAGAAGGGCCGTGGACTCGTCGGTCGGGCTGGGCCAGCCGAGTACCGCGGCCAACAGGAGCAAACAGACGAGACGCCTCGTAATGGACTTCATGCTCATCGCCCGCGGCGGGCCCGGCGCCGGCCGATCGTCCGGCCAACCCGTCCCACGCCCGCGAACGACCGTATTCTGCCAGAACTGCGCGCGCGAAAAAACACAAAAGACTCACGCGACGGCCCCCGGGGCGGCCCGTACGACGGAACCGGCGGAGACGCGCCCCGTCAACGCGTCAAGCCATTTGGAATCAAGTTGTTCTGCGGCTACGGGCCGGGGCCGTACCGGGCCCCCGTCTTGACTTTGGGCGCCGCCTTCATATAAGTTCCGACTCGATACGCGCTCAGGCGGACCCCATGGCGGCCACGAAAAGAACCCCCGCGAGAACGGGCACACCCGCGCCCGGCAAGGCCAAGGCCAAGTCCGGGCGGTCCAAGGCCGCGCGAAAGAAGACTCCGCGGAAATCGGCTCGAAAACCCGCCGCATCGAAACAGCCCAAGTCGGAGGAGCCGCCGCGCGCCTCCGCGTTCACCGACGCCGTCAAGCTCTACGAGACCGGGTTCGAGTTGATCAACGCCGAGGACTTCGAAAAGGCCCGCGACGCGTTCTCCACCCTGGTCGAAGCGCTGGACGCGGACTCCGCCCCGGCGAACGGGCCGCGGGGAAGCGCCTCGGAGCGGAAAGCCCTGATGGACCGGGCGCAGGTGATGATCCACGTCTGCAGGAAGCGGATCCGCGAAGCCAAGAAGAACATCAAGCTCAAGAGCGCGGACGACTACTACGAGGTCGGCGTCGCGGAGATGAACCGCCGCGAGTTGGACGACGCGCTGGAGAACCTGCAGCATGCCCTCAAGATGTCTCCACGGGCCGATCACGTGCTGTATGCGTTGGCGGCGGTGTCGGCGTTGCGGAACGAGCGCGACGAGGCCCTGGAGTTCCTCGAGAAGTCGATCAAGTACCGCGACGAGAACCGGTACCTGGCCATCAACGACCCGGACTTCGAGTCCCTTTCCGACGACCCCGAATTCATACAGTTGATCACGCCCGACGAGGGTTGATCCGATGGCCGGCGGAGAGGCAGGCCGTTCCGCGCCCTTCCGGCCCGTCCCGTCGCGGGTGAGACGCCCTTCATGAACGATCCCGCAGTCCTGATTCTGGCGGCCGGGAAAGGCACGCGCATGCGGTCGTCGCGGGCGAAGGCGCTCCACCCCGTGGGCGGCGTGCCGATGCTGGAGTGCGTGGTTCGATCCGTGCGCAAGCTCGGCGGCGGCGTGCATGTCGTGGTGGGCCACCAGGCCGACGCCGTCCGCAAGTCCGTGCGGGATGTATCGTTCATCGATCAGGGCGAACTGCTCGGCACCGGCCACGCCGTGGCCGCGGCCCGCGACGCGCTGGCCGGCGCGCCCGGCCCGATCCTCGTCCTGCCGGGCGACGTCCCGCTGATCCGTCACGAGACGCTGGCCGCGTTCTGCGCGTTCCATCGCGGCGGGGGGTTCCAGGGATCGGTACTGACGGCCGAGCCCGACGACCCCGACGGATACGGACGCGTCGTCCGCGGGCCGGATCACGCCGTCGACCGTATCGTCGAGCACCGCGACGCGGGTCCCGACATTCTCCGCGTTCGCGAGGTCAACTCGGGCATCTTCGCCTTCGAGCCCGCGGCGCTCTTCGACGCGCTGGCCCGCGTCCGCGACGACAACGCGCAGGGGGAGTACTACCTGACCGACGTCGTCGGAGTATTGACCGGCGGCGGCCGCCGGTTCGGCGCGTTCCGGATCGAAGACGCCGCCGAGGCCGCCGGCGTCAACTCCCGGGCCGAGCTGGCCGCGGCCGACGGCGCGCTCCGCCGCCGGAAGTGCGCCGCGCTGATGGCGGCCGGCGTTGCGGTGATGGACCCGGAGACCGCCCGCATCGACCTGGACGCCGCGATCGGGCCCGAGTCGGTGATCCATCCGTGGGTGACCATCGAGGGCGCGTCGGCGCTGGGCGAAGGCGTGACCGTCCGGTCTCACTCCCGCGTGACCGGCAGCCGGATCGGGAACTTCTCGGTCGTCCTGGACGGTTCCGTCGTGGCGGACTCGACGATCGGCGCCGATGTGCGCGTCGGACCGCGCGCGCACCTGAGGGACGGGACCGTCCTGGAAGACCACGTCCGGGTCGGCAACTACGTGGAAATCAAGAAGTCGCGTCTGGGCGAAGGCACCAAGGCGATGCACCTGGCCTACATCGGCGACGCCACGATCGGCAAGAACGTCAACGTCGGCGCCGGCGTGATCACGTGCAACTACGACGGAAAGCGGAAACACCCGACCGTCATCGGCGACGGCGTGTTCGTGGGCAGCGACACGCAGTTGATCGCCCCGGTCACCATCGGCGACGGCGCCTACATCGGGGCGGGGTCGACGATAAACGAGGACGTCCCGCCCGGCGCGCTGGCGATCGGCCGCTCCCGGCAGGTCGTGAAAGCGGATTGGACCGACCGGAACACCGGTTCGTGACCTTCGAGGACCTGGCTGCCGGCCGCGCGCCGGCGGGTATCCATCGACGTGTGCGGCATCTTCGGCTATATCGGACGGCGTGACGCGGTCCCCCTCGTCCTGGAAGGGCTGCGCAGCCTGGAGTACCGCGGGTACGACTCGGCCGGCATCGCGGTGCTCGACGGCGGCGAGGTCGACGTCCGGCGGTCCGAGGGCAAGCTGGGCAACCTGGAAGCGGCCGTGGCCCGCGCGCCCCTCGGCGGCTCGTGCGGCCTCGGCCACACCCGGTGGGCGACCCACGGACGCGGAACGGAAGAGAACGCCCATCCCCACCGCGACTGCACGGGCCGGATCGTCGTCGTCCACAACGGCATCGTCGAGAACTACCTCGAGCTCCGGCGCGCTCTCGGCGCCGAAGGACACCGGTTCGCGACGGAGACCGACACCGAGGTCATCGCGCACCTGATCGAGAAGCAGTTCGACGGCGATCTCGAGTCGGCCGTGCTCCGGGCCCTCGGCCGGCTGCGGGGCGCGTTCGCCATCGCGGTCGTCTCGGCCGACGATCCCGGAAAGATCGTCGCCGGGCGATACGGGCCCCCGACCGTCGTGGGACGCGCCGACGGCGAGGGCTTCGTGGCTTCCGACATTCCCGCGCTGCTGCCCCACACGCGCGACCTGCTCTTCCTGGACGACGGCGAAGCCGCCGTGATCGAGGCCGGTGCGATCCGGCTGATGGACTTCTCCGGACGCGCCCGGGAACCGCGATTCGAGCGGATCGCGTGGGACCCGGTCCGGGTGCAGAAGGGCGGCTACAAGCACTTCATGCTCAAGGAGATCCACGAGCAGCCCCTGGCCCTCAGCGAGACCCTGGACGGACGGCTGGCGCTGGACTCCACCGAGGTCCGCCTGGACGACGCCGGTTTCACCGCCGCGGAATGGGACCGCTTCGAGCGCGTCTGCCTGATCGGCTGCGGCACGAGCTGGCATGCGGCGCTGGCCGGCAAGTACATGATCGAGGCCATGGCCCGGATCCCCGTGCACGTGGACTACGGCAGCGAGTTTCGATACCGGAGCCCGGTCGTCGAGGCGGGGACGCTCGGCGTCGTGATCACGCAGTCGGGCGAGACCGCGGACACGGTGGCCGCCCAGCGGCTGGCGCGCGGGATGGGATTGCCCATACTGGCCGTGACCAACGTCGCGGGGTCGATGGCGACGCGCATCGCCGACGGCGTCCTATACACGCGCGCCGGGCCCGAGATCGGCGTGGCCTCGACCAAGGCGTTCGCCACGCAGTTGGCGGCCCTTTACCTGGTGGCCCTTCGCCTGGCGCAGTCGCGCGGCGCCATGCCGCCGCGCGACGTCGAACGCGCCATGACGGAGTTGACCGCGCTGCCCCACAAGATCGAGCGCGTGCTCCAGCTTGAGCCCGCCATCGAGGCCGTCGCCCGCCGCCTCTTCCATGCCCGCGACTTCCTGTACCTGGGCCGCGGCATCCACTTCCCGATCGCGCTGGAAGGGGCCCTGAAGCTGAAGGAGATCTCCTACATTCACGCCGAGGGGTATCCGGCCGGCGAAATGAAGCACGGGCCGAACGCGCTGATCGACGGCGATCTGCCGGTCGTCTTCGTCGCCACCCGGGACCGGAACCGGGAGGACTCCCGGCGCATCTACGAGAAGGTGCTCCACAACGTCCGCGAGGTGAAATCGCGCGAGGGCATCATCGTCTCGATCGGCGTCGAGGGCGACAGCGAGATCGCCGAGGCGTCGGACCATTGCATCGCCGTGCCGGCGGTCAGCGATTTCCTGCTGCCGCTGGTCGAGATCGTGCCGCTGCAACTGCTCGCCTACCACATCGCCGTGCTGCGGGGCTGCGACGTGGACCAGCCCCGCAACCTGGCCAAGAGCGTGACCGTGGAATAGTGGCGATCGACCTGGAACGGCACTTGAACCCCCGCCAGCTCGAGGCGGTGGAGACCGTCGACGGCGCGCTGCTCGTCCTGGCCGGCGCCGGCAGCGGCAAGACGCGGGTGATCACCTACCGCGTCCTTCACATGATCGACAACCTCGGCATCCGGCCCGAGTCGATCCTGGCGGTCACGTTCACCAACAAGGCGGCCGACCAGATGAAGTCGCGCATCCGCGCGCGGCTGCCCGCGGGACGGTCCGCCGACCCCTGGGTTTCCACGTTCCACTCCCTGTGCGTGCGCCTGCTCCGCCGCGAAATCGAATCGCTCGGCTACGGGCGCGACTTCGCCATCTACGACGCGGACGACCAGTTGAAGGTCATCCGGGAACTGTTGAAGACGGCCGGCGTCGATCACGTCAAGCCGCGTCTGGTCCAGTCCCGGATCGGGTGGGCGAAGAGCCGCGGGGTCGCGCCCGACCAGATGGCCGAGCACGCGCTCCGCGCCGAGGACGAGGCCGTCGGCCGGATCTACGGCGACTACGAGCGGCGGCTGCGCAAGGACAACGCGCTGGACTTCGACGACCTGCTGATCCGGACCGTGGAGCTCTTCGAGACCTTCCCCGACACGGCCGCGCGGTACGGCGAGCGCTTCGGCCGCGTCATGGTCGACGAGTACCAGGACACGAACCGCGCGCAATACGCCATCGTCCGTCATCTCACCCGTTCCCACGGCCACGCGTGCGTCGTCGGCGACGAGGACCAGTCGATCTACGGCTGGCGCGGCGCCGAGATCCGGAACATCCTGGATTTCGAGACGGACTATCCCGGCGCGCGGACGATCCGGCTGGAGCAGAACTACCGCTCGACGCGGACCATCCTGGCCGCCGCCGGCGCCGTGGTCTCGAACAACCGGATGCGCAAGGGCAAGGAGCTCTGGACCGAGAACGCCCAGGGGTCGAAGATCCGGTACTTCGAGGGCGACGATCCCGGCGAGGAAGCCGCGTTCGTGGCGGACCGCGTTCTGTCGCGGCGGCGCCGGGACCCGGGCGCCCGGATCGCCGTGCTGTATCGCACGAACTTCCTTTCGCGAACCCTGGAGGAGACGTTCCGCCGCTTCGACATCCCCTACCAGGTCCTGGGCGGTTTCAGCTTCTACGAGCGCGCGGAGGTCAAGGACATCGTGAGCTACCTGGCGGCGGCCCTGAACCCGCGCGACTCGGTACGGCTGGGACGGATACTGAACACGCCGCCGCGCGGCATCGGCCGCACGACGGCGGACGCGCTGCAGGCCTGGGCGGCGGCGCACGACGCGTCCCTGTGGGACGCGATCCGCGCGGTGGCCGACGACCCGGACGCTCCGGTGCGTTCCCGGCGGGCGCTGGCGGCCTTCCGGACGCTGATCGAGTCGCTCGCCGCATCGGCGGCCGAGGGGGCGCCGGCCATCGCGCTGATCCGCCAGGTCATCGAGACGACCGGCTACGTCGACGCGCTCGAGGACGAAGCCACCGACGAGGCCCGCAACCGGATCGACAACCTGAGGGAGCTGGCCAACGCGGCCGAGGAAAGCGCCGAACGCGGCGAGAGCCTCCGGGACTTCCTGGACAACGCCGCCCTGGTCTCCGACCAGGACGCCTACGACGAAACCGCCCGCGTGACCCTGATGACGCTGCACACGGCGAAGGGCCTGGAGTTTCCGGATGTCTTCATCATCGGCATGGAGGACGGATTGTTCCCGCACTCCCGCTCGGTCGTCGACGCCGGCGACGAGGAGGAGGAACGCCGCCTCTTCTACGTGGGCATGACCCGGGCGGAGGAACGGCTCTATCTCACATGCGCCCGCTTCCGACGCGTGTTCGGAACCGAGGAATCCGCGGTGAGCTCGGTGTCCCGCTTTCTCCGCGAGATCCCGGACGAGCTGGTCGAAAGGTACTCCGACGCGCCCGTCTCCCACACCGCCCCGCGGACGCGGACAGCCTTCCAGGGCGCATCCTACGACACCCCGGACGCGGTTCGGAATCTGCTCGGCAAGAAGGCCCCGAAATGGAAACAAGGGGCGAGGGTCCGGCACCCGAAGTTCGGCGTCGGCACCGTGCTGCGGATCGAGGGCGACGGCGAGGACGCCAAGCTGACGGTCAGCTTCGTCAACCACGGTCTCAAGAAGCTGATCGGGAAGTACGCGACGCCCGAGTCCGCATAGGGCGGGCCCCAAGCAAAAATCCATCCGAACGCGGCATTAGCCCCTATAATTCTCACGTCCCATGCCGACGGAAACGGAGCTCCGGCAACAGATCGCGGATTTTTCCCGGTTGTGCTACCAGAAGGACTACCTGGCGGCCACCGACGGAAACCTGAGCGCGCGCCTTCCCGACGGCAACGTCCTCTGCACGCCGACGCGCACCAACAAGGGATTCGTCCGGCCCGAGGATTCGGTGGTCGTGGACCTGGACGGCCGGCTCGTGCGCGGCGACCGGAAGGCGTCCAGCGAGATCGAAATGCACACGCTCGTCTACCGGCTGCGGCCCGACGTTCACGCCGTCGTGCACTGCCACCCGCAGGCGGCGACGGCCTACGCGGCCGCCGGGTTGCCGCTCAACAAGGCGCTGATCTCCGAGGTGGTGCTCGCGCTGGGATGCATCCCGATCGCCAACTACGGCACGCCGGGCACGCCGGAACTGTCCGAACAGCTCACGCCGTTCGTCGAGCACTACGACGCCCTGCTGATGGCCAATCACGGGGTCGTGACCTACGGCGCCGACATGATGGACGCCTACAACCGCATGGACACGGTCGAACACTTCGCCAAGATATCCATATACACCCGGATCCTGGGCAAGGAGCAACTGCTGTCCTCGGACGATGTCGAGAAACTCTGGGTTCAACGGCAGAAATACTTCGGCCTGGAGACCGCGGACGCGGCGCGCCCCAAGGACCCGATGTGTCCGGTCACGGCCGGACCATCGGACACGGTGTCGATGTCCAAGGCCGATCTGGTCGACCTGATCACCGAGGTCGTGTCGCATCTGGAAAAGTAAGCCGCCGCGATCCGATCCAAGGAGCAAGGAATGGCACAACAGGAAGCGATGGGCGAAGCCCTGGGCATGATCGAGACCCGGGGCCTGGTGGCGTTGATCGAGGCGTCGGACGCGATGGTGAAAGCCGCCAAGGTCAGCCTGATGGGTTGGGAGAAGATCGGTTCCGGGTACGTCACCGCGATCGTCCGCGGCGACGTCGCGGCCGTCAAGGCGGCGACCGACGCCGGCGCCGCCGCGGCTCGCCGCGTGGGCGAGCTGATCAGCGTCCACGTGATCCCGCGCCCGCACTCCAATCTCGAGGACGTGTTCGCCATAGGCAAGGCCGCCAAGTAGGCCCCGCGGGCGATGCAACTGGCACGGGTCATCGGCACCGTCGTGGCCACCCGCAAAGATGCACGGCTCGAAGGCAAGAAGCTGCTGATCTGCCGCCCGGTCGACATCGACGGCGGCGACGAGACCGGGTACGTGGTCGCCGTCGACACCGTGTCCGCCGGTTACCGCGAAACGGTACTCGTGGTCCAGGGCAGCTCCGCCCGCATGTCGTCCGGTTGCGAGGACCGTCCCGTCGACGCGGCGATCGTCGGCATCGTCGACGAAGTTTCGAAGGATTAGTGTCGTGTATCTCGGTGACGTCATCGGGCGCGTCGTCGCCACGGCCAAGGACGAGACGCTCGTAGGCCGCACGCTGCTGCTGGTCCGCCGCCGGGCGGACGGCCGCGCCGTGGTCGCCATCGACGCGGTCGGCGCCGGCGCCGGCGAGTGCGTCTACGTCTGCCGCGGCCGCGAATCCTCGTTCGCCTTCTTGCCCGGCCGCGCGCCGTCGGACGCCACGGTCGTCGGCATCGTCGACCGGATGGATCCGTCATGATCCTGGGCCGCGTCGTGGGCACGGTCGTCGCGACACGCAAGCACGCGAGCCATGAGGGCCGGAAGGTGTTGACGGTCCAGCCGATCGATCCCGAGGGCGCCGACGCGGGCCACCCGGTGCTGGCCCTGGACGGGGGCCCCGGCGTGGACGCCGGCCCGGGCGACCGGGTGCTGGTGGTTCAGGAAGGCTGGTCCGCCGCGACGACGGTCGGGCCCGAGGGCGCCCCCATCGACGCCGCCATCGTCGGCGTCGTCGACGAAATCCAGTTGGCCGAACCGGCCCCGGAGGCGGCCACGCCGTGATCGGACGGCTTCGCGGTCAACTCTTCGAGAAGAAACCCGGCCACTTGATCGTCGACGTCCACGGCGTCGGGTACCAGGTCTTCGTGGCCGTTCCGACCTACGCCGCGGCGCCGGATCCGGGCGGCGACGTCGCCCTGGAGATTCACACGCACGTCCGTGACGACGCCATCCAGCTCTACGGCTTCGCGAGCGCCCGCGAGCGCGCCGTCTTCGAGCGCCTCGTGGGAATCTCGGGAATCGGCCCCCGGCTGGCGCTGACGATCCTGTCGGGCGGATCCGTGGACGGCCTGATCCGGTCGATCCGGAACGGCGACCTGGCCCGCCTGACCTCGATTCCGGGAATCGGGAAGAAGACGGCCGAACGGATCCTGCTGGAGCTCAAGGACGCGCTCCGCGGCCTGGACGTCGAAGACGAGACGGCCGGGAGCGAAGGCGACGTCGTCTCGGCCATGGAGAACCTGGGGTACAACCGCGCCGCGGTCGAGGCCGCCGTCCGCCGCGCGATCGACGGGGCGTCCGATCCCGGCTTCGACGCGTTGTTCAAGCGCGTCCTGCAGATCCTGACCCGGGAGTGAAGCGGCCGTGACCGATCGCATCGTCGCCGGCGCCGCCTCCCGCGACGAGATCCCGTTCGAGCTGTCGCTCCGGCCGAAGACGCTGGACGAGTACATCGGCCAGGGCCTGGTCCGGGAGAACCTGGAGGTGTCCATCGGCGCGGCCCGGCAGCGCGGCGAGCCCCTCGACCATATCCTGCTCTACGGTCCGCCCGGACTGGGCAAGACCACGCTGGCCTCGATCATCGCCAACGAGATGGGGGCGCATTTCCGGCCGTCGGCCGGCCCGCTGATCCAGATCAAGGGCGACCTGACCGCGATCCTGACGAACCTGGACAGCGCGGACGTCTTCTTCGTCGACGAGATCCACCGGCTGCAGCCCAACATCGAGGAGATCCTCTATCCGGCGATGGAGGACTTCAAGCTGGACATCATCATCGGTCAGGGCCCCAGCGCTCGCACCCATCGACTGGAGCTGGGCCGCTTCACGCTGATCGGCGCGACGACGCGCATCGGCTTGATCACGGCGCCGCTCCGTTCCCGTTTCGGCATCGTGCACCGCCTCGACTTCTATTCCCGCGACGACATCGACGTGATCGTCCGCCGGTCGGCCGACATCCTGGGCGCCCCGATCACGCCGGACGGCGCCGGCGAGATCGCCCGGCGGTCCCGCGGCACGCCGCGCATCGCCAACCGGTTGCTGCGGCGGACGCGCGATTTCGCCCAGGTGCGCGGCGACGGCCGAATCACCGGCGACATCGCGCGGGACGCGCTCAAGCTGCTCGACGTGGACGAGCACGGGTTCGACGAGACCGACCGGCGGCTGCTCGGAGCGATCATCGAGAAGTTCGGCGGGGGACCGGTGGGCCTGAACACGCTGGCCGCCGTCCTGTCCGAGGAAACCGACGCGATCGAGGACATCTACGAGCCGTTCCTGCTTCAGATCGGGTTCATCCAGCGGACGCCCCGGGGGCGCGTGGCGACGAAGCTGGCCTATGACCATCTCGGGATCGAATACAGGCCCGGCAACCCGCAAGCCGGACTATTCTGAACGCATGTCCCGTTCGATGGGAGGGGCCGTGTCCCGCCGCGCCGCGCGATGGGCCCTGTTGTCGGGCGCGCTGCTGGCGGCGGCCCCGGGCGCCCGGGGGCAGTCCTGCGTCTGGGATGCCCCGGTCCGGGCCGGACAACTCGACGCCGCCGTCATCGACGAAGCCAGCGGGCTGGCCGTTTCGTCGCAGTTCCCGGGCCGGCTCTACCACGTCAACGACTCCGGCGACTCCGGGCGCTTCTACGTGACCGACACGCGGGGCGCCGGCGTCCGCGTCATCGACGTCGCCGGCTTCGATCCGGTGGACACGGAGGACCTGGCGCTCGGCCCCTGCGGGTCGGTGGACGGATCGTGCCTGTTCATCGCCGATATCGGAGACAACGCCCGCGTTCGGGACACGCTCCGGATCGTCCGCGTCCCCGAGCGCGAACGGTTCGAGAGTCCAGCGGCGGCGCTCGACACGATCCGTGTCCGGTATCCCGACGGCGCGCGAGACGCCGAATCGATCGCCCTCCACCCCGGCGGCGACCTGTTCATCGTCAGCAAGGGGGGCCGGACGGCGCTGCCGGCGGCGTCGCCGTCGACCATCTACCGGCTGCCGGCCGAGGCGTGGGTCCACGCGGACGGAGGCGTCCACGCGATGGAACGCCTGGGCGAGATCGACTTCAACGCGATCGGCGGCGACGCGTTCTCGGGAAGCCTTCCCACGGCCTTCGACATCAGCGGCGACGGACGGCGCTTCATCGTGCTGACCTACGTGAACGCGTTCGAGTTCTACATCGACCTGTCCCTGGGCGCGATGCCGTCGACGGAGGAACTGGAGCCCGGCGTCGACTTCCGGGAGATACGCCTGTTCCCGCTCCGGCAGCAGGAAAGCATCGCGTACCTGGGTCCGAACGCCTTCCTCTACGACACCGAGGCTTCCGGAGGCGAGGCGCCGATCATGCGCGTCCGCTGCACCCCGCCGCGATGACGCCCGCCCGAATCGCGTGGACGGCGTGCGCGTCGGTCTGGCTCTTGCCGTCCGCGGCCTGGAGCGGACAGGCGTCCGGAGTCGGAATCGATCTCGCCGAACAGGTCGAGGTGATCCGAACCGAATACGGCGTCCCCCACATCTACGCGGAGGACTTCCGCGCGCTGGGTTACGCCCTGGGGTACCTCCAACTCGAGGACTACGGCGAACGCGTTCCGATGGGCATGGCGCGCAATCGCGGCGACCTGGCGCGCCACGTGGGACCGGACGCGCTCGATTCGGATTTCGAGAATCGCCCCCGCCACGATATCGCCGTCGAGGTCTACTCCCGGCTGGACGAGGACACGCGCGCCGTCTACGAAGGCTTCGCCGAAGGCGTGAACCGCTACATCGCGCTCCATCCGGACGAGTTCCCCGAATGGATGCGTCCGGCCTTCGACGGACATGACGTGGCGGCGCTCTACGTGTACACGCCCTCGAACGCCCTGCTGAACCGATGGCGGCGGCGGCTGGCCCAACCGGACGCCGAGGCGGCGCCCGAGGCGCAGGCGGCGTCCACGGTCGACGGCTCCAGCGCATGGGCGCTGGCGCCGGGCCGCACGGTGTCGGACGCGGCCATCCTGATGCGCAACCCGCACCTGTCGTGGGACGCCGGATACTGGGAGGTGCACGCCGTCGTTCCGGACCGCCTCGATTTCTACGGCGACTTCCGCATCGGCGGACCGCTGGGCATCATCGGCGGATTCAACCGGAACCTCGGGTTCGCAACGACGAACAACGACGTGAACGGGACCGAGGTGTACGCGCTCCCCGTCGACCCGGCCCGCCCGGACGCGTATCTCATGGACGGACGTTCCGTTCCCATCGAACGGAGATCGGTCACGATCGAGTATCGCGATGGCGACGGCTACGGGGCGGAAACCCGGGAACGCGCGACGACCGCCCTGGGACCGGTCGTCCATCGAACCGACGAACGCATCTACGTCCTGCGGACCGCGGACGACGGCGAGTTCCGGGCCGGCGAGCAGTTTCTCCGGCTGATCCGGGCGGGAAACCTGGATGAATGGACCGAAGCCATGCGGCTCCGCGCGCATCCCGGCTCCAACTTCATCTATGCCGACGCCGACGGCAACATCTTCTACATCTGGAACGCCGCCATCCCCGTGCGCCCGCACGCCGCGGGCGAGGGCCGGCCCGTTCCCGTCACCCGCATGGAACAGGTCTGGACGGAGCTGCATCCGCTGGAGGACCTGCCTCAGTTGCTGAATCCGGTGGGCGGGTACGTCCGCAACGAGAACGACGGCCCCTGGCTGACCAATCTCGAGCGGCCGCTGGATCCCGCCGGCTATCCGGACTACTTCGAGGAGAACGAGCTGCGGCTGCGAAGCCAGCACTCGCTGCTGCTCGTCGGCAACGACGACCGGTTGTCGCTCGAGGACGTCGTCCGGCTCAAGCACAGCGATCGCGTGCTATTGGCCGACCGGGTCAAGGACGATCTGACCCGGGCCGTCCGCGCGGCCCTGGCCGGCCGCCGGATCGCCAACACGGACGAGGCGCCGACGGCGGCGGCGCTGCTGTTGCTGGAGCGATGGGACAACCGGGCGGCGGCGGACAGCCGCGGCGCCGTGCTCTTCGCGGAGTGGTGGCGGACCTACAACGGACGGTTTCGGGGTGACGAGGAGCCGTTCGCCGAATCGTGGACCGCGGCGGCGCCGATGGCGACGCCGCGCGGTCTGGCCGACACGGACCTGGCCGTCGACGCGTTCGCGGACGCGGTGGGGACGACCGTGGAGCGGTTCGGCGCTTTCGACGTGGAATGGGGCGCCGTGCACCGGGTGCGGCGCGGCGGCGTGGACGCGCCGGTCGGCGGGTGCGCCGGCGCGATGGGGTGTTTCCGCGTGCTGAACTTCGAAACCGGGACCGACGGCCGGCGAACGGTCGACGGCGGTGACGGATGGGTCCTGGCGGTGGAATTCACCGATCCGCCGCGCGCCTTTTCCGTGCTGGGTTATGGTCAGAGCGCGAAGCCGGACTCGCCGTACTACGCCGACCAGGCCGACATGTTCGCGCGGGGCGTGATGAAACCCGTGCGGTACACGCGCGAGGACGTGGAGCGGCACGCCGTCCGGCGTTACCGCCCCGGTCTGGAACGACCGAGCGGACCGTAGCCGCCGGTCGCGGTGCGAGCGAAGGTCGCCAGCGTATCAGTTCGCGCTTCCCGCGAACATCCGCGTCCCGTCTTCGGTGAGGATCGTGGCCTGCCCGACGTTCATCGACTCCGGGTTCTTGGCCTGGATCCCCTCGACCGTGACCACCTGTCCGGGCTGCAGCGAATCCGCCCTCCATCCTCTCCGAAACAGGGAGTTGGGCGGGCTGCCTTCCACCTTGTAGGTCACCGTGGTCCCGTCGGCCTGCTCGACCGTGACGTGCGTGTAGATGTGCGGGTTCAGCCAATCCACCTGGGCGACGGTTCCCGTGAACTCGATGGGCTTGTTCACGTCGAACTCCGCGGAGATGGAATGGTGGGCCGCCGCGGAATGGGCCGCCGCGACGAGCAGGGCCGCTCCCAGGACGGACAGCAGCAAGTTCCGTGTCATCTAGAGTTCTCCTCCACGATGTGAAGATTTCGGCATGTGATTATTGGAGATGACGATGCGATCCGTCAAGGTTTCGCGCGGCCAGGTCTTCAAATCGGTAGCGCCTTCCGTCCCGGATACACCGCCGTCGCTCCCAGCTCTTCCTCGATGCGCAGCAGTTGATTGTACTTGGCCGTCCGGTCGGTCCGGGACAGGGACCCGGTCTTGATCTGACCGGCGTTGGCGGCCACGGCCAGATCCGCGATGAACGTGTCCTCGGACTCGCCGGAACGGTGCGAGATGACGACGCCGTAGCCGGCCTTGGACGCCATCTTGATCGCGTCGAGCGTCTCGCTCAGCGTGCCGATCTGGTTCACCTTGATCAGGATCGCGTTCGCGACCCCCGAGCCCATGCCCCGCGCGAGGCGTTCGGTGTTGGTCGCGAACAGGTCGTCGCCGACGAGTTGCAGTCGTGAGCCCAGCTTCTCGGTCAGCAGGCCCCAGCCGTCCCAGTCGTCCTCGTCCAGGCCGTCCTCGATCGACAGGATCGGGTACTTCTTGCGCCACTCCGCGAACAACTGGACCATCCGCGCCGAGGTTCTCCGGGGTTGGCCCGACTTCCGGAAGACGTAGTGGCCGTCCTCGAACAGCTCGCTGGAGGCCGTGTCCAGGGCGATCGCCACGTCGCGCCCCGGCCGGTAGCCGGCCTGCCCGATGGCCTCGACGATGAGCTCGATGGCTTCCTCGTCGGTTCTCAGGTCGGGGGCGAACCCCCCCTCGTCGCCCACCGACGTGGCGTGGCCGCCTTCGCGAAGGATCCGCTTCAGCGTGTGAAAGACCTCGGCGCCCATGCGCAGGGCTTCGCCGAAGCGCTTCGCCCCCACCGGCATGATCATGAATTCCTGGAAGTCGACGTTGTTGTCGGCGTGCGCGCCGCCGTTGATGATGTTCATCATCGGGACCGGCAGCGTGTGCGCGTCCACACCGCCGATGTAGCGGTACAGCGGCAGGCCGTGGGCGGCGGCGGCGGCGCGCGCCACGGCCAACGAAACCGGCAGGATGGCGTTGGCCCCGAGCTTCGACTTGTTCCCTGTCCCGTCCAGGTCGAGCATGACCTGATCGACACGGGACTGCAGCGTCGCATCGGCCCCCGCCAGCGCCTTGGCGATCTTCCGGTTGACGTTGTTGACGGCCTTCAGCACGCCCCGGCCGTGGTGGCGCTTCGCGTCCTTGTCGCGCAGCTCCAGGGCCTCGTACACTCCGGTCGACGCGCCCGACGGGGCGATCGCCCGGCCGAGGACGCCGTTGGCCAGGACGCAGTCCACCTCGACGGTCGGGTTGCCCCGGGAATCGAGCACCTCGCGGGCGCGGATCTCGCGGATTTGCATTGTGTGTTCCTTGGTTAGCGGGGCGGCTGGTCGGAGTGTTTGGAGACGCAAGGATGGATTACTTTCTTGGACTGACGCCTCGCCGCGCCACCTCCGTGGCGTAGCCATGGAGGCGTCCACCCGCGTCGAGGAACGCCGCGGGTCCGATAGGGCTGACGACAACGTTTCGCGTGTGTTCCACGTCTCGGCATCACCCGCGATCCTCCGACGCCATGACCGTCCCGGCGCGTACCGCCGCGAACTTTCGGGACTCTCACTTAGTAGTCGCGGCGTTCCTCGCCGCGACTGGACAACGCGGCAAGCGCCGCCGCAATTGACGAGGCGGTAGCCGAGGCGTCAGATCAAGAAAACGATCTCTTCCGTCCGCACGAACCTGACCGCTACCCACTTTACACCATTGCGCGGGCGCGAACGTCTGGTATGATCGACGGGCCCTCCGGTTCCCTTCGCCCTTTGATCGGATGCCTCAGACAGATCTCGTCCGGTCGCTTCAACCCGAGGCCGACGCACTCGCGCTCGTTCCCGAGGAGCGCGCCCGGCAATACCGGGCCGTCCCGCTCCGCCGCGAGCACGACCGCCTCGTCGTGGCCATGTCGGAACCCTCCAACCTGGCCGTCGTCGAGGAGATTCAGTTTCTCACGGGCCTGCGCGTGGAACCGGTCGGCTCGACGTGGGCCGAGATCGAACGGGCCATCGAGGGCGCCTACGCGCCGGGCGGATTGACCGCCCGCGCCAAGGCCGACGCGGCGCCCGTCGCGTCGGACCCCCCCGTGGTGCGGGTCCAGCGGCTGCTGTTTCGCGAGGCGCAGCGGCTCGGCGCCAGCGACATCCACCTGGACCCGGGCGCCCGGTCCACGCGCGTCCGTTACCGGATCGACGGCGCCATCGACGACCGTTTCGCGTTGCCGCGCTGGTTGCACGAACGGCTGATCTCGCGTATCAAGATCATCGGCAAACTGGACATCAGCGAGCACCGCCGCCCCCAGGACGGGTTGATCGTCGACCCCGCCGAGGGCGTCGAGGCCCGGCTGTCCACGATTCCGACCGAGCGCGGCGAAGCCGCGGTGATCCGGCTGTTCCAGGAACAGAAGGCCGCCCCCACGCTGGCCGGACTGGGCGGCCCTCCGGACGTCGAGGAACGGTTGCGGGCGATGGGCCACCGCCCACAGGGCATGGTCGTCGTCGCCGGACCGACCGGCAGCGGCAAGACGACGACGTTGTACGCCATGGTTCACGAGCTGCGGCAGCGCCCCGTGAACATCGTCACCATCGAGGATCCCGTCGAGTACCGCGTCGACGGCGTGCGTCAGGTCCAGGTCGACACGGCGTCCGGTTTGACCTTCCAGACGGCCTTGCGGTCGATCCTCCGGCAGGACCCCGACGTGATCCTCGTGGGCGAGATCCGAGACGCCGAAACCGCCCGGATCGCTTTCGAGGCCGCCCTGACCGGACACCTCGTCCTGTCCACGCTGCACGCCTCCGACGCGGCCTCGGTCCTGGTCCGCTTGACAGAGCTGGGCGTCGGACCCCACGTGGCGTCGGCGGCCCTGATCGGTTCCATCGCGCAGCGGCTCGTCCGGACCAACTGCCCGGCCTGCCTGCGTCCCGACACCCCGTCGGAGCTCTTCGTGCGCCGGCTGGGGATCGCCGAGGACGAGGGCCGTCTGTTGGGACGCAGCCCGGGGTGCGCGGAGTGCCGGTTCACCGGGGTCTCCGGCCGCCGGCCCTTCTTCGAGATCCTGGAGGTGGACGAGGAGATCCGCGCGCGGTTGACGCGCCAGGACTACGCGGGGCTCGGCGGGGGGCGCGCGAGTTACCGGACGATCCTCGCTCAGGTTCTGGACCGGGTCCGCCGGGGCGAAGTGTCCGTCGAGGAAGCGTATCGGACCTGCTACTTCGGAGGCGCCGCGTGAGGGACTACTACCGGATCCTGGACCTGCCGCACACGGCCGCGGCCGGCGAGATTCAACGCGCCTACCGGCGGCTCGCCCGGCGCCACCACCCGGACCGGAACCCCGCCCCCGGCGCCGCCGAACGGATGGCCCTGATCAACGAAGCCTACGAATGGCTGGGCGACGCCGACAAGCGCTCCGTCTACGACCGCCGGTTCGTGGCGGCCGAACCGGCCGAGCTGCAGACGGCCGTGCTCGACGCGGTCCGGGACCTGCTGAAACAGCGGTCCACTCGATGGCTCGACTCCGACGGCGCCGACGCGATCCTCGAAACCGGCGGCCGGCGCGTCGCCGTCCGCTTCCTGGGACTGCTCGGAAGCGTGGAACTGGACGACTGGAAGCGCGCGCTCGACGGCCTGGTGCGGCGCGGTCTCGCCGAAGGCGGCGTCTGCATCGCCTACCGGGTGTTCGTCGACGCCGACGCGTTGTCCGCGAAATCCCCGCGTGCGCAACCGCTCGCGGTCCTCGACCTGGTCGAGGCGCGCCTCTACCGCCGCGGAGACTCCGAAGTCGGCATCGCCGCGTTGCTGGAACCGCTCGTGCTGGAGTGAGCTCTCGCCGCGCGTGATATCATCGGCGCCAAATGGCGGCGAAGAGGGTCTTGCAAGTCACGTTCGGCTTCCTCGTCGCGTTCGCGGTCCTCTATCCACTGTTCCGCGGCGTGGAGTTCGGCCCGTTCATCGTCCGGGACGCGGGGAACCGCGGCGACGACGGGCCGAGCTTCGCCGAGCAGCGCCGCATGATCGACGCGCTCGAACAGCGGCTCGAGGTGAACCCGTCCGATCCACGGCTCCTGACCGACCTGGCGGACCTGCACATGGACATCGAGGACTACGCCGGGGCCGCCGGCTACTACCGGCGGGCGCTGGCGCTGGCGCCCGGCGACGTGAGCCTCCGCACGCTGATGGGAACCGCCATGTACCTCTCCGACCGGCCGCTGGAGGCCATGGCCGAGTTCGAGCGCGCCCTGGAGACGGACCCGGCGCACCCGCAGGCCCTGTTCAACATGGGCGTCATCCTGCTCGAGAGCCGCAGCGACGTCGAAGGCGCCGTCGAGCACTGGGAACGCCTGATCGCCATGAACCCCGGATACCCCCAGAACGCGATGGTGCAGGCCGAGATCGACCGCCTGCGCGGCGTCGAGTGACGGCGCCGGGCCTCGTTGCGCCCCATGAAGCCGGAAGTTATCGACAAGCTCCGGGACATCGTCGGCGCCGACGGCGCGACCGACGACGCCGCCGAGCTCCTCGTCTACGAGTGTGACGCGCTGACGCTGTTCAAGAACAGCCCGGACGTCGTCGTGTTCCCCGCCGACACCGAGCAGGTCGCCGCCGTCGTCCGGCTCGCCAACGAATACGGGATCCCGTTCCTCCCGCGCGGCGCCGGCACGGGGCTGAGCGGAGGCGCGCTGGCCCTGGAAGGCGGCATCATCATCGAGCTCCAGCAGTTGAACCGGATCCTGTCGGTGGACGCCGAGAACCGCACGGCCGTGGTCCAGCCCGGCGTGGTCAACCTGCACCTGTCGCAGGCCGTGGCGCACCTCGGTCTCTACTACGCGCCCGACCCGTCCAGCCAGGTGGCGTGCAGCATCGGCGGCAACGTGGCCGAGAACGCGGGCGGGCCCCATTGCCTCAAGTACGGGATGACGACCAACCACGTACTGGAGGTGGAGGCCGTCGTCGCCGACGGAACCGTCGTCCGGCTCGGCTCGAAGACCGGGGAGCGGATCGGCTACGACATGGTGGGCGCGCTGGTGGGATCGGAGGGCACCTTCGCGATCGTCACCGAGATCACCGTCCGCCTCCTGAAGAAGCCCCAGTCCGTCAAGACCCTGCTCGCGGCGTTCCGTTCCGTCGAGGACTCCAGCCGGGCCGTCTCCGACGTGATCGCGGCGGGAATCGTGCCGGCCGCGCTGGAGTTCGTCGACCGGCGGACGACCGAGGCCGTGGAGGCGTCGGTCTACGCGGCGGGTTATCCGCTGGACGCCGCGGCCAGCCTCCTGATCGAGATCGACGGGTTCGAGGTGGCCGTCGAGGACACTCAGGCGTCGATCGTCGACGTCTGCCGGCGCAACCACGCGTTCGAGGTCCGCCTCGCGCGGAGCGAGGCCGAGCGCGCCCGCCTGTGGATGGGCCGCAAGGGCGCTTTCGGCGCCATGGGACGCATCAGCCCGGACATGATCACGATGGACGCGGTCATTCCCCGGACGCGGCTGCCCGAAGTCCTGACCGCCATCGAACGCTTGTCCGAGCAGCACGCGATGCCCGTGGCCAACGTGTTCCACGCCGGGGACGGCAACCTGCATCCGCTGATCCTGTACGACGGACGGGACGCGGACCAGGTGGAACGCATCCACGCGCTCGGCGAGGCCATCATGGAAGTCTGCGTCGGCGTCGGGGGCGCGCTCAGCGGCGAGCACGGCATCGGCGTCGAGAAGAAGGACTTCATGTGCATGATCTTCAACGACGACGACCTGGCCGCGATGCGCCGGGCCAAGGGCGTCTTCAACCCCGATGGGCTCCTGAACCCCGGCAAGGTGTTTCCGTCGCGCCCCAGTTGTTCCGAGGTCGGACCGGGCGTCACGCGCACGGCCGAGGCGGCGCGGCGGATCGATGAGTACGTTCGCGGCGCCGGCGAGGCGCGGGCGTGATCGTCGATTCGCGCGCCGTCGACCGGGTGCTCGCGCCGGCGTCGGCCGGGGAACTGGCCGAGATGATGCGTTCCGAGACCGGGACGATCGCCCCCGTCGGCGCCGGCACCGAGTTGTCGCTGGGAAACCCCCTCGAGCCGATCGACGCCGCGATCGACACGCGCCGGCTGGACCGGATCACCGAGTACGTTCCGGCCGACCTGACGATCCACGTGGAGTCCGGGGTCCGGCTCGGCCAGCTCGCCGGGGCGCTCGCCGAACACGGACAGATGCTGCCGCTCGATCCGTGGAACGGCCCCGAGGCGACGATCGGCGGCGTGGTCGCCACCAACGCGCAGGGGCCGCTTCGGGCCGTCGGGACGGTGCGCGACTGGATCATCGGCATGCAGGTCGTCGACTCCGGCGGGCGGGCGTCCAAGACGGGCGGCCGCGTCGTCAAGAACGTCTCCGGCTACGACCTGGCCAAGTTGTACACGGGGTCCCTGGGCTCCCTGGCCGTGATATCCGAGATCAGCTTCAAGCTGCGCGCCGCCTTCGCGGCCACGGCCTCGGCGCGCCTCCGCCCCGGCGGCCTCGCCGAGGCCGCCGACGTCATCCGGGAGATTCGCTCCGGCCCGCTCGAGCCGGTCTCGCTGGTCTGGGCCGGACCCGAAGACCCGTTCGTCGCCGTGCGCTTCGGCGAACATCCGCGGGCCGTCGAGTGGCAGCTCGATCGACTGCCCGGCGAGGGCTGGGAGCGGTTCGACGCGGAGACCGAGTCCGCGGTCTGGGACGCGGTGCGGGACCGGTACCGCGCACTGGCCGAACCGGTGGTCCGCGTGGCCGCGCCGCCCTCCGAGGCGCGGGCCGTGATCGAGCGGTTCCGGCCCGAGTCGTGGCTCGTCCACGCGGCCAACGGGACGATCCTGATGACGGCGGGCGTGGACGCCATCGCCCGGCTGCGCGAGCGCCATCCCACCCTCGTCGAACGGGCGCCCCGGGAAGTGCGGCTTCAGGCCGGCGTGTTCGGGCTGACGGGCGCCGAGTACGACCTGATGCGCCGCGTGAAGACCGCGTTCGACCCGGAGGGCCGCCTGAACCCCGGCCGCCACGTCGACGGAGAACGCCCGGCATGAGCCCGGCCGTCCAGGAAGAACCCCGAACCACGCGGCAAGGCTACCTGGACTGCATCCACTGCGGCCTGTGCCTGTCCTCGTGCCCCACCTACCGCGTCCTCGGCAACGAGATGGACTCCCCCCGCGGCCGCGTGCACCTGATGCGCGCCTACGACGAGGGGCGCACCCCGATCACCGACACGTTCGTCGAGCACATGTTCCGCTGCCTGGACTGCCGGGCCTGCGAAACGGCCTGTCCGTCCGGCGTCCAGTTCGGAACGATGATGGAAGACATGCGGGGCGCGATCCTGGACGAGCGCGGCGCCGACCCCCTCACGCGCTTCGTCATGAACCACGTGTTCCCGTATCCGTGGCGCTTTCACCTGGCGGCCCGCCTGCTGCAGTTCTACCGGCAGTCCGGGCTGCAAGGCCTGGTCCGGGCCACCGGAGTGCTCGCCCGGATCGCCCCCGGATACGCCGCCGCCGAGGCCATGACGCCGGAAGCGCCGCTGCAGACCGGGGTCCAGACTGGACACACCTACCGCGCCGCCGGGCGGGCGCGCGGCACGGTCGCGTTGTTCTCGGGCTGCGTGATGAACTCGCTGCTCGGCGACGTCAACCGCGCCACGGTGGCGCTTCTGAACCGGGCCGGATTCGACGTCGCCGTGCCGGACGGCCAGGTCTGCTGCGGCGCGCTGGCCAACCACGCCGGCCTCAGGGACACGGCCCGCGGCATGGCCCGCGAGAACCTGGGACGATTCCCCGTCGACGGCGTCGACGCCGTCATCGTCAACGCATCCGGATGCGGCGCCATGCTCGCCGAGTATCCGCTGCTCGTCGAGGGCGCCGAGGCGTTCGCCTCGAAGGTCCAGGACGTGTCCGCGTTCCTGGCCCGGGCGTCGTTCGACGACGCGCTGACCCGCCCGGTCCGCGCCCGGGTCGGCTACGACGACCCGTGCCACCTGATTCACGCCCAGGGCGTCTCCCGCCCGCCGCGGGACCTGCTCCGGGCGGTCCCCGGCGTCGAGTTCGTCGAGGTCGCCGGCGCCGACGAGTGCTGCGGCAGCGCCGGCGTCTACAACCTGACGCACCGCGAGCTGTCGATGGAGATCCTGGACCGCAAGATGGAACGCGTCCGCGCCGCGAACCTCGACATCCTGGTCACCGGCAACCCGGGCTGCCTGTTCCAGCTCCGGTACGGCGCGCGGCGCCACGGACTCGACCTGGAAGTCACACACATCGCGGAGTTCCTCCACCGGGCGGTTTGAAGCGAACCGCGGCTTCGCAGCCACGAACGTGTGCACGGCCGGCATCGCAGCCGTTTTCAGCCGCGAGCCGCCCGACGGGCGCCCGGCAGCCGCGGCGCACTTGGATATCGGTTCGTGATATCTTTTCCGGGTTGCGAAAGCAGCACCGCAAGACCTTGGCAGCGATATTCACGCGGCCCACCCGATCGGGAATCCTCTGGGCGGACGTCGAATCCCTGTTCCTCGCCTGCGGCGCTTACATCGAGGAACGGAAAGGGTCCCGGGTCTACGTCGAACTGAACGGCGTGGCGGGCCACTTCCATCGGCCCCACCCTGCGAAAGAAGCCCGAAAGGGGTTGGTCGAAGCGGCGCCGCGGTTCTTCGAGGAGGCGCAAGTCCGACGATGATGGAACACAAGGGATACCGCGCGACGGTGACTTTCGATGACGCGGCCGGCGTCTTCCACGGAGAAGTGATCGATACGCGGGACGTGATCGTATTCGAAGGCCGGTCGGTGGCTCAACTCCGGAAGGAATTCAAACACTCGGTCGACGACTACCTGAAGGCATGCCGCGAACGCGGCCGGACTCCCGACAGACCTTTTTCGGGAAAGATCCCGTTGAGGATCCGACCCGAGATTCACAGGGCGGCCGCGGCCGCCGCCAAGGCTCAGGGGACGAGCCTCAACGCCTGGATCGCCAAGACGGTAGAAGAGGAGGCCCGGGAGTTCGCGCGTTGAGCGGTCGATTCAACGCTCGAATTGGTGCCGCGCGCGACGGCAACCGGTAGAATCGGGAAATCCCGGCTGCCTGTTTCGGCTCCGGTACGGCGCGCGGCTGTCCGCCGCAATCTCGTACAGCGGACGCAGACTTGCGCCGCACGTACCTGGTCCTTCAGCCGTGACCGCGTGGCGCCCGGACTATCCCACGCCAGACATCGCCGTACCCGACAATAGCCGGATGCCTTCCGCCAATCGACGAACCTGTCAAGCATCGCCCTCGGCGTTCCCGCTCCCCTGCCTACCAGCCCACCGGCTTGACCGCCGCGGCGCCCGCCAGAGCATCCGGAAATTGCGCCGCCCGCAGCATCGCCGGGCGGATGTGGCGGACATGGCTTGCGGCCTGCCGTAGCTGCGGCGCGATCTGCCACCGGCCGGGGCACACGACGAACACGGGCCGCTTCCGTTCCTTCGTCACCATGCGGATCGGCGCCACCAAATCGGTGTCGTTGGAAATCACCACCGCCGCATCGAACAGGTCCTGCCACGCGTCGTTCAACAGATGTGCCGCGAGGTTCACGTCCGAACCCTTCTCTTCCATGGTGTGGAACTCTGCGATCACGGCGTCCGGGATCGGTTTCCCGGAGCCGCGGGGCGCGCCATCATTCCCGCCGCGGCGGTCCGGATAGACGCCCACCGGCAGCCTCTGGGGCCGTCCGCCAAGGACTCGGTGGTCTCCTCGGGGCAGTGTAACCGGCCTCGGCGCGTCGATCCGTCGCCCGGCGACCGGCAGGTTGGCGAGCGGCCGCCAGGCGGTCCTGGCAAGGAAACGGCCGTAGTGGATCTCGACCTCGGCCAGTGTGGCCAGCGCCTTAAGTTAGACACGCTGGCGGGCGGGCGCCTGCGGATCGAACTTGCCCGAAACCCGCGCCGTGAAGTATCGGAGCCGCTCGATCTCGTACTTGGGGGGCAGCAGGAGAGAGGTTAGAAGGACGGGATCGAGCCACTTGAAGGGCGTGCCCTTCAGCGCTCCGTAATACAGGTTGAAGCCGTCGACATAGACCCGCGTTCTCACGTCCGCTCCCTGAAATAGCAAGGGCCGCTCCGGAGAGCAGCCCTTGAGCCGACAGCATGCTGCCGGCGGGTAACTGTGGAGACATTACGCCCGATGGCTCTCATCTGCAAGCTGCTGTTCCGACAGTGATGCTCCGACAACCGGAAATCAGACCCGCGGTAGCGAATCGGGCGCCCGGATGGGCCTCGTCCGGGCGATTTCCGACGGCGGGCATGGCGGGCTGCTAGAATAGGAAACACGCGGAGGTAGTGCGATGAATACGGCGAAGACGGGAATCCTGATGGTCGGGCTGACCGTGCTGCTCGTGATGGTGGGCGGCACGCTGGGCGGGATCTACGGCGGCGAGGGCGGCGCAACGAGCTTCGCGCTCATCGCCTTCGTCATCGCGATGGCGATGAACGGCTTCTCGTACTGGTTCAGCGACAAGCTGGTCCTGAAGATGTACAAGGCCGAGGAAGTCACCGAGCAGTCGTCGCCCGAGTTCTACCGGACCGTGCGGAACCTGGCCCAGCGGGCCGACCTGCCGATGCCCAAGGTCTACATCATCCCGTCGGACGCCCCCAACGCCTTCGCGACGGGACGCAACCCGCAAAACGCGGCCGTGGCCGCGACGCGGGGCATCCTGAAGATCCTCAGCCGCGACGAACTGGCCGGGGTCATGGCCCACGAGCTGGCGCACGTCAAGAACCGCGACATCCTGATCGGCACGATCGCCGCCGCCGTGGCCGGCGCCATCAGCATGATGGCGACCATGGCCCAGTTCGCCATGATCTTCGGCGGCGGCCGGCGCGACGACCGGGACGGCGGCAGCATCATCCCGCTGCTGGCGACGGCGATCCTGGCCCCGATCGCGGCCGCCCTGATCCAGATGGCGATCTCGCGTTCGCGCGAGTACCAGGCCGACGCGACGGGCGCGAAGATCTGCGGCAACCCGCTCTGGCTCGCCAACGCGCTGGAGAAACTGGACAAGGCCTCGCGGCGCGTGGCCATCGACGCGAACCCCGCCACGGCTCACATGTTCATCGTCAACCCGCTGCGGGGCGGCGGCATGAGCCGGCTGTTCAGCACGCACCCGCCCATGGACGACCGGGTCCAGCGCCTCCGGGACATGGCCTACGGGGGGATCGGGTAGCGACCCCGACGCCGGTTACGAGTCGCGACCGCATCTCATCCGTCCCACTCGTCGTGGGCAACGACGACACTCATCGGTGCGGTCACCGGGCGTTGGCTTCCTCTCGATCGAACGCATAGTCTTCCGGAACCGACCATGCGCGCGTACGCATTCGTTCCACCGCCGGCGCTCGGCGTTCGTCTCTCGCCAACACGATGCGTTCCGTCTTGGCGGACACCACCTCCAAAGCGTCACCGGGCTTCAGGCCAAGTTCCTCGACCAGCGCCTTGGGCAGCCGCACCGCGAGACTGTTGCCCCATTTCGAGACTTGCATAGTGTCTCTAATGATATTCGGCAGTGATATACGTTCCTATAGCATATTGCCGGAGCGAGTCCGGGGGGTTCAGCTCCGGCCTGGTCGGCCGCCTCAGTACAGCGGCGCCTCGCCCTCGGGCCGCGTCTTCCATCGCCGGTGGATCCACAGCCACTGGTCGGGATACTTCCTTACGAAGTCTTCGACGATCCGGTTGAACCGGGCCGTGTTGGCCAGCACGTCCGCGCGGCGGTCACCGGAACGGATGAGCGGCTCCGGCGGCTGGAACTCCAGGACGTGCCGGCCGCGCGCCTCGTCCCAGCGGATGAAACCCGGCACGACGGGCGCGCCCGTGCGCAGGGCGAACATCGCCAGGCCCGGCGTCGTGGCGGCCGGGATCCCGAAGAAGTCCGCGAAGACCCCGTCGCCGCGCGTCGTGTTCTGGTCGACGAGGATGCCCACGGCTTCCTTGTCGTCCAGCGCCTTCAGGACGCCGCGCACCGCGTCGGTCCGGCTGATGACGGCGTTCCCGGCCCGCGTGCGGTAGCGCGCGATCAGGTCTTCGACCAGCGGATTGTCGATCGGGCGCGTCAGGAACTTCATCGGGTACCCGTAGACGGAATGGGCGAACGAGGACAGCTCCCATGCCCCGACGTGCGCCGTGAGGACGAGAACGCCCCGGCCCTCCGCCAACGCCCGTTCGTAGTGCTCGAGGCCCTCGTACTCCACCAGGTCCTCGATGTCGTCGCGGGTGAGTTTCGGAAAGCGGCTGAACTCGACCAGCAGGCGGCCGAGGTTCCGGAAGACGCCCCGGACGATGCGCGTCCGTTCGGGTTCGGACAGCTCCGGCAGGGCCATCCGGAGGTTGCGGCGCGCGACACGCCGTTGGCGCGCGGCCGCCGCGTAGCCGACATACGCCAGCAGGCGCCCGGCGCCCAGTGCCGCCCGCCGGGGGAGAACTCCCAGGAAACCCAGCAGCAGACTTGCTAGACTGTACTGGATACGGGCTTGGAAGCCGGCCCTCATCCCGGGCATTTTCACACACTTCCCAGCAATGAGACCGCGGCGCGATCGTCAACTCGACTACCTCATGCCCGCCGCGCTGGCGATTCTCTGCTACGTCCTCTTCTTCCACCAACTCGGCGGCATCGGCCTGATGGGACCCGACGAGCCGCGCTACGCCGGCGTGGCGCGCGAAATGTACGCCAGCGGCGACTACGTCACGCCGCGCCTGGGCGGGGAGACCTGGTTCGAAAAACCGGCGCTGATGTACTGGCTGGCCGCCGCGGGCTTCGCCGTCGTCGGCGTCGGCGAGACGGCGGCCCGCCTGCCTTCCGCCCTGGGCGCCGCGTTGTCGGTCTTCCTGTTGTACTGGAGCGGCCGCCGCGTCTTCGGCCGCGCCGTCGGGTTCGCCGCGGCCGTGATCACGGCCACCTCGGTGGGGTTCTTCGCGCTCGCCCGCGCCGCGTCGATGGACATGCCCCTGACCGCCGCGCTCACGGCGGCGCTGGCGTTGCTGCTCGTGGCGCTGGACGCGGAGGGCGGGCGCCGCCGCGCGTACTTCTACGCGTTCTACGCCGCGCTGGGTTTCGGCCTGCTCGCCAAGGGGCCGGTGGCCGTGCTGCTGCCCGCGTTGGCGGTGGGCGCGTTCATCGTGGCGCGCCGCGGTTGGCGCGAGTGGCGGCGGTGGCACCCGGAGGGGATCCTGGCCACCGTCGCCGTGGCCGGCCCCTGGTACGGGGCCGTGACCTGGATCCACGGCCGCGAGTTCATCGACGTGTTCGTGCTCAACCACAACCTCCAGCGATTCACCTCGGAGGTGCACGGGCATCCGCAGCCGTTCTACTTCTACGCGCCCGTTCTGCTCCTGTTGTTCTTCCCCTGGAGCTTCCTGCTGGTTTCCGCCATCCGGCGGCGTTCGAGTGCGGCCGAGCTTCTCGTGTTGCTGTGGGCCGCCGCGCCTCTGGTGTTCTTCTCGCTGTCGGGCTCCAAGCTGCCCGCCTACATCCTGCCGAGCCTGCCCCCACTGGCCCTGCTCACGGCGCGGGAGATCGCCCGAGGCGATTCCACGTTGGGATACCGCGTCGCGGTGTGGCTTCAATCCGCGCTGTGGCTGGCCGTGGGCGTGACGTTCGGCTTCTTCGGGGACGCCCTGAACTTCGACCTCCAGGTGGACGGCCTGGTGGCGCTCGCGCCCGCGCTGGTCGCGGCGGCCGCGCTCGCGGCCACGGCGCGCTGGTTCCCGCCCCCGGTACTGGGCGCCGTCAACGCCGTCGCTATCGCCGTGCTGGTCGCGGCCATCACCGTCGTCGTGTTTCCCCGGGCTCAGAGCGTGGAGAGCATGCGCCCGTGGGGGCCCGAGCTGGACCGGCTCGTCGCGGACGGGTCGGGCATCATCCTGTACAAGCCCGAGCCCTGGATGGAGTACGGGTTCCAGTACTACCGCGGCGCCGCTCCGCTCGTCGCCGCGTCGCCGGAAGATCTCGCCGCGCTGACCGCGTCCGGCGCACGCACGCTGGGCATCGCGCAGGATCACCTGCTGGAGGAGCTCGGCGACAACGACACCGTCCTGGTCGAGGTGGTCGCGACCGTCGGCGACCAGTTCGCCTTCTGGGCGTGGCAACCCTAGGCGCCTCCGCGCCGCGCGCTCCGGCCCGTTACTCGAACAGCGACAGCCGGAGCTTCTCCGACAGGGCCGTCAGCGCCGCCAACCCGGCCACGCTGTTGCCGTTCGGATCGAGTTCCGGACTGTAGACGGCGATGGTCATGCGGCGCGGCGCCACGGCCATGATGCCGCCGCTGACGCCGCTCTTGCCCGGCAGCCCCACACCGACGGCGAATCGTCCGATCTCGTCGTACAGGCCGCACGTCGCCATCAGCGCGACGATCAAGCGGTTGGATTCCTCGTCCAGGACGCGGCGCCCGGTCACGGGATCGACCCCCTTGTTGGCCAGGAACAGGCTCATCCGCCCCAGTAGTCGCGCCGTGGCGCGGATCGCGCACTGACGGAAATACGTGTCCACCGCGACGGCGGAATTCTCGACGGTTCCGTGGTGTTTCATGAAGTGCGCCAGGGCGCGGTTCCGGTTCCCGGTTTCCGCCTCGGAACGGTAGGCGTTGTTGTCGACGTCGATCCGATCGGACCGCGCAAGTTCCCTGAGAAAACCGAGAACGCCGTCGATCTTTTCTTGCGGACTCCTTCCCGGAAGCTGCTCGCTGACCAGAATCGCGCCGGTGTTGATATAGGGATTCCGCGGCCGGCCCTGTTCCTGTTCCAGTCGGATGATCGAATGGAAGGCGTCGCCGCTCGGCTCCATCGACATCCTGCTCAGGAAACCGTTACCGACCGACCGGAGCGCGTACGCCAGCGTGAAGACCTTGGAGATCGACTGCAACGTGAAGGGTTCGTCGACGTCGCCGGCGCCCGACTCCCGGCCGTCGACCGTATGCAGGCTCACGGCGAGTTTCGAGGGGTCCGCCCGGCCCAACTCGGGGATATACGTCGCCAGGCGGCCCTCGCCGAGGCTGGCTTGCGCACGGGCGAAAGCCTCCTCAAGAGCCCGTTCGAGTCCCGCGTCCGTTTCGCCCGGCTCCGCCGTCATCGGGGGCCGGGATTCTGGTTTCCAATACCCTGGATCATGTCGACCTGCCCTGCGAATATACCCGCATCGGACGCGCCGCGGACGGAGCAATCCGCGTTCGGATGCAGTAAACTGGCATGAAACGATCCCGTATGGAACGCGTCCAACCCGTTAGAGCGCTCCGGCCCGATTGGCCGGTGTCGCCAGGTGACGACCGATGACCAAGCTACGAGTCCTTGCGGTTTCTGTCTTGTTCGCCACGGCGGCGACGGCCCAGACCCTGATTCCCCCGCCCGCCGCCCGGCCGCAGATCGACGTGGAATCCTACACGGTCGAGGCGGTGCTCGACGGCGCGAACGGCGAGCTCACCGGCACCGCCGTCATCCGGTTCGTGCAGCTCGATCGCCAGTCCTACGCGGTCTTCGACCTGGATCCGCGCCTCCGTGTCCGCGACGTCTACCTGGGCGAGGCGGAGCCGCTGCCGGTCCGGTTCCGGCAGTTCGACCTCGAGGAGACCCTCGAGGTGGATCTCTCCGAGCTGGGCCAGTTCGATCAGCCGTTCGTGCGCGTGGAGTACGCGGGCCTCCTGGACGAGGGCGGCGACATCGACGCCGTCCTTTCCCGCGTGGGTCCCGACGGGGCGTTCCTGCTCGAGGACGGGAAGTGGTTTCCGATGAACGGCGTTCGCGACGACCCGGCGGCGATGGAACTCCACGTGACGCTACCGGCCGGCTGGCGCCTGATCAGCCCGCTACCGGAACTCGGGTTCGCGTTGGCCGACCCGGTGGCCCGCACCGTGCGCCGGACGCTGGCGGATCCCGTGCCCGGTTTCTGGGGAACGCTCGTCGCCGGCGGCTACGAGCCGGCGCCGCTCGCCGCGGAGGACGGGACCGCCGTCGAAGCCTGGGTCCTTCCGGGCTCGACGGACGCGGCCGCCGCGGCGACCGAGGCGGCGGACGGCTACTTCCGGTTCTTCCGGAACACGTTCGGCCAGCCCGCGGCGCCCTCGCTGCGGGTGATCGAGATCGACCAGGCCACGTGGGACGCCCGTTCGATTCCGGGCCTGCTGCTGTTGCCGTCCTCGGCCATCGGGCCCGGCTTCGATCCGTTCGAGCTGGCCCAGCACGTCGCCGTCCAGTGGTTTCCGCTGACCTACGAGGTCGAGAACGCGGCGTCGGACGCGTGGCTGGCCGAGGGACTGGGCGTGTTCGCGTCGCTGCGGTACTTCGAAACGCAGGGCTCCCCGTTGACGGCGCAGGAATACATCGACCGCACGCGCGTGCGCGCGTTGAGCTATCCGAACGGTCCGCCGCTTCGGGAGGTGGGCGTCCTCGACCCGGATTCGCCCGAGTACCGGGCGTTGGCGGCCCACAAGGGCGGCTTCGTGCTCCGGATGCTGGAAGACGTCGTCGGCGCGACGGCGTTCGCCCGGATGCTGGCCGCCTTCCCGGAACGCTTCGGCGACGGGGGGTTGTCGACGGGCGCCCTGTTGGGGGCGGCGTCCGAGACGGCCGGCGAGGACCTGACCTACTTCTTCGATCAGTGGCTCAACGGCTCGGGCGTGCCCGAGTTCACGCGGGTCTTCCAGATCTACCGCGCGAGGGAGGGGTACGAGGTCGTGGGCCAGTTGAACCAGGATCTCGACCTGTTCCGGATGCCGGTCGAGATCGAGGTGATCACCGACGGCGAGCCCGAGTACGCCACCGTCGTCGTGTCGGGCCCCTCCAGCGACATGGACCTGTTCACGGAGCGCAAGCCCGAGGCGATCGTCATCGATCCGCGCATGCGCCTGCTCCGGCTGTCCCCGGAAATCCGCGTCCAGGTGAGCATCAGCCGCGGGGAGGACTTCGCGAACCAGGGGTTGTTCAACGACGCGGTCCGCGAGTACCAGGCCGCCCTGGACCTGGACCGCCTGAAGTCGCTGGCCTACTTCCGCATGGGCGAAGCCTACTTCGAGCTCGGCAACCTGCAGCTCGCCGCCAGCCTGTTCCGCGAGGCCCTGAACGGCGACCTCGATCCCATCTGGATCGAGGTGTGGGCCTACATCAACCTCGGCAAGATCTACGACATGCGCCACGACCGGGAACGGGCCGTGACCGAGTACCAGAAAGCCGTCAACACGCGGGACGACGCCTACGGCGCGCAGGACGAGGCCGTGCGCCTGATCGAGCAGCCGTTCGAGGGCGCGGGACGGGTGTTTTTCTGACACCGGCGGATCCCACCGGAATCCACCCCGCTCGCAACACGCGACGATGGCTGAAATAGTCCTGGGCCTCTGGACCACGCACGGCCCGCAGCTCAGCACCACGCCCGACGAGTGGATGCTGCGCGTGAAGGCCGACCGGGCCCGCCGGCACTGGTACAAGGGCCGCACCTACGCGTTCGACGCCCTCGTCGAGTTGCGGCGCGGCGAGAACCTGGCCGAGCGGTCCTCGCTGGCGTCGCGCAGGGCCAGCCACGCGGCGTGCCAGGCGGCCATCCGCCGCACCGCCGAGATCTGGAAGGCCGTGGACCCGGACGTCTGCGTGATCTTCGGCAACGACCAGCGCGAGCTGATGCTCCCGGCCCTGCAGCCGGCCTTCACGGTGTACCACGGCGACACGTTCTGGAACGGTCCGCTCCCGGAGGAGCGGGCGGCCACGCTGCCGCCGGGCATCGTCGAGGCCGAGTGGGCCAACCGGACTCCGGAACGGACCGAGTACCCCGCGCTGCCCGAACTGGCCGCGGGCCTCATCGAGCGCGGCATCGAGGACGGCTGGGACTTCACCGCCTCGAACCAATGGCCGGACCACCCCTCGCCCCACCATCACGTGGGAACGCCGCACGCGTTCGCCTACATCCTGCGCCGCGTCATGGAAGACCGCGCCGTCCCGGTCCTGCCGATCATCACGAACACGTTCTTCCCGCCCAACCAGCCGCGCCCGTGGCGCTGCTTCGCGCTCGGCGAGCTCGTCGGCCGCGTGTTGTCCGAATGGGACCGCGACGCGCGCGTGGCCGTCATCGGCTCGGGCGGCATGTCGCACTTCGTCATCAACGAAGAGTTCGACCACGCGCTGATCGACGCCATCGGGAACCGCGACGCCGACTGGCTCCGCGGCATCGATCCCGCCCTGATGAAGGACGGCACCTCCGAGCTCCTGAACTGGGTGTCGGCGTCCGGCTGCCTGTTCGGGACCGGGCTGAGCGGAGAGTTGATCGACTACGTTCCCTGCTATCGGACCGAGGCGGGCAGCGGCACCGCCCAGGGCTTCATCGCATGGACGTGAACGCGGCCGCCGGCGATTCCGTTGATCGACCGCAATGCCGACACCTGTAAATCACTGACAATGTTGGCGCATGTCCTGTTGTAGCCGCGGGGTTCCTCCCCGCGGCTGGACAACGAGCGCAGCGAGGCGTCAGTTCAAGACAAAAGATCTCTTCGTTCACGGCGCCGGCCCCGGGCAAGATCGCGTCTCGCCGACACGGCGGGCCGGAGTCCGACTCTCGCGCCAGCCGCTAATTCTCTTTCGCCGCGGAGCAGCCCAGCGCAACCTTCAAGGCGTCTTCGAGACGTTGAAGCTTGGCGGCGTCGAGGCTCCCGACGAACTGAGTCAACTGCGACTTCCGCAGGCTCACAAGCTCGTCGCAGTGGACGCTGCTGTCGTGGTGAAGTCCTTCGTTCGGTCCGACATCCACTTGTGTTGCCAGTCCGTGGCGCGTCGAGTAGACCGGCGCGCAGACGACCGTCGAGAACCGTGAATCGATCAACGCCTGCCGGCTGACGACGACGAACACGCGAAAGCGCTTCCGCTCACGCGCGTGAGGCTTCTCGACTCCGTAGAGCTCGCCACGTCTCACGTTGTTATCTGATAACCCAGGACATCGACCGCTTCTTCGTTGAGTTCATCGGCGTTCGCGTCGATGGTGTTGCGGTCGCGCCTGTCGATGGCCTCCCGCTCTCGCACTGCGAAGCTCTGACGCAGCAGCCGCTCGATCACTTGGGACCGGCTTTCCCCTTTGCGGGCAGCCTTTTCGAGAGCTGTCACCACCTCTTTCTCAAGTGTGATCGATGTCTTCAACTTCATACCACCATTGTACTCCCCAGAATCGTTTCGGCGAGGGCCGCCCGCGTCTGCGCGGCCCGCCGCGCATGGCCTTCGCCCGGGTCAGCGCGAACGCGAACCGCGCACCGTTCTGACGGCGCGGGTCCAGCGTCGCCCCCGGCGACCGCAGGCCCTTTGGGCCCGGCAACTTGGGCGCACCAGGTCGGCGGATTCGTCACTGCGGATGGCTTCGCATGACGCTCGGTCTTCCGAAAGGATGACCGGCACTGCGTCTTTCGCTGCGACCTTGCGGGACGTTCCAATTGTAGCCGCGGGGTTCCTCCCCGCGGCTGGACAACGAGGCGGAGCCGAGGCGTCAGTCCAAGAAAAAGATCTCTTCGTTCACGGTGTCGGCGGTTGGCGAGATCTCGTCTTGCTGACGCGGCGGCCCGGAGGCCGCCTTGTCCGCCCGCGGCGGGGGACGCCGCGGGTACGATGGGGATTGCGGCGACGTTGTGCGTGTGCTCGGCGCCCTGGAATCGGCCTGGATCCTCCAACGCCATGACCGGCACTGCGCGTTTCGCTGCGACCTTGCGGGACGTTCCAATTGTAGCCGCGGGGTTCCTCCCCGCGGCTGGACAACGAGGCGGAGCCGAGGCGTCAGTCCAAGAAAAAGATCTCTTCGTTCACAGTCTCGGCGGTTGGCGAGATCTCGTCTTGCTGACGCGGCGACCCGGAGGCCGCCTTGTCCACCCTCGGCGCGGACGCCGCGGGTACGATGGGGAATGCGGCGACGTTGTGCGTGTGCTCGGCGCCCTGGAATCGGCCTGCATCCTCCAACGCCATGACCGACGCTGCGCGTGCCGCCCCGAACGTGCGGGACTCCACTGTAGCCGCGGGGTTCCTCCCCGCGGCTGGACAACGAGGCGGAGTCGAGGCGTCAGTTCAAGAAAAAGATCTCTTCCGATCTCTTTCAATTCATCCAGCACAAACGCAGCCGACGTTGGACCGCGTACAAGAGATTCCTTCTTGGACCGACGAACTGACGAAGCACCACACCGGCATACCGTGTAATCACCCGGGCCACACCTCCCGGGCCGTCTCGACGACGCGCTCCAGCTTCCTCCACTGCTGGTCCTCGGTCAGCAGGTTGCCCTCCCGCGTCGACGCGAAGCCGCACTGCGGACTCAGGGCCAGGTTCTCGATCGGCACGACCCGGCTGGCCTCCTCGATGCGGCGCAACAGGCCGTCCCGCGATTCCAGTTCGGGCCGCTTGCTGCTCACTAGGCCCAGCACGACCACCTTTCCTTTCGGGAGATGGCGCAACGCCTCGAAGGTCCCGGCCCGCTCGGTGTCGTACTCCAGCAGGAAGACGTCGACGTCCAGTTCGTTGAACAGCTTCTCGGCGATCGGATCGTAGCCGCCCTCGGCGTACCACTGGCTACGGTTGTTGCCGCGGCAAAGGTGCGCCGCCGCGATGGCGCCGCCGCGGCGGGCCGGGCGGATGCACGCGTTGTCGGCCCGAACGGCCTCGTCCAGGGCCGCGTCGGGGTCCATTCCCATCTCCCGCTGGACGTAACCGCGCCACTTGGGGTCGATGAAATAGCTGTACCGGGGTGCGTCGACCTGAACATAGGCAACGCCCTCTTCGGCCAGGGCGGCGATCTCCTTCTCGAAGATCGGCACGATGTCCCAGAGGAATTCCGAATGCGACGCGTACGCCGTCTCGCTGACGCCCTTCTTGTAGCAGATCGCGGGAAACTGGTTCGGGCTCGGGAGCGTCATCTTGACGTCTCCGGGCGCGTGCCGGACGAGAAAGTCGACTTCGTGCTTCGTCAGCCGGCCCGTCGCCCGGACCTTGCCCGTCACGGCATGCGGCAACCCGCCCGAGGTCGGCCCGCTCCATTCGCGCGGGATCCGGTCCGTGCCGAGGCCCTCGACCGCGTCGAAGAAATCGCCCATGAACCCGCCGCGCCGGAACTCGCCGTCGGTGAAGATCTTCAACCCGATCCGCGCCTGCCGCTCCAGAACGGACAGGATGTGGCGGTTCTCGACATCGGCCCGCCGGTCGGGAGAGAGCCGCTCGCGGGCATCCAGAAGCTCGGGGGGCCGCAGCAGGCTTCCGACCATGTCGGCCCGGTACTTGAAGGCCATGGCGTCGCGCGGGACGGGGCTATGCGGTCGGCGACACGCTCACGACCTGGGCTTCCATGTAGCTCTTCAAGCCCAGGGCGGCGTACTCGCGGCCGAGGCCGGACTCCTTGGCGCCGCCGAACGGCGTCGTGGCGTCGGGAATCGTATGCCGGTTCACCGACGCCGTGCCCACCTCCAGCCGTGCGGCCACCTCGGCGCCGCGCTCGACGTCCCTCGTCCACACCGAACCGCTGAGCCCGTATCGCGTGTCGTTGGCCCGGCGCACCGCGTCGTCGACGTCGGAGTACTTCAGGACGGGCAGGATCGGGCCGAAGGGTTCCTCCACGACCAGGCGCGCGTCGTCGGCGATGTCGGCGACGATCGTCGGCTCCATGAAGTAGCCGCCGCCTTCCGGCACGCGGCCGCCGGCCACGATCCGGGCGCCGCGCCGCCGCGTGTCCTCGAGGATGCCCTTCACGCGCTCATATTGCGCCCGGTTCTGGATGGGCCCCATCCCGACGCTCTCGTCGGCGCCGTCGCCGATCGTGACCGACCGCGCGATCCGGGCCAGCGCCTCGCACATCCGCTCGTACATCGACTCGGGGACGTAGAGGCGCTTGATGGCCGTGCAGATCTGGCCGCAGTTGGCGAAGGCGGCGCGGTAGATCGGTTCGGCCACGGCGTCCGGATCGACGTCGTCCAGGACGATGGCGGGGTCGTTGCCCCCCAGCTCCAGCGTCACGCGCTTCAGGTTGGAGGCGGCGGCCTCGACGACCTTCTTGCCCGTCGCGACCGAGCCCGTGAACGAGATCTTGTCGATGCCCGGATGCGCCGTCATCCATCCGCCGAGCGCGTCGCCTCCGGCGATGACGTTCAGGACCCCGGCGGGCAGCACGCTCGCGGCGATCTCGCCCATCTTCAGCGTCGCCAGCGGCGTGTAGGGCGACGGCTTCTGGATGGCCGTGTTGCCCGTGTAGAGCGCTTGCGCGATCCGGCCGACGGCGATGCCGACGGGCACGTTCCATGGCGTGATGATCCCGATCACGCCGAGCGGGCGGTAACGCAGCTCGACGCGCCGGGACGCGTCCTCGCGGAGGACTTCGCCGGCCACCTCGATCGACGCCAGACGTTCGATCTGGCGCGGCACGAAGGCGAGCTCCTTGCGGCACTCCGCCAGCGTCTTGCCCTGCTCCTTCACCAGGATCCCGGCCAGCGCCTCCGCGCTTTCGCCCATCGCGCGGGCGAAACGGCCCAGCACGGCGCGGCGGTCCTCGAACGACCGCGCCGCCCATTCCGGAAAGGCGCGCCGCGCGGCGGCGACGGCCGTGTCCAGATCGGCCTCCGAGGCGTCGGGGCAACGCGCGAACACGGCGCCGGTCGCCGGGTTGACGACGTCGATGGCCGCGTCGCCTCCGACTGCGTGTCCGTCGATGGTGTGGGTGAAATCTCCCGGGACCGCGGCGGAGGCGGACTCCGTCGTCACGCCGCCGCCTTCCTGCCGATCAACACCGCGGCGAAACCCGGCAGGAACGCGACGTTCCACGACCCGAAATGCACCAGGTAATCCCAGCCGGCGGGATCGAACGGCATCCAGATGCCGGAGATCAGGTAGAACCCGAAACCCGACAACACGCCGGCCGCCAAGCCCCGGCCCACGACCGCACGGGCCCGGACGCGCCGGTGAACGAGGCCGTCGAGCGCGGCCAACGCGAGCCACATTCCGAACCAGACGCCCAGCATCGTCGCCGCGAATCCGGTTACGGGCGCCAGGACATAGAAACACGCGGTCACCAGCAGGCCGGTCGCCGCCCCGGCCACGGCGCCGAAAACGGCACGGCCCGCCCAAAGGCCGAGGACCAAGCCGATGGCCAGGAACAGCAACGCGCCGTGCGTCATGCCGTAGACCACGCGGTGGCCGGGCACCCAGGCGGCCCAGACCCAGTCCCCCAGCGTGCTGACGGCCGCTATGGCCAGAGTGCTGCCGATCGTCTCGCGAAGTCCGGTGGGCATCGTTCGACTCCTTGTCCCTACTGCTCCGCGATCGCGTACAGGTGGCGGTAGCCGCGCAGGTAGATCTCGCCGTCAGCCAGCGCCGGCGACGCGTCGAAGCCGTCGTCCAGCGTGTTCTCGGCCAGCACCTCGAACCGGTCCCCGTGCGCGATCACCAGCGTCGTGCCTTCGCGCCCGGCGAAATACACCCGCCCGTCGGCGCCGACGGGCGAAGCGAATACGTTGGGCACCGCCGTCAGCCGCTGCAGGCCGTAGTGCGGCTCCCCGGTCGCGGCGTCGAAGACCGAGAGGATTCCGGAGTTGGACTTCAGGAAGTAGAGCACGCCGTCGTAGAGCAGCGGCGAGGGCACATAGGGCGTGTCGCGGTCCAGCTCCCACAGGATCGCGCCCGTTCCGGTGATGTCGCCGGAGGCCGCGTCCAGATCGACGGCCTTGAGGTCGTTCCCGCGGAACCCGCTCATCGCGATCAGGACGTTGTCGGGCGTGACCACCGGCGACGGGATCGGGTTCATCGTCAGCCCGTCGCTCTCCCAGACGATGCCGCCGGTCTCGAGGTCGTAGCTCCGAAGCCGATCCATGCCGGGAACGACCACTTGCGCGCGCCCGTTCGCCTCGACGACCAGGGGCGTGGCCCAGGTGTCGATCTCGTCGCGGTCCGCACGCCACAGTTCCGCTCCAGTGTTCTTGTCCAGCGCCACGACGAACGACTGCCCGCCAATGTGATCCCAGACGATCACGAGCGTGTCCTCATGGAGCGCCGGCGTCGAGCCTTCGCCGAACTGGTTCCGCATGGCCTTGTCGCCCAGGTCGGTCTCCCACAACCGGTTGCCGTCCATGTCGTAGGCGTACAGGCCGCGCGACTCGAAATAGGCAAAGATGTGCTCGCCGTCGGTCACGACCGAGCTGGAGGCCCAGGTTCCGTTGTCGGTGTGCGCCGCCTCGTGGGGCTCCTCCTCGCGCACCGTGTCCTGCCATGCGATGCCGCCGTCGGAGCGGCGGATGGCCATCACCACGAAACGGTGGACGCCGCGAGGACGCAGGCCGCCGCGCGGCGCGTGCGAGGCCTCTCCCTCCACGCCGACCGGAACGGCGGTCATCAGGTAGACCCGATCCCCCCAGACGACCGGCGAACCGGTACCGCGGCCGGGTATCTCGACCTTCCAGCGAATGTTGTCGTCCTCGCTCCAGGTCACGGGCGGGCGCGCCGTGCGGGACACGCCGGACGCTTCCGGACCGCGCCACTGGCCCCAGTTCCGGTCCGCTTCGCCCTGGCGGGCGGCGGCCGCCGGGGTCGAGACGCCCAGGACGGCCGATACGATGACGATGTGTACGTGTTTCACTCCACCTCTCCCTCGGATCGCGACGAGCGGGCGGGGGCCGCAGTATATCAGCCGCCGGCGCGCGCTCGTCGCTGTACGACCGCGGCTATTCCCCCAGCGCGAACAGCCAGACGGCGCCGCCTTCCGGAATCGGCGGGTACTCGCCCGGGTAGTTCGCGTTCAGACGCGCCTGGACCCCTCGGGAATCGACGCCCCACCCGGACTGGATGGCGATGTACTGCACGCCGTCGAGCTCGAACGTGGACGGCGGCGCCAGGATGCCGGAGTTGGTCGGCCATTCCCAGAGGATCTCTCCGGTCGCGGCGTCGAATGCGTGCAGCTTGCGGTCGTTGGTGCCCCCGGTGAACACGAGTCCGCCGGCCGTGGAAAGCATCCCGCCCCAGTTGGGAGACCGGGGCCACTCGTGAACCCAGACCTCCTCGCCCGTGTCCACGTTCCACGCCTGCACCTCGCCGAAGTGGTCCGCGCCCTCGCGGATGTAGCTCTCGAGCCGGACGCCGGTGAAGCCGCGTCCGGGCACGTATTCCACCTCGACGCCGGTCGAGATCTGGCAGAAGTTCTCGTTCGCCGGAATGTAGATCATGCGCGTCTGGGGGTTGAACGCGATCGGCGGCCAGTTCTTCCCGCCGTGAAGCGCCGGGCAGTAGGACGCCTGCTTCCCCGTCTCGGGCTTGTGGTCCATGTCGATCTCGGGCCGACCCGTGACCGGGTCCACGCTCAGGAAGACGTCCTGATAGACGTAGGGCGTCGCTTCCACGAAGCCGATCGGGCCGTCGGTGCGTTCCAGGAACCAGATGTAGCCGTTGCGCGCGACATTGATCAGGCCGCGGACCGTCTCGCCTCCGCGTTCGTAGTCGACGAGCACGGGCGGCGACACCTCGTCCCAATCCCAGGCGCCGTTCGGATGGTACTGGTGATGGCCCCGGATCTGGCCCGTCGCAGCGTCCAGCGCCACGACCGATGTCGAGTACAGGTTGTCGCCCGGACGCTGGTCGCCCATCCACGGGCCCCCGTTGCCGGTCCCCCAGTACGCCAGGTTCGTTTCGGGATCGTAGTTGCCCGTGACCCAGATCGACGCACCGCCGGTGCGCCAGGCGTCCGTGTCCTGCGGCCAGGTCTCGAACCCCGGCTCGCCGGGCCCGGGTACCATGAACGTCCGCCAGATCTCCTCGCCGTTCTCGGGATCGAACCCCGCGACGAAGCCGCGGATGCCGCGTTCCCCGCCCGAGGCGCCGACCATCACGACGCCGTCGGCGACGAGCGGGGCGAGCGTCGAGTAGTAGCCGGCCGAGTTGTCGGCGAACGTGGTTTCCCACAGCTCGTCCCCGGTGACCGCGTCCAGGGCGACCACGACGGCCTGACCGCCCACCACGTAGACCCGGTCGTCGTAAAGCGCGACCCCGCGGTTGGTCTCATGCGGCACGGCCGAGCCCTCGGGACGCAGGTTGCGGTAGCGCCAGAGTTCGTTTCCCGTGCGCACGTCGATCGCGATCACCTGGTTTCGGGGCGTGGACACGTACATGACGCCGCTGTTGACGAGGGGCGGCGCCTCGTGGCCGCTCGTCTCGCCCGTCCCGAACGTCCAGACGGGACGGAGGCGGCCGACGTTCTCGGTCGTGATCTGATCCAGCGGGCTGTATCCCCAGCCGTCGTAGGTGCGGCGGATCATCAGCCAGTCGCCGTCGGCCGGATTCCTGAGCCGTTCGTCGGTCACCGGCTCGTAATCGATGTCCGGCGCCTGCGCCGCCGCGCCGGCGGCCGCGCCGCCGAGCAGCGCTCCGATGAGAACGCCCAACGTCCTGGGTGACTTCGTCACAACCGCCATGCTGCACCTCCCGGGCCGGACGCCCGTGCTCGGAGTCTCAGGCGCTCCGGCGCCGCGACGCCAGCCAACTGTCGATGCTGAACGCGCCGGAACCCCGGGCCGCGATCAACAGGAAGCCGAAACACAACGCGACGGTGATCTCGCTTCCGTTCATGATCGGCAGCCAGCCCTGGCCGCGTTGCAGATGGAAATAGAAGTACGCGGTGGCCATCTCCCCGCTGGCGATGAACGCCGCCCACGGCGTGAACAGGCCGATCATGATCAGCGTTCCCAGCGTGATTTCCAGCAGTCCCGCCACCCCCTGCAACGATGTCAGGGGCACCGGCCCGAGCTGGTTGAACCAGCCGAAGAGCCACTGCGGACCATGGCACCAGTAGAGGAATCCCAGCACGATCCGCATGGCGGGATAGATGCAGCCTTCGTAGCGGCCAAGAAAACGTTGCATGCGCGCCCCTCCTCGTCGAACGGGAGTTTACGGGAGCCGGCGACGGCCCTCCGTGAGGCCAACGATAGTCACACGCGCCAGCGGCGGTCAATCACAAGGAGCCGATCGCGGCATCAATACTCCGACCGGAGATCCGAAACCGCGCCGCGCAGACTCAAACGTCCGACCGAGACCATCGTCGCCACGATGACGCCGACGACCACGATGCCGCACGCCACCAGATACGGAAAACCATCGCCGGCCGGAAGCTGCAGTTCCGTCGGCACGTTCGTGTAGACCATCGTCGAAAGCCACCAGCCGAACGCGACCCATATCGGCAGCCATTTCAATCGATACAGCGCGACGACACGAACGATGTTCCACCACGATGCGCCCAGGGCCACACGGATCGCCATCTCCCGCTCCCGCTGACGCACTTCGCAGCTCATGACGCCCACGATCCCGACGACCGCCAGCAAAACCGCGACTACCGACGCCCCGCCGACGAGCATGGCCACTATCCCAAGTGCCACAGACTCCGCTTCCAATTCCGATCCCAACGCGGACACCTGAAACGATTCCTGGGGCCAGACTTCGCGCATCGCCCTCATTGTCGACTGAACGTAGGCCGCCGCCGGCCCATCGAAGCGTACGAGGAAGCGCCACCCGAAGAGCGGCGCGGTCAAGTCGGCTCCCACGGGTTGTGCGGACAGCCGATATACGATCGATCCGTCGTTGGCGCCCCATGAAGAACGTATCGGCTGGTTCTCACTGATCGCGACGATCTGAAACGCCTCGTCCGGCGTCGACACCAGACCGCCCAGGGCGCCCCCATCCGGAAACAACTCCGACGCCAACCTCTCGGAAACGACCACCGGAGCCACCGGCGCGCCGCCGGCCGGAACTTGTTCCGGTACGTCGCCGGCGACAATGTCGATGCCGAGCGTCGCGAAATACGCCGGCGACACGACCGAGTTCAGCACGCCGTCCATCGGCTCCGGATCGACGACCTGCAGCAGCTCGCCGTCGGCGGTAAGCGGTCGTTCCCGGGCGAACGCGATCGCCTCGGTCCCGGGGACGCTGGCGAGCGTCTGTTCGGCGGTGGTGACATCCATCCGCCGCGTGAGGCTCACCTCGGCCACGCGTTCCAGCGGCAAGTCCGGCCACTGCAGACGGTCGTTGACCTGCATCAAGAGCACCACGCCCGTCACCGGCAGGATGCAAACGGCGATTTGCACGGCCAACAACCCGTTTCGAATGCGGCCGCTTGTCCGATCGACGGTCATGTGTTGGCCCGCGACGACGGGACGGCTCCCCGGCCGCACGGCCTCGAAAGCGGGCGAAAGCCCGGACATGAACACGACGGCGCCGCTGCTCACCGCGAGAAACACGAACAGGCGCCAATCCGGTTCCAACAACCGTTCCGCGACAATGGGATCCAGCGCCGTGAGACCCCGTATCGCGGACAGAACCGCCGTCGTCAGACAGACGGCGGCCAGGACCGCAAAGACAACCAGCACGCTGTGCTCGACGAGGAGTTGGCGGAGCAACCGGAGCGGCGTCGCGCCCAGCGCCCGACGGACGGACATTTCCGCCCGGCGGGCGATGGCGCGTCCCAGCAACATGCTGGATACGTTCATGCACGCCAGGCCGACTATGATGGCCGGGAAGAACAACGGGATGGCCAAGACCCAGGCCGGGACCGTCGCAAAGCTCCATGCCGAACCGTCGGTGAGCGCTACGGATTCATCCGGCTCGACAATCCCCAACTGCCGGGTCAGCAGCCGCAACTCCGCCGTTCCGTCGGTCCGCGAGTAGGAATCGGCCAACCTCCCGAACAGTTCCAGAAACACGCGATCCTCGGTCGCCACGTCGAGCGGGCGCGTGCGGGGTTGGCCCGGAGGCGGAAACCGAACGGGCAGCGTCAGGCGAATGTCCGGGTCGTTGGCCAGGCGGTCCGCCAGAGTATACGGAAGCCAGAGGTCGGGCTGGAACAGGGAGTACATGCGCCCGGCGACGCCGATGACGGTCAATGCCTGCCCGCCGAAACGCACGGACTGACCGACGATGTCGGGTTCCGCCCCGAAGCGCGTTCTCCACAGACTCTCGCTCAGGACCGCGGCCGGACGCGTGAGAGCGCAGTCGCCGGGTTCGAAGAGACGGCCGGCGAGCGCCCGCGCGTTGAAGACTCCGAAGTAGTTGCAACTGATCAGGCCGCCGGACGCATCTTCGGCGTCGTTCAACGAAGCGTCCGCCGGGAAAATCGACTTTGCGGCCAAAGCCTGGACAGTCTGCAATCGCTCCGACAGCGCCGCGTACTCGCGCGGAGACACTCGGACACCGAAGGCCCGGGTCGCGCGAACCGCGAAGAAGGACGACGCATCACCCGCTACGGGCGGCGCGAATATGAACGCGTTGACGATCGCGAACACGGCCATCGTCGCCGACAGCCCGACCGCCAGGGTGGCGATCGCCGTGATGGAGAGCCACGGCCGTTCGACCAACCGCCGCAAACCGATGCGCAGAGCGCCTTGTGTGGGTTCTATCGCTGGAAACATGGGGTGAACCACGTCCGCCAGGGCAGCGGACCGTCCGTGCGAGACCCGCGTTGCACAGCGGTATTAGATGACGGGACCCGAGCCGTGTCAATCGTCGGGCGGAGAGCCACTCCCGCAGTCGGCATGGGCTGCGGGAGCCAGGTCGAAGCTACTGAAAATCCGGGGTCAGCGACTGGCCCTCCGCGTCGATCGCGTGGAAATCGTTCTGCGAGCAGATGTACTCGATCTGTTCCCACGTGCGGTCGCGGCGGAAGGCATGGGTCCGGCGCCAAGGCCGGGCCAGCACGTTCGGATCCTCGAACGTGAACTCCAGGTGCAGCCGGTCGGGATCGTCCGGATCCAGGTAGATGCGCTCCGTGATGGTCAGCGCGTCGCTGTTGGCGATGCCGGCGAGCCCCAGCCGCTGCCCGGCCTGCGTGCCGACGGTGGTCACGACCAGCGTATCGCCTTCCCACCGGCCCACCGAGTAGCCGAAGTAGTTGGGGTCCACCGCGTCGCGGTCCGGCAGCGGGCGGCCGTCGGTGAAGATGCGGCGGACCTGCATCAGGGCTTCCTGGACGACGGTGACCTTGCCCGGGGTGAACAGGAACTCCAGGCTGTAGGGGAACGTCATGAACGCCGGCATGCCGTCGGGCTCGCAGTTGTTGGCCGTCTCCGGGATCTCGTACGTGGGATCCGCGGCCAGGCGCGCCCGGTGCGTCTCGTAGACTTCCCGGGCCTCGCCGACGAGCACGGGGTCGTCGCCCCCCACCTGGCCGAAGGCCGGGAACCACAGGCCGCGCCAGTCGGGCAAGGCGTCCAGCTCGGCGTAACTGACGTTCTCGGCGTGGGCGGGAAAGACGGGGCGGTCGTCCTGGGCGGAGGCGGAGCCGGCATTCAGGCCGACGGAGACGATCGCCGCTACGGATGCGATGGTTTTCATGATCGTGTCCACCCAGCGCGTCCCGTCAGTTGCCTTCCCGGCAGACCTGCTGCGCGCCGACGTCGCAGAGGAGCTGGCCGCCAGGCATCCTCGCGGTGTAGAAGCGTCCGCCGGGGGTGCCGTCGGCATAGGGACTCACGGTGAACTCGATCTCGTCGCCGACCCGGAACGTGTTCATGGTCATGCCGAGGCGGGTCAGGTGGACGACGCTGGTCAACTCGATGCCCCAGCGCACGGATTCGCCGTCGTCGCCGGGCACGTCCACTTCCACCCACACGTGCGGGTTGGTCCATTGGACCTCGGCGACCGTCCCCTCGATGGTGACCTTCCGCGACTGGTCGAACATCGCGAAGGAGTGGTGGCCGAAGGCAGCCGACGCCGAAGCCAGCATCAGCGCCGCCGACGGAAGGGCGATCGCGCGTCTCATCATGGTCCACTCGTTCCTGGCGTCTCCGGTCCTGAATCGAACGGCGGCAGGATAGCCGGAACGGCCCGGAGTTTGAAGGGGAAAAAAGCCCCCTGCCGGGGTCGAGGCCCGGCTGCGGCGTTCTCCGAGCCGCCGCATCGGACCGCATCATTGCGGAACGCAAGCCGCGGGCCGCGGCCGGGGGCCGGGCTCATCCGCGAATCAAGGCGCCCACGAGGGTCAGCAGCAGCGCGAACTGCATCGCGACCAGCCAGGTGAAGTGCCGGGAAAGCTTGTGATCCATGGCGTCGATCCGGGTCGTCAATCGCTGATCCAGCCGGTCGATGCGGCCGGCCAACTCGTCCCGAAACCGATCCACCTTCTGGTCCAGGGCGTCGACGCGGGCGGACAGCTCGTCCCGGAACCGGTCCACCTTCTGGTCCAGGCTGTCGATGCGGGCGGAGAGCTCGCCCCGAAACCGATCCACCTTGTGGTCCAGGCTATCGACGCGAACGGACAGCTCGTCCCGAAACCGGTCTACTTTCTGGTCCACGCCGTCCATGTGCGAAGCCAGCTCGGTGCGGAATCGATCGACTTTCCGGTCCACGCCCAGGACGTGCCCGTCGGTATGGACCACCAACTCTCGAATCTCTCCGAATCCCCGGGAATGCTCTTCCACTTTCCCTTCCAGGTACGCGACACGCTCTTCTATGGGGGCGGCCATCAAGCGCCTCCTGTCCGATTATAGCGGACGTCAGGAAAAGGCATGCCCGACGGTCATGCACGTTGAAAGCCATTACCGGGAATCAAGTACTTGCACCGTCCAAAAGTTGTGAAATCCCGCGTTTTCTCGACTTCGGAGTCCGCCGTTCACGCGACTTCGCGAAACTCGAACATGCCCGGCCGGCGCGGCCAGGGGCGGTTTGTCTCCCGCGGCGCATCCGTGTCACGATGGCGGTTTGCGAACCAAGGAGGACCGATGACCGGGATGCGACCGGAAGACATTCACGAAGTTCGCGCGGTGGCCGATCCGCGGCTGTCTCCCGACGGCCAGCGGGTCGCCTTCACCGTGTCGTGGCCCGACAAGGACGCCAACGAAACGCGGGGCCACATATGGCTTGCGCGCATCGACGGCTCCGAGCCGCCGCGGCAGTTGACGTTCGGCCCGCGGCGCGATGCCGAGCCCCGCTGGTCGCCCGACGGGACGCGGCTCTCGTTCACCTCGAACCGCGCGGGCAAGACGATGCAGCTCTACGTCATGCCGGTCGGGATGGGCGGCGAAGCCCGAAAGCTGACCGATCTGAAAGAAGACGTGAGCGGGACCGCGTGGTCGCCCGACGGGACCCGAATCGCCTTCGCGTCGCGCGTTCCCGCCGCCTACTACGACATCGAGGACGAGAAGAAGCGGCCCCCGCGCCGGATCGCGCGCCTCGGATACAAGCTGGACAACGAGGGCTGGACGGCGGACCGTCCCCAACACGTCTTCGTCGTCCCGGCCGATGCATCGGCCGCCCCCGTTCAGATCACGGACGGCGATCACGAGGACGCCCAGCCGGCGTGGGCCCCGGACTCGTCCAGGATCGCCTTCATCTCGTCGCGCCACGAGAATTGGGACACGTTCCCTGCGTCCGACGTCTACGCCGTCGGCGCCGAGGGGGGCGAGCCGGCCCGTCTGACCGGAACCGACGCCTTCTGCGGGGGTCCGTCCTGGTCGCCCGACGGCGCCGCGATCGCGTTCCGGCGTGAGCCGGGAATCTTCGATTCGCCGCGCCATGCCCAGATCGCCGTGGTTCCTGCCGACGGAAGCCGGGAACCGTCATTGCTGACCCCCTCGCTGGACCGGAACTGCGCGCCGTTCCCCGAGATCCGCGAGCCGGTTTGGGATGGCTCCAGCATCCTCTTCGGCGTGGAGGACGGCGGCAACACGCACTTGTATCGCGTGGAGGGAACCGGCGGCGACCCGAAGCTGGTGATCGGCGGCGAGCAGACGCTCACCGGCTACGACATCGGCGGCGGAACCGTGGTGCACACGGCGACGAGCCCGACGTCGACCGGAGAGCTCTTCGCCGGCGACCGGCCGTTGACCGATATCGGAAGGCCCTTCGTCGAAGCGCGCGAGATCCGTCCCTTCGAGCGGTTCACGGCCGCGTCGGCAGACGGAACCGAAGTGGACGCGTGGATCGTGCGCCCAGCCGGTTTCGAGCCCGGCCAACGGTATCCGCTGCTGCTCAACATCCACGGCGGCCCGTTCGCGCAGTACGGCAACCGGTTCTTCGACGAGTTCCAGGTGTACGCCGGGGCGGGTTACGCGGTCGCGTTCTCGAACCCGCGCGGCTCGTCCGGGTACAGCGAAGCCTGGGGACGGGCCATTCGCGGTCCCGTCGAGGGCGGCCCGGGCTGGGGCACCGTGGACTACGAGGACGTCATGGGCGTGGCCGAGGCGGCCGTCCGGCGTTTCGACTTCGTCGACCCGGAGCGGCTGGGGGTGATCGGCGGATCCTACGGGGGCTACATGACCTCGTGGATCGTGGGACACACCGACCGCTTCCGGGCGGCCGTATCGGAGCGCGCCGTCAACGACATCCTGGCCGAAGGCGCGGGCAGCGACATCGCCATCTGGTGGAAGGCCATCACCGGCGCCCACTACTGGGAGCGGCCCGAGGCCATGCGGCGGATGTCTCCCTCCACCTACGCCGAGGACATTCGCACGCCGCTGCTGATCCTCCACTCCGAGGACGACCTGCGTTGCCCGATCTCCAATGCGGAAGACCTGTTCACCCGGTTGCGCGTGCTCGGGCGCACGGTGGAGTTCGTGCGCTTCCCGGCCGAGGGCCACGAGCTTTCGCGGTCGGGGAGCCCCTTCCACCGCGTCCAGCGGTTCCAGGTCATCCTGGAGTGGTTCGACCGGCAACTGGGAAACGGAAACTGACTCCGGCCGTGTTTCCCGTGAGTCTCCCTGCAGGCCGGTGCGGGCAAGACTCGACACGTGGTTGATTACGAGTTGACAAGTCAACTAGAATTCAAGTCATGATTCGACTCAACATGCATGAGGCCAAGACCCACCTTTCGCGGTACGTCGCTCGACTTCGCGAGGGCGAGACGATCCTGCTGTGCCGACGCAACGAACCCGTGGCCGAGATTCGGGCCCTGCCCCGCGCGCCCGCGAAGCCGCGGCCGATCGGGTTGGCCCGCGGGCAGTTCACGGTGCCGGACGCGTTCTTCGAACCGTTGCCGGACGACGTCATCGAGTCGTTCGAGAGCGGGCCGGTTCTGCCGGAAGAATGAGACTGCTTCTCGACACCTGCACGTTCCTCTGGTGGATCGAGAACTCTCCCCGGCTCCCGAAGCGCGTCCGGTCGGAGGTGTCCAACCCGGCACACGAGGTCTTCGTGAGCGCCGCGTCGATCTGGGAGATCTCCGTCAAGCATCACGCCGGTCGATTGCCGCTTCCACAGCCGCCCGAGCGATTCGCGCCGGAACAGCGGGAGCGACACGGATTCTTGAGCCTTCCCATCGACGAGGCCAGCGTGCTCCAGTTGCACCGTTTGCCACAGCTCCACAAGGACCCGTTCGACCGGATGCTGGTATGCCAGGCAATCGAGCACGGCATGACCCTGCTGACGCCGGACCGCCTGATTGGACAGTACTCCGTGCGCGTCTCCTGGTAACCGATTCGGGGCCAGAACGCGCCGTCGGCCTGTAGTGTGCCTGACGGCGGCGAAATTCCGTTATGCTATTCCGCTATGTCGATCTCCGATTCCGCGGGCACGGCGGACGCGGCCGCGAAAGCCGCCCGCGACCGGCTGGACGAATGGACGCGCGAGGTCGTCGCCTGGCACTTCGACCCCGCGTCGGGATGCCCGTTCTGGCTCGACTACGCGGCGTCGCTGGGTTTCGACCCCCGCCGGGAGATCGGATGCTTCGACGACGTCAAGCGAATGCCGCCGTTCGAGGACGAGTGGCTGCGCGGCGGCCCCGTCGAGCGATGGGTGCCGAAGGGGATGGCCGGAAAGCCCGTCTACGTGTTCGAGACCGGGGGGACGACGGGGATCCCCAAGACCCGGATCAACTGCGAGGACTTCCGCATCGACTACGAGCTGTTCAGCGAAACGCTGCCGGACGAGCACTTTCCCCGCGGCGCCAACTGGCTGATGCTCGGGCCGTCCGGACCGCGGCGCCTGCGTCTGGGCGTCGAGCATCTCTGCCAGCATCGCGGCGGCGTCTGCTTCTGCGTCGACCTGGATCCGCGCTGGGTGATCAAGCTGATTCGCAAGGGGTGGACCGAGCACCTGGAAGCCTACAAGGACCATGTCATCGACCAGGCCGTGACGATCCTGGAGGCCAATCACGACATCCGGTGCATGTTCGCCACCCCGAAGCTGCTCGAGGCGCTGGCGTTGAAGCTCGAAGATCGAGGCACGTCGATCGGCGGGATCGGAATCCAGGGCATCTTTTCGGGCGGGACCGAGTTCACGCCGCAGTGGAACCGGTTCGCGCACGAGGAACTCCTCGACGGGGCCTACATGACGCCCACCTACGGCAACACGATGATGGGGCTGGCCGGGAGCGCGCCGACGGGCCCGCACAACGACTACAAGATCTCGTATTACGCGCCCCAACCCCGGGCCGTTATCGAAGTGGTGGACTTCGATGACGCCTCGAACGTCGTGGAATACGGTCAGACGGGGCGGGTGAAGGTGACCACGCTGACCCGGGAGTTCTTCATGCCGGGGTTCCTCGAGCGCGACGAGGGCGAGCGCGAGGCGCCGTGCGAGAAGTATCCCTGGGACGGCGTCAGCGGCGTGCGTCCGTTTCACGGCTTCGCGGCCACGACGACAGTGGGGGTGTACTAGTGCACTGTCTCGCCAATGCGTCATTTGACGCAGCGATGGTCACCGGAGCTGACGACCGGCCGGAGATGCGTGCGATCCGGAAATGATGCGCTGACCTATAAATCGATGAAAATTGTGTGGTATTTCCTATCGTACCCGCGGCGTTCCTCGCCGCGGGTGGACAACGAGCGCATCGAGGCGTCAGTTCAAGAGAACAGACCTCCCGGCATCGAATGCACGTGATCGTGAGACACCACGCCAAGCCATGCTGAACCTGCCCGTCCTGCGCTGGGGCCGCCCTTACGAAAGCCTCGACGTCGACGAGGTCGTCCACTTCGCGACCGGCGAGCCGATCGCCCGCGTCGGCCGGGCCAACGGCGGCCTGATCCACCGCGACATGCGGAAGGCCCAACGCGCGCGCGACGCCTTGACCGCGATTCCGATCGACGCGCTGATCGACATGGTCGCCCGGGCCGGCGAGCTCTACACGGACGGGACCGTCGAGATGGGCGACGGTTCGCAGACCCCCGACGAGTTCGTGCGCGCGCAGTCGGCGTCCACGGGGTTGCCCGAGCACATGTGCCGGGCCAACATGAAGAAGAACGCCTTCGTGCTGGCCGAGATGCGCAACATCCTGACCTCGCTCACGCGCGGCCTGGATCTGGAGGTGCTGACCCGCGGCCACGGCGAGGAGCGCGGCGTTCCGATCAGCTACCAGGCGCAGAGCCCGGTCCTCGGCCTGGTGCTGCCGTCGAACTCGCCGGGCGTCCATACCCTCTGGCTCCCGATCGTCCCGATGCAGATCGGGCTGGTCCTGAAGCCGGGGCCGCAGGAGCCCTGGACCCCGTTCCGGATGGCCAACGCCTTCTTCGCCGCGGGAGTTCCGCGCGAAACGGTTTCGATCTACCCGGGCGAGGGCGACGTGGGCGCCGCGGTCCTGGACAGTTGCACGCGCAGCCTGATCTTCGGAGGTCAGCCGACCGTGGACCGCTACCGGGGCAATCCGCGCGTGCAGGCCCATGGACCCGGGTTCTCCAAGATCGTCCTGGGCGACGATGAAGTGGACAACTGGGAACGGCACCTGGACCTGATGGTCGAAAGCGTGGCGCTGAACAGCGGGCGCGGCTGCATCAACGCGTCCGGCATCTGGGCCAGCCGGCACACCGAGGCGATCGCCGCGGCGGTGGCGGAGCGGCTCGCCGCGATCGCGCCCAAGCCGCCGGACCATCCCGAAGCGCCGCTGGCCGCGTTCACCGTTCCTGGAACGGCCCAGGCGATATCGCAGTCGATCGACGCGGATCTGGCCGCGCCGGGTGTCCGCGACGTGACCGCGGAGTTGCGCGGGGGCGGACGCGTCGCCGAGGCCGGACGCGGCGCCTACCTGCTGCCCACGGCCGTGCACTGCGATTCGCCCGACGCGCCCATCGCATCCAGGGAGTACATGTTCCCGTTCGTGTCGGTGGTGCGGTGCGCGGAATCCGACATGATCGCGCGGATGGGGCCGACCCTGGTCTGCACGGCGATCACGTCGAACGCCGAACTGCAGCGAAAGCTGATCGACGCGGTCCATATCGACCGGCTCAACCTGGGGCCCGTGCCGACGACGCGCCTCAACTGGATGCAGCCGCACGAGGGCAACATCGTGGATTTCCTGTTCCGGGCCCGGGCGTTCCAGACCGCGGACATCGCCGTGTAGCCACCCGCGCCGGGGGGCGCCGACCGCAACAACGGTCATCGCATCGATGCGCATTCTATCGATCACGGCGGGCGCCGCGGGCATGTACTGCGGAAGCTGCGCGCGCGACAACGCACTGGCGCGGGAGTTGATGGACCGCGGGCACGAGGTGACGCTGGTTCCGGTCTACACGCCAACGCGGACCGACGAACCCAACGTGAGCCGCGGCCGCGTGCTCTTCGGCGGCGTCAGCGTCTACCTGCAGCAGTACGTCCCGTTGTTCCGGTGGACCCCGCGCGTTCTCGACCGCCTGTGGGATGCCCCGTTCGTGATCAACCGGCTTGCCGGCCGCGCCGTTTCCAACGATCCCGGTCTGTTGGGCGACCTGACGGTCTCGATGCTCGTCGGAGAGCCGGGGGTGCTGCACAAGGAGTTCGTCAAGCTCCAGGCCTGGCTCGCGCGCCAACCCGCGCCCGACGTCATCAACCTGCCGAACTCGCTGCTGATCGCGATGGCGCGCCCTTTGAAGGAAGCGTTCGGCGCGCCGGTGACCTGCACGCTTCAGGGCGAGGAGCTCTTTATCGACGGACTGGTTCCACCCTACCGCGAGCGGTCCCTGGAGCTGATTCGGGCGCAAGTGGAGCACGTCGACCGGTTCGTCGCCGTCAGCGGGTACGCGGCCGACCACATGGCGGACTACCTCGAAATCCCGTCGGAGAAGATCTCGGTCGTGCCCCTCGGAATCAACATGACCGGATACGGGCAGCGGGCGCACGGCAGTGACGGAATCTTTCGCATCGGGTATTTCGCGCGGATCGCGCCCGAAAAGGGGTTTCACGAGCTGGTCCGCGCCTACATCGCGTTGCGCCGAAAGACGCCCGGCGCGAACATGCGGCTCGAGGCCGCCGGATACACGGCGCCGGACCACGCCGGTTACATGCGCAAGGCCCGGGGCCTGTTGAAGGCGGCCGGGCTCGAAGGCGAGTTCACTTACCACGGCGTGGTGGACCGGGAAGGCAAGATCCGCTTCCTGGGAAGTCTGGACGTGCTGTCGGTCCCGGCCACCTACGACGAGCCGAAGGGCCTGTTCCTGCTCGAGGCCATGGCCAACGGGACGCCGGTCGTCCAGCCGCGCCGCGGCGCGTTCGTCGAGATCGTCGAGCGGACCGGCGGCGGGCTGCTCGTGGAACCGGACGACGACGCCAGCCTCGCAGAGGGGCTTGGCGCGCTCTGGCAGGACCGCGCATACGCGTCGGTCCTTGGCGAGCGCGCGCTCGAGGCCGCGCGGGAACACTACTCGGTGGCGCGATCGGCGGACCGGCTGGTGGAAGTCTTCGAACACGTGCGCGCCGATGGCGACCGGGAACCGGAACATGCTGCGAGTTTCCAGCGTTAGCAAGGACTACCCCACGCCGCGCGGGCCGTTGCGGGTGCTCTCCGACGTCACGTTCGACATGGCGCCCGGGAACGCCGCGGCCATTACGGGCCCCTCGGGCAGCGGCAAGAGTTCGCTGCTCTACATCCTGGGCGGCCTGGAACCACCGTCCTCCGGGACCGTCACGCTGGACGAGACGAACCCGTTCGAGCTGGACGCGCCCGGACGGGCCCGCTTCCGGAACTCGGACATCGGCTTCGTCTTCCAGGACCACTGCCTGCTGCCGCAGTGCTCGGTGCTGGAGAACGTCCTGGTCCCGACGCTCGTCGGCGGCAACGGCGGCGACATGGACGCGTGGGCCCGCGAGTTGGTGGCGGAGGTGGGGCTCGGCAGCCGGATCGACCACCGCCCGGGCGAGCTGTCGGGCGGTGAGAAACAACGCGTCGCGATCGCGCGCGCGCTGATCCGCCGTCCCCGCCTGCTGCTGTGCGACGAGCCCACGGGCAACCTCGACGCTTCGTCGGCCGCCCACGTGGCCGAGCTCCTGATGGATCTGCACAGGAAACAGGAGAACATCCTGATCGCGGTGACGCACAGCCCGGCGCTGGCCGGGCAGTTCCCGATGCGTTTCGAGTTGTCCGACAACGCGCTCGTCCGCGCCGGGAGCGGACCGTGAAGACGCGTGTTCTGGCGTTCCGGGGCCTGGGTCACTACTGGCGAACGCATCTGGCCGTCGTCGTGGGCGTGGCGGCGGCGGTCGCCGTTCTGACGGGCGCGCTGCTGGTGGGCGATTCCGTGCGGGCGAGCCTGCGAAACCTGGTTCTGGCTAGAATCGGCGCGACCGACCACCTCGTCGTCTCGACCGGTTTCTTCCGCGAGGCCCTGGCCCAGGACGTGATGGGGCATCCGGACTTCGCAGCGGCATTCGACGGAACGGCGCCGCTGGTCGCCGTCGACGGCGTCGTCACGATGCAGATCGGCGAGGGCCGCGCGTCGGGCGTCCGCGTGTACGGCGTCGACGACCGCTTCTGGCGCTTCCACGGCGTGGACACCGTGACCGGACCCGCCGGGCGCGAGACGTACCTCAGCCCCGCCCTGGCCGCGGCGCTGGACGCCGCGCCGGGCGACACGATCCTGGTCCGCGTCCAGCGGCCGACGGACGTCCCGATCGAATCGGTCTACGGCGAGAAGGACGACCTGGGGCGCACCGTGCGCGCGACAGTGCTGGACACGCTGACGGCCGACCGGATGGGGGAGTTCTCGCTCGCCGCCCAACAGGGGGAGGTCCGGGCCGTCTTCATGCCGCTGCCTCTGCTCCAGGATGAGCTCGAAACGGAGGGGCGCGTGAACGCGATCCTGGTTGCGGGCAGTGGCGCGGACGACGACAACGCGCGGCTCGAGGCCATCGTCCGGGACCAAGCCGCGATCGCGGATCTGGGACTCGACGTCCGCATCGCCGGCACGCCTCCCACGGTGATCCTGGAATCGGACGACGGCCTGATCGACGACGGCGTCGTTGAGGCGGCCATCGATGCCGCCGCCGAAATCGGCGCGGCGCCCGAGCCGCTGTTCACCTATGTCGCCAACGACATCCGGACCGGCGGGGGCTCGATCCCGTATTCCGTGGTGACGGCCCTCGACTTCGCGAGCATCGGGATGGACGTTCCGCGCGCCGCCTCCGAACCGCCGCCGATCGTGCTGAACCAGTGGGCGGCGGACGGCCTGTCGTCCCGGATCGGCGATACGGTGACGCTCGAATACTACGTGTGGGAAGACCCGGGCCGGCTCGTTACCCGGACGACGGACTTCCGGATGGCCGGCGTCGTGCCCATCGACGCGGGCGACGCCGACATGGCGCCCGAGTATCCGGGCATCGCCGACTCGACCGCCTTGACGGACTGGGATCCGCCGTTCCCGATCGACCTGTCGCGGATCCGGCCGCAGGACGAAGACTACTGGGACGCCTACCGGTCCACCCCCAAGGCCTTCGTTCCGTTCGCGGTCGGCCAGGAGCTGTGGCGGTCGCGCTACGGATCCATGACGTCGATCCGTCTCGAAACCGACGCGGACGCCGAGACGACGCCCGACGAATACGCGGCGGCGCTCGCCGCGCGGCTCGACCCGCTCTCGGCCGGCCTCACCGTCGCGCCGGTGCGCGCCGACGGCCTGGAGTCCTCCCGGGGCGCCGTCGACTTCGGCGAGTACTTCGTCTACTTCAGCTTCTTCCTGGTCGCCTCGGCCCTGATGCTGGCCGCGTTGTTCTTCAAGCTCGGCATCGAGCAGCGCGCCCGCGAAGTCGGGCTGCTCCGCGCGGTGGGGTTCACGCCCGCCGCCGTGCGCCGGCTGTTCATGAAGGAAGGTCTGTGGCTGGCCGCCGCTGGAACCGCGCTGGGCGTCGCCGGAGGCATCGGCTACGCGCAACTGATCGTCACGGGATTGGGCGCCTGGTGGATCGACGCGGTGGGAACGCGGGCGCTGGAGGCGTCCGTCACCCCGGCCTCGATCGCCGGAGGCGCGCTGGGCGGGATCCTGGCGGCGTCGGCATGTATATGGATCACGTTGGGCCGCCTCGGGCGCGTGTCCGAACGCGGCCTCCTGGCCGGAGAGGTCGCCCCCGGCGCGTCGAGAGAGACCCGCAACCGCGGCCCGCGGCAAGCCGGATGGGCGCTCGCCCTGGTGGGCGTCTCCTTGTCGGCGGCGTCGGCGGCCGGCGCCGTTCCCGACGCCGGCGGCTTCTTCGGCGCCGGCGCGGCGATGCTGGCCGCGGCGCTGTGCCTGTTCCTGGACCGGTTCGGCCGATCCACGCGGCGCGCGATCACGGGAACGGGTTGGTGGTCCGTGGCCCGGCTCGGGCTGCGATCCGTCACGTACCGGCCGTTGCGGAGCGTGGTCTCGGTGGGCATGATCGCCGCGGCGACGTTCATCCTGATCTCGCTGGACGCCTTCCGCAAGGATCGGATCGACGACGCCGGCCCCGACACCGGCATCGGCGGCTATGCGCTGATCGTGGAGTCGCTGCTTCCCGTCGTTGCCGACGTGGACAGCGCATCCGGGCGGGCGGCGCTGGGTCTGGACGGGTTCGACGACGCCCGCGTGGAGCCGTTCCGATTCCGCCCCGGAGACGACGCCAGTTGCCTGAACCTGTATGTCCCCACGAACCCTCGGATCGTCGCCCCGACGGACGTTTTCATCGAACAGGCGCGCTTCGCGTTCGCCGGCTCCCTGGCCGACGACGACGCCGAGCGCGCCAATCCCTGGCTGCTGCTCCGGCGCCGATTCGCCGACGGCGCCGTTCCCGTCATCGCCGACGCGCACTCGATCGCCTACGTGCTCCACACGGGCCTGGGCGAGGACATCGTGATCCGGGAAGGCGGCCGCGAGATCCGGCTGCGCGTCGTCGCCGCGCTGGACGACAGCATCTTCCAGGGCGAGCTGCTGATGTCGGAGGATCGCTTCGTCGAACTGTTTCCGGACCGCGAAGGGTATCCCTACCTGCTCGTCGAGACGGGGGAAGCGGCCGTCCCCGACGTGGCCGCCGCGATGGCGCGCGCGCTCGAGGACCACGGCGCGGAAGCGACATCCACGGTTGCGCGTCTCGCCGAGTTCCACCGCGTGGAGAACACCTACCTGTCGACGTTCCAGGCGCTGGGCGGACTGGGGCTGCTGCTGGGGACGATCGGCCTGGGGGCCGTGCTGATGCGCAACGTCCTGGAGCGCCGCCGGGAGCTGGCGCTGCTCCGCGCGCTGGGTTACCGGCGATCGCACTTCTTTGCGATGACCATCGCCGAGAACGCGGCGCTTCTGGCGGCGGGGCTCGCCGCCGGCGCCGCCTGCGCGCTGCTGGCCATCGCGCCCGCCATCGCCGAGCGGGGCGGACGGTTGCCGGGCGGCCTGCTGATCATTCTGCTTTGTGGCGTCTTCGCCGCCGGGCTGATAACCTCTGTGGCAGCGACCGTGGCGGCGCTGCGCTCACCGCTGCTGGCCGCGTTGCGGACGGAGTGACAGGAAACGCGAAACGAGGAACGACACCATGAACTACACCAGAAGCGCCATGCTGGCCGGAACGGTCATCGTTTTGTGCGCGTTGATCGTCGGCCGCCCCGGCGCACCCCTCGAAGGGCAGCAGTCCGAGGGCGTCATGATGATCCCCGTCGAAGGCGAGGGCGCCGACTATTGGCCGCGATGGCGCGGTCCGTCGGGGCAGGGACTGGTCGACGGCAGCGGATACCCCGACACCTGGTCGGCGACCGAGAACGTCGTCTGGCGGACGCCGGTTCCCGGCGCCGGAAACTCGTCCCCCATCGTCTGGGGCGACCGCATCTTCCTGACTACCGCGTACGACGGCGGCCAACGGCTCTCGCTGCTGGCGTTCGACCGGACGACGGGCGAACGGTTGTGGGAAACGTTCGCGCCCGAGGGCTCCGCCGAGCGTGTGCACCGCAAGAACGGACATGCATCGGCCACGCCGACGACCGACGGGGAGCGCATCTACGTCTCCTTCGGCGAGCGCGGGCTGGCCGCGTTCGACATGGACGGCGGCATGGTCTGGCACCAGGATCTGGGGCGCCTGGACAACTACTGGGGGACGGCCGGTTCGCCCTTGATGTACGGGGACCGCGTCATCGTCTACCAGGACATTTCCTCGAACGCGTTCGTCGCCGCCTTCGACAAGGAGACCGGCGAGCAGGTCTGGCTGACACGCCGGAACGCGAGCGTCGGATGGGGGTCGCCGATCGCCATCCGCGTCGACGGCCGCGACGAGTTGATCGTCCACGGCCAACACCGGGTGACCGCCTACGACCCGGACGACGGCAGCGAGCTGTGGTTCTGCGACGGCAGCACGTTCGAGGTCATCCCCACGCCCGTGGTCGGATACGGCATGCTGTTCTGCTCCTCGGGACGGGCGGGACCGACGCTGGCCATTCGTCCGGGCGGCGAGGGCGACGTCACCGACACGCACCTGGTCTGGTCCAGCCCCCGCGGGTCGCCGTTCGTGCCGTCGCCGATGCTCTACGGGGACCAGCTCTACATCATCAACGACATGAACAGCATCGTGACCTCGTTCGACGCCCGGTCGGGAGAGACGCTGTTCCAGGGCCGGCTGGGAGTCGCGCAACGCGAGGGTTTCTCGGCATCGCCCATCGCCGTGGACGAGAAGGTATTCTTCACCAACGACAACGGACAGACGTTCGTCCTGAGGGCCGGACCGGAGTTCGAGCTGCTGCACGTCAACGAGATGGGCGAACGCGTCCTGGCGTCCCCCGCGCTGGTCGACGGCCGCTGGTACATGCGGACCGAGAGCAGCCTGGTGGCCGTCGGCCTGTAAGGGAGCGAACATGAAACGCGTCATCGGAGTGTTCGTTTTCCTGTCGTTTTGCGCGACCGGCTATTCCCAGGAGTCCATCCGGAACTACCTGAGAGTCAACGAGGAGTTCTGCACGGCGGGGCAGCCGACGATCGAAGAGCTGACCGACGTCCGGGACGACGGGAACGTCGCGGTGCTGAACCTGCGGCGGCCCCAGGAGCACGACGCGGACGAGGAGCAGGCAGCGGTCGAGGCGCTCGGGATGAAGTACTTCAACATCCCCGTCGACGGCGGCAATCTCGCCGACGCCCAGGCGGCTGAGTTCCTGGCGCTGACCGACGATCCGGAAAACCGGCCGATGTTCATCCACTGCGCTTCGGCGAACCGGGTGGGGGCGTTCTGGATGATCCGTCGCGTGCTCCGCGACGGCTGGGCGCTCGGGGACGCCGAGGCCGAGGCGGCGGAGATCGGACTCCGCAACGAAGCCCTGCGCGCATTCGCGCGCGACTACATCGAAAGAAACCGGTAGACGAGAGGAGAGCGCCGAGTGACGAAGCGTGCGATCTTCGTGTGCATTTTTCTTCTGGCCGCGTCGACACCGACGCTGGGCGGAGACCACTGGCCCAATTGGCGTGGGCCGACGCACAACGGCGTCAGCGACGAAACCGACCTGCCGCTCGCGTGGAGCTCCGGCGAGAACATTCACTGGAAACTGGACCTGCCGGGCCGGAGCGGATCGACACCCATCGTCTGGGGGGATCAGATCCTGGTCGTGGCGACGCGCGACGACCAGATCGTTCTGTGGTCGGTGGATCGGCTGTCGGGAGACATTCAGTGGGAACGCGGCCTGGGCGGCGGGAACCGGCGCGTCCGGAAGGCCAACATGTCGACGCCTTCGCCGGTGACGGACGGCGACAGCGTGTGGGTCCTCACCAGCACGGGGCTCCTCCGCCGCTTCGACATGAACGGCAACCTGCAATGGATGCGCGACATTCAGGCAGACTACTGGCGATGGGGCCTGAACTGGGGCTACGGCTCCTCGCCGCTGCTTCACGAAGATTCGATCTACGTTCAGGTGCTGCACGGCATGCGCACCGACGATCCTTCCTACGTCATCCGTTTCGACAAGATGACGGGGGAAACCGTCTGGCAGATCGAGCGGCCGACCCGCGCACGGCGGGAGTCGCCCGATTCGTATACGACGCCCTCGATCGTGGAAACCGCCAACGGCCGGGAACTCGTCGTGACCGGCGGAGACGTGGTCACCGGCCATTCCCTCGAGACCGGCGAGGAACTGTGGCGGATGGATGGCTTGAACCCGCGCGACAACGGTTCGTACCGGATCGTGGCGTCTCCCTTGGTGCTGGACGACATCGTGTTCGCGCCGAGCCGGGAACGTCCCCTGCTGGTCTTGCGCGCCGGGGGTCGAGGCGACGTGACCGGAACGCACCTGCTGTGGTCGACCGACTCCGGGCCGGACGTGCCGACTCCCGTCACTGACGGCGCGTTGCTGTACATCCTCCGGGACAACGGCGTGATGTTCGCCCACGAAGCCCGGACCGGCGAACTGGTGTGGGGACCCGAGCGCGTCGCGAACGGAACCTACAGCGCTTCGCCCCTGCTCGCCGACGGCAAGATCTATCTCACCAGCGAAGACGGCGTCACCACGGTCATTCGACAAGGCCCGACGTTCGAGATTCTCGCAACGAACGATCTGGACGAATACACGCTCAGCTCCCTGGTCCCCGTCAACGGGCAGATCTTCGCCCGAACCGACTTCACGCTCTGGGCGATCGGCGAGCCTCGCGACTAGCCTCTGAACAGTCCCTCCGCGGGCGAGTTCAACGCCACGGCCTCGCCGCTGGGCCCCATCGTCACCATGACGATGGCCGCCGCGCCCGCCTCGGCCGCGGCCATGTCCGTTTGCCCGATGCCGCCGTCTGCGAACAGCGCTGCATGGCGCCCGAACGGCGGGACGAACACGACGATGCGATCCCGCACCGCGCCCACCGCGTGCTCGACCAGCGCCAGCGGGGCCGTGATCCCGCCGCTGCCGGTGGGCGCGACGATGGCCTGCGGCGCCACCTCGGCGCTGGTCGTCCCCACCGTCAGGCGCGTCGTGCGCCGCACGAAGTACGGCGCGTCGAACGCCGGCTCCTCCACGGCGTAGCCCCACGCCCGCAGCCGTCCTGCCACCCATTCGGCAGTCGCCTTGTCGCCCGGCCCCGCAGAGAACTTGTCACCGAAGCCGGCTCGGTCCAGTTGCGGAAACCGCTTTACGCGGCCTCTTCACACGCGTACGGCATGATCGTTTCGCCCAGGTCCAGCCAGTAGCGGTCGAGCGTGACGGGCTCGGTGAAATTGACTGGATCGGTCACTGTGACCGTGTAGTCCAGGCGGCTCCCGTCCGCCGCGGGCGTGAACTGTTCCACCAGGACCGACTGTTCGCTCTGCGGGATCCCCCGCTGGTCGAACCAGGGCCAGCCGACGCCGGTCGTGGTCACCACCAGCGTGTCGCCGTCCCAGCGGCCGACGGAAAACCCCAGCGGTGTCGCCTCGGTTCCCTCCGGAGCACGATCCCGGTCCATGAAGACCGTGCGCACGAGGTCGTATTCCTCGATCCGGATCTCGATGTTCGGGGACACGTCCACGATCTCGATCGGATACGGGTTCTCCATGATCATCGGCATGCCCTTGGGCGTGCAGTTCAGAGTGGGATTGTCGCGGACCGAATCGAACGCGGCCGCCGACGCCCGCGCGGCGTCCGTCAGCGGGTATCGCTCCAGGTCGAAGTTCGCGTCGATATCCTCGGGCACGAGGAACGGGCTCAGAGCGGTGAAGCTCCATACGCGGAACAGTCCCAGCTCCGGCCGTGACGCGTCGCCTTCCGACCGCCGCGCGTAGTCGTAGCTGCCGGTGCCGCGCTCCGCGAACAAGGGCGCGGCGCCCCGGAACAGGATCAACTCGCGCCCGTCGGGCGTCAGCAGGTTCGTCGCGTGCATCTCGTTCCGCCCCCGGACGGACGGCCACCCGGCAACGCGCACGCCATCGCCCACGCGCAGGAACTCGCGCTCGACGCCGGAGCGCACCATCTGCGATGCGCCGGCCGTTTCCAGGTCCCACTCCACGGCTCGGCCGTCCTCGACGGTCCGGACCGTCAGGTGCGCATGGGGGTTGATCCATCGGATCGCGATCAACTCGCCTTCGATCTCCACCGACGCGCTCGGATCGAACTGGCCCGCGAAGCTGTGATGGGCGCGCAACCCGGGTTGGACGATCCCGGCAAGGGCGAGCACAAGAAATACAGGCGCGGTCGTGTGGGTCATGACTTCGGCTCCCTCACCCTCGGTGACCGGTTTCATTATCCGCCAAGGAGCGGCGAGGCCGGGAGCCGGATCGCGCCCGAGACAACGCAGGCGGTTCCGCTGCTCGCGCCGAGCCCGCGCCGGATCTAAAGGGGGTCGCGCCAGCGGAGGCCGGCGAACCGTCCGAAGTCGGAGTCGTTCGAGTGGACTTCGGCCTGATATTCGATCGCCAACGCCGCGATGTGCGCGTCCGTAACGAGGTTCGCGCCGACGCCCGCGGCGTCGAGACACCGCCGCAGGTGAGTCGGATGCTCGGGACCCGGGTTGATCGGCGTCAGGTGAGCGTACTGGAACCACCGCTCGACGTGCCCGACCGCCTCGGCCGGCATCACGGGCGACGTCACGACTCGTGGATGAGTCATCAGCCGGACGAATCCGGTCGCAACGACCCAAGGGACGCCCACCCGCTCAGTGCCGTTGACCAAGCCTTCCCACCAACGCCTCGCGGCGCGGTGGAACGGCGACCCGTCGTTATACGCGTGAACGAGCAGATTCAGATCGGGCACGATCACGGCCCACTCTTCGTGACGAAGCCCTCGGCTTCGAGTTGATCGTTCAACTGATTGAGTCTGCGTGGATCGACCCCTGGAACCAGTCCGCTACGATTAGGTTCGACCCGAAAACGCGCACGTTTCGATGCTCGAGACTCCGGCGCCATGCCACGCCGCAAAGTCTCGTTGACAACCTGTTTGAACGGCTTGTCGTGCAATCGACTCTGAGCCCTCAGGTAGTCCGCCACGTCGTCATCCAGCGTCAGCGTCGTCCTCATTGAAACATCATGATGTTCGAATTTCATGATGTCAAGATGTGAACCCTTTCGTTGGGGTGCGTTTCACGGTCACCCAATGCGCGCGCCGCTGGCTCGCCCGTTCGTTTCAACCGGACGATCCGAATCCTTTCAATTGGCCGACCCAAGAACTTACATTCAGCCGATGCACGTACCTTCGCGTTGCCCTCGCGTCGTCGACCGCCGACTGCTCTTCGTGCATCGCCCGGTGACCGCATGATCGGCGAGTTGAACGAACGGTCGCTGCACCGGGCCCTGAAGGCGCGCTACGCCGGCGCCCACGGCGCGATCGAGCAGTCCGTCGACGGCTTCGTCTCGGACGTGGTCGCCGGCGGGCGCATCTTCGAAATCCAGACCGGGGGGTTCGGGCCGCTCCGGAACAAGCTGGCGCGTCTGGTCGAGCGGCATCCGGTGACGCTGGTGTATCCCGTCGCGCGGGACCGGTACATCGTCAAGACCGCGGCCGATCCGAACGCCCCGGCCACGCGGCGCAAGTCGCCGCGGCACGGCTCGGTCTATGACGTTTTCCATGCGCTGGCCGGCATCCCGGCGATGCTGGCGCATCCCAACCTGACGCTGGACGTCGTGATGACCGTGGAAGACGAAGTTCGCGCGCCGGACGGGCGCACCGGTTGGCGGCGCCGCGGCTGGAAACGCCTGGACCGCCGGCTCGTGGACGTCGTCGAAACCTGCACGGTCACGTCGATGGCCGACCTGTTCGCCATGCTCGACGCCAATCTGCCGGAGCCGTTCACGACGCGGGATCTTGCGGCGGCGATGCGATCGACGCGGCGTCTCGGCCAGTTGGCGGCGTACTGCTTCCGTGAAGGCGGCGTCACCGAGATATGCGGCAAGGACGGCAACACCCGGGTGTATCGGCGCGCGGCGCTACCGGGCTGACTCCGCGGTCCGGTCGATCTCGAACGCCAGCAGCACGTTCCCCGGGCTGCCGACGAAACCGCCGTTGCCGGACAGCATGTAGACCATGCCGCCCGCCACCACGGGGCCGGGCCCATCGAAGGAGCCGCCGTTGGCCGGCACGCCGTTGTTCGTCTCGAATTCCCGGTTGGCGTCGAACGTCCAGAGAATCGTCCCGTCCTCGGCGGAATAGAAGCGCATCCCGCCGTCGGCCGATCCGGAGAACACGCCGCCCGGAATCGCCGTCACCGCGGCCGATTGGACGGCGCTGCAACCACGGCCGCCCGCGCAGATCGGCTCCTGGGGCGGGGTGAACCAGACGCGTTCGCCCGTTTCAAGATCGATCGCGTGGATGCCGCCGGTGTCGTCGCGGAAATAGCCGCCGACGGCCACGTAGGCCAAGCCCTCGCCCACCGCCGCGCCCCAGACGCCGCCGACGGCGCTGCCCGGGCCGGCGCGGTACTCCCAGACGGTCGCGCCCTCGTCGTCGGGGTCCAGGGCGTACGCCATGCCCGACTTCTGGGGGACGACCAGCAGGTCGCGCCCCGACGCGGTCGTGGCCAGCACGGGCGACGCGGAGAAATCGAAGTCGGGGCCCACGTCGTCGGGGCAGTTGGGATTGTCCGAGCCCGGCTGACAACCCATGATCCATGCGTCGCCGGGCGTCAACTGGTTGACCCAACGGATCTCGCCCGACTCGACGTCGAGCGCGATGACGGCGTCGGTCGTTTCCGGCGCCGGATCGGCGTAGGCGTTGCCCGTCGCGGCGTAGATCATGCCGCGCTCCGGATCCACGGTGGGCGCGCTCCAGATGCCGACCCCGGCCGGGCCCCACAACGGCGCGCCGGTGGAGCTCGTTCCGCGCCGTTGCGGCTCCGGCACCGTGTAGGTCTTCCAGACGATCGCTCCGGTCCCGGCGTCGAGCGCGGTGATGCTCCCACGAAACTGGCAGCACGCGTAGTCGGGGTTGGATGCCGCATTCTCTTCCGAGACGCCGGTCATCGGCACGAACAGAAGGTTGCCGTGCAGGGTCAGCGCGCCCGTGCCCCGGACGGCCGGATGATCTTCGACGCGGGTGCTCCAGATCTGACGGCCCGTATCGGCGTGGACCGCGTACGCGTTGGCTTGCCGGTCCACGAAGTACACGGCGTGTCCGCCGCCCGGCCGCGGGCCGATGGAAAGCGCGCTCCGAACGCCGGCCTGGGGCTGGAACGTCCAGTAGGTGCAGCCCGTTTCGGCGTCCAGCGCATAGACGGCGCCGTCACCGCCCTGGCTCCCGGTGAAGAGCCGCCCCCCGGCGACGGCGGGCTGGGCGCGCGCCTGCGACTCGCCGGGAAGGCCGAACGCCCACTTCAGGGTGAGGCTGGCCGCGTCGACGCCCGTCAACCCGGCGTCGGGCTGGAACCGCCGGTTCCGCGAATCCGGCCCCCAACCGTTCCAGAGCGGCATGGAATCCAACGGCGCGGTCGGCGACGCGTCCGTGCACAGTCCGGTCGTGATCTCGATGGGGGACTCCACCACCGACTGCCCGGTGAGAAACTCGGCCACGGCCACGCGCTCGGCCGGGTTCATGCCCTCGGCCTGGAGCGTCATCACGCCCTCGTTCAATGCATCCACGATGAAGTTGGGCGAGAAACGGGCCATGTCTTCCCGAGACGGAGTGCCCAACTCCAAGTCGTTGCCCGTGTGGCAGCCGGCGCAACGAGCCTCGAAAACGTCCGCCCCGAGGGCCGTGTCCTGCGCCAGGGCCGGCGACGGCCCGGCGGCGGCGAACGCCGTCAGAATCACCATCGATGCGTGCGTCACGCGTGTCATGAGCCCTCCATACGGTCGAAACGAAGCGCGGCCCTTCCGGGTCCGCGGGCAGTATACCGAATCGGGTCGTTCCAATCCGGGTCGGAGCGAACCCCTTTGCGGTACACTCTAGCCTTGTTCTCCCGAGACGGAGGTGTCGGCACGTGAAGACACGGACCCTTCCGATCCTGCTGTCCGCATCCGCCGCGTTGGCGGCCGCAACCGCCGCGTTCGCGAACGACTGGCCCCACTGGCGAGGTCCGGACGGCAACGGGGTCAGCGAAGAAACCGGCGTGCCCATTCGCTGGAGCACGACCGAGAACGTCCACTGGAAGCTGGATCTGCCAGGGCGCAGCGGGGCGACGCCCATCATCACCGGCGACCGGATCTTCGTGAACGTCACCGACGGCGGCGCCATCGGATTGTGGGCCGTCGACCGCGGCACCGGCGACATCCTCTGGACAACCCACCTCGGAGACGGCAACGAACAATTGATGAAGGGCAACCGGGCCAACCCCTCCCCGGTGACCGACGGCGAGAGCCTGTGGGTCATGAGCGGACACGGCCTGCTCCGCCGCTTCGACCTGGACGGCAACGAGATCTGGATCCGCGACATCCAGCGGGACCACGGCGCGTGGGGACTACTGTGGGGTTACGGGTCGTCTCCCGTGCTCCACGAAGACTCGCTGTACGTCCAGGTCCTGCACGGGTTCTACACGGACGATCCCTCCTACCTGCTTCGGATCGACAAGGAGACCGGCCGGACCATCTGGCGCACCGAGCGCCCGACCCGCGCCATACGCGAGTCGCCCGACTCGTACACGACGCCGGCCGTGGTCGCCACCGAGTCCGGCTTCGAGCTGGTCGTCACGGGCGGCGACGTCGTGACGGGACACGACCTGGCCTCGGGCCGCGAGTTGTGGCGCCTGGAAGGCATGAACCCGAGGAACCGGCGCGACTACCGGATGGTGGCATCCCCGGTCGTGGAGGGCGACATCGTCGTGGCGCCGACGCGCGTGCGGCCATTGACCGTCCTGCGCGCCGGCGGGCGCGGCGACGTGACCGAATCCCACCGGATGTGGACGACGGATTTCGGGCCCGACGTTCCCACGCCGGTCACGGACGGCACGTACCTGTACGTGGTCCGCGACAACGGCGTCGTCCACTGCTTCGACCTGAGGACCGGAGAAGAGATCTACGGCCGCCAGCGCTTGCGGAACGGCACCTACAGCGCTTCGCTCGTCCTGGCCGACGGCAACCTCTACGCGACGAGCGAGGACGGCGTCACGTCGGTCTTCAGGGCCGGCCCGGAATTCGAGCTACTGGCCGAGAACGACCTGGACGGATACACGCTGAGCTCGCCGGCCATCGTCAACGGGCAGATCTTCCTGCGCACCGACTTCGCCCTTTGGGCGATCGGACAACCCCGGGAATAGGCCGCCGACGCGGCGTCACTCGACGGTCCAGAGCGTCAGCCGTGTGACGTCCTTCACGAACAACCGGTTGCCGGAAATCGCCGGCTGCGCCCAGGTTTCGCTGGTCGCGACCTCGTAGCGCTCGACGGCGTCGAACGCCGAGCGGCTGGCGTTGAAGACCACCATCTGCGCGTCGTCCTGGATCGAGAAGATCGTGTTTCCGGCGCTGACCATCGCGGCGTTCTCGGCCTGCCGCCCTTCACTCGTCCAGAGCACGTCGCCGTTGTCCAGGTCCACGCCGAAGTACTGTCCGCTGTTCAGGTGGGACAGACCGTAGAGGACGCCGTCGACGACCACGCCGTTCGTCATGTGCAGCGAGGCTTCATCGGTATGCCAGACGTCCTCGGTGCTCCACTCGCCCGCCTGAGCGGTGACGCGGAACGCCGTCAGGCCGTTTTCGCGGCCTGCCTGTATGACCAGGTCTTCGTGAATGATCGGGGTCTGCGCCGTCGTGTTGGACGGGGTCGTGAAGGGGCGGCTCCACAGCAACTGGCCGTCGTCCCTCGCGATCCCCACCATCAGCCCGTTCGTGAACGCGATCACCTGCCGGCGGCCGCCCAGCTCGGCGACGATCGGCGAGCCGTAAGCCGGGCTGTCGCCGTCCCAGGTCCAACGCGCGTTCCCCGTGGCGATGTCGTATGCGGCAAATTCGCTGTCGCCGGGGCCGCCGACGTGGATGATCACCGAGTCGCCGTCCACGAGCGGAGACATCGCGGTGTGGTAGATCGGCTGGGCCTCCGGACGGGGATTCTGCCAGAGAATCTCACCCGTCGCGGCGTCGACGGCGGTCAGGATGCTGCTCATTCCGAAGGAGAACAGCCGTCCGTCCGCGTATGTCGGCGTCGACTTCGGACCGGGACCGTGGCGCGCGGTCGCCGCCATCATTTCGAACGGCGCCGCGTAGGCCGTGCGCCAGACGGTCTCGCCCGTACCGGCGTCCAGCGCCGACATCACTTCCTCGTCATCCTGCCGGCTGAACATGTAGATCCGGTCCCCGACCAGCACCGGAGTGGCATAGCCGAACCCCACCTCGACCTGCCATCGCTGTTCGAGGCTGCCCGGCCACGAGGCCGGCGTCTCGAACGACGCCGCGCCGTCGCGGTCGGGTCCGCGCCACTGGGGCCAGTCTTGCGCCGACGCCGGAAGCGCGGCGGCCGCGGCCAGCATGGCCAAGGCTCCGGCCCGGGCCGGGAATCGATAAGTGCAATGCATGCGCGTTCTCCTATCCACGCCGCTTACGCGGTCGGCCTGAAATACAAGACGAGGGCCGCCCCGATGGAGGCCAGGGCGAACCCGACATACAACATGGGATTGACGGCGTCCCGCGGCGGATGAATCAGCATCGACACCAGGACGTTCACGATGGGCGCGCCGCCGAAGACCAGCGGCATGACGTACAGTGGCAGGCCGCCGGTGCGGAACGCCCAGATGATGCAGACGGCGCCAGCGGCCCCGAGCGCTCCCGCCACGGTCGCGCTGACGGTCCCGGCGCCGTCGAACCCCGCCAGGTCGCCCTGCGAGCCGAGCGCGGCGACCGGCACCAGGACGCCGATCAGAAAGTACGCCACGCCGACGCAGAGCAACGCCTTCAGGGGGTTGGCCAACTGGGTCTGGCCCTGGTGCAGCAGCGCGCCGTACGAGCCCCAGCACAACACCGCGCCGGCAACGAAAATCACCCATCCCATACGCCTCGGCCTCCCTTGCGCGTGTCCAACAGCCATGGTCCCACGTTTCCTTTCCCGAGGAAGCGGCCAACGCGCAAGGGTATCGCCAGGACGAGCGGAAGTCCACAGGCCCGGCGACTGGCGTCGAGAATCCCCGCCGTGGAGAAGCGAACGGACGCCTTGCCGCCCTCTCGACCGGTTCGATAAACTATCGATATGGATCCCGAGACAATTGACGCGATCGACGCCGAAAGCCATGTATCACCGGTGCTGGAGCAGGTGCGGCGGGGAAAGCGTTTCCGTGTCGTGAATCACCGCCAACGGGCAACCGAGTCGAACCCGGAGAATCCGCATGGCGGCGTCCGGCGCACCGGACGATTGCGGGGCCGAATCCGGATGGCGCCGCAATTCGACGACCCGCTCGATGACTTCAAGGAATACATGCCGTGAAGCGGCCCGGGTCGCGCAGGCATTGACGGAAGGATGGCCGCTCGTCAGCAACGACTCGAGGCTGGAACGCTATGGAATCTCGCGAGTCCGGTAGCGCCGGGGAGAGCCCGGCCGCGGCGGCGGAACGCCTTGAAGAGGAACAGATCCGGAGACTGGGGCCGCTGGCCACCGTCGAGGTGACGACGGGCGCGCACGTCGCGCCCATGCCGGCGAAACCGACTCTGGTCGATTTCTTCGAGCGGCGTTTCGGCACCGTCGCCAACCACTGCCTGCAGAGCGCGCAACGCGCGCTCGACAACGGCGCCAAGGAAGAAACGATCTTCGCCTGCCTGATTCACGACACCGGGATGACCGTCCGGCGGCCGGACCACGGCTTCTGGGCCGAGGCGCTCTTCCGGCCCTACGTTTCCGAGCGCGTGGCGTTCACCATCCGCCACCACCAGTCGCTGCGGTTCTTTGCGGCCCCGGACTACGGCTACGAGTACCCGGCGATATACGTCGAGTTGTTCGGCCCCGACTACGTCCCCGAGCCCTACATCCGGGCCGAATACGAGCACGCACGCAACCACCCGTGGTACGAAGACGCGATGCAGCTCGTCGTCAACGACGACTACAGCTTCGATCCGGAGGCGCGGCCCAGCCTGGACCCGTTCATCGACGTGATCGGACGCCACTTCAAGCAGCCCCCGGAGGGCCTGGGTTGGGACGCTTCGCCCAGCAGCTTCATGTGGCGCACGCTGATCGACCCGAACCGGCCGTTGTAGCCTGCAGGTCCGTCGATCTCACCGAACGGAGCGTCACGCGGACGATGCCGACCTGCACGGCCATCTCGGGTTCCGGTGCAGAACGGATCGTTTTCGACTACGATCGCTCGTTGCAGGCGGCCGAACACGGCACGGTTTTCGGCCTGGAGTGCCCTCGATGCGAATCCGAACGTTGCTCGCGACCGGCGCCGGAGCCTTCTGTCTCCTATCCGCAGCGCCGATGCAAGGCCAAAGTGACTGGCGCGGGATGCAGACCGATAACTTCTATCTCGTCGGCAACGCCAGCCCGGGCGCCATGCGACGCGTCGCCGAGCGACTGGAGACATTCCGCGCGGCTTTCCTGGCCGTCAGGCCGCGCGCCGCGGCAGCCGTCAGTGATGCGGACACGACGGTCGTCGTGTTCGACAGTGACCGCGATTTTCGCCCATACAAGCCGTTGACGCCGGACGGTGAACCCGCCAGCGTCAGCGGTCTCTTTCTGGCAACGAACTACGACGCCTACATCGCGCTGACGGGCGAGCGGGAAACCGAGCGCGCCATCTACCACGAGTACGCTCACCAAGTGTCGCGCGAGGACCGATCGTGGCCGCTCTGGCTGCGGGAAGGCGTCGCCGAATACTACTCCACCATTCAGGTTCTGGACGGCGGCGAAAGGGTGCGCATGGGGGTCGCGATCGATGAACACTTCCGGTTTCTGCAAGGCGCCACCCTGATTCCGCTGGACGAATTCCTTGAAATCGGCCCGGACTCCGCCTACTACGCCAGCGAACGCGATCAACGCCGTTTTTACGCACAAGCCTGGGCGCTGACGCACTACCTGTTGCTGCGACGCCCGGCCGGTTCCGACCAACTGAGCCGGTTCCTCGATCTCGTGGAGTCGGGAGGTGACGCGGCCGCCAGCTTCGGGACCGCGTTCCAGACCAGCCTCGACGGACTCCTGGAGGAGCTCTCTCGATACGTGCGCAACGCCCTGACGCTGCCGGCAATCGACTACCAACTGGGAATCGGACTCGAGGACATCGGTCGCTGGAACACGCAGGATATTTCGGAAGCCGAAGCCAATTACCATCTGGGCGAACTTCTTTCCCGTGACATTGCTGTCCAAATTAGCCGATGTTGGACGGGTTCGGCGTTGAATCCATTGGACATACGGGCGCCGTAGGGGATTCCTGAGAAACAGGTCCCCGGTAGTGGGCGGGTCGGCGTGTGCGGATATTCGTCAGGTGCTGTCCAAGGTCGGCACTGTGTTCACCGTGATTTGAAGGATGACCGGCGGCGATGCTGTCCAAGTTACCGGTGGAACCGGAGGTCGAGTTGCTGGGCGAGGATCGCGTCGGCGGCCGGTGGCCCACGGAACGGCGCGTTCAGCCAGTCCCAGAGGTTGCGATAGACGAACAACTGGTGGCGGAGGAGGGCGGCGAGATTGGACAGGGACCAGCCGAAGGTCGAGCGCAGTTTCAGATATTTCAGGAGGAGGATGGCGATCAGGGCCGTCCAGAGCTGGGTCTGGACGGCGTTGGCGGAGGTTCCGAGGAACGTCTTGATCTTCAGGTTCTGCTTGATGGTCTTGAAGAATGTCTCGATGGCCCATCGGTCCCGGTAGATGGCGGCGACGGTCGGGGCGTCGAACTTCATGTTGTTGGTGACGAAGACGATGGGCTTGTTCTTGTCCGGGTCCCAGGCCTCGACCTTTCGGAAGAAGAACTCGTCGCTGGGCTCGGCGTGACCGGGGAAGTAGATGACCTGGTCGCTGAGGATGTGCGTGGCCCCTTCGGGAACGGGCCGGTCCTCGACGACGTTGTAGACGGCATTGGACTTCAACCGGGTCACGAAGTCGACGCCCTGAAGGGTGAGTTCCACGAACCACGCGTAGTCGATGTAGCCGCGATCCATGGCCAGGACCGTGCCGCGCTCGAAGCGCATCCGGCGCGCGGCCGTGATGTCGGACGTCTTTCCGTCGGTGATGTCGGCGAAGTGCGGCAGATAGCCATCGTGGTCCAGCACCAGGTGCAGCTTGATGGCGCCCTTCCGGCGCCGAAAATGCGCCCAGTCGTAGAGCGACAAGGAGAGGTCGATGACGCTGGAGTCCAGGCTCATCAGCTTGTTCTTGAACCGGAATCGCCTTACGCCCCGCTCCTTCACCGCCGCCTCGCACCGCCCCAGCAACTGCTCGAACACCGTCCGGTACAGCCGCCACGGCCGATGCGCGTTCGCATACGCCAGCGTCGACCGCTTCGGCGCGTCCTCCAGGCCAAGATGCCGCAGCTTCCCCTCCACGCTGGCCAGCCCGCCGCACACCTCCCGCAGCGTCTGCGCCCGCCCCAACTGGCAAAACAGCATCCCGATGAACTGACTCCAACTCGGAAATCCCCGCGCGTGCCGCTCCGCCCCGTGCTCGGAAACCGCCTGCTCGAACTCCGTCCGCGGAAATAGTTGGAGCAACTGCGAAAAAATGCTGGAAAATCTCTGCATGGTT
>JAJEEE010000068.1 GCA_022821145.1 Acidobacteriota bacterium
TGCCGTCGATCGCGACGTCCGGAATGGTCTTCTACACCGGCGACGCCATGCCGGCGTGGCAAGGCAATCTGTTCGTCGGCGGCATGGTGGAGGCGCGCATCCCGCGGACGGGCCAGCTTCAGCGCATCGTCTTCAACGAGAACGGCGAGATCCGCCGCGAAGCGTTGCTGCGCGATCTGCGCCAGCGGATCCGCGACGTCCGGCAAGGCCCGGACGGACTGCTTTACCTGCTGACCGACGAGGACGACGGCGCCTTACTGCGGATCGAGCCCGCTCCCTGACGGCCTGCGAACGTCTCTCCTCCCCCGCACCGCGATCGACAGTCCCCGGCGCCCGAGAGAAGAGTCCCCGCGACTTCACGTCGCGCTCGGCGCCCGTTGCCGCGGGCCGTTCAGAAGCGCGCCGACCGGCGTATAACGAATCAGGTACCGGTAGCTCAGCAGCAGAACGCCCGTCACCCCGGCCGTGACCGCCAGGAACTTCGCCGAAGCCGGCCACTCCAGGGGCCGCACCAGCATCTGCGCCCATATGACGAGCGGAAGATGAGCCGCGTACAGCCAGTAGGACGAGTCGGAAACGTAACGCCACGCCCGGCTGGCTCGCGACGCGTAGCGGCGGAAGACGCCCATCAGCGCGAAGACCATCATCCAGGCGAAAAGCGTCTGCATGAACCCCGACACGAGATGGTGTCCCACGGATGTTCGCGGTATCAGGCCGAGAACCAGGCCGACGGGAAACACGATGAGCAGAGCGACGGGCAGCGCGACGGCCCAGCGCCGTCCGACGCGGCCCTCGCGGTCGCCGCAATCGTGGTAGAGCGCCCCGAAGAAGAAGAAGACGGCATAGTAGGCGAGCAGGTGCGGCATCGGCAGGAGGGCCGTCGACGTGTCGGGGCCGAACTCCGGGATCGCGCCGCGTTCCGCCATGAACCACTGCGGCCCCATCGTCAGCGGAACCAGCCACAGGTACCGTACGGCGCCCAGCATGGGTCCGCTCGGCGGTCCCGCCCAACCGATCCTGTCGGCGGCCACGGCGTAGACCGCGAACGCGGGCATCAGCCAGCAGAGGAACCACAGAAACCAGAGGTGATGGAACACGGGCAGCATCGTCAGCACGTCCCACGCGGTGAACTCCGCGTCTTGCGCCGCGGCGAAGGGTTCGACCAGGTCGGACTTGTCGATCGCGACGGGTTCGGCGGTTTCCACGTTCCGTCGAACCGAGGACTCGATGGCCTGGGCCGAGATCCAGTTCACCGCGGGGATGACGGTGAAGAGCCCGAGAAGCAACGGCAGAAAGATGCGCCGGGCACGGTGTCGCAACAGCGACGGCAGCCCGCGTCGACGCCACAGCATGGCCGTGAAGAAACCGCTCATCACGAAGAAGGCCGGCATCCGGAAACCGTGGACGACCGCGACGAAGAGACCGAAGGCGTCGTTTTGCCGGGTGTCCTGAACGACCCACGGCACGTCGGAAAACGACAGCGCGCCGTGCAGGCCGATGCCCAGCAGCATGGCGACGGCGCGCAACGCGTCCAGGTCGTGCCGCCGCTCCGGGGAGGCGTTGTTCATGGCAGCCGGGCGTGATGTTACCACCCGACGGGATGGCGTTCGGTCCGGCCGGCGGCCCACGATGAAGCTGTGGCATCATCCTGACATGTCTACCAAACGGGTTCGGATCTGCTTCGGCACGGACCTCTTGCGGCGAATCGATGCCGATCCCGAATCACGCCGAATAGCCAGGTCGGCGTTCATCGCCGCCGCCGTCGAAACGTACCTGACAACCGCCCTCGGCGGGAGATCGACGCGCAGATTGCCGCCGCCTACGATGGCCGTGCGGACCAGGTCCTGGAAGAAGTCGCGGATTTGATCGGCCGGGCGGAATAGCCGCACGAGTGAATCACGGCGAGATCTTGCGACTGGGTTCGCCGCGCCAGGTCGAGCGTGGGCCCTCGACTGAATCGGGGCTACGATAACCCGATTCAACAGGCGACGCGTTTGAGCCCTCACAAGACTTGTCCCTCGTGACGTCTGGTGTCATATTTGCCATCGTACCCCATGAGAAGCGGCTGAAACGGCTGAAACGGCTGAAGACAGAGTCAAGGCAATGAGCAAGACAGACGACGACTTCGAGTTGGTGCATGGCAGCAGCAATGTCTTTCGCGATTTCGGCCGCGCTGACGCCGACGTACAGCAGACCAAGGCGCTTCTAGCGGCCCGCATCATCGGCATTCTTGACGATGAAGCGCTCTCGACGCGCAAGGCCGAGAGTCGTACCGGCGTCAATCATGCGGACTTTACCCGCATCCGCAACGTACAGCTTGACCGCTTCACCATCGACCGTCTGATGACCGTTCTCAACAAACTGGGCCGGCGCGTCGACGTGCGGATCGACGTTCATCCGCGCGTGGCTGCCGACGAAGCGCGAGCGCATCCGTGACTACGTTCGACTCCGGGAGGACTGAACAATGATCGAACGGTACGTAACGCCTTGTAGTCTTGCCATTCTGATGCTCGGGGTCGCCGTTGGCGACATCTCGACGGCTTCCGCACAGGACGCGGATCGCCAAGCGCAACTGGCGGAGTTCGAGGAACGCCTGGAGGAAACACGCGCCCGGCTGAACCTGACCGACCCACAGGTCGAGCAGATCACGCCGATTCTTCGATCGCAGTTCGAAGCTCAGATGGTAGTGCTCCAGGAGCATGGCGTTGCCGTCGGGGATAACGGCGCAGGAGCCGCTGCGGGAGGCCGCCGGCTCGGGCTTCTTGCGCTGCTGCGACTTGGCCGCGATCTCGATGAGGTGCGGGAGCGCACCCTCGATCAACTCCGCGAGGTGCTGACGGACGAACAGATCGAGATCTATCGAGAGATCGAGGAAGAAAACCGGGAGGCGATGCGCGAGCGCATGCGAGAGAGAGGCTGACATGGACGGGATCGGCCTGCGGCTGCTCGCGTTCTTTCTGATCTTCGTTGTGGCCGAGGCCGCGTGGTCGACCATCACGCGTCGCCGCGTCTACAACGTGCGCGACTCGCTGTCCAATTTCAGCATGTCGGTGGGAAACAACCTGATCCGGCCGTTTTCTCTGGCGTGGAAGTACATGGTCTTTTCGTGGATCGAGCCGCTCCAATTCCACACACTACCCTTCACGCCCTGGGCGTTTCTGTTGACGTTCCTGATCGCCGATTGCGCCTATTACTGGTATCACCGGATCACGCACGAGGTCTCGATCCTGTGGACGATCCACCACGTGCACCATTCAAGCCCGTGGATGAACTTGACGACCGCCGTCCGGCTGAATTGGGTTGCGAACTTCGTCAGCCCGTTGTTCTTCGCGCCGTTCATCCTGTTGGGCGTCTCACCGGAGTGGATGACGGCCGCACTGGCGCTCGGCCTGTTCTATCAGTTCTTTCTGCATACCGACGCCGTTCCGCGGCTCGGCTGGCTGGAGGGCAAACTGTTCAACACGCCCTCGGCGCACCGTGTCCACCACGGTTCGAATTCGATCTACATCGACCGGAACTTCGGCGGTGCGCTCATCGTGTGGGACCGCCTTTTCGGAACGTATCAGGCCGAGGTCGAGCACGTGCGCTACGGCGTGGCCGGCGAGTTTTTCGGCCACAATCCAGTCGCTGCCCAATTCGCCCCCGTGTGGAGGTTGCTGCAAGGGAACTGGCGCCGCGAAAAGGATATCGACGCGGAACGGACTCGGTAGAGGTTGTCGGGGATCACTACCGTGAATCGGAGAGATTACGCGAATCGGCCCGATTCCGTATGGGTTCACTCGCAAGCGCCTCGCAGGGGATTCCCTGCTTGCCGTGGTTGATCTGGGGGCCGTCGATCGTTCGAATGCGCCGCGCGGCGGGCGCCCGGATCGGGATCCGCGCCAAGGCAGCGGCAGTTTCGAAAGACGCCGGGTGAGGGAACAGCGGGCGGCCGCCGAGTCCGTTCGCGGCGCGTTGCCGGGGAGGAAGACTCCCGAAAACGTGGCTGTCAAGCGACATCAGGAATGGACCCCGGCGGGAGATCGACGCGCAGATCGCCACTGCCTGCGATGGGCGCGCGGACCTGGTTCTGGACGAAGTCGCGGACTGGCTCGGCAGGGAGGAATAGCCGCCCGAGTGAATCGCGGCCAAGCCTGACGCCTGGTGTCTGCCGCGTCCGTACATGAGTCGGCCCGTGGTCGCAATCAGCGGGTCGTCGCCGCCGCATTGAAATGCGGTCTACGTGTCGTTGCTCGTCGACCACGTGCGTCGTTCCATCAGGGGGTCCGTTTTGGGTGTCGCTCGAAAGATCCCTCGCTGTTGACCTCGTCAACCCCGTCACAGGCAGTCACGCCCACTTGAACCACGAAACTGTCATCGTTTTCTGCGCATAGCTCTTTAAATTTGCGTATTTCTCGATAATATTGCGTAAATAGACGTACACGCAATATAGGATGCACGGTGGCCAGATCGATTCCAGAGGAGCATTTGCGGGCGATCGAGGAGGCCGCGCGGCAACACCCGGAAGGATTGACCGCACGGCAGATCCACGATGCCCTGGACTCCGCCCCGCCGCGGCGGACGCTGCAATACCGCCTCAAATCCCTCGTCGACAGTGGTCGCATGATCATGGAAGGCGCCGGCCGGTGGGCGCGCTACCGCGTGTCACGAGAGATCTCGGCGACTGGCCGCGCAGTCACGGGATCCCCCACGGCCCACGCGCGCGCCCAAGTCCTTCCTCCGCTCTCAGCCTCCGGCGCCGAGATTCAGGCGTATGTCCGCCGACCGCCGACGGCGCGCAAGCCGGTCGGCTATGACCGCGCGTTCCTCGACTCCTACCGGCCCAACGAGACCTTCTATCTCTCCCAGGCGGATCGAAGGCGCCTCCAGGAGGTCGGCACGCCGAAGATCGCCGAACAACCCGCCGGGACCTACGCCAGGCAGATTCTGAACAGGCTGTTGATCGATCTGTCCTGGAACTCGAGCCGTCTGGAGGGAAACACCTATTCGCTGCTCGACACCCAACGCCTGATCGATCTTGGCGAAGAGGCGGAAGGGAAGGAACGACTCGAGGCGCAGATGATCCTCAACCACAAGGACGCCATCGAGTTTCTGGTCGGCTCGGCGGACGAGATCGGCTTCAATCGCTACACCGTGCTCAACCTTCACGCCATGCTGGCGAACAACCTGCTGGCCGATTCGGACGCGACCGGCCGCCTCCGGCGTATCGCCGTCGGTATCGAAGGCTCGGTCTTTCATCCGCTGGAGGCGCCGCCGATCATCGAGGAATGCTTCGATCAGATTCTGGCGACCGCCTCGGCGATCGTCGATCCGTTCGAGCAGGCCTTCTTCGTCATGGTGCAACTCCCCTATCTGCAGCCGTTCGACGTCGTCAACAAGCGCGTGTCGCGGCTCGTGGCGAACGTCGGGCTGATCAAGGCGAATCTGTCGCCCTTGTCCTTCGAGAGCCTGCCGCGGGACGTCTATACCCAGGCCGTGCTTGGCGTCTACGAGTTGAACCGCATCGAACTGCTTCGCGACGTGTTCGTCTGGGCCTACGAACGATCCGCCGCCCGCTACGTCGCGGTCCGGCAGTCCCTGGGCGAACCCGATCCGTTCCGTATGCGGCACCGAGAGGCGCTGCACCAGGTTGTCGGCGCGGTCGTTCGCGGACGCATGAACAAGAGACGTGCCGCCGCCCACGTCGACGCATGGACCGGGGAGAATATCGAGGGACCGGAGCGCGAGCGGTTCCGCGAGGTGGCCGAAAGGGAACTTCTGAACCTGCACGAGGGGAATTTCGCGCGTTACCGGATCAGCCCGTCGGAGTTCGCGGCCTGGCAGGAGGCCTGGACCGGTTGAATGGCGGCGGCCGAAAGGTCAAGGTGGTGAACGGCCTTGCTGAATCCCGCCACTCAGGCGGCATGGCTCGAAAATGGAACGGCGAGGATCGCCCTTCGTCCCGAGCCGGAAGACGATAGCAACATGCCGGCCCAGTGCTTGTTGACGGAGCCATCGAGTCCCCCGAGAGAGCGCCGAAATCACACCACGCCACAGGGATGTGAGGTGCTTCGCGGTCTGAAGCCGCCGGCCCTTATAATCAGGAGTTCATGTCTGAACAGTCGCCGCAACCAGAGCAGACGGTTCGAGAACTGTCCGTCCGCAAGCTCGAAGAGATCGAATCAGACTTGAGGAGTGCGAACGATCTCGACGCAATCGAGGTCATCCAATTCGCGATCAAGGAATTGCAAAGCGATCTCAACCTGCAAGATCGAAGCGACGCGCGTGGCGGGACTGCAGGTGCCGGATTTCGGCAGACTGCGACGAAACTAGCGTCGACGGTCCAAGCAACATCGGAAGCTGCAGGTACAGCCGTCCGGTCTGGCGCCGAGCTTGTTGCCGAGGCGACGACTGCTGCCAAGGACGTCGTACTGGACAAGGGCTCCAAAGTCGTGCGTTCTACTGCGGCGGGTGTGAAGCACAGCGCCGCGAATGTTGCCGATGCGGCATCGGTTACCAAGGACGTCGTGGTGGACAAGACTGGCAAACTCGCTCGTTCAGCGGCGGTGGGTGTGAAGGACAGCGCCGCGAATGTCGTCGATGCGGCATCGGTTACCAAGGACGTCGTGGTGGACAAGACCGGCAAACTCGCTCGTTCAGCGGCGGCGGGTGTGAAGGACAGCGCCGCGAATGTCGCCGATGCGGCATCTACTGCCAAGGACGTGTTGGTGCAGAAGACCAGTGAAGTCGCTCGTTCAACGGCGGCGGGCACGACGGCCGGTCTCGTGGTTGCCTACCGGGCTCTAACGGGTTTCGCCGGGAATCTCGATTGGAACTCCATCGACCCAACCCTCTATCTGTACGCCGGTACCAGGGGCATTAGCAGGGGGTTGGAGGAAGCTCACCGTGTTTGGGAAACGATTCCGGAACAGTTGCGAGCACTCGGCCCGGAGAAAGTAGCGGAATGGCTGGATGGCTACGACTGGAGCCACATCCAGCCGTTCAGCGAGGGTGGGAGCAACGACGCGTCGAACGGGATCTTCGAACTCGCCATCCTTAACCAAAGCCGGGGCGCATCGCGCATGACCGCGACCGAAATACAGGCAGCCCAGCAAGTCTTGGCGAGCGAAGCGTTTAAGGCTGTCCTTTCGGAAACCGCAAGACAGGCCTTTACCGGTGCCCTCGTGGGTGGCGCGGTTAGCTGTGTTCTCGCTTGCATGGAACATGGGCTTGACTACCAGCGGCACAAGATCACCCGGGACGCCATGTATCGGCGCATCGGGCAGGACGTGGCCAAGTCCGCCGGCGTTGGTGCGGCGATCTCGGGTCTGATGACGATAATGGCGTTGGCGTTCCCGGCGATCATCCCGCTCGCGACGCTCCTGATGATACCGTTCGCCGTCTTGGGCTTTTTGGTTGTTGGCGGCAAATTTGTGCGGCTTGGGAAAGACTGGTTCGAGCTCTTACGAGGCGCCTGCGAGCGTCAGTTTCCCGACGAGTTCCCGCCCCAAGCGTTGGCGACACTCTAGCAGCCTGTGGTGCAATTCGCATTTCGTAGCCCAGGAAACGGACCGGATGCGACCGTATCGCGAGGAGGGTGGATGGAGGAGAAAACGATATGGGGATGGGACGGAAAACGCGGCGGCAGGAATCGCTGTGGGTGGCGACCGAGGAGTTGCCGCGAACCAAGGGACACGTCTTCTACGACCGAGTGAACCGGATTCTTGAAGCGGACGGATTCGACCGGTTTGCCGAGTCGGTCTGCGAGAAGTTCTACGGCCGGCGAGGTCGACCGAGCGTGGCGCCGGGCGTGTACTTTCGGATGTTGTTGGTGGGCTACTTCGAGGGACTGACCTCGGAACGAGGGATCGCGTGGCGGTGCGCCAATTCGCTTAGCGTGCGGGGATTCCTGGGGGTGGGGTTGGATGGCGATGTGCCGGACCACTCGACGGTGTCGCGGACACGGCGGCTGTTGGACGTGGAGACGCATGGGGAAGTCTTCCACTGGCTGCTGGAGCGGCTAGCCGAGAACGGCATGATCGATGGCAAGACGGCCGGGTTGGATGCGACGACGCTGGAAGCCAACGCGGCGATGCGTTCGATCGTGCGGCGCGACACGGGCGAGGGTTACGAGGAGTTTCTGACGGGATTGGCGCAGGCGTCGGGCGTCGAGACGCCGACGCGGGAGGATCGGGCGCGGATGGATCGGAAGCGGCCGAAGAAGGCATCGAATCGGGATTGGGTTCACCCGCAGGATCCGGACGCCGAGATCACGAAGATGAAGGACGGCCGGATGCATCTGGCGCACAAGCTGGAACATGCCGTGGATCTGAAGACGGGCGCCGTATTGGGTGTCACCGTGCAGGGGGCGGCCACCGGCGACACGACGACGATGAAGGCGACGTTGACACGGACGGCCGAGAACATGGAGCGGCTCGCGGAAACGAGGGAGGTGAGAGAGGACTGCCTCTCCGAACTGGTGGCCGACAAGGGGTATCACAGCAACGAACGCCTGCGGGACCTGCGGGAGCAGCAGATTCGGACCTACATCTCGGAACCGGACCGGGGGCCCCAACGCTGGAAGAACCAACCCGAAGAACGAGCCGCCGTCTATGCGAACCGCCGCCGCATTCGCGGCGAGCGCGGCCGGGCGCTGCTCCTCCGCCGCGGCGAGATGCTGGAACGTCCGTCTGCTCATGGCCTGGAAACGGGCGGCATGCGGCGCGTCTTTCTCCGGGGACGGGAGAACATTCTGAAGCGATTCCTCGTTCACTATGCGGCTCTGAACCTGGCGCTGCTTCTGCGCCTGAAGTTCGGTCACGGGACGCCGCGGGCGGTGGCGAGCCCCTCCGACCCCTGCATCGCGGTCCAAATCGCGCTTCTGTGCGGCTATCTGATGCGAGTTATCGATCTGCAGCCTCATACCCTGAGTCCCGTCGACGATTCACCCGCGCGCTTCGATGCTTACTGAAATCTCAGAAAACCGCGATTCCACCACGGGCTGCTAGGGACACACTTCCTCCTGTCGACATTTGCGGGGGAATCGGAGAGGCTGTCGCGTCCCGAACGACGACTAGGCCGGAGAACGGCGTACCGGCCGTGTTGTAGCCTGGAAACTGGTCGTACAGGCGAACCAGTCTCAAGCCTTCCGGCGGAACTTCCATCCTGACCTCTTGCAGCACCTTGCCTCCCATCGAAATCAGTTCGATGTCGGCATGGACCCACTCGCGGGCGTCGGGGTTATGGATGGCGACGTGCGTATCGGTGCGGCCAATCTTCGCATGGACGGCAACCTCGTGCCGCTGCGAGCGGTAGAGTGTTGCGTTACCGGTCGCCCCCAACCAGGCGCCGTCTGCGGCCGTGAGTCTGGCATAGCCCTGGATCGTGCCGCCGGTGATGGTCGCAATGGTCGAGCCCATCAGGGCAGGGCCGTCTCTCGTGAGCGGGATTTGGTAGGTTCCGCCCGGTGGAATCGTGAAGGATCGCGATTCGGGCTGAGGCGACAGGTCCAGCGGTCCGTCGCGGCCAGAGAACCGAAGAGCCACGTCGACGTCGCGGTCGTAGAACGGATTGGAGAACACGAGTTCCGTAGGTCCCACGCGGTGAACTCCGCGGCCGTCGCCGCAGCGGCGGGTTCGACCATGTCGGACTTGTCGACCGCGACGCGTTCGGAGGCGCCGGCGTTCTGTCGAACCGGGGACTCCAGGGCCCGGGCCGAGATCCAGTTCACGGCGGGAACGACGGTGAAGAGCCCCAGAAGCAACGGAAGGAAGATGCGGCGGAAACGGTGTCTCAACAGGGTCACCAATCCGCGTTGACGCCACAGCATGGCCGTGAAGAAGCCGCTCATCACGAAGAAGGCCGGCATCCGGAAGCCGTGGACGGCCGCGACGAACACGCCGAAGGCGTCGTTCTGCCGGGTGTCCTGCACGACCCAGGGCACGTCGGCAAACGACATCGCGCCGTGCAGGCCGACGCCCAGCAACATGGCGACGGCGCGCAGGGCGTCCAGGTCGTGCCGGCGTTCCGGAGAGGCGGTGTTCATGGCGGCCGGGCGTGCATGTTACCACCCGGCTGGGCGGCGTCCGTCCCGGTCGGCGATGCTCTCCAGCATCACGAAACCCTCTTCGATCCAGGGAAATTCGTTGTCCATCGCTGTTTCGTCCACCTTGACTGAAGCAACCCTCCGCCAACCGGTGCGTCGCGATGCGGCCGGTCCCGAAATGCCCCCTCGTGTGAGCCCTTGCCCTGTCTGAAATTGATGCATTCGTCGGACAGTCCTTGCGTTGTCCGAAATATGTATCATAATTTGGACATGGCGCCCTCAACGCAAGACGCCGATCTCCGCTCCCGGCTACTGGACCGAATGGCGGCCAGTCCGGATGAGGTCTGGACGCCCGGCGATTTCGCCGATCTCGGAAGCCGCGCCGCGGTCGACAAGACGTTGCAACGCCTCGTCGCCGTGGGCGGCCTGCGCCGCGTTGACCGAGGCCTCTATGATCAGCCGCGTACGAACGAGCTGACCGGCCGTTCGACCGTACCTGACTATCGCGCCGTCATCCGCGCTGTCACCCGCCGCGACCAGGCGCGCGCCGTCATCGACGGCATGACCGCCGCCAACGATCTCGGCCTCACCGCCGCCGTGCCGGCACGTATCGAAGTCCTGGTTGACGCGCGTCTGAAGCCGATCAGGCTCGGCAAACAGGAGATCCGTTTCAAGTTCGCCGCGCCCAGCCGTCTCTATTGGGCCGGCCGGCCGGCCATGCGCGTGGTTCAGGCGCTGCACTGGATGCAGGACATGCTCATCCAGGACAGCGAACGTCAGCGCGTGCAGGACGTGTTGAGCGGCATGCTCGCGGATCCCCGACATGGGCAGGCGATACGCGACGATCTGCGCGCCGGTTTGCCCGCCATGCCGATCTGGATGCAGGAGTTTCTGCGCGGGTCGCTCAACGCCGCCGGTACGGACGAGGCGCCGCAATGACCGCCGCCTACCGACGATTCGTCGCCGCGCCGCCACGTGACCGGCTCGATCTGTTTCTCGAGACCGCCAACAGGCTCGGCGCGCCGGTCGGCAACGTCGAAAAGGACTTCTGGGTCTGTTGGACCCTGAATGCCCTCTATCGTGAGCGACCCGCCGACGGACCTCGCCTCCTACTCAAGGGCGGCACATCCCTGTCGAAAGCCTACGGCCTGATCCGGCGGTTCTCCGAGGACATCGACGTTACCGTGTTCCGCGACGATCTCGACGAACCAGCGTCCGTCGAGGAACTGGAAGTCCTGTCGAAAAAGAAACGCAGAGACAGGCTCGACACGATCCGTGATGCATGCCGCGCCTACATCACGGGTCCGCTCCGGGAATTCCTCGCCGCCCAGCTCATTGACGCCACGAGCGGCGCCGGCCGCGTCGACGTCGACGGGTCCGACCCGGATGGTCAGACCCTGCTCGTCTGGTATCCCGAAGTCGAACCACGCGACGACACCTATGTGCAGCCCTCCGTACGGATCGAATCCGGCGCGAAATCGGCTCTCGAGCCCCACCGCTCGGTAACGATCAAACCTTACATCGCCGAGGATGCCGCGGGACTCGATCTCTCGACTGGCGGGGTGACCGCCATCGACGCCGCCCGCACCTTTTGGGACAAGGTGGTAATCGCGCATGGCCTGCGTCGCTGGTACGAGCGTCGCGGCGTTCTCCGACACGAAGGACAGCGTGTGTCTCGGCACTATTACGACCTGCATTGTCTTCTCGGTTCGGACGTTGGCAGGGCCGAGCTCGCGGATCGGGACCTTGGCGCCGATTGTGTCCGGCACGCTCGCACGTTCTTCGACCGCCCCGACTACGATCTTGCCTCGGCAGAGCCGGGCGCCTTCGCGATCGTGCCGACCGACCTGATGGTGGAGTCACTTGCCCGCGACTACGTCAACACGACGCCCATGATCTTTGGCACGGCTCCCGCATTCGAGGACATCCTGGCGTCCGTCATCAATATCGAAGACACGATAAACAGCGGAGGCTCACCAAGGCAGACCAAGCCGGCTGGGTGCCGTCCGGTCCGGCCGGCGGTTGCGCGATGAAGCCGTGGCATCATGCCAACATGTCTGCAAAACGGGTTCGGATCTCGCTGGAGACGGATCTCCTGCGGCGGATCGACGCCGATCCGGAGGTGCGCCGGAACGGCAGGTCGGCGTTCATCCGCGCGGCCGTCGAGACGTACCTAAGAGCCCGCCGCCGGCGGGCGATCGACGCGCAGATCGCGACCGCCTACGATGAGTGCGCGGACCAGATCCTGTAAGAAGTCACGGACTTGATCGGCATGGCGGAATAGCCGCGTGCGTGCCGTAACTGGGCCAACGCTCCGGAGTTCCCGTTCTCACACCTGCTCCTTGCCCACTGCATCGCGCTTGGGGCGCACAGGCATTGGCGGCACGTCCGGAATCCTGTTCGGCGGAAAGATCTCACCGATATCGAGGCTGTCGAAGCTGAGGCCGTAGGCGACGTCGAGGCGACCGGTCATGTTCTCGGGAATTTCCGAGTTCGAGAGGGTACGAAGGGCGGGAAGGTTCATCGGCTGGATTCCTTGCGTATCCACGAGATTATCGATCAACCACTTGTGAGACTGGCTCAGTGCATCCGCCACTAGCTTGAAGCGGCCGCCGCCACCACCCAAGAAGACCGGCAGTCCAGACGCCCAGTGCGTCGAGAGCGGGTCCCTCCGCTTGCGGAGAGCCATTAACACGGTCATCAGCGCTTCCTTGCACTCCTTCCTGTATCCCTTGTCGATCTCGTCCAGTTGGCCACGCAGCCGTTGTGTCGGATGGTCGACGTACAACGTTCCGGCATCCGGAATCGCACTGACCGGACTCGGCGGCACGGCGACGGCCGGGCACAGTCGTCCACCCTCCGCGTCCACAGCGTGCGTTCGTCGCAAGTGGAGCTCATGCAGTCCCAACGGTTCCACGAGTGCCGTGAGCAAATTGTATTCGTCTCCGTCGTCTCCGTCAGCGCGATGCAGGATGAAGCCGCAAATGTCGATGGTGGCAGCACCCACATCGACCATGACATGCAAGCCTTCCCGTCGATGCTTGGACCGGGCGTATCCGACAACCTCCGCCGCGATCTCCGGCACTACGTCGACGTGCTCCAAAGAGTCCGTTTCTCTCGCCCCGTCGCCAAACGCGTCGTCTGCCTCGTTGAGCGTCGGAGGAGCCGGTCGGAGCGAGAGCCGCCACGCAGCACTTGCGACTGCGCGAAACGCCGCACGTACGCGCTCGTCGTCGTACCCGGCCGACGGAATTCCCAGGTTCAGCGCCCACCTGAAACGAGCCTGCCCGTACACGTCGTGCTGGCTATCGAGGAACCACTGCCGTGCGGCCCGCAGGGCCAGCCCGAGATACGCGGCTGCCCGAACACGAGTCTCTCGCGACTCCGGGTTGTTCATCAGGTCGACCTTCAGCCTCGTATGCGTTCTGCGTGCCGTGGCGCCATGCTCCAGGTCGAAGCCGACGCTTGTCTCGTAGAGTGTCGTTGGCAGCAAGTACGGGCTGTCCGTATTTCCACCCCGCCAACGAACGGCGGTCGCACGGGATTCGAACGCGAAGGGACTGCGTACAATGGCCTTTGTGCACGAGGTGCCAAAGTCCAGGCCCACCACGAGGGGAACGACTTCTCCGGTAGATCCACGAAACTGCGTTGCAGACGGCCTGACTGCTTGGGAGGATCGAGGCGGTTGCGGCGAGGCAGACGCGCCGCTGGCAGCGACGGTCTCGTCGCGCCACGGCTTCTTCGTGCCCCTGCTGCGAACCCGCTTAGCGAGTTGTCGAAACCGGATCCACCAATTCACTGCGATACCTCTCCGGCGACCGTAACCTTGATGATTCCCACACATACGGGCTCTGGGGTGGAGTACTGTAGTTCTCGACGATCGTCTATGTCCCGCCGCCGTCGCTCCGTGCGAGTCTCGAGGGCCCTCAGCCGCCCCTGAGTCGGTGGCAGGAGGTGGGTTCGCCCTTCGATGCGATACCTCTCAAGCAGTTCCTCAAGACTGGACCGTTGCGTCCGATAGTGTTCGTCGAGCATTCGTTCCTGCAAGGTCGCGCGATCGACGTTCTCCGCCTCGAGGTCCTTTACGTATCGCGCGAACCTCGACTCCGACTGGGCAATGCAATAGTCGTCGACAAAGTCGGCGATCTCGCCCCACTCCATCGCTCCACGAGCGCCCGGCCACGCCGTTCCGCGATTGACCGCGGTGGCTATGAGCTGCTCCGCCGCTGCAGGATCGAGCGGACTGAGTCCCTCCCCGAGCGGAGCAGCCATATAGTCGAGCCGTTCCATGTCGCGTAGTCCGCGCACTGACCACCGTTGAACCGAGAACGCGTACAGTCCGCGTTCGCATGTGGCCCCGAGATCTTCGACAGCCACTCGTATGGCGACCGCTGGGCGCCGCTGCTCGTCCGGCGCGTTGAGACGTTCCGACACGAACCGTACTAGGGGGTGGAACTGGCTGATCACTTCTTCGCGTCCCGCGGGATCTGGCACGGCGGTGTTCTCGAACCGACAGCGGACATGCCGGACTGTGTCTCCTGCAAGCCGCGTCTGTACGGTCAGCCGTAGTTTCCTGAGGTACGCCGCGAAATCGCGCCGGGCGTCGACGGAGAGATTGATATCGAACCGGGAGGGATCGTCAGGAACCTGTCGAAACTCGGAGCCCGTGTAGTGGATGTCGAAGTAGTCCATAACGTACGAACGCAGATCTTGCGCAGAAATGGATCGGTGGAGTTCTCGCGCGGCGTTCACCTGGCGAAGGATGTAGTCACCATATGCCGTGAGGTGAGTGGCCTCTTGCTCCAGCCGCACCTCTTCCAGCTGTCGATTCTCGAGAGCCAATGCCGTCTGCTCGATTCTCCGTGTTTCCTCTTCCGGCGTCAGGCGTGCACTGAACAACGCTTGCGTCAATTCCTGAATTCGGTCGCCGAGCACGGTTTCGAGGCCGCCCAGCGCGCCCTCGAAGACGCGGAGCCGCTCGAACAATCGGTGGTAGATTCGATCGTCAATGGTGTCCTGATAGAACAGGTTCCAGACGTGAATTTTCTCTGCCGACTGACCTAGTCGATCGATTCGACCGATCCGTTGTTCGACCCGCATCGGGTTCCAGGGCAGGTCGTAGTTGATGACCACTCGGGCGAACTGAAGATCGATACCCTCGCTGCCGACTTCCGACGAAAGCAGCACGGCGAGGTCCGGCGACTCTCGGAACTTTTCCACGATCTCGTCTTTATCCGCATGACCACCGTGCATCGTGACGGACGGGATGCGGTCCTTGTCGAGTCGCTCATGCAGGTAGCGGAGTGTCGCACGGAAGTACGAGAACACCACGACCTTGGTCGTGGCCTCCTGTCGAAACAGTGATTGCAAGTGCTCACGCAGGGTCTGGTATTTGCTGTCTTGGCGCCTCAACGTAGCAATATCGCCCAACTCCGCAGCCCGGGCCGTCAACTCGGCCCTGAGCGACCGATCATTATCGTCGACATCATCTGTGTCCTCTGCGTCATCGACGGCTCCATCCTGTCCCCAATACTGAAGAGCGGCCGGCATGGAACTGGACATCTGACGCTGTGGCGTCGTCAGGAGAAACCCCTCGTGTCCGCCGCGTTGCATGCAGTAACGGCGGACTAGATTCGTCACGGTGTCGTAGAAGGCGCGTTCAGGCTCGCTGAGTGTCACGTCGAGCGCATGGACGACTCGCACGATGCGACGGTCCTGGACATCCCTCTTGCGCGTCCGTGTCACCACGTGACCGAGCAGGTTCACGCGATCCAGTCGCTCTGCGAAGCGCGCTCTGACGTCGGGTTGTCTCAGGTTATTGAGCCAACCCTGCTCACTGATCAGCGCTGCCAGTTGCCGGCTTCCCGTCAGCAATCTGTGTTCACGGGCGCGGAGCAACTCGCGCTCCACATCGGCCCTCGTTTCGGCGTCAGGGCGACCACTCGAGTCGAGAATCAGCTTGCGGGCGCGGACCAAAGGACCGTTCGCCTCCAAGATGTCGTCGAACGACTGCTGGCGTTGGAACGTGTTTTCGTCGAGCAGGCGAAGGAGTTCGTATAGATCGCCGCTCTTCAGGTGAATCGGTGTTGCTGACAGCAACACAATGAAGTCGGAAATGGCCCGAACGAGACGTCCCAGCACGGACGTCATCGTCTCGCGGTTCCGCAAATAGTGCGCCTCGTCGATTACGCACAGGTCCACGAGGGGATTGTTCTCTTTCTGCTCTTCCATGAATCGGGCCAGCCGGGACGAATCTCCAACTGGGCGTTCTGAGTCACCATCGCTCCAGCCCCTGTGCGGACGCAATCCGTGAAGACTACCGATGATGGCGAAGTGCGCGGCCGGGCCGTCGCGCTCGGCCTGTCGAAGGCGATCCAGCGTCTCGCCAGCGTCTAGCACGTCTGCGTTGACACCGAAGCGCTGACGAAGCTCGCGCTTCCACTTTTGTCGGAGCATCGCCGGGCAAAGCACAAGCAGCCGACGAAAATCGAATCGCGTGCGTAGTTCAGTCCAGAGGAGACCGGCTTCGATCGTCTTCCCGAGCCCGACCTCGTCGGCGATCAAGATCCCACGGTTGACGGAATTCATGAGCTTGACGATCGGCGTGAATTGGTGAGCATAGAAATCCGTCCCGGTCGTGTCCATGCTGTAGATCACGTCGGCGAGCCGTCCGGTCAAGCGCGCGTGCGTCACTGCGCGGCGTAAATCCCCTGCGTTTCCGATGCGGCCGCGCTTGAGCAGGTCGAGAGAATCGTCGCCTTCCGACCCTATCCCTTCGAGTTGATCTTCTGGCACGTACTGGGCGCCATTCGCAAACCTCACCTGGAGGCGACGAATGCCGCCCCGGGTGCGAGTTCTATTGGTTACGACCCCGACCCGACCCGGATCGTGCTTCAGGCGAACCTGTTGTCCGGCCTCGAACGCCCCTTCATTCATACGCCTTCTCTTCGGATCTACTCGACATCCCGCCCTCTCGCGTGACACTTTCGGCAATGGCGCCGAGTGTGGTTTCTTGCGGCCCACTCCGACCCGGCGTCGCAGGGCTCCTCAATAGACCCTTTATGAAGTCGCCTGTAGACAACGTGCAGCCGCTGAGCCATGGCGCTACTTCGTCCCCGTCGATGGCCAAGGCGATCGGGGTTCCGGGACTCACTTCGGCCGCGTTTCCAGTCCAGGCCGCGCAGCGGCGTTGCCGAACTGACGATCGAATGTAGCGAAGGGCGCATTTGCTCCGAGCGCGCCGATCGACTCCAGACACGAAGACACGGTCATCGGCCATGCTGGCTCGCGAGCGGTCTCGCGAAGTTCGGTTCGGAAGCACGATCGCCGTGATTATAGGTTGAACGGACGACCAGTTGCCAGACCGGACATCCTGGGATCGCTGTGCCGAAGAGCGACGGCACGGATCTTGACGACCTTGTGGATCCATCCCTTTTCGACTCATACCTGTCCAAATTAGATTCTGCGGAATGGAGAGAGGATTGAGAGGTTGAGCCCGACCTCGTAGGATTGGTTTTTCGACAAGAAAGACCGAACCGAAGAGGAGGGCTCAACCATGCAGAGATTTTCCAGCATT
>JAJEEE010000035.1 GCA_022821145.1 Acidobacteriota bacterium
GTACGATCCCACCGGCCAGTGGATGCCGGACCCAGCCGCTGCGGCCAAAAAACGTCCCCGACGTCGAACACGGGCGGCCTGATCCCAATGGGAATCCCCCCAACGCCATCTCGACACGGGCGGAAGCCCCGATCCGCGGCCAGTGCCCCCCCGTCGCTACGCATCGCGCGGGCACAGGCCGCTCCCCACAAATTCAACTCCTGGAGGCGTTTCCAGACAACCAGTCAACCGATAACCCAACCGGACACTTCACTTGCTACAGAAACCGGACATTTTCATTTGCTACGGACAGCAGGCGGCGCGGCCATGTTGCGCGCCGGGAAGGCGCGGTCATAGACTGCATCCGCAGCCCCGGGGCCGACCCGTCACGGAGAACCGACCCATGAGCCGATCCGTCGAGACTCTACTCCGCGTACGCTACGCCGAAACCGACCAGATGGGCGTGGTGTACTACTCGAACTACCTCGTCTGGATGGAGATCGGCCGGACCGACTTCTGCCTGCACTCCGGTTTCCGTTATCGGGACATGGAATCGGAAGACGGCGTCATGATCGCGGTCGCCGAGGCGCGCTGCCGCTACCACCGGCCAGCGCGCTACGACGACCGTATCCTGGTCCGAACGTCGCTCGCGTCACTGAAGCGCCGGATGCTGACGTTCGCCTACGACATCCGGAACGCCGACACCGGCGAGCAGCTCGCCACGGGATCGACGGTGCACGTCGCCCTCGGCGTCGACGGGAGCAGGCGCTCCATCCCGCCCCGTCAGTTCGACCTTCTCGCCACCCGTGCGGGGGCTCCATCCGAGTGAGCCGCGCGGCGGGCGCCGGCGCCGGTATTAAAGTGCCCGGACGGTGGATTCTTCAGACTATAATCAGTGGGATATGGCCCGAGGCCGGCAGAAGCGCGGATCGCCGAAACGAAAGAGCCGGAAGCGTTCCCGGTTCCGGTCCGCGGCCGTCAAGGTCCTGGCGGCGCTGGTTCTGGCCGCGCTCGTCGCCGGCGGCGCCGTCTTCTTCCAATACTACGACCGGTATTCGCGCATCATCGACCGCCGTCTGGACGGCGAGGTGTTTTCCAACACCGCCCGGATCTACGCGGCGCCGTACGCGCTGTATCCCGGGCAGGCGATCACGCCCGGCGAGGCGGCCGTCCGGCTGCGCCGGGCCGGCCTGGAACGCCGGGACGGCGAACTGGACGCCGACGCCGTCTACGGGATGGAGGTCGACGGCGATCGGACCGCGATCGTGGTTTCCCCCGCCGACGGTCCCGACTACCGCATGGACTTCCGGGGCGGCGCCTTCACCGGCGCGGCCGAGGTGCTCTCCGGGTTCCCGATGGATCGCGTCCACTTGCCGCCGGAGCTGGTGACCACGCTGTTCGACGAAACGCGCAGCAAGCGCCGCCTCCTCACATGGGAGCAGTTGCCGCCGACGCTCCGCGACGCCGTCATCGCCTCCGAGGACCAACGCTTCTACAGGCATTTCGGCATCGACCTGATCCGCGGGCTCGGCGCCGCCTATGCGAACGTCCGGGGTCTCGACCGCCAGGGCGCCAGCACGTTGACCATGCAGTTGGCCGGCAGCATTTTCCTGAACCGGGCCGAGCGAACGTGGAGCCGGAAGCTGCCCGAGATCTTCATGGCGCTGATCCTGGAGCAGCGCCTCACGAAGCAGCAGATCTTCACGATGTACGCCAACGAGATCTACCTGGGTCACCGCGGATCGTTCGCCATCAACGGTTTCGGCGAGGCCGCGGACGCCTACTTCGGCAAGGAGATCGGAGACCTGACGTTGTCGGAGTCGGCCACGCTGGCCGGCATGCTCCCGGCGCCCAACGCATTCGCCCCGACGCGGAACATGGAGCGGGCCGTGGAACGCCGCAACGGCGTGCTGGACGCGATGCACGCGCTGGACATGATCAACGCGGCCCAGTTGTCCGACGCGCGCGCGTCCGAGATCGCGTTGGCCGAAGTCTCCGTCGACGCGAGCGACGCGCCCTACATGGTCGACTACATCCGTGAGCAAATGCTCGACGACTTCGACGAGCAGGCGCTGGTCGGCGGCGGTCTCCACGTCTACACGACGCTCGACCCCGACCTCCAGCGCGCCGCCGTCGACGCGGTTGCGGTCGGAATCGCGGCGGCCGACGAGCAACTCGAAGCGCTGGGCCGCGGGCCGTCGTCCGGACGCCCTCCCGTCCAGGCCGCCCTGATCGCGCTCAACCCGCGCACGGGAGCGATCAAGGCCATGGTGGGCGGCCGCGACTACGGCGCCAGCCAGTACAACCGGATCACCGAGGCGTTCCGCCAACCGGGCTCGATCTTCAAGCCGTTCGTATACGCGGCGGCGTTCGAGAGCGCGTTCGACCCCATCCCGCCGCCGGTCGAACCCGTTTTCGATCCGGGCCCCGTGCCCGAGGAGTTGCTCGAGTTGCTGGGCTTCGTCGAGCCGGAGCCCGAGATCACGGACCCGGAGGAGCGGGCGCGGGTCGAGCGGCAAGAGCGGATTCGCCGCGAAGAGGACGCGCTCCGAGAGGAGGAGCGGCGTCAGCTTCTCCGGGACGCGGACCCGACGCCGTTCGACGCCGACGGCCTGGTCTTCGACCTCGATCAGGAGATTCCGACCCGGGACGAACGCGGGACCATTCGGGACGCCCGCGTCATCACGCCGCTGACCACGATCATCGACGAACCCACGTACTTCCTGTACGAGGACGAACGCTTCTACAGCCCCCAGAACTACGCCGACGTCTTCCACGGGATGGTCACGGCGCGCGAGGCGTTGATGCGTTCGCTGAACGTGCCGACCGTGAAGGTCGCCGAGCGCGTCGGATACGACCGGGTCGCCGAACTCGCTCATCGCGCCGGGTTCAACGCCGACATCCAACCCTTTCCGTCGATCGCCCTCGGATCGTTCGAGGTCACGCCGATCGAGATCGCCGCCGCTTGGACCGTCATGGCCAACGAAGGCGTTCGGGTCGAGCCCCGGGCCATCGAGCGCGTGACGTCCAGCGACGGCGACGTCCTGGCCGCCTATCCCCTCGAGTCGCGCGAAGTGTTGCGGCCCGAGCTCGCCGCCCTGATGACCAGTCTCCTGGAAGACGTCATCAATCGCGGGACCGGCGCCGGCGTCCGCTCGCGCTTCGGTTTCAGCTTGCCGGCGGCCGGAAAGACCGGGACGTCGCGGGACGGGTGGTTCGCCGGGTACACGACGGATCTGCTCGTCATCGCGTGGGTCGGTTTCGACGACAACCGCGAGCTCGACCTGGAGGGGTCGCGGTCGGCGCTGCCCATCTGGGCTTCGTTCATGCTGGACGCCTACGAGCTCTACCCGGTGCGGGAAGGACAGAATGTCAACTTCGTCTATCCGCCCGGAGTGGAGATGGTTTCCATCGACGAGGAAACGCTGGCGCTCGCGTCACCGTACTGCGTCGAACGCTCTTCGCAACTCTTCATACGCGGGACGGCGCCCACGTCCTACTGCCCGATTCACGGGTTCGGCGGCGGCTTCTTCCCGTCCCCGGACCTGGACGGCGCCGGCAGCGCGCCCTCCGGCCCCTTCACCGACCCGTCCGCCGAGCCTTCCGTCGAGCCGTAGCCGTCCGACGGTTTCGCTCCCGGCTCCACCACGACCCGTCGGCGCAGGACCCGCCAACGCGCCTCGCTGATCCCGGGTATCGCCAGCAGTTCCTCGACCCGTCGAAAGCCGCCGCGCGACTCGCGAAACCGGACGATGCGCTCGGCCAGCGCCGGACCGACGCCCGGCAAGGTGTCGAGCTCGGCCAATGTGGCGGTGTTGAGGTTGACAAGGCTCGCCAGAACGATCAGAAACTTCACAGGAAACGATCCCTGACGAAAGCGAGCGCGCCGGCGCGCGTCGACAAGCGTCCTTCCAGCTGTTCGTCTTCCAAGGTTGTCAGGATCCTCGCGAAGGAAGGGCCGGGCTCCAGCCCCAGGGTAATCAAGTCTGCGCCCGATATCAACGGCTCGGGCGATAGATCTTCGGCCGACCACGCGGCCCGCCGCTCCTCGATGAACGTGTACGCGGACCCCGGCAGCCCGGCCGCCGCGGTGTGTATCCGGTGCAACTCCAGATGGTCCTCGAAACGATGCCGCCGGAGCAGACGCTTGAGCGCGGAAACCGGCATCCGCCGGACCTGGTCCAGGGCGGGCCGGGTCCGGACCAGCGATTCCACGTGGTCGATCTGGCGTCTCGACAGCCGCAACCGCTCGGCCGCGCCGCGCGCCGCCGCCGCCGGGCACTCGTGGAGCAGCACGGCGAACGCGAAGTCGGCCTTCGGCTCGGGCGCCATCAGACCGAGGCACGCGTCGAGATGCGGGTCCCAGGCCACCTCGGGCAGTATCTCCGACAGCAGGCCGGACTCCGCCAGAAGATGGACGCCCCTCTTCGCCCGGCCTTCCGACAGCAATCGAACCAGCTCGTCCCGGATCCGCTCGCGGCTCACCCGATGGATCTGCGGCGCCATGCGCCGCACCGCGTCCCACGTGTCCGGCGCGATGCGGTATCCCGGCCGGGCGCCGAAGCGAACGGCGCGCAGGATGCGAAGCTTGTCCTCCTGGAAGCGGGCTGCCGGATCGCCGATCGCGCGCACGATCCGCCGCTCGATGTCGGCGCGGCCGTTCACGTAATCGATGAACTCGTTCTCGACGGGATCGTAGAGCAGGCCGTTGATCGTGAAATCTCGGCGCCGGACGTCGTCTTCGGGACCGGTGAACGTCACGGCCGTCGGTCGGCGGCCGTCGACGTAGGCCGCGTCGCTACGGAACGTCGCGACTTCGTAGAGCCCGCCCTTGAATATGACCAGGACGACTCCGAAGCGGGCGCCGATCGATTGGGTCCGCGGGAAGATCGCCCGCACCTGTTCGGGCCGCGCGGACGTCGCGATGTCGTAGTCGGCCGGCTCGACGCCCATGACCAGGTCGCGGACACAGCCGCCGACGAAATAGGCCCGGTGACCCGCCTCGCGCAGCGTCTCGACGATTTCCCTCGCACGAGAGTCCTTCATCGGCTCCTGTATAATACGGCCTTTCCCTGCCAAGGAGCCGGCGATGCCCTCGCACCGGGGAATCGACTTCTACCACATCGAGGAGCTGCTGACCGACGAGGAGCGGCTGGTACGCGACACGGTGCGCCGGTTCGTTCGCGACCGGGTCCTGCCCACGATCGACGACCACTTCGAAGCCGGGACGTTCCCGGCCGATCTCGTCCCGGAGATGGCGGAATTGGGGTTGTTGGGAGCGAACCTTCCCGAGCGCTACGGATGCGCGGGCATGAACAACGTGGCCTACGGCCTGATCATGCAGGAGCTCGAAGCCGGCGACAGCGGGCTTCGCAGCTTCGCCAGCGTCCAGGGCGCCCTGGTCATGCATCCGATCTTCGCCTACGGGAGCGAGGAGCAGAAACAGCGGTGGATTCCCCGTTTGGCGCGCGGAGAAGCGATCGGCTGCTTCGGCCTGACCGAACCGGACCACGGCTCGGACCCGGGAGGCATGGAAACGCGCGCGCGGGCCTCCGGCGGCGCGTGGGTCCTGAACGGCACGAAGCGCTGGATCACCAACGGCTCGATCGCCGACATCGCGATCGTCTGGGCGCGGGACGACAGCGGCGATGTCCAGGGCTTCATCGTGGAACGCGGCATGCCGGGGTTCACGGCCTCCGATATCCGGAAGAAGCTGTCGCTTCGCGCGTCGGTCACCTCCGACCTGATACTGGACGACGTCGAGGTGCCCGAATCCAACCGCCTGCCGGAGGGCCGGGGCCTCCGCAGCCCGCTCGGATGTCTCGACCAGGCGCGCTACGGGATCGCGTGGGGCGGGATCGGCGCGGCGATGGCCTGCTACGACTGCGTCGTCGACTACGCGCTGGGCCGGACCCAGTTCGGCAAGCCGATCGCGTCGTTCCAGCTCGTGCAGGAGAAGCTGGCCCACATCCTGACCGAGATAACCAAGGGGCAGTTGCTGGCCTGGCGCCTGGGCAAGTTGAAGGACGACGGCCGGCTTCACTTCACCCAGACGTCGTTGGCAAAACGCAACAACGTCCGAGTCGGACTGGAAGCCGCCCGGCTGGCCCGGGACCTGATGGGCGCGAACGGGATCACGCTCGAGTATCCGGTCTTCCGTCACCTCGTGAACATGGAGTCCGTCTACACCTACGAGGGCACGGACCACATGCACACGCTGATCCTGGGCGAAGCGATCACGGGGATCCCGGCGTACCGCTGACGGCGCCGGACGGGTCGGCGCGCGCCGCGGGGCCGGCGCGCGCCGCAAGGCCTCATCGGGGTTGCTTCACCAAGCGCAGGTAGGGTTTGACCGCGTTCCAGCCGTCGGGATACGTCTGGCGCGCTTCCTCGTCCGAAACGGCCGGCACGATGATGCACTCGTCGCCGTCGGTCCAGTTGGCCGGCGTCGCCACCTTGTGCTTCGCCGTCAGTTGGATCGAATCGATCACACGCAGCAACTCGTCGAAGTTCCGGCCCGTCGTCATCGGATAGGTGAGTGAAAGCTTGACCTTCTTGTCCGGCCCGATCACGTAGACGCTGCGCACCGTCATGTTGTCGGCGGCCGTGCGCGGGCCGGCCCCGCCCGACTCGCTTTCCGGCAGCATGTCGTACAGCTTCGAGACGGCGAGATCCGGATCGCCGATCAACGGGTAGTTGAGGGCGTTGCCGGTGGCGTCGGCGATGTCCTGGGACCAGCGCCGGTGATCGTCGACCGAGTCCACACTCAGGCCGATGACCTTGACGTTGCGTTTCGCGAACTCGCCCTGGAGTCCGGCCACGGCTCCCAACTCGGTCGTGCACACCGGGGTGAAATCCTTGGGATGGGAAAAGATCACGGCCCAGCCATCGCCGATCCAGTCATGAAAACGGATGGGACCCTCGGTGGTATCCGCGGAAAAGTCGGGAGCGGTCGATCCCAAACGAAGCGGCATATCGTCCTCCTCTCGGACAGGTTGATCGTTACCCGTCGATCCGGCCCCAAAGTTAACCCCGTTCGCCGAAGACGTGTCAAGGCCGGGACTCGGCGCGGGTCCGCGCGGACGTCGTCATGCTGGCAGCGCGTCGAGAAGTTCGTTTCCTGGACGGACGCCCCGCTCCGCCTCGGCAATTGCGAAGGCAATTGCCGCGTTGTCCCGCCGCAGCGAAACACCGAGCGTCGGTCATCCCCCTCGGAAGACCGAGCGCCACGCCAAGCCACGCAGGAAACGCACAACGTTGCCGCATGCCCCATCGGACCCGCGGCGTCCCCCGCCGCGGGTGGACAAGGCGGCCTCCGGGTCGCCGCGTCAGCAAGACGTGATCTCGCCGATCGCCAACACCGTGAACGAAGAGATCATTCTCTTGGACTGACGCCTCCGCTCCGCCTCGGCAATTGCGAAGGCAATTGCCGCGTTGTCCCGCCGCAGCGAAACACCGAGCGTCGGTCATCCCCTCGGAAGACCGAGCGCCACGCCAAGCCACGCAGGAAACGCACAACGTCGCCGCATGCCC
>JAJEEE010000067.1 GCA_022821145.1 Acidobacteriota bacterium
GGTGGCGGCGGAGGCCGGGGCGCCGCGGCCGCTCCCGAGGAGCTTGCCGAGCAACTGGCCGACGGCGTCTATCTCATCACGCAGGGATACGAAGCGCTCGCGGTGGATTTCGAAGATTACGTCGCGATCTTCGAGGGCGGACAGTCGGCGGCCCGCGGACAGGCCGTGCTGGATGAAGTGATGCGCGTGATTCCGGACAAGGAGATTCGCTACATCATCAATTCCCATCCACATTCCGACCACGCCGGCGGGCTCGTGCCGTTCCTCCGCGCCGGCATCACCCTGCTGACGCATGAGAGCAACGTCGAGTTCCTCGACATGATCTTCAGCACGCCGCGCACGCTCCTGGGCGAGGAGACGCTCACCCCGACCGTGGAGGGTGTCGGCGACGTGATGATCCTCGGCGAGGGTACGCCCAACCAGCTCGAGCTGCATCACATTCCGAACACGCACAGCGACGGCACGCTGGTGGCGTACATGCCCGAGCACGGCATCCTGATGCAGGCCGACTTTACGCTGACCACCGCGGAGAATCCGTTCGTCGTGCAGTTGGCCGAGCACGTTGCGGAGCTCGGGCTGGAGTTCGACCAGTATCTGGGGGTCCACGCCTCGGCAGTTCCCCAGAACCAGGCGGACCTCGTGGCGGCGGCGGAGACGTCGGCCGCGGCGATCGCCGCCCGCGACCAGTAACCCACGCGCGGCGCGGGGCCGGCTCGAGGGCCGGTCCCGCGTCAGTCACCATGGCCCGGCTGATCGTCTCTCTGTGCTTCGCGCTGGCCGCGTCGTCGGCCGTCGCCCAGGACTGGCCCGAGTTCCGGGGGCCGACCGGACAGGGCCATTCCACCCTGCGCGATCTACCGCTGGAATGGGGCGAGGATCGCAACGTCGCCTGGAAAGTGCCTGTCTCCGGGCGTGGATGGTCGTCCCCGGCCATTGCCGATGGAAAGGTCTGGCTGACGACGGCCGTCACCGACGGCCGCGGCGCATCGTTGCGCGCCCTGGCGTTCGATGCCGCGACCGGAGAGCCGCTCCTCGACGTCGAAGTCTTTCGCCAGGGCGAGTCACGCCTTCTCAACGCGAAGAACAGCCACGCCTCGCCCACGCCGATCGTGGACGGGCCGCGCGTCTACGTCCACTTCGGCGCCGCCGGCACGGCCGCGTTGTCCACGTCCGATGGCGAGATACTCTGGACGACGCGTTTCCCGTACGTCTCCCAGCACGGCAACGGCGGCTCGCCGGCGCTGCACGGCGATCTCCTGATCATCAACTGCGATGGGTACGACCAGGCGTTCGTGGTCGCGCTCGACACCTCGACCGGACGCGTCCGCTGGAAGCAGGATCGCCGCGGTCGATTCAGCCAGGCCTACTCGACGCCACTGGTGATCGGCGTCGACGGACGCGACCAGGTGATCAGCATCGGCGCGTTCCGCGCCACGGCCTACGATGCCGAGACGGGCGAGGAGATCTGGTACGTCCGGTACGAAGACGGGTTCTCGAACGTGCCGCGCCCGGTGTACGGCAACGGCCTGGTATATATCGATACGGGGTTCAACGACCCGACGTTGATGGCGGTGCGCGTGGACGGCTCGGGCGACGTGACCGACTCGCACGTCGAGTGGATCGGGACGCGGTCGATCCCGTTCACGCCGTCGCCCGTCCTGGTGGGGTCGGAACTCTACATGGTCAGCGATCTCGGCGTCATCACCTGCGTCGACGCGGCGACGGGCGAGGTCCACTGGCGGGAGCGCGTTCTGGGAAACTATTCCGCGTCCCCGCTCTACGCCGACGGGCGGATATACTTTTCCAGCGAAGAAGGCGTGACGACCGCGATCGCTCCGGGCACGGAGTTCGAGGTGCTGGCGAGCAACACGATCGACGGGCGGATGCTGGCGTCGATCGCCGTCTATGACGGCGCGTTCTTCATTCGCAGTCACACGCACCTGTACCGGATCGACGCGTGACGCCGATTCCGCGCCAAAGATGAGGTACGAGTGAACTACGAAGCCACATTGTTCGTTGCGATACTGATCGGAGTCTGGTTTTTCCTTCTGCGAACGCGAGCGACCCGGCTCGAGGGAAAGGACCAGTTCACGACGCTGCTCGGCGGCGGCCAGCCCGTCGTCGTCGATTTCTTCTCGAACACCTGAGCGCCGTGCCTGGTGGCGAAACCCATCGTGAATGGGATCGAAAGGGACCTGCGGGGACGCGCGAGGGTGGTTCGGCTGAACATGCTCAGCACCGTGGGCCGGGACGTCGCCGGCGCGTACGGAGTGGACACCGTGCCGGCAACGGTTGTCTTTGACGGCGCGGGCGCCGAGGTCTATCGTCACGAGGGGATTCCCAATCGGAAACGGATCGTGGAAGCCTGCCGAGGAGGAGCATCGTGAAGAAGCATCTTGGGATCGTCGCGGCCGCGGCGATGCTTGCGACCGGTGTGACGGCGCCTGACGCGTGGACGCAAACCCTGCGGGTCGAAGTCGACATGAACGCGCCGGCGCCGCGCCTGCCGAACGGCCGGCCCGACTTCAGCGGAGTCTGGGCCCGTCCGGGCGCGCAGGACCTGACCCGGTCGGTCACCAACGACAACGGGACGAGCATCGTCGGCGAGCCGAATCCGCTGCCGTTCACGCCCTGGGGCCAGGCGCAGTGGGACAACTACGACGCCAACCAGTTCGGCGACTACGCCGGGAGCTGCATGCCGTTCGGTTGGATGCGGTCGTTCACGCCCCACCCGATGCAGATTCTCCAGAACGACGAGTACATCGCGTTCCTCTTCGAGCAGAGCACGATGTTCCAGGTGGTGAACACCGAGGGCCTGCCCCACCGCGACGGCTGGCCGCCCACCTGGTTCGGCGACTCGCGCGGGCGGTGGGACGGCGACACGCTCGTCATCGAGGCCGTCAACTTCAACGGGTGGACCAAGCTGGGCACGATCGGCCATCCCGTCAGCGACGAAGGCCGGCTGACGATGACGTTCGAACGCCCGGACATGGGGCGCATCCTGTTCACGTGGACCCTCGACGACCCCAAGACCTACACGCGCCCCATCGGCGGCGAGCGGGTCTTCGTCCTGACTCCCGACGTCGAGATCATGGAGTACGCCTGCATGGAGGGCAATTTGGGCTCGCTGATCTCCGGCGCGATCACCCCGTGGTTGGGGCCGACGGACGTGGACGAGAACCGAGTGTATCCGGTGGAGCGGCAGTGGGACGCCTACGACGAAGCCGGCCGCGTGGAAGTCACCGGCGTGGTTCGCGAAGTGGACTACGCGGGGGCCCCCTACGGCGTTGCCCGGATCGACACCGGCGGGCGAATCCTCACCGTCATCCTGGCGCCCGTCGGGAGACTGAATTTTCGCCGCGTGACCGAGGAAGCCCTCCGGCCCGGGCTCACCATCGACGTTCAAGGGCTTCCGAGCCGGCAGGTCGATGACGAGATCCGCGCGGAGATCGTGACGCTGGACGGCGAAGCCATCGACATGCGTTGAGCGGCGCCGCGGCTACCGCCCGGATGTCCGGGTCTTGCCGGCCCGCGTCAACGCGCGCTTCGACTCCCGCGTCATGTTCTTGATGAACTCGACGCGGCGAAAACGCAGAGCCGACCAGTCGTCATCGATCGCCACGATGCGCACGGCTTCGAAACCGGCGGCTCCCAGTTCGACCCACCCGGTGTCCCGGTTGAACTCGCATGTGTAGTTTCTGGACGTGCCTTTCGGAAACGCGAACCAGACCACGGCGTCGCCTTCCGTCTTGCGCGCGGCCAGCTTCGACGCCGCGTCCAGCTCGCGCCGCGTGATCACGAACGCGAGCATGAAGTCGATGTTCCGGACTCGCTTGGCGTCCCTGACGATCGTCACGCCGCTCAGAGCCGCAAGCTCCGTTTCGAAGCTCGCCGGAGCGTTCAGCACGAGGATCCGCGGCCTCTCGCCGAGGTTCAGTTTCTTGAACAGTGCCGACATGCCGGTTTCTCCCAGGTCGATTGTCCTATTTTTGCTTCAAGTCCGCGCGCGGAATCACTAAACTGCCAAGGTGTTCGCTCACTGAAACCATTCGGGAGGATCGTAATGTCACGCAATTTGCTTGCAGCGCTCGGCGTCGCCGGCTTGCTCGCGGCCGCCGCGCCGGCTGTCGCGCACCATTCCGAGGCGGCGGAATTCGATGAAGCGATGCCCGTCCGGGTTACCGGCGAGGTCGTCAAGGTCGAATGGCAGAACCCGCATGTCTGGTACTACGTCGACGGCACCGACGAGGTCACCGGCCGGACGGCCGTGTGGGGCTTCTCGGCCGGGGCGCCGAACAGCATGCGCCGGCGGGGCATCACGCGCGAAGTGCTTCCGATCGGCGCGACGGTGATCGTCGAAGGCCATCTGGCGCGTGACGGATCGCCCAACGCGTCGGGCGGCCAGGTCACTTTCGAGGACGGCAGCCGCGTATTCACCGCTTCGGCGCAGGCCGTCGGTCAACGTCCCCAGTAACCTGACGGGAGATTGGACATGAAGAACACGGTTCACTCGAGCCGCATCGTGCTGAAACGGGCGGCATCGGCCGCCGTGCTGCTCGGTTTGACGGTTTCGTGCGCGCCGGCCGAGGAGCCGGCCGCCGTCGAGGACGCCGGCGCGGGCGAGATGGCCGTGCCCCGGCTCGCGGACGGACGGCCCGACTTCAGCGGCGTCTGGGATCACCCCCGCGTGGGCAACATCACCCAGGACGGCGATTCGTGCGCCGGCGGCACGGAAGGATGCGTCCAGGTCGGTTCCGGTCCGCTCCCGTTCACCGCCGAAGGGCAGGCGATGCGGGACATCAACGACGAGGACTACTTCGACTACGGCGCATATTGCCTCCCCTGGGGTTTCATGCGCGCCTACGGAACGCCGTATCCGCACGCGTACGTGCACAGCACGGACCGGTTGGCGATTCTCTGGGAACAGGACAACGCGTGGCACATGGTCCCCACCTATGACGGCGTCGAGTTACCCGCCGACATGGAACCGACTTGGCGCGGCACGTCCATCGGCCGGTGGGAAGGCGACACGCTCGTGATCACGTCGACGGGGTTCAACGGCCGGACGTGGCTGGACACCGCCCGCAACCCCTTGAGCGAAGAGTTGACGCTCACGGTCCGGATGACGCGGCCCGAGTACGACACCATCAACTGGGAAGTCACGATGGAGGACCCTCTGTACTACACCGAACCCATCGTCAACACGCGAACGTTCAAGCTGATGCCGCCCGGCGCGGAGCTCTACGAGTATTCCTGCACCGAGAACAACCGCTGCGAAGGCGGCAATTGCGAGCCCGCCGACGTTCAGCTGTAGGTAGCCGTTCGGTTCAGAGGGCCCGGTCTTTCCGAGGGAAACGCCGGGCCCTCCGTGACGAAGGGAGGGAGAAATCCGATGACTAGATATGTCCTGATCTCGGCCTTCGGCATGGCGATGTGCAGCGTGGCGCCCGCGGCCGCGCAAGACATGAGCTTCTTCATTACCAGCGAGGGCAGCGGAGACGGCGGGAACCTCGGCGGCATGACCGGGGCCGACCGTCACTGCCAGGCGTTGGCCGAGGAGGCCGGGGAGGGCGACAAGATCTGGCGGGCGTATCTGAGCCTGTCGCATCCGGCGTTGACGATCAACGCGCGCGACCGTATCGGGTCCGGACCGTGGTACAACGCGGACGGCGTCATGATCGCGCGTGACGTGGACGATCTGCACTCCGACAACGCCAACATCACGAACGAGACCGCGCTGACCGAGCGCGGCGATCCCGTCAACGCCGAGGGCCAGCCCAACCGGCACGACGTCCTGACCGGCTCCCAGCCCGACGGCACGGCGTGGCCGTACGCGCTGATGGACCTGCTGAACTTCGACGGCCACGCCCTGACCTGCAGCAATTGGACCAGCAACGCCGAAGACGGCCGGGCCATGGTGGGACATCACGACCGCGGGGGTTCGGTGGGTTATTCTCCGTGGAACGCCGCGCACCCGTCGAACGGCTGCAGCCAGGAGAACCTCGTCTCGACCGGCGGCGCGGGCCTGTTCTACTGCTTTGCGACGGACTAACCAACCGCGCGCCCACCCGGGAGGAACCATGCGGTCCCTGACGTTCTCGACCGGCCTGCTTCTGGCCGTCTCCGCGTGTGCTCCGGACGCGCCGCCGGACCCGTCCACGGCCGTCGTCTTCGAAGGCGCGCGCCTGATCGTCGGCGACGGCGCCACCGTCATCGAGGACTCGGTCTTCGTCTTGGACGACGGCGTGTTCCAGGCGGTGGGTCCCAGTGACGCCGTGCCGGTTCCGGACGGCGCCGAACGGGTCGACCTTGCGGGCAAGACCGTCATTCCGGCCCTGGTCGACGGGCATTCCCATATCGGGTACGCCGACGTGGCGGCGTCCATGATGTCGGCCGACAACCTGACCCGGGAGAACTACGTCGACCACTTGCGGCGGTACGCCTATTACGGTGTCGCCGCCACCCGGAACCTGGGCACCGACCCGGGAGACCTGCCGTTCGAGCTGCGCTCCGAGCCGGTCCCGGGGGCCGCGTTGTTCCTGACCGCCGGACGGGGCATCGCCAAGCCCAACGCGGGACCGAACGCGGCATACTACCGGCCGTCCGCCTACGGCGTGACGACGGAAGAGGAAGCGCGGGCCGTGATTCGCGAGCTGGCCGAACGCGAGGTCGACGTCGTCAAGTTATGGGTCGACGACCGGAACGGGACGGTCGACAAGCTCACCCCCGACCTCTATCGCCCGGCGATCGACGAAGCCCATGCGCTCGGCCTCGAGGTGGTGGCGCATGTCTATTACCTGGCCGACGCGAAGGAACTGGTACGGGCGGGCGTCGACGGCTTCGCTCACGGCGTGCGGGACCAGGACATCGACGACGAACTGATCGGCCTGCTTCGCGAGCGTCCCGACGTCTACTTCATTCCCAACCTGCCGAGCCGGGGCGTTGCGCCGGAGGCCGATCTCGCGTGGATCGCCGAGACCGTCCCCGAGGCCGAGGTGGAACGGATGCGGGCGGCCGCCGCGGAGCGCACGCCGGAAGCCATCGCCCGCGCCGACGAATTCTTTGCGGTCCAGGCCCGGAACCTGGTGCGCCTGCACGACGAGGGCGTACCCATCGCGTTCGGCTCCGATGCCGGGACGTCGATCGGGTGGACCGTGCATGAAGAGCTTGCGGACATGGTCGCCGCCGGGATGACGCCCCATGACGTGATCCGCGCCGCCACTTCGACGACGGCCGAGGTGCTGGGTCTCGAACAACTGGGGGTGGCGGCGGCCGGGAAGAGCGCGGATTTCGTGGTTCTGGACGCCAATCCGCTGGACGACATCGGCAACACGCGGCGAATTTCGAGTGTCTTTCTGCGTGGGGCGGAGGTCGACCGTGAAGCGCTCCGGGCGTCGTGGGAGGGTTCACCGTGACGAACCAGCGCAGGTTCTGGCCGGCTTTTCTCCTGCTCGTCGGTGCGGTCCCGTCGCTCATCGCCCAGGACGCCGACCCGCAGGTCGAATGGCTCTACCATGGCGGCGACCCCGGCGGGTCCCGATACTCCGCGCTCACCGATATCCACGCCGGCAACGTCGACCGGCTCGAGGCGGTCTGGGAATGGCGGCATTGGGAGACCCCGTTGGAGGAATGGGGAACGACGCCCGGGTTCTTCGAGAGCACGCCCCTGATGATCGACGGCGTGCTGTACGTCACGACACCGTACAACAACGCCGCGGCACTGGACGCGGAAACCGGCGTGGAGCTGTGGCGTTTCGACGGCGAAGGCTACAAGCTCGGCCAACTGCTTTCGGCAAGCGGCTTCAAGCTGCGCGGCACGGCGTTCTGGCGAGACGATGACCGGCTCTACATCTTCCTGAACAGCCGCACGCGGCTGTTCAAGCTCGACGCGTACACGGGAGAAGCCGTACAGGCGTTCGGAGAGGACGGCGCCGCGTCGCTGGTCGCCGGCCTGGATCGGGTCGACGATATCGCCCACATGAGCCAGAGCTCGCCGCCCGTCGTGTACGAGGATCTGGTGATCGTCGGCAGCCAGGTTCCCGACCGCGTGCAGATCCGCGACCCGAACGGATACGTCCAGGCGTTCGACGCGAATACCGGCGAACGCGTATGGACGTTCTCGGTCGTTCCCGAATCCGCGGACGCGCCGGGCGCCGACACCTGGGAAGACGAGTCGTGGCGTACGAACGGCCACGGCAACGTGTGGGCGCCGATGACGCTGGACGCGGAGCGCGGCCTGTTGTACCTGCCGACCTCGAGTCCGAGCAGCGACTACTACGGAGGGCAGCGCCCGGGGGCGAACCTGTTCGCAGAATCGCTGGTCTGCCTGGACGCGGCCACCGGCGAGATCCGCTGGTACTTCCAGACGGTCCACCACGGTCTCTGGGACTGGGACATCCCGGCGCCGCCCAACCTGGTGACCATCACCGTGGACGGCCGGGAAATCGACGCCGTGGCCCAGGTCACGAAGCGCGGCGACACGTTCGTGTTCGACCGCGTCACGGGCGAGCCGGTCTGGCCGATCGAAGAGCGCCCCGTTCCCATCGACAGCACCGTTCCGGGAGAGCGGCCCTATCCCACGCAACCGTTTCCGACCCGGCCGCCCCCGTTCTCGCCGCAAGGCGTCCTGCTGGAGGATGCGAACGACCTGACGCCGGAGATCGAGCGGATGGCGCGGGAACGGATGGAGCGATTCCGCATCGGTCCGATCTTCACGCCGCCCTCGCTGGAAGGGACGCTGCAGCGTCCGGGGCAGGTCGGGGCCGCCAACTGGGGCGGCGCGGCGTTCGATCCGGAAACCGGGTACCTGTTCGTGCGCGCGGCCAACACGGTCGGCGTGAACCGCGTCGGACCGAACGACGGGTCGAACCCGCTGGTTCCCGTCGACTACTCCAATGTGTTCGCGAGCGGCGAATCCGCGTCCCTGCCCGGCGGCCTGCCGCTCGTCTCGCCGCCTTACGCCGTTCTGGCCGCCGTCGACCTGAACCGCGGGGAGATCGCCTGGCGCGCGCCGCTGGGGGAAGGGAATCCGGCGCTGCGCGAACACCCGCTGCTGGCCGGCGTCGAGTTGCCCGATCGCCTGGGTTCTCCCGGTAACCGGGGCGGCGCGATGGTGACGGCGAGCGGGCTCGTCTTCATCGGCGGCGGCGACAACTACCTGTACGCGTTCGACGCGTTGACGGGAGAGGAGGTCTGGCGGGGTCCGATCCCTTACGGGAACACGGGGATTCCGATGACCTACCGCACGCGCGCGGGCCGCCAGTACCTTGTGATCGCGACCGGTCGCGGATCGGACAACGCGTTGGTCGCCTTCGCGCTCGGCGACTGATACATCGTCGCGCGCGGCCCGTTTCGGCGGCGCAGGGGTTCACGGCAACCCGATCAGCCGCCCCCCCAACGCGATGGTCGTCCACAGCGACAGCGAAACGACTCCCAACACCCGTGCCCCGAAAGGGGTCATGTCCGGGCGGTCGCGCATGATCCTCGGGCGCCGGACCAGAAAGGTGAAGGCCAGGACGAGGACGAGCGCCGACAGCTTCACCCAGAACGCGGTCAGGTAGTAGTACTTCGTCGCGAAACACATGAACAGCAGGACGCCGGTCGGCAGCATGATGGCCAAGCCGGCCAGCAGCCACCGTTCGGCGTCGCGCGCGAGCACGGCCACGGGTTGGCGCGACAGGCCGAGCCCCAGGAGGCGGAGGTCGACGAGAAGCACGGCCCCGCCCAGGACGCCGAGCCCCAGAAGATGGATCCCGGCGATCGCCGGAAAGAACCACGGCGAGCCCCGCATCGCCACCAGCGGCGGCGAGTACTGGATCCACTGGAAGAGCTCGAGCAGGGTCACGGGCACTTATCCGAACCAGTACAGTTGATACGGCATCATGCGTCCGGCCAGGATGACGGAGGCCCACAGTCCCAGCGCCACGCCCCCGGCCGCGCGGACGCGCCGCGGCGGCACTGGATCCCGGTCCCAATCCGCAATGTCCCGGCACGTGGTGCGGTGGAACAGCCATGCATTGACGCCGGCCGCCACGATCAACAGCATCTTGGTTCGAAAGAACAGGTTGTCGTAGCGGTCGATCGGTGACGCGAAGAACAGCAGAGATCCGGAGAGGAGCATGACCGCGAAACCCGCGGCGCTCCACGGCAGCAGGCGCGACATCACCTCGGACGCGGGAACGCGCCGGAGCGTGAACCCGAGCAGCCGCAGGTCGACGATCAGGGTCGTACCGGCGAACAGGCACAAGGTGAGGACGTGGACGGTCAAGACGACCAGGTACACGTAGAGGGACTCGTGGATCGCGATGCTGGGCGGTGTGGATCCCAGCCACTCGAGCAGGCTGCGGAGCGGCATGCGGCGGCGAACGCGGGCGGCTTCGAGCCGGCCCGGAACCTACGGTTGCGGAAGCCCGGGCACGGGATTCCCGTCGGCGCCGGGCGCCGAACCGCCCATGAAGATCTTGCGTCCGTCCAGGTACTCGAAGAAGACGCCGACGCCCTTGTCCTCCCCGCTCTTGGCCTGGTAACCGAAGATCCGAATCTCGGATCCCACGGGCAGCGTGTCCCGCGTGACGCCGTTTCGGAACAGGTTCAGCGGCGGCCCGCCTTCCATTCCCCAGTTGGTCACGGTCCCGTCTTCGTTGGTCACGTCCATCCAGATCCAGGAATGCGGGTTGACCAGCTCCACGAAGGTGACCGTTCCCTCCAGGTTGATCGGCTTGTTCTCGTCGAACGCGGCCGCGAACGAGTGATGACCCTCGACGGCGGCCGCGAACGGCAACAACGCCGCGGCGACGGCCGCAACGGCGATCCGTATGGTTTTTCGCATGGCGGCTCCTCTCACGGCTCCAGCCCGGCTTCGAATTCGGCCGCCCGGGTCTGGACGCCTCTCATGACGTTGATGATGCCGTAGTTCTGTTCGTGGCACGCGAACTCGAACAGGCCCGGCGGTTCCATCTTCGGCCAGGGATACTCGATGGTCCAGGGGGCCTCCCATGTCGTCGGATCGGTGATCGTGGCCTCATAGAGAAGCGTATCGTCGTCGATTCGCGTGAACCGCTCGAGAAGTTGCATGTTGCCCGCGGCGCCGCGCCACTTGCGCTCCTCGTGGAAGTGCGTTGTTTCGACGACGAGCGTATCGCCCTCCCACCGCCCGCGCGCGTCGCCGAGCCACGGCCGGATGTTGTCCGGCAGCTCGGGCCGTTCGTCCAGCGGAACGATCCGCACGTCGCTGTTCGACTGAATGATGATCACCACGTAGTCCGGCGTCTGGATGATCTGCCCCTCGCCGGTCTGCTGGGTGAAGGGGATTCCCGGCGGGCCCTGGTTCCCCGTGATGCAGCGTTCGTAGAGGCTTCGGGACTCGAGCGTGTCGCGCCGGGCCTGGGATTCGAGCCGCGCCCGGCCTTCGGTGGTCATCGGGGGCAGCTTCCCGTCGGGTGGATCGACGATCAGCGACGTGCGCCGGTTGGGGCGGACCGGGCTCTGCCACATGTCCATCCCGAACTCCGTCCAGTCGTAGTGCACCGTGGCCGGATCGACCGACGCGTCGGTCAGGACCCGTCTCTGGAACTCTTCGATCGCCTCCTCGATCGTGTAGAGCGGTTGGTCGGCCAGCCGGTCGGGCCGTTCCAGCGGCGTGTAGGCCGCGTTCAGCCAGTAACCGCTGATGTCGGGATCCCCCCACGCGGTCCGCGGGGACGGCGCCCGCGTCCGCGCGGGATCCCATACGCGCGCGATGGCCCGTTCGAGCGCCTCGTCGACCTCGTCGCTGAAGTATGCGAACGTCTCTTCCCCGGTCCGCGGGGACGCTTCGCGGGCGGCCTCGAGCGCTTCCTCGCTTCGCGGGTTGACCAGCGCCGACGGAGGGGTCTCTCCGGGAACCTGCGCTCCGGCGTTGGCGGCGGCCGCCGCCGCGAGGAACGCGATGCTCGGGGCGACTGCAATCAGGGCACGCATTCCCTACCTCCTAGTTTTCCGGTCCCGTATCCGAACCGGGCGTGAATCCCAGCGGTCCGTACATCAGCTCCTCGACGAACGGCACGCAGTTGAACTCGATCAGCCGGGCGTCCTCTTCGACTTGCCGATAGAGCATGAAGCGCATCGTCCAGGGGCGCGTGAAGACGTTCGGGTCCTCGATCGTCGCTTCATACCGCATGTGGTAGGGGCTGATGGGCGTCCATCGTTCGACGACGCGCAGGGCGTTGCTGTGGAAGTTGCCGGCGCGGTCGAACCATGTGTGCTCGTTCAGCCCGGTCACCTCGACGACCAGCGTGTCGCCTTCCCAGCGGCCTGTCGACCAACCCATCCACGTATCGACCGGCGCCGCCGAGTCCGAGTTCATCTCGATGGTCCGGGATGCGCCCTTGTACTCGTACACGATCAGTACCTGGTCCGCGGTCTGGAAGATCTGGAACGGATACGGCATGTAGTTGGCGCGGGGCACGCCGGCGCGGTAGCACTGCAACTCCGGGTCGCCGGTGTCGAAGCGGCGCGGATCGTTCGTCGCGTTGACGACCATCCGGTTCTCGTGGTTCTGCCTCTGTTGTTCCCGGGCCCACGGCTGGTAGGGCAGCTCGTTGCCTTCGACGATGCCCGCACCGGCCCGCGCGGCGCCCCATGCCCCCAGCAACTCGGAGTACTCCCCCGCGTCGGCCGGGTGCGAGAGGATGTTCCAGTTGGCGGTTGTGAACGACTGCCAGATACCGCTGATGTCCGGGCTGCCGTCCGGCGTGCGGGGAGGCGCGTAGGGCGGAAACGCTTCGCCCGCGGCGTTTTGGCCGAGAGCGGCCCCGTAACCGGCGGCGAGCAGGATCAGCACGGCCGCCGCCACACGGGAGGCGATCCACGCGCCGCCAGCCCAGCGCCTTTGCGCGCCTGAACTCATGCTGGTCGAAGTCGGCATGATCCCGCCTTGTCAAGAAGCAAGGCCAATCTGTCACAGCGGTCCGGCCGTGTCAACAACACCCGCCATGCGGATGGCGCGGCGCCGACGCTACGGTCTGGAGTGGGCGGCGAAGAACTCGAAGATGCCGGGCATCCCCCGCGTGATCACGTTCCCGTGGTCCGCGCCGGCGAGCTCGTCGTACGCGTAGTCGAGATCCAGCGCCTCCATCGTGTCGACCCACATCCGCGTGTTGTCGACCGGCACGAGCGTGTCGGCGTCTCCCTGGACCACCCGCACCGGCACGCCGCCGTCCTTGATCCCCTGGAGGATTGCGTCCCGGTCATCGTTCATCAGGAACGACGCGGGCGCGATCGGCGCCAGGGCGGCCCACACCTCGGCGTGCTTCGAACCGAGGAAGAACGTGCCCGCGCCGCCCATCGAGTGACCCATGAGGTAGGTGCGGCCATCGTCGACGTTGAACTCCTCGCGAATCATCGCGAGAACGTTCATCACGTCCTTCTCGCTGAGCTCGTCCAGGTTTTCCGGGTTGTCGAGCGCGCCGCGGCCGCCGCGGCCGACCATGAGCATGACCGGCGAGCCGTACCAGCCGCCCGGGTTGTAGCCCATCGGGCCCACGAGGATGTAGCCGCCCTCCTCGGCCAGGTCGAGCGCGTTGCCGCGGAGCAGCGAGTTCGGATCGCCGCCGAGACCGTGCAGCGCGATGATCAGGGGGCTCTCGACGTCGTCGGAAACCTTCGAGGACACGAAGACCGCGTAGGGCAGTTCCTCGCCGGTGTCTTCGAACAGGTAGGTCCGCTGCTCGACGCGCGGATCCGGCGCCCGGTTGAACTGGGCGAAAGCGTCCGTCGTTTGCGCCAGCCCCAACGCGAGGCACAGGCCCAACCCCGGCGAGAGCCTCATGACCAGCGACTTCCTTGCGATGTCGTTCACCGCGATCTCCTTCGGGACGTCTCCGTCAGTCGTCGGTCTCGAGTTCCCCGGCCAGCTCCAGTTCCCTCAGCCTCTGCAGTTCTTCCAGCTCCCGGTTGTTGGTGCAGTAGAACTCGTAGACCTCGCCGTCGCCGAGCGTCCAGCGGCGCGGGGCCGAGTGCCACGGCTCTTCCAGTACTTCCGGATCCTCCACGGTGATCTCGACGATCAGGTAGTTCATTGACGGGCGCGAGTAGCGCTCCGTCACCTTCAACTGGTCGCTGTGGAACCACCCGTTGGGCAGGATGTAGGTCCGCTCGTCGAAGCCGATCGACTCGACGACGAGCGTGTCGCCCTCCCAGCGGGCCGTGCTGTTGCCGTGAAACAGCGGCTCCGGATACTCCGGCGCAGGACGGCCGTCCAGGTGAATGACCCGCCAGTTGTTGAGGACCTCGTAGAGCTGGACCAGCATGTCGCCCTTGTGGACCATCAGCGTCGTATACGGGTTCTGCAGCCATATGGCGGGCACGCCGCGCGGCATGCAGTTGACCGACGACTTCGACAGCTCCAGCTCGATCTCGGTCATCGATTCGATGCGTTCCCGGGCCCAGGGTTGGAACACCGGCGGCGGTTCGGGCGTCACGTCCCGGTCGAAGGTCCCGATCGCCGCCGGATCCACGCCGAAGCGGCCGCTGACCCCCTGCCCGGCGCCATTGGGGAACCAGTGTCCCGTCAGGTCGATCCGCCCATTGGGCAACCGCGGCGGCGGCCCTCCGGGCCCCAGCACGTTGACGACGTATTCGGTTTCCGCGGCTTCCGTGTCCTGGGCGCCGGCGGGAAGCGTCGACATGGCGGCGGTCATCGCCGCCGCCCATGCGAGACCGTAACGGATGCGAAGTCTCATGGCCGGCTCCCCCTCAGTTCTGGATCTGTCCGACCTGGCGCAGCACGCCGTCGGTGAACCGGAGCAGTCCGGCCGAAGCGTACCGTTCCCGGCCGTTCTTGGCCAGACAGCCCCGGACCCAGATCTCCTCGCCGATGTTCTCGATGAAGAGCTGGCGGCCCGTGCCGTTCCGTCTCAGCGTGATGAGGGCGTAGGTCTGAAACGACCACTCCTCCACCTCGCCGTCGTCGTTCTCGATGTCCATGTAGAAGAACGCGTGCGGGCTTTGCCAGTCCAGTTGCGTGAGCCTGCCGTTGAAGTCCTGGCATTTTTCGGCATCGAATTCCGCCGCGAACGCATGGTGCGCCGACGAGGACGGCGGCGCGGCCAGAACGAGGCACGCCGCAACGACGGCTGCGCCGAGAACATGTGGAGTCTTCATGGACACCTCCGCGATAAAGCGTTGCGTGACGGCGATAGAATACAACGTCATCTCCTGATGGAGCTACGAACGAAGCACTGTGACACACGGAGAACTCGAATGCGAAACCAACTCATGCTCGTATCGGCGGCATCGCTGATCGTGACCGGCTGCGCCGATTCGCCTGAAACCGAAGCGCCGGCGATCACGCTGCCCCCGGGCTTCACGGCCGAACTCTTCGCCGAGGGCCTGCCGACGCCGCGGCACATCGCCGTCAGCGACAACGGAGACGTCTACGTCACGTTGAGGTCGGGCCAGGCGAAGTTCCGGCCGACGGACGAGCCGGGCGGCGTCGCCGCGTTCCGGGACGAGGACGGCGACGGATGGGCCGACCAGACGGCGATGCTCGGCACTCCCGACATCGACACGGGGCTCGCCATCCATGACGGACACCTCTACTACTCGTCGATGACGGCGATATACGCGGTTCGCCTCGACGGCAACCTGGCCCCCACCGGGCCCGTGGAAGTCGTTGTCGGGGATCTGCCGCAGTCGGCGGCCGGGCACCGGACCAAGCCGGTAACGTTCGATGGCGAGGGCAACCTGTACACACAGGTCGGCGCGCCCTCGAACGCCTGCCAGACCGAGCCCGGCACGCCGGGATCCCCGGGCCTCGATCCCTGCACGCAACTCGACGAGCACGGCGGCGTCTTTCGGTTCAGCGCGTCGGCGCGCGACCAGAGCCACGCCGCGGACGGACACCGTTACTCGACGGGCCACCGCAACGCGGTCGCACTGGAATGGAACGCGGCGGCCGGCGCCCTGTACCTGGCGATGCACGACCGGGACGGTCTCAGCCGGCTTTGGCCGGAACATTACACCGACGACGACGACATCGAGTTGCCCGCCGAGGAGTTCCATCGCGTGGACGAAGGCGACGACCTGGGATGGCCCTACACCTACTGGGATTCGATTCGCAACCAGCGCATGGTCATGCCCGAGTACGGCGGCGACGGCGAAACGCCCGCCGAACCCGGTCTGTACAAGGATCCTCTGATCGGTTTCCCTGGACACTGGGCCCCGAACGATATCGTCTTCTACAGGGACGCGCAGTTCCCCGAGCGTTACCGCAACGGCGCGTTCCTGGCCTTCCATGGACCGGTGGCGCCGCGCCGCGAGGACCCGGGCGGCTACAACGTGGTCTTCGTGCCGATGAACGCGGCGGGTGAGATGACCGGCGAGTGGGAGTTCTTTGCCGACGATTTCGAACGCCTCGCGGAGAGTACCGATAGCGTGGGACGGCCCACGGGTCTGGCCGTCGGACCGGAGGGCTCGCTCTACATCGTCGATGACGCGGGCGGTCGCATATGGAAAGTCTCCTACACGGGAGACGGAGTCGATTAGAGGAACAACAGCCAGCACATCGCCGCGGCGACGAGCGACATCGACAGGCCCCAGGCCAGCATCTTGTTGAACAGCGACCGCGTGTCGGCGCCTTCCGGCGCCGCGGCCAGGAACAGGGCGCCGACCGTGGACAAGGATGACAGATCGACCAGGCTGGCCCCCACGTTCATCGACCATGCGATCGGCAGCGGATCGACGCCGCCGACGCCTGCGCTGAGTCCCGGGACCATGGGCAGGAACGCCGGCAGGACGACGCCCGACGTGCTGCTGTAGACGGAAATCAGGCCCGCTCCGAACGCGACGATGGGCGCCAGCGTGTCCGGGCTCGATATCCGCGCCATACCGTCGGTGAACAGCGCCATCCCCTCGGTCGCCTCCAGGATCGAGACCAGGACCGAGACGCCGGTGACCATCAGGATCACGCCCCACGGGACTCGCTGAATCGCCTCGCGCTGGTCGACCGTCCGCAGCAGGATGAGGATCGCGGAGACCGTGAACCCGGTCATGCCGACGTGGGTCTCGAAGACGGCGACGCTGACGATGAACACCGCGATTCCGGCCAGCGTGATCCAGTGGCGCGCCTCCATCGGGCCGGCATCGTCGGAGACCGCCGTCACGCGCTCCCGCTGCCTGAAGAGCTTGAGCCCGCCGAACAGCGCGAAACCGGCGAAGGCGACCACCGCATGGGCGACGGCGTTGTACGTGTAGGTGTACCACTCGACGCCGCCCAGGCCGATCCCGTCCATCACCCCGTTGGCCACGATTCCGGTGGGGGCGAAGGGCGACAGCGTTCCGGCCAGCGTTCCGTTGCCCGCCATGATGGCCATCAGGAACGGCGATATGCCGGCCCGCCCCGCGACGGCCATGGCGGGCGGGGCCAGCAGGGCGCTCGCCGGCGTTCCGCCCGGGCCGATCGTCGCGACGACGAGGCCGAGAAAGAAGAACATGAACGGCAGATACGCCACGCGTCCGCGGCAGAGGCCGACGGCGTGTCCGGTGATGCGGGCCAGGGCGCCGTTCGACTGCGCGATGCTGAACAGCAGCGTCACGCCGACGAGCGTGACGAACAGCGCGGTGGGGAATCCCCCGATCACGTCGCCGACGGTCATGCCGCCGAGGAAGACGCCGATGATCCAGGCCATCGCCAGCGCGACGATGCCGACGTTGATGGCCGTCGTGAAGCTCAACCCGACGGCCGCGACGAGCGCGGCAATGGCGACCCAGGCCAGGTTCATCCGGTCGAAACCTATCGGGCGTCCGCCAGACGGCGCTCGGCGTCCTCCAGCCGTTGGGCCAGGAACACGGGCGCTTCACCCGGGTTGACGTAGGGGTTGGGATCGCCGTCGCTTCGCGCGGCCAGCCGCTCGTACTTGTCGAAGAAACTGACCGACCACGGGTGGCTGTGCAGCCAGACGTCCGGGCGGGCCAGGTCCTGGAGACGGCGGATCGTCGCGACGAAGTTCTCCAGCGCCGGCGCGTCGTTGCTGTTCAGCGTCGGGCCCGGCCACATGAAGACTTCGAATTCCTCGCCGTCCTCGAACACGGAGAACTCCATCGACGTCACGCCGTCGGTATGGCCCGGGGTAACGTAGAGGTTGATCGTCGTGTCCCCGAGCGTCAGGGTTCCCCCGTCCTCGGTGACCATGTCGCGCGGGACCCCCAACGCGTCTTCCTCGCCGTTTCTACGGATCGTCTCCTCCATCAGCGCCCAGTCGGCCTCGGCCATCATGACTCGGGCGCCTGTAAGCTCCTGCATGGTCTTCAACCCACCGTAGTGGTCGTTGTGCCCGTGGGTCACGATGATGTACTCCACGTCCAGGGGATCGAGGCCGAGCTGCTCCATGGCGTCGGCGGTGTGGCCGGCGAAGTCCCCGAACAGCGTGTCGATCAGGATCAGCCCTTCGCTGGTTTCGATGACATACGCGCAGACGAAGTCCAGCCCGACGTAGTACAGGTTGTCGAAGATCCTGAACGGCGTGACCGGTTGCGCCGTTCCGGCGCCGAGCCCCTGCGGGCGCGGCGAAGCCTGTCCATGGGCGTCCCCGGCCGCGAGCATCGATCCCAGGAAGAACGCCAGGGCCGCCACGGCGAGACGTGGCCTTGCATGGTGTATCGTTTTCATCGGTTGTCCTTGTCCCAGTCCGTCTTTCCCTGGTCCCGGCCGGCGACCGAGTACAGGACCTGGGCGTTGCGGGTCTTCTGAAAGTCTTCGAGCGATTCGCCGCGCATCGCCGCGTAGATGTGCAGGTTCGACGTCCCGACGACCGCGCCCAGCTTCTCGAGCATGAAGAAGATGACGCCGTAGTGGATCATGCCCCGCCAGTCCAGATCGCGGACCATCCGGCGTTCCTCGCCGGTCAGGCCGGCTTCCTCGAACGCCGTTTCGGGATCCGACAGGAATCGGCGGCGGTGGTCCGGGATGACCAGGTCGTGCAGGAACCGGTTCAGCCTGTAGGCGCGGACGCTGGTGTCCAGCGTGAACGGATAGGTGCCCTCGAGCGCGTCCGCGCCGTCCAGTTGGCGGTGGATCCGCTCCAGGTAGGCGTCGGCGGACTCTGTGTCGGTATCGGAAGCGTCGTTCTCGAATATCAGCGTGCCGATGGCCGTCATGGACGGCAGGTAGTAGGACTGGTGCAGCTTCCGCACCTTCCGGGCCATCGCGCCGCGCATGATCAGCCACATCACTATTTCCGCGCTCTCCCATCCGCCGCGCCGGGCGTACTCGGCGAGCGTCATCTCGGTGAGCGTCTCCGGATCCTTCTCGAGGAGCTCGATGAACTCCATGTCCCATTCCGTGTTGTTGAACCCGGCGCGCTCCCCGTGCACCTGGTGGGACAACCCGCCGGTGGCGACGACGGCCACCCGGATGTCCTCGGGGTAGCTCCGGATCGCCCGGCCGAGCGATTGCCCCAGCTTGTAGCAGCGGCGCGCGGTGGGTGACGGCGCCTGCAACACGCCCACCTGCAGCGGGACGATCGCTCCGGGCCAGTCCGGTTCGTGGGGCCACAACGCCGACAGGGGCGAGAAGCAGCCGTGATCGAGCCCCTTGCCCTGGAAGAACGACAGGTCGAACTCGTCGGCCGTCAAGCCGGCGGCGATGTGGTGGGCCAGTCCCGCGTGGCCGCGGACCGGCGGCAGAGCGCGAGGACCGCCGCCCTCGTCGGCCACCGGGTAGAGTTCTCCGATGCCGAGCGCGAAGTGGGAGTAGTGGTCGAAGAAGAACGAGGTGACGTGGTCGTTGTAGATGAAGAACAGCACGTCGGGCCGTTTCTCGTCCAGCCAGCGGCGGACGGGCTCGTAGCCTTCGAAGATCGGCGCCCAGTTGGGGTCGGATTGCTTGTTGGTATCGAGCGCGAAACCGATCGTCGGTGTGTGCGACGTGGCGATGGCGCCGACTATCGTGGCCATGAGCGTGCTCCTTCAGTCGTTGAACGGCGTCGGAGGGATCAGTGTAGGGGCGCGGGCCGGCCCATCGCAACCCGGATCGCTATTCGAGGCTCAGCGCCCGTTCGATCACGGCCTCGCGACCTTCCATGCGGGTTGCCGCGATCTCGTCTTCGGACAGACCCGCGATGCGTCCGAGAATCCGGTACGGCGACCAGTTGTGCCCGGAGTAGCTCCAGCGGGACATCTCGACGAGCGACGGCAGCGCGCCGTTCCGGATCTCGGCCAGGATATCGGGGTCCCGTCCGGCGCTCAAGTACTGGAGGACCCGCACGCCATTCCCGCGCTCCGCGTAGACGACGGAATTGAGCATACCGATGAACGGGCCGGCGGGAATCGCGATGCCCAGCTCGGGCCGGGCCGCCGCCAACGCCGCGATGGCCGTCAGCGCCCGCGTGGCGTTGGTGCGCACCGACGGGTCCGGATCCAGGGACGCGTCGACGAGATCCTCCACGACGTCCTGCTTGTTCTCGGCGTAACCGATCACGTAGGCGGCGGCCGCCCGGTGGTTCCGGTCGGCGGATTCCGCCAGGACGCGCTTGAGGATGTCCAGGCGTCCCGAAGCGAAGACGAGGAACTTCTCCTGTTCGGCCTGGGCCGTCGGATCGGAGACACGGGAGTGGCCGGCCGAGAGGTCTTCGGTCGGCGCGCCGCCCATCGAGGCCGCGCGGACGGCCGTGTTGAAGGCCAGGAACGTGTCGTAGATGTCGGCGGGAAGACGCGCATCGCCGGCCGGGGCTGGACGCCACGTCAGGCGGGACTCCCCGGTTTCGTCGATGCCGACGAAGACCAGGACGTTGCCGTCGTTGTCGCAGCAGGTGCCGTCGAGCAGGATCTCGGCGACGCCCATCTCCCGGGCCAGCCGCGGGCCCAGGGTCATGTCCAACTGGGGGAGCGCGTAATCGCCCTCCGCGAAGCCCAGCGCGTCGCGCACCTCGGTGTCGGAGAGGGTGCGGTTTCCGTAGATCTCGATCGTGCCGATGGGCGGGATGCCGTCGTTTTGGGCGTGGAGAATAGACAGGAACAGGAAGAGGAGAACCGGCGACTGGAAGCGTTTCCACATGGCGGCGTGGGGGTTGGGTTATGAGCCTTTGGTGAAGCTCCGCATTGCTGAAGAGATCGTTTTCTTGGACTGACGCCTCGCTCCGCTCGTTGTCCAGTCGCGGCGAGGAACGCCGCGACTGCAATTGGCATCCCGCAAGGTCGCAGCGGAGTACGCAGCGCCGGTCATGGCGTTTGAGGATCCAGGCCGATTCCAGGGTGCCGAGGATACGCACAACGTCGCCGCATTCCCCATTGGACCCGCGGCGTCCCCCGCCGCGGGTGGACAATACGGCCTCCGGGCCGCCGCGTCAGCACGACGAAACCTCGCAAGGCGCCGACACCGTTAACGAAGAGATCGTTTTCTTGGACTGACGCCGCGGGTGGACCACGAGGCGCAATGGTTGTCGTTCCATCGGGGGACTACTTTGGAGCCGGGGCCGTCAGCTCGCGAATGACGGCCGCCGTCGACTCCCGGACCACGCTGTCGGCGCCCGAGAAACCGAAGCCGCCGGCCAAACCGAGCGCCATGTCCAGCGGCGTGACGCCGTCGTTGTCGGCGGCCCCGACGTCGGCGCCGTGGGCGGCCAGGTAGCGAATCACCTCGTCGAAACCCTGGAGCGCGGCCCCGTGCGCGGCCGTACGGCCCCGGCTGTCGGCGGCGTTGATGTCCAGGCCGGCGTCCAGGAAGAGGCCGATGGCCTCCGTCATCTGCTCGGCGGTCTTGTAGCGCCCGGTCGAATCGGAATCCCGCGTTCCCAGTCCGGCCGCGGCCATCAGCGGATTCGCGCCGTTCCGCGTCGTCAGCGCGGGGTCGGCGCCATGGTCGAGCAGGAACCGGATCGCCCGAACGTCGGCCGACTTGGCGGCGCGCAACAGGGGCGTCGTGCCCGTGTTGAGCATCGTGTCGTTCCCGCGGTCGAGCTTGGTCCTGTAGGGAACCTGGCGATCCAGCGGCCGGTTGACGTCGGCGCCGGCGGCCATCAGCAACTCCATCAAGCGGAAGCTCGAGATTTCGTTCCGGATCACCTCGGGCGCCGGCCGGTTGGACTCGGGCATCGTGTTGAAGTGCACGGCGGCGTACAAGGGCGACTGGCCGGTCGCGTCGGCGAGATTCGGGTCCGCGCCCAGATCGAGCAGCGTGGCGGCAACGTCGTAGTGACCGTTGATGATGGCGGTCAGCATCGGGGTCACGCCGTCGGAATCGGCGCCGTGGATGTCGGCTCCGGCACTCACCAGGATTTCCACGCACCCCACGCATCCCTCGCGCGCGGCGAACGTCAGCGGGGCCAGCCCGCCCAGAGGCATCCATTTGGCGCGCGGTTCGGCCGTGGTCTGCCGTTCCCAGTCCCGGATCGCGGAGCGGGCGTTCACGTCGGCCCCGTGGTCGATCAGGAGCCGCACGACGTCGGGATGTCCCTCCGCGGCCGCCCACATCAACGCCGTCTGTCCGCGCCACGATTCGCGCGACGCCACGTCCGCGCCGCTTTCGAGAAGCGCGGCCGCCGCATCCGCGTTTCCGGTCCGGGACGCCGTCATCAGGACGGTCTCGCCCTCGGTTCCCACCTCGTTCGGGCGGGCGCCGGCGTCGAGCAACAGCCGGATCATCGCGGCGCTCCCGTTGGTCGCCGCCAGGTTGAGCGGGGTGACGCCGTACCGGTTCCGGGCCGCCGGGTCCGCGCCGCCGTCGAGGAGCGCGGCCGCCATGTCCAGATCGTCGAGCCGGGCGGCCCAATGCAGCGCCGCGGTGCCGTCGACGTTCGCGTCGTTCGCGTCCGCGCCGCCGGCGAGAAGCTGAATGACGCGCGTCCGATCGCCCGTCCGCGCGGCGTCGGCCAACTCGCCCGCGGCCAGAGGCAGCGGGAGCAGCAGGACGATGGCCATCCACGCGGTCGTCGGTGCGGACGCGAGCCTCATGGGCCTACAGCTCCGAAACCGTGCCCGTGCTGTCGCCCAGCGTGTCGATCTCGACGCCGGCCTTGTCGAGCATGGCCACCAGGAGGTTCGTCATCGGCGTGCGCTCAGCGTAGCTGATGTGCTGTCCCCCGGCGAACCGGTCCGAGCCGCTGATCACGACGTTCGGAAGCGGGTAGTGGTTGTGGGCGTTGCTGTTGGACATGTTGCTGCCGTACAGCAGAACCGTGTTGTCCAGGAGCGATCCGCCGGCCTCGGGCGTCGTCCGGAGCCTTTCGACGAAGCGTGAGAACAGCGTCACGTGGTAGTTCTGGATCAGCACGTTCTTCGCCATCCGCTCTTCCCGGTTCTGGTGATGTGAAATCGCGTGATGGCCGTCCGGAACGCCGACCTGGTTGTAGGTCAGGTTGCTGATCTCGCGGGCCATCATGAACGTGAAGACCCGCGTCACGTCGGCCTGGCAGGCCAGCGCCAGGAGGTCGAACATGATGTCGACGTGGTCCTCGTAGACGAACGGGATGCCGGGAGGCGCTTCGGGCAGGTCGAGGACCTGGCTGTCCAACCGGGCTTCCGCGCGTTGGAGCCGGCGCTCGATTTCGCGCACGTTGTCGATGTACTCGTCGAGCCTGCGGTTGTCGTCGTTTCCGAGTCGGCGTTGAAGGGCGCCGGCCTGAGCGGCGACGGCGTCCAGGATGCTCCGGTCCTCGGCCCGGCGCGTCTGGCGTTCTTCCGGGCTTCCGCCCTGGCCGAACATGCGTTCGAACACCTTGCGCGGGTTGATCTCCATCGGCATCGGCGTGGTCGGCGTCCGCCAGGAGAGCGTGTTCATGTAGATGCAGCCGTAGTCGCGGTCGCAGGCGCCGATCAGCCCGGAATGGTCTTCCGTGGCCAGCTCCATCGACGGCAGCATCGTGTCCTGGCCGATCCGCGCGGCGGCGATCTGGTCGGCCGTCACGCCGGCGTATGCGTCCACGCCCTGCGTGGGTTTCGGGCGCACGCCGCTCAGCCAGGTCGTGGGGCTCAGGGAGTGGACCGCCGAGGTGTCCGCCGCGGCGTGGCCGAGGCCGCTGACGATCGTCAACTGGTCCCGGAACGGCTCCAGCGGCTTCAGGATCTCCTTGAACTCGAAACCGCGGCCGACCGTTTCGGGGGTGTAACGGTCCATGATGGCCCCGTGGGGGTGATAGATGAATCCCAGGCGGAGACCCGGGTCCGCCGCCGTACGGCTCTGGGCCGTCAGGGCCGGGACCATCGCGTCCAGCAGCGGCAGGGCCAGCATGGCGCCGCCGCTCTTCAGGAGCGTCCGGCGGGACAGGTGTTTCTTGGTGATGAACATGGGTTTCGCCTCCTACCGAACCGCGGCGGATTCAGGCGTTCCGCGGCCGGCGGCTCTCCGGGTTCTGAAAGGCTCGCTGTTGACGATCCCGCCGACGATGGACGAGAACCGGAAGTCGTCGTCCCCGGCGGCCCGCACGATGCGGCGAACCACCGGCATGTCGTAGTGTTCCAGGCCCCGGCCCAGCGCGTAGGTCAGCATCTTCTCGACCACCGCGCCGACGAACTGGTCCGAGCGCCCCAGGATGGCCTCGCGCAGGTCGGTCGGTCCGTCGACGGGCGTGCCGTCGGCCAGTTGCCCCGCCGTGTCCACGACCCCTCCGGGTTCCCGCGTGCGCCAGCGTCCGATCGCGTCGAAGTTCTCCAGCGCCAGCCCCGCGGGGTCGATGATTGCGTGGCAGGACGCGCACACGGGATTGGCCCGGTGCTGTTCCATCCGTTCCCGCACCGAATTCGGCTCCTCGCCGGGTTCGTTCTCGTCCAGCGCGGGGACGTCGGCCGGCGGCGCCGGCGCCGGCGTCCCCAGGATGTTCTCGAGGACCCACTTGCCGCGCAGCACCGGCGACGTGCGGTTGGGCATGGACGTCACCGTCAGGATGCTGGCATGCCCGAGCAGGCCGCGCCGGGCCGTGTCGGCCAGCGGCACGCGGCGGAAGTGACTGCCGTAGATGTTCGGGATGCCGTAGTGTTCGGCCAGGCGTTCGTTGACGAACGTGTAGTCGCCGGTCAGCAGGTCCAGGATGCTTCGGTCCTCGCGCATCACGCTGGCGACGAACAGCTCGGTCTCGCGGCGGAACGCCGTGCGCAGGGTTTCGTCGAAGTTCGGGAACAGAGTCGTGTCCGGGGCGGCGCTCCGCAGGTTCCGAAGGAACAGCCACTGCCCTGCGAAGTTCTCCACCAGGGCGTCGGCTTTCGGGTCGGCCAGCATCCGGCCGATTTCGGCGGCGAGGACGTCCGGTTCGGACAGCCGTCCGTCGATCGCCCGGTTCAGCAAGGCGTCGTCGGGAATGCTGCTCCACAGGAAGAACGACAGGCGCGACGCCAAGGCCAGATCGTCGAGCGTGTAGACAGCGCCCGTTGCGACGCCCTCCGGATCCGGCTCGCTGCGGAAGAGGAACTCCGGGCTGGCCAGGATCAGTCGAAGCGCGTTCTGGATACCCGCCTCGAACCCGCCCGCGCTTCGTCCGGCGTCGTAGAACTCCAACAAGAGCTCGGTTTCGCCGTCGCCAACCGGGCGGCGGAACGCGCGCGTCGCCAACCGGGACAGGATCTCCGTCGCGCATGTCCGTTCCGCCTCGGCCGAATCGGGCCGGCAACCGAAGATGCGGCGGCGGCTCGGCGTGTCGCCCGGTCCCGTCACCGCGTACGGACCCGTGATGTCGACGTAGTCCACCAGCGGGATGCCGTTCATGTTCTGGAGGTCGTGATCCCGTACGTGCGGCTGGAGCGGCTCGTGCGACGCGGAGTGGTTCTTCCGGAGGAACGCCACGCCGACGTCGTGCGGGCCGGCCGCGACCGGAATACGCGCCTTGAGACGCGCGTCGATCGCGTCGCCGGCCGCGGCGAAGTTGGCGTCCGACATCGCGTTGTCCGCGTCGCCGCCGACCGGCGCCAGGAACACGCGCTCGCCGTCGATCGTGATTTCCAGTTCGTGCGGCCACTCCAGGCCCTTCATGTAGCCCACGATGTTCCGCATCAGGAAGACGCTGAAATCGTATTCCGCGTCCAACGGGAAGGTGTGGCGAATCAGGACGCCTCCGCGCGTCCCGAGCGGCAGGCCTTCGATGTGTCCCGACTGCGCGCGATCCGGAGGCACCCGGTACACGGAGCTGAGAGTCGCGATCTCGGGATCGCCGACCGCCAGCTCGGAAATCCGCCTCGAGGCGGCCACGTATTGTTCCAGCAGCGACGGGGAGACACGCAGCACGTCGGCGATGTTGTCGAAACCGTAGGCCTCGTCGTCGGCCGGCAGCAACTCGGCGACGTCCACTTCCAGGTCGAGCAGGTCCCGGACGGCGTTGCCGTATTCGGTCCGGTTCAACCGGTGGATGGAGGCGCGCCCCGGATCGGGACGGATGGCGGCCGCGTCGTCCAGCGTCCGTTCCAGCCATCCGGCCAACTCCCCGAGCGCCGCGGCGTCGGGCCGCGGGGCGTTCGGCGGCGGCATCAGTCCCCCGCGCAGCTTGCGGATGACCGGCTCCCAGACCGCGGCGTCGGAGGGCGCCTGAGCCAGGTCGAGCGCGTCCAGGGCGAGGTCCGCCGTTTGGAGCCGTGTGTTGTGACACGTGACGCAGTATTGGTCGAGCAGGGCCCGATGCGCGGTGAGGTCGGCCGTTTCCTGCGCCGTCCCGGCCACGTCCGGGACGGCCCAGAGGAACGCGGCCATGCAAACCCACACCCGCGCCCAAGCCACGGTCGGACCGGTCTGGAACGTTTTTCGCGATGCTGTTCGCGATTCAGAGCACATGGTTCGAACCTGCAATTACATCAGATGCGGGAGCGTCCCGGCAACGAAATAGACGCGGAGAGAGTGACTTAACGTTCCGTCGTGTCGATCGGCCCGAAAACGAGCGTCTGTCCGTCGGCGAGCATGACCGGGCCCGCCCCGAGAAATTGCGCCCCGGTCTCGGCCAGACGCGACGTGTCCCGCGGCGGGCGGCCCGTGACCGTGATCGTTTCTCCCGGCCGGATCGTCTGCCGCGTCCAGCCCGTGCGCATGAGCTGGGTCGGGGAACGGCCTTCGACCATCCATCGTTCGATGCCGCCCTCGGCGGTTTCGGCGTCGACGAACAGGAAGGCGTGGGGATTGGTCCATTCGAACCGGGCGACCGTGCCCGATACCGTGACGATCCTCTCGGGATCGAAGTAGCTGGCATGGTGTGCGACGAGGGGCAGGGCGATCCCGGTGAGCAGGATCAGGACGGTCGGAGTTCTTACGCGCATTCTCCAACTCCGGTCTCGATGGACACGCCGATCATAACGTAAACCACGTGAGGCCGCCGAACGGAATATCCTGACGTCTGGTTCATGATCCGGCGCCGGAAGAGTGCGGCGGCTAGAACCGTTCCAGGTCCTCGACGATCTGCCCGATCGCGTTCCGCAGTTCCCTCGGGGACAGGACGTTGAGCGTCCTCGGCGACAGCGGGTCGAGTATCCCGTTGACCTCGTCGAACAGGTCGCGGATGCTCTGCCGGATCCGCACGTGATAGACGCGGCAATCGCAGCGGCCGTCGATATCGACCTCGGACCGGTCGGCGCCGTCGGCGAACCGGGAGAAGCCCGAGACGAAGATCAGGACTTTCAACGGCGTGTCCCGGCGCGCGACCTCGTTTCCGTCCGCGACGCGGCTGGCGACGTGGCCTTCCACGTATTCCCGGAAGAACACCGGGTTCTCGAGGCGGCCGGCCAGCGCCTCGAGACTGATCGACGGCGCGTTCGCCGACTCGAAGGCCTCGGTCAGGCGCTCCAGGTCCAACCGTTCCAGTTCCGGTTGTTCGAACACCACCTCGCGTCGGACGAGGTCGAGCCCCCGCGCCGAGACCGATCCCCGGGCCGGGTCCAGTTGGGAGAGGAAGCGCAGCGCGTCGCCGACATTGTCGATATGGCGGTTGCGCGCGGTGTCGCTCGAGCGGTGCTCGGGCATGCTGAGCACCGCGATGAGCTCGATCTGCAGCGCCCGCGTGCTCTCGATCGGAAACGCGAGGTCGCCGACGAACGCATCCTCTTCGGGGAAGGAGGCCGGGGGAAATCCGGCGAAGGATCCGGGGAAGGGGTCGTCATCGATGGTGTCGACTTCGATGTCCTCGCGAACCAGGTTGTGCCGCTCCGACACCGCGTCGTACAGCAGAACCCACAGGAGGTAGTCGCCGGGCGTGACCACGGGTTCCAGGGAGAACGTGATCTCCCCGTCTCTGGACGGACCCGCGCCGGACGTGTAACGGACCGGTCCGGAGTAGGCCAGCAGCCGCTCCTCGCGGTCGGTCAACCAGCTCCAGACCGTGAGGTCGCGTTCGATGTTGTCGGTTTCGAGGTCGTCGGTGCGGACCCGCGCGGTGAGAGGCAGGACGAGCCGTTGATCCATACGCAACTCGGCGTCTTCGACGTCCAGGTCCCAGCGCAGTTCCTCCACCGTTCCTTCAGACAGCCATTCGCCGATGGGAAGTTCGAACAATTCCGCCATGTCGGCGGGGCGGTCCGTCTGGGCGTGCAGCGTCGCGGCGAGAACCGGGGCCGCCAATGGCAGGCCCCACCGCCGCGTGCGATGTCGGGTCATGTTCCGAAAACGTGCGCCACGAGGTTACAGGCCGGTCGCGTCCTGGATCTCGCTCGAAATGGAGTCTTCCCAGCGGCTCCATCCCGAGTCCATCCCGTAGGGCGCCCGCGTGAGGACGGCTTCGATGCGCCGGATCAGCCCGTTCTCGATCCGGAACAACTCGGCGATCTGCCACGTCCACGGGTCGATGGGTCCGGCGGTGACGACGCGGCCGCCGGGCACACTGTACGTGCGGTCCTCGCCCAACGCGTGATCGAAGAACACGAAGCTGAACACCAACCCGCGTTCCGCGTCGACGGCCACGTAACGGCGGTCGCGAATGCGCCACACGAAGTGAATCAGGCCGGACTCGAACTGCTCCAGGCAACTCCACTGATCGGAGTACATGTTGGCCGTCGCCGGGTCGGGCCGGGTCTCATCGGGCGGCGTCGGTTGGTTCGTGGTCACGTCGCCGTTCTCGACGCGTTCGCAGTCGTCGGTGAACGGATACTCGCCCATGCCGTCGTTCCGCTCCATCCCGGCAAAGTACATGTCGGCCACGCGGATCAACTCGTCGCGCGGCATCCGTTCCTCGACGGGAACCTCGGTCGTGTACACCGCGTGCGGCGCGCCCATCGCTTCCAGGTTGGCCGCCGAACCGCCGCCCCGAATCACCAGGGCTTCCGCTTCGGAGATCCGGCGATCTTCGACCTTCAGGCGAAGGGCCAGGGAGTTCGCCGCGCCTTCGGGGTTGTTGTTGGCTTCCTCTCGAATGGTTCCGATGAACGCGACCTGGCCGGCGTCCACGTCGGTGGCGAAGAGGCGGTACGTCCCCTTGCCCACCATCGTCTTCCAGAGGGCGTCGCCCACCGGAAGCCGCTGGCCGTTCTCGGTCATGACGAAGTCGTCGGCCAGCGGGACCTGGCTCGGGTCGTGGGCGATCATGGCGTCCAGGTACCGGTCCACGAAGCCCTCCAGGCACTCGCGGCCGCACGGCGCGAGGGCGGCGTCGCCGGTCGTCGCCGGTGACGGCGTTTCTTCCGGCGCGTCCGCTCCCTGGCATGCCGTGACGGCCAGGAGCGTTCCGACGGCGATCAGGGTTCGGTAATGCGGCATGGCGGACCTGCCTTTCGCGTACGGTATGAGCAGTCGGATGTTATCAGAAAGCCGCGGCGGGCCGGCGTGTTTTGCGCCTGATCCAACGGTGGCGCCCTCCGCGCCCGGCGGTCCGCACAAATCGCTGGACCGGCAGCGACGATTGCAGGTGTAATGTTGGCCGGGTCTTCGGCCTGTCAAGGAATTTCGAGTGTCGCCGAATCGGATATTCGTACTCCCGTTTGCCGCCGCCGGGATGCTCCTCCCTCCGCCGGCAACCGCGGCGCCCTGGCAGGAGACGATCACCGTCGAGACGCGGCTGGTGCAGATCGACGTCATCGTCCGGGACGGCGACGGGCCGGTGCCGGGTCTCGGCGTCGACGACTTCGCGCTTTTCGACGACGGGCGCCCGCAGCGGATCGTCGTCTTCGACGAGATCCGCGAAGGCGACGGGGCGGCCCGCGAGTTGCCCGCCGGGATCGTTTCCAACCGATTGGACGGCGAGGGCCGGGAGCCGGCGGCCGCGACCGTGATCCTGATCGATCGCATCAACACCGATCTCGACGGCCAGACCTACATGCTCCAGGAATTCAACGAGTTCCTGGAGTCGTGGCCCGGGCGGGGCCGTTTGGCGGTGTACGAGCTCCGCCGGGAGCTTTCCGTGCTGCATGACTACGATTCTCCGGTCGAATCGTTGATAGAGCGGGCGGCGGAGCTCGCGCCCGAAGACGCGCTCGAGTTGCGAAGCGCGGACGGGATCGGCGGATTCGAGTCGTCGGAAGGCAACGCCGGGCTGGACCGCCAACTCGCCGAGTTCCTCGGCGGCCGCAACGAGAACCTTGCGGGCCGGGGGTTTGCCGGCGGGGTGGACCGAATCGGACTGTCCGAAACCGCGAGGGGTGGGTTCGAGCAGCTTTCCCGGGCCCAGCGCGGGAACGCGGCGGCGCAGCTCAACGCGCGCGCCGTTTCGACGGCGGCGGCGCTGGAGACGATCGCGTACCAGCTCGCGGGGCTGCGGGGACGGAAGAATCTGGTGTGGCTGTCGGGCCGATTCCCGTTCACGTTCGATCCGTATCGACGGACCGACCTGGCCGAAGAAGTCGTCCCCACCACACTCGCGCTCATCGAGCGCGCGGGACTGGCGCTGATGGCCGCCAACATCGCCGTCTACCCCGTCAACGCCGGCGGCGGCGCGGCGAGCGCCAACTCGGACCGCGGCGCCATGCAGGAAGTCGCGGACCGGACCGGCGGGCGCATCGCGTTCGACACCAACGACATCGCCGGAGCGATCGACGACGCCGTCGAGGACGCCCGCGTATCCTACACGCTCGGCTTCTATCCGGACGGACCGGGCGGCGACGACGCGTTCCACGAGGTCCGCATCGACGTGTTCCACGCGGACGCACGCGTTCGCCACCGCGGCGGATACTACGGATTCGACCTGGACGTATCGGAACGGTTGGCGCGCAGCGTGCCCATGGTCGACCTGCTGCGCAGTCCGCTGGACGCGACCGCGGTGGGCCTGACGGCGCGGGCCGTGCCCGGCGCCGATCCCGGGGCGTTCAACCTGGCGCTGCTGGTCGCGCTCGATGACCTGAACCTGGAGCAGCGGGACGGACTCTGGCTGGGCGCGATCGACGTGGCGATGTACTTCGATCCCGGCGAAGGCCGGGAGGTGTCGGTCCTGCCGATCGAGCAGTTCCCGATCCGGTTGAACGACGAACAACTGGAGCTCGCCCGGCAGACGGGCTTCATCGTTCAGAAGAACCTGGAAACGGACAGTGAAACCGGTAGACTGAGAATCGTCGTTCAGGACATGACGACGGGCTCGGCGGGATCGATCTGGGCTCCGGTCGGAAACTGACCGGCCGAAGGGAGGACGGAAATGCGCAGTCGACGTTCTTCACGGGTGCTGGCCGTCGGGGGATTGGCGGTGCTCCTGGGCTTGTTTTCCGTCGTGCCGTTGCAAGCGATGTGGCCCAGAATCGTGATGGTCCACGGCGGGCCGCTGGAGAACCGGGTGATCATCGATGACTTCGAAGGGATCCAGGAAATCATGAGATGGGATGCTCCCCATGATGGCGGCGATCTCGACTCCCGGTCATTTCTGAACCTTTCACTCTTCTGGAGGTTGACGCTCGCTTCCGGTGAAGAGATCGTCTCGTTGGACGAAACCCGGCTGGCCGAACTGCAGCCCGAAGATGTGGCAACGGCGGTCAATACTCCGACGCGCGGGCGCTTCTATCCGGCATGCGGAACCACGCCGGCCGTCATCGCGCTGGACACGTACGAGTTCCCCGATCCCGACTCGTTCCTCATGCGGGAGGTCGTTCGAACCTGGATCGTCTCGGACCGGGCGTTGTCCGTGTTCGAGCGGTTCGGAGTTCCGGTCGAGTCGGAGTGCGATCCCGGATAGCCTGGCAAGCGGGGGCCGACGGAAGGCTTGGGCAATCGGCGTCATTGCCAAGGAGTGTGTTCATGAAGCGGATTCGTTCTCGCTGTTTTCGGCAAGTGTCGCTGATCGCGTTATCGGCGTTCGTATGCGCCGGGAACGCGCTGGCCCAGTTCGGGCGCCCGGCCCGTCCTCCCCTGGGCGACGGGCCCTGGGTCTATGAGACCTTCGAGCGGGGCATCCCTCCCGTCCGGGTCTCCGTCGTGACGAAGGGCCTGTCGCGCCCGTGGTCCATGGCGTTCCTGCCCGACGGTGGGATGTTGATCACGGAGCGCGGGGGAACGGTCCGCGTCCTCCGCGACGGCGTTCTCGATCCCGACCCCGTTCCCGGACTGCCCGATCTCGGCATCGACCAGCTCTTCGACATCGCCCTGCACCCGGACTTCGAGACCAATCGCCAAGTGTATTTCACGTACATCAAGTCGGGCGCGCGCCCCGACGGGAGCGAGGGCTACTGGGCGACGACGGCGCTGGCGGGCGGGCGTTTCGACGGCGGGCGCTTGACGGACGTGGAGGACGTATTCGTCGCCGATGCGGGATGGGCGCCGCTGCGCGGCGGCGACGGTTCGCGCGTCGTGTTCGCTCCCGACGGCACGCTCTACATGTCGTCGTCCCACCGCCGGGATCCCGAAGCGCCCCAGAACACGGAGAGCCTGATCGGGAAGATCCTCCGGCTGAACGACGACGGCGGCGTTCCGGCCGACAACCCCTTCGTGGGCCGCGAGGGCTTCCGTCCGGAAATCTTCTCCTACGGGCACCGCACGGTCCTGGGCTTGACCATCCACCCCGAGACCGGCCAGGTCTGGGAGACCGAGAACGGTCCGCAGGGCGGCGACGAGGTCAACCTCCTGCGGGCGGGCGAGAACTACGGCTGGCCGATCGCGACCTACGGACGCGAATACGACGGGACCGTCGCCTCGGAAACGCCCCGTCCGGAAGGCATGGTCCCGCCCGAGATCTTCTGGGTCCCGTCGATCACGGCCTCGGGGATCATGTTCTATTCCGGAGACCGGTTTCCGGCTTGGCAAGGCAACCTGTTCGTGGGCGCCATGACGATGGGGCGCATTCCCGGCACGGGCCACATCGAGCGGATCGTGTTCGCCGACAACGGCGGCGAGTTGCGCCGCGAGCAGATGCTCAACGACCTGAGGCAGCGCGTCCGCGACATCCGGCAGGGGCCGGACGGGTTGATCTATCTCATCACCGACGAGAACGAAGCGGCGCTGCTGCGGATGGAGCCCGTCGAGGAGTAGGCCCGCGGCGACTCCCGAGCGGCGGCCCCTCCGTGGGGTTGCCGGCGCGGTCGCGTTACGCCACGGCGCCCAGACCGTTCTTGGCGACCAGGGTCAGCAGCTTCAACGAAGCGCCCCGCGGCCGCTTCTCGCCGCGCTCCCACTGGCTGACGAGTCCCGCCGTCACGTTGAGGTAGCGGGCGAATACCGCCTGGCTGGCGTTTTCGCGGAGCCGAAGCGCGCGGATGTCCTCCGGCGACATCGCCGCGACCGGGGTGAGGCACATCTCGTCGAAGGCCCGCATCGTCTTCTGGGACATGACGCCGGCCTCGGCCAGGCCGAGGGCGGCCTCGTGCGCGGCCGCCAGCGCCCCGCTCTTGTACTGCTTACCCATCGCAACGAACCTCCACGATGGCCCCGACCGCCAGCGCCGCCTCGATCCGCGCCGTTCCGCGCGATACGCTGCTTGATGACGCCGCCGACACACCAGGAACACCATCCCGGGTATCCCCCGGCGATGGAACCCGTCGAGGAGTAGGCCGGTCCGGGTTCTTCAGGCCTGCCGGACCCAGCGCAGCATCGTCTTCAGGTTCGGCGGCTTCCCGTACATCAACAGCCCGATCCGGAACACCTTCGCGGCCACCCAGACCGCGCCGACGACCGACGCCGCGCCGACGGCGATCGAGAGCCAGACCTGCCAATACGGCGGCGGCTGGGTCGATGTCATCCGTAGCACCATGCCGAACGAGTTGATGGGCGGAATGAAGCTGGCCGCGATCGCCAGCGCCGAGTTGGGGTCCCGCGAGATCGGGAGCCATAGCAGCCAGGGGAGCATGACGATCAACACGAGCGGCGTTTGAAGCTGCTGCGCCTCGCTCACCTCGTTGACCGCCGCGCCGATCGCCAGCATCAGGGAGCCGATCACGAAGAAACCGATCAGGAAGAAGATCATCAGGTAGACGATCAGCCAGGGATCCAGCAGGCCGAACATGGCGAACGACGCCAGTGCCAGGAGACCGAGTCCGATGTAGAGCGCCATCGTGACCAGGCTGATCGCCACGCTGCCCAGGAGCTTGCCGGCCATCAACTCCATCGGCGAGACGGCCGACAAGAGGACCTCGACGACGCGGCTCGACTTCTCCTCGATCATCGACGTCAGCATCGTCCCGCCGCCGGTCATGATGCCGATGAAAAGCAGCATCATGAACGCAATCGGCAGAAGCATGTTGAGTCCGCTGAACGTTCGCTGCTCGGCGTCCGCGGTGATCGTGGTCGATGCCGGGCGCGACACGCGCAGAATGGCTTCGATCGCGTCCCTGTCCATCGTCTGTCGAGCGACGCGCGCGTCGATGATCGCTTCGCGAACGCTGGAGTGAATGAAGTCCAGGTCCCGTTCGTCGAGGTTGGGCGCCACGAAAAGGTCGTAGCTTCCGAGCTCCGCGTCGGGGCCGGGCGCCTCGACGGCATTGTCGTGAATCACGATCAGGGCCGTGTGACGCAGCCCGTCGGACTCTTCGTTCAGCCATGCCTTCTCGGCTTCCACGTCCGCGTCCGGAGGCCGCTCGACCAGGCGGACGTTGGGAGCCGGCCCCAGTTCCGCGACCATCGCCTGTTCCGCGGCGGCCGAGGCGACGTTGCGGACCACATCGGGAGTTCCAGCGAGCGCGGGGTTGTCCTCCAGCAACCGCTGAAACTGCTCGCGCCGCCGTTCGGCGACGGCGCCGGAATCGAGCGTCGCGTTCATCGCCGGAAAGACCGCGCCGGTGGGATCGATGACCGCGTACTCGCCTTCGACCTGGAAGTTGCCGTCGTCGAAGAGCACCGGCGCCAGGACGATCATCAAGCCGAACATGCCCGGCATGACCAGGAGGCCGAAGATGAACCCCTTGGTCATCGCGATGGCCACGAAGTCGCGGAGCGCGATCCGCAGGATGCGTTTCATGCCGTGGCTCCCGTCGTCTCGGCGTCCTGGAGTTCCGCCCGCAAGTGCTCGGCGTCGTCGTCGGACGCGCCGTCGGTGACGAGTTGGACGAACACGTCCTCGAGCCGTGGCCGCGAAAGCTCGATTCGGGCCGCGGGCACGGCGTCCATGATGCGGCGCATCACGGCGGCCGGATCCGATCCCTCCCGGAGTATGATTTCCACGCCCTTCTCGCCGGGAGTCACGCCTTCCACTTCAGGAATCGACCGCAGCGCCGCGGTGCGGGTCCCGGGAACGAGCGGTTCGAACTGGACGGCCCGCGGGTCGAACCGGTTCCGGATGGCCGTGAGCGACTCGTCCAGAACCTTGCGGCCCTTGTGCACCATGATGACGTGCTCGCAGATTTCCTCGGCCTGCGGCATGACGTGCGTCGAGAACAGGATCGTGGCGCCCCGCCGGTGTTCGTCGAGGATCAGGTCGCGCAGCATCCGCATGCTGACCGGGTCCAGGCCGCTGAACGGCTCGTCCAGGATGAGCAGGTCGGGCTGGTGGATCAGCGCCGACACGAACTGGACCTTCTGGGACATCCCCTTCGAAAGCTCGTCGCAGCGCTTCCGTTCGACCCCGTCGAGCCCGACGCGTTCCAGCCAGCCCGAGATCCGCCCATCCAGGTCGGGCCCGTCCACGCCCTTGAGCCGCGCCACGTATCGAAGAAATGGACCCACCTTCATCTTCCGGTACAGGCCCCGCTCCTCGGGCAGGTAGCCGATCCGGTCCTTGGCCTCGAGCGCCGACGGGTGGCCCAGCACGGCGATCTCGCCGGAGTCCGGGAACAGGATCGACATGATCATGCGGATCGACGTGGTCTTGCCGGCGCCGTTGGGGCCGATGAACCCGTAGAGTCCGCCCCGGGGCACTTCGAGTTCCAGGTCGTCGACGGCCCGCATCTTGCCGAAGGTCTTCGTGACGCCGCTCATGCGGACAGCGGTATTCATGGCTTCTTCTTGTGGTCCTTTCCGCGGCTATTGCGTTCCGAACCGCTGGTTTTCCAGGCAGACGAACTCGATCAGGTCCTCGTCGACCATGATTTCGTGGTTGACCCGGACCGTCCACGGCTCGGTGTACGCGCCGGGATCGTCCACGGTGATGTCGACCGTCATGCGTCCGAAGCTCGTGCGCGTGAACCGCTCGGTGTAGGTCGCCGCGCCGGTCAGCGGGCTCCCGTTGATGTCGAGCCACTCGCCGTCCCTCAGGTGGGTCGTCTCCACCACCAGCGTGTCGCCGTCCCATCGGCCGGTCGAATAGCCATAGTACCAGGGTTGCGGATCGTTGTCCGGCGCGGGGCGGCCGTCGGTGAAGATCTGCCGGACGCCCATGCTGGCCTCGTACAGGATGACGAGCAGACCGGGCGTCTGCACGAACTTGCGCGGCGCCCCCTGGGTATGGAACTGCATGATGCCCATCGGCAGGCAGTGCGCTTCCGGGTTGTCCCGGCTCCCCTCGGCCACCCGCTCGTCGCGCAAGGCTTCCGCCCATGGCTGGTAGGGCAACCCGCTTTCGATGTTGGCGCCGACGTCGCGGAAGGCGGCGACGGGCGGACCGGCTTCGGTCGGCGCGCCCCGGCCGGTCCACAGCCCCGTCAGGTCGGGCCGGCCGTCCGGCGTCCTGGGGACGGGTCCGTCCATGTCGACTTCGCCGTCCGGGGTTCGGGGGACGTCGGGCGTGGGGAAGAGCGGCCACTGCGCGCCGGCGGACAACGACGCCGCGGCGAACGCCACCAGGACCACCGCCCCGAACGACGTTTTCATCAAGGCCTCCCGATAACCTGTTCCGTGAACGCGGGCCAGCGTATCATACGCCAATCATCAGTCTCGGATACGGAGGGGCTTGGGATGAAAGTCTTGATGAAGGCGGCGGGTCTCGGGCTGCTGCTGGCCGCGTTGGCCGCCGGGCACCATTCCTTCGACGCCGAGTACGATCGCAACCAGCCGCTGACGGTCACGGGTGTCGTCGTCGAGGTGCAGTGGACCAACCCGCACGCCCGGATCTACGTGGACGGACCCGATCCGGACGATCCCGACGGCGGGATCGTCCACTGGGACTTCGAGCTCGGACCGCCCAACGGGCTGATGCGGCGCGGTTGGCGGCGGGACTCCCTTCCGCCCGGAACCCCGGTCACGGTCGAAGGCTTCCGGACCCGGGAGCCGTCCAACGTCGCCAACGCGCGCAGCGTCACGCTCGCCGACGGCCGGCGCGTGTTCGCCGGCTCGTCGTTCGACATCGATGCGCCGCAATAGGCGCGGACCCCGCGTTCTCCGACGCCGCTAATCCGCGGCGAAGCAGTAGAACAGGCCGTTGCCGCCGGTGCCGACCAGGTTCTCCTGGCTGCACCCGTTGCTCATGTGGACCGCGTTCCACGATGCGTTGGCGCCGCCCAACCGGTCGTGGTGGCCGACCATGGCGTTCCCGGCGTCGTTGCTGGTCCAGTTGTTGCACGTGGTGACGTCCGGCCGCCCGATCAGCGACATGCCGCGCGAGTCCGAGCCGGTCAGGATGTCGTGCTGGTTGGGCTGGTCGCCGACCCCGCTCACCTCGTTGCCGTTCTCGTCCACCGCCGTGGGCTTGCGGATGTTGTTCCGGTCGCGGTGCGTGTCCCCGTGCAGCTCGTCGACGTTGGCGGCGATCAATTGACCGTTGGCGTTGAACCACGGGCCCGCGCCGATCCGGTCCCGGGCGTTGACGGCGAGGCCGCCGCGTCCTCCGGTCTGGCTCAGGTACGCCCGCCAGGTGCGGTCTCCCGCGCCGGCCGCCTCGGCCAGCATCTGGCAGTGCGCGTCGGCCCCTTCCAGGCCTCCGAGGTTGGCGCCGTCGCCCGGCCCCTCGCTGGTGATGAAGAATCCCATCGGTCCGGTCAGGCCGCCCCGTCCCCGCTGCGCCATCAAGGCTTCGGGCACGATCAGGAATCCCGCCAGCACGGCCACGGCCGCGATGCCTTTCGTTCGGTTCATGTCGCTCTCCTCCTGTTTCCTGTTTGTGTTCGTGTTCGCGTTCCTGCGATCGAACGGTGACTGTCGAATCCTACTTGGGCCGCCCGGCGAATCCCCGGGCGAGCATCCGCATCTTGTAGATCGTCATGCCCGTGTTCCGCACGCCCTCGGGCGTGGTCCACACTCCGCCGTCCGGTCCGACGGCTCCCATCATCGGGACGTAGATCGTCCCCTTGTCCGGTCCCGAGAAGGCGATCGTGATCGGACGGCGGGGCGTTTCGATCACTCCCAGGTGCTCGCCGCCGGACGAGAAGACACGGATGCCCCCGTTGGTCGTCACGTAGAGGCGGTCCTCGGAGTCGATCGCCATCCCGTCGCCGCCGTCGTCCCCCTGGAGCGAGGCGAAGACCCGGCGGTTCCCGGTCGTCCCGTCCTCGCCGACGTCGAAGGCGAGCACCTCGGTCACGTTGGTGACATACAGCGTGTCGCCCGCCTGGTTCAGCATGATGCCGTTCGAGCGGATGTTCTCGTCGGCGACCGTGAAGACGCGTCCGCCCTCCGGGCGCGCGTAGAAGGCGCCGCCGCGCGTGAAGTACGCGCCGCCCCGGCCGTCGGCGATCAGGTCGTTCAGCCGTCCCAGCGGCGTCCCGTCGGGAAAGCTGTTGGCCAGTACCCGGTACTCCGGGAACATCATCGACACCATCGTCAGTTCCTGGCAGCTTTCGAAGAACGGGATGGCCGAGTCCGTGCACGTCCGCTGCACGGCGTAGACGCGGCCCTGGGCGTCCATCGACACCGACCCCGCGCCGTTGGTGTCCCTCAGGAAGACGACCTCCCGGTCGTTGGCGTCGAGCTTGCGGATCGTGTCGGTCTGCTCCTGGGCGAACATCACGCCGCCGTCGGGCGTGCCCACGATGCCGTCGGCGGTCTCGAAATCCGCCCAGACCAACTCCCACTCGGCCCCGGCGTCGACGACGCCCGGAATCCCCGCCACCGAGTGCTCCCGCTCGCCGGCCAGCAGTCCCCGTTGGCCGTAAGCCACGGGCGACAGCGCGAGGCAGAGCAACGGCGCCACGACGATGTTCGATCTCATGCGACTCCTTCGACGTCCAGGCTGCAACTTGTCAAGCGTGCAGTCTATATAACGACGATGACGCCGGCAAACGATAAGGACGTGCGCGCGCCACGTTCTTCGCTACCCCGTGTCCGGCGGCTGTGGTAAAAACCCGACATGCTTCAGACACGCGGCCGATGGGCCATTCCGTACTTCCTGGGCATATTCCTTGCGGCGGCGCCCGCGGGACTGGACGGCCAGGGGGCCGACATCGTCCTGACCAACGGCAAGATCGTGACGGTCGACGACCGGTTCCGCATCTCGGAGGCCGTTGCCGTCGCCGGGGAACGCATCGTTCAGGTGGGAACCGACGATGAGATCGCCGCCCTGGCCGGCGGCGGAACCCGGATAATCGATCTCGGGGGGCGCACCGTCCTGCCCGGCCTGATCGACAACCACGCGCACATCATGGAGGAGGGGCCGATCTGGCAGATCGAACTCCGTCTGGACGGGGTCGAGACGCGCGCCGAGGCGCTGGCCATGATCCGCGAGCGGGCCGAGCGGCTCGGGCCCGGAGAATGGGTCTATACGCTGGGAGGCTGGGCGCACGACCAGTTCACCGACGACGCCTCCCTTTTCAGCCGCGACGAGCTCGACGGCGCCGCGCCCGACAATCCCGTTCTGCTCCAGTTCACGCGCGCGCACACGTTTCTGAACAGCCGCGCCATCGAGGAAATCGGCATCGAGGCGATGGACGCGCCATGGATCGTCCGTGACGGTGATGGACGCGCCACCGGCGTGATCGAGGCCGACGGGATCGCCGCCATCGGCCGGTACCGTCCCGCGCCGCCCGAGGAGATCTTCGAAGCGAGCAGCCTGGCCATGATCCAGGACATGAACCGCGCGGGCCTGACCACCATCGGCGGCCCGTGTCCGTCCGACCTCGTGCCGCGCTTCCGCCAACTCGCCGACGAGGGGCGTCTCAACCTGAGGTTCTTCTGCTTCCTCCCCTCGGGCGGCGCCTCCGGCACGCCCGAGCAGGTGGACGCGCTCCTGCCCCGGATCGCCGAGATGAAGCCGTTTCAGGGCGATCACTGGGTAGACCTGACCGCCTACGGGGAGAGCGTCTACCGGCCGCTGCACGACAGCATGCTCGCCCCGGTGACGAACCCGACCGAGGACGAGCTGTTCCAGTGGCGGCGCATCGCCACGGAAATCGCCCGGGCCGGCCTGCCGCTCCACGTCCACGCCACGATCGAGAACACGATCACGGGGTTTCTGGACCAGATCGAGGCGATCAACGCGGAGTACCCGGTCCGGAACCTGCGTTGGGCCCTGGCGCACGTGGACCAGGTCACGGCGGCGCACATCGAGCGCATGAAGGCCCTGGGAATGTACCTGGCGGTCCATACGCGGCCCACGGTGATGGGCGCCCTCTTCAACCGCGCCCACGGCGAGCGGTCCCTGGACATGCCGCCGCTGGAGACCATCCAGAACAGCGGGATCGTGTGGGGATTGGGCAGCGACGCGTTCGAGGTGAACCAGTACCGGCCGTTCACCACGCTGTGGTGGGCGGTGACGGGACGGATGGTCGGCGGGCGGACGGTCCTTCGCCAGACCATCAGCCGCGAGGACGCGCTGATCGCGCACACCCGCCAGAATGCCTACCTGGTCTTCCAGGAGAACAACGTCGGGTCGATCCAATCCGGCAAGCTCGCGGACCTGGTGGTTCTGGACCGCGACTACCTGACGATCCCCGCCGACGAGATCAAGGACATCGCGCCGGTCCTGACGATGGTGGGCGGCCGGATCGTCTTCGACGCGATGACCCTCGCCCCGGCGCCCTGACCGCGGTCCGCCGATCGGAGTTAGGATATCCACCATGGAAGTGCGCCTGTTCCCCAACGCCGCCCGTCCGGGCGTCGGCATGAAGCCGCGCCGCGAAAGCTCGCGCCCCCAGTTGCCGCAGCATTCGCGTCACTGTCCGGTTCTGGAAGCCGGCAGCGCGCTCGGCTACCTGGTCTATCCGCCGCTCAAGCCGAGCGAGTCGTTTCACCTGGAGTACCAGGGCGACGGACGTTACCGGATCGTGTACTTCATTCGCGCCAAGACCGGCCAGTGGCAGCCGGTCTTCGCGCTCACGCTGTCGATGCCCGTCGGCAGCGTGGGCATGATGAAGGAGGACGTGCAGTTCATGGTGCAGGACGCGGGCGTTTCCGAGGCCGACGCCATCAAGCTGGCGAAGACGTTCATCATTCCCGAGGACTTCCACACGCCCCCGGGCGCGGTGGCGCTTCGGGCGGCGACGAACTTCCAGACCCCCGAGGGGTGGGACACGGTCTACGTTCCGGTCTTCAACATGGTCGACCGGCCGGTGGCGCCGATGCTGGTGGTGCGGGTCGAGACCGACTGGTACGCCCACTCGTCCGAGTTCCGTTACGTGCTGGAGCCGGGGGAGGGAATCCCCGGCTCGCACAACATGCCGGTGGGGCAGGTTTTCTTCGTTCCCCGCGAGGAGGTCACCCTGCGCGACTGCACGACGGCCGAGCTGGAGGCGATCCGCCAATCACAGGCGCGGTTCCAGGAGCAGAAGGAAGAGCACAAGCAGACGACGCCGTTCGGACTGACCTACAGTCCGCACTACGCCCGCACGAGCAGCGCGGTCCGCGCCAGGGAGGCGTCTAGTCGACGCCCGTCGCGGCAAACGCCTCCCGGGCCCCCGGCGTCGTCAGAAAGCGAATGAACTCGGCCGCCGCGTCCTGGGACATCGACCGTTCGAGGACGATCCCGTCATAGACGGTGTAGTTCTGCAACTCTTCGGGCAGGCGGGCGATCAGTTGGATGCCGTTGCCCTCGTACGGCCGGATCTCCGACAGCAGTCCGAAGCCGATTTCCATGCCCTCGCCTTCCATCATCCGGTTCATGGTCTCGGCCGCGTTGCGGGGCCGCGCGCTCTTGGGCGCGACCACGTCGCCGACGCCCAGTCCCTCGAACATGCGTTCGACGTATTGTCCCGAACCGGCCGTGTTGAAAATGACGCCGTCGGCGTCCACCGCCGCCTGCCGGATCGCTTCCGGCGTGGAGACGTCGGGGATGGGGCCGCCCTCGCGGACGATGATGCCGATGCCGACGCGGGCGATGTAGGTCTTGTCCCCGGCGGCCTGTCCGTTCTCGACACCCTGATCGACGCTGGCCGTGGTGCCGATGATGACGTCGGCGAGCTCGTCGCCGGCCAGTAACTGGTTGATGGCGCCGGTCCCGGACGCCTCGACCGCGACCGCGTTCCCCGTTTCGAGCGCGAACTCCTCGGCAATCGCGTGGATGGCCTCTTCGACCGGGTTGGCGCTGAGCACGCGAAGCGGCGTGTCGGCGACTTCCTCGCCGCTGCAAGAGAGCATGCCGGCCAGCAACAGCATCGACCCGACAAGACGTATCGTTCTCATGGTTTGCCTGCCCCCCGTCCAGGCTGCCAGGATGTTAACCGAGACCGTTCGAAATCGCCCGGTTTTTCGAAAGGAACCGGAAGTGTTTGCCCGCCGCGCAACGCTTCTGTAGACTGCCGTCGACTTCGTGACGCACCGGATCACGGGAGGGCGCGGATGATCCGAAAGACGCTGTTCGCCGCGGCCGGCGCGGTCGTCATCCTGGCGTCGTGCTCGACGACGCCGATGCCGGACATCTCGGGCGTGTACCGCTCGGGGCGCGCGGATACGCCCTGCGGGCGCGGCGTCAACTTCGCACGCAGTCCCGACTGTCCCGTCAACGAGCGCGGCGTGGCCGCGTTCGCCCGCGCGACGCCGGAGACCGACCCGGGCCTGGAATGCGTCGCCGACGGCCTGTCCCGCCAGTTCACGCGGCTTCCGCGGCCCATGGAGATCATCCAGACCGACGACAAGATCATCTTGCATTACGAGTACTTCGACGTCTGGAGGGAAGTCCACCTGACGCGCGACTCGGCGCCCCCGGAAACGCCCCATACGCTGGCGGGATTCTCGCTCGGCCGATGGGACGGGGACACGCTGGTCGTGGACACGTCGCACTTGGTGGAGAACGTCCATACGATCCCCACGAGCGCAGAGACGACGACGCGCGAATGGTACCGCTGGAGCGAGGACGGCAGCCGGTTGCTGCTCGACGTCGAGATCACGGATCCGGCGTACTACGACGCGCCGTTCATGCTGGCGACGGCCGAGTTCACGCCGAATCCCGACGACTACATCGCCCAGTTCGTGTGCACGCCCCAGTCCGAGCTGTTCTACGGCGACATCAACGCGTTCTTCGAACAAGAACCATGAAAACGACAACGCTGACGGCGGGAGTGATGGCCGTCGCCCTGGCCGCGGGCGCGGCGCATCATTCCGCTCCGGCCTTTTTCGATCTCGACCGGACCGTATCGGTCGAGGGCGCGGTGACGGCGGCCCGTCTGATCAACCCGCATTCCTACTACCGGGTGACCACCGACGACGGCGTCGACTGGGCCTGGGAGTCGGCCGGCACATGGACGGCGCTCGCCAAGGCGGGTTGGTCCGCCGACACGCTGCCGATCGGCACGCGCGTGCGGATGTCGGGCACGCCGGCCCTCACGGGCCGGCCCATCGCCCGCTTCACCACGATTGCCGCGGCCGTGGAGGCGACCGGCGAGACGATGCTGCTGGTCGGGCTCGACGTGTTCGGCCGGGGCCGGCCCGATTGGTTCGCCCGCGTTCGGGAACTGGGCCGGCCGTGCGACAACGGCGTGGCCGACTGCACGGTCCTGGACGCCGCCGGCGTGGAAACGCTTGAACGCGAGTTCGGCGGCCTGGGCATCTGGTCCGAGTTGGCCGTGGAGTAGCGCGGGAGCGCGTGACTTTGCGCCGTCCACTCCGGACGCCGGTCAGACCGCGTCACACTACGTATAACATTGACCGGTCGCCGGCAGCGGTGGGACAATCCCACTCGATGGGTACAGTCCGAGCCGACGCCAAGAAACGAGTCGTGATACAGGGAATCGCTCCGGGCGACGTCTTCGACGTTCAGCGCGAGGGCGATGAACGCTATGTGCTCGTCCGCCTGCACCGGCCGGATCCCGAGCCGAGAAAGACCTTCGAAGCGTGTCTCGAGGCCATGTCGGATGCGCCTCTGCGCATGGCGTTGTCGTGGGATGAACTGCGGCAGATCACCCGCGAGCCGTGACGCTGCTCGACTCCAATGTCCTGATATACGCTTCACTGCCCGGATCGGCGCATCATGCCTGGGCCCAACAGCTTGTCGCGCGCGCCGTGTCTTCGGACGGCGCCGCCGTCAACGCGGTCTGTCTGGCGGAGATCTGTGTCGGGGAAGACGAGCCGTGGACCGTGCCGGATCGAATTCGCGGTTGGGGGGTTGCGGTTCTCGACGTCCCGGCCGCGGCGGCCGATGTGTGCGCGGCCGCATACCGGCGCTACCGTGAGCGCAGGCAGCGCCACTCCGGCAAGGACTCGCCGCGAATGCCCTTGCCGGACTTCTTCATCGGCGCCCACGCGCAGGTCATGGGCTGGCCGCTGGCGACGGCGGACACCGGCAGAATCCGGACGTATTTTCCCTCGGTACGCCTCGTAGTCCCCGGACCCGCCTGACGTTCCGCGGTCAGAGCCGCGCCAGCCGGTATGTGCCCCGGGCGACGGCGACGGCATGGCCGTCCTTGACCAGAAGCCGGTTGCCGATTCCCGCCTCCGGCCGCGTCAGCCCGGCCACGCGCGCCAACTCGCCCGGTACGGTCAGCCCGGCGCCGTCCAGGAAACAACGCGCCAACTCGCGAACGGCCGTCTCCGGCGTCGTCTTCATGGCGAGTTCCTCGGGGAAGCGTTCGGTCGCGAGTTCCCACAGGTACGAGAACTTGGGCCGGTAGACGGCGTCGCTGGGAACGACGAGCATGGCGCCCTGCAGCGCGTCCAGGGCCTCGTTGAAGGTTTTGCGGTCGGTGACGCCGGAGGCGGATCGCAACTCGGCCGTCCCCAACTCCCATTCCCGGCGCAGGACCGCGAGAACGGCCCGGGCCGGCGGGCTCAGGCGCTCGGCTTCCCGCCGCCGCGGCATCCCCCGGAGCGCCCGGAAATGCGGAATCATCCGGCGCGCCAGGAACATCGACTTGCCGCGAGCCAGCTTCGCGTAGTAGACCCGGCCGCGCCGCATGATCTCGTCCTTCAGCGTCCAGGTCCGCGACGTCTCGGGGTCGGTCTGGACGTTGCGCGGCTTGACGGCGTCGCGCCGGCCGCAGACGGCGAGGTACAGGGACGGGCCGGGGTGCCGCGAATCGGTCAGGCACGCGGCGAACCCCACCTGCTCGATGAACCGTTCGGCCTGCTCGACGGTTTCGACGCGCGCCGCCTCGGATCGACGCCAGCGGACGTCGCGGTGTTCCTCGATCTCCTCGGGCAGGACGCGCCAGCGCTGCATTCCCGGCAGTATAAGCCGGGCGGCGAGGGCGCCGCGAGTGTGTTGTAAATTTGCATTCAGAATGCATAATTGCAAAAGTGCACGGGTCCTACATACGGCGCTCGCTCGAACCGGTTCTGAGGAAGGCCGCATCGGAGTTTCCCGCCGTGGTCCTGACCGGGCCGCGCCAGTCCGGCAAGACGACCCTGCTCCGGCGCCTGTTCGGCCGGCGTTGCCGGTACGTCTCGCTGGAGCCGCCGGACGTGCGCGCCTCCGCCGCCGAGGATCCGCGCGGTTTTCTGAAGCTGCATGCGCCGCCGGTCATCCTCGACGAGGTGCAGTACGCGCCCGACCTGCTGGCCTATGTCAAGGAGTTCATCGACGCGGACCGCGGCCGCAGCGGGCAGTACCTGTTGACGGGCTCGCAGAACCTGTCGCTTGCCGAGAACGTGACCGAGTCGTTGGCCGGGCGCGCGGCCCTGCTGCGCCTGCTTCCCTTGTCGAGGCGGGAAGCCGAGGGACGGCCGCGGTCGTCGCTCGCCTGGGAACGACGCCGCCCCATGAAACCGTCGCCGCACGCGTTTACGCGGTTATGGAGCGGGTTCCTTCGGGGCGGTTACCCGGAGCTTGCCGTACGCCCGGACCGGGACGCCGCCCTGTGGCATGCAAGCTACGTCCAGACTTATCTCGAGCGGGACGTCCGCACGCTGCGCCAGGTCGGGGACCTGACCGAGTACAGCAGCTTCCTCCGTGTCCTGGCGGCGCGCAGCGCGCAACTGCTGAACGTGTCCGACATCGCGCGGGACCTCGGAGTGGCCGTCAATACGATCAAGGCGTGGCTGTCCGTCCTCGAGGCCACGTACCAGGTCATCGTTTTGCGCCCGTATTTCGCAAACGTCGGGAAACGCTTCGTCAAGTCCCCGAAGGTGTACTTCACCGATGTCGGCATGCTATGCCACCTGGCGGGTCTGAAGGATCCGGAACACGCCGCGTCGGGTCCGATGGGAGGCGCCATCATGGAAACGGCCGTGCTCTCGGAGATCGTCAGGACGCTGACCCACCGCGGAACCGAGCCGCGCATCTATTTCTGGCGGACATCGGCGGGCGTCGAAGTGGACTTCGTCCTGGAGACCGCCGGCGGGCTCGTGCCCATCGAGGTGAAGTTGTCCGCCACGCCCCGTCCGGCCATGGCCCGGTCCATCGCGACTTTCCGAAGCGATGTGGGGAGCGCGGCCGCCGAGGGTTACGTCGTGCATCCCGGCGACACTCGAGCGCCCCTCGGAGGGGGCGTCACCGCATTGCCGTTCGCTGCCTTGTAGCGCCGCCTGCTCGGGTTCGGCCGCGGCCCGTCGGCAACGTTCGTGCAAACTTTTGGGCAACCGGATCGTAGTACAGGTATGTCGACGGCCGTGGAAACCCGGATGCCGCTGAACAAGCCGTTCGCAGAGATCTACGACGAGAACCACCGGCGCGTGCTGATTCTGTGCCGTCACCTGCTCAAGTCGGCGGCTCTCGCCGAAGACGCGGCGCACGACGTGTTTCTGAAGGCACAGGCGAAGCTCGGGACGTACGATCCCGTGTTCCCGATCTCGAGTTGGCTGCTCCGGATCGCATCGAACCACTGCATCGACGTTCTGCGGCGCCGCAGCCGCGAGTCGCGGCTGTTTCGGCCGGACGCGCTCGAGACTTTCGAGCCGGTTTCGAAGACACCGGGTCCGCTCGGCCAGTTGCTGACGAACGAACGCGGACGCGACGTGCGCAGCGCGCTCCAAGCACTTCCCGAGAAATACCGGGTCCCCCTGGTCCTGGCCTATTACTGCGAATTCAACTACGAAGAGATCGGCGCCGCGCTCGGCGTGAACCGCAACACGGTCGCGAGCTTGCTGTTTCGCGGCAAGCGGCTTCTGCGAAAGAGTCTGACAACGGAGGCGAGACGTGGCTTGTCCAAGTGAATTCACTCTGGCCCAGCACGCCGACGGCGAGCTGGGCGTCGAGAGCGCACGCGGGATTCTCGAGCACGTGGACGGATGTCCGAACTGCCGGAATCTCGTCGACGGCCTGATGGCGGAAAACCGGCTGCTGGTCCAGTCTCTGCAGGACGCGGTCGTCGATGCCGAATCGGAGCCCGTCGCCGGCGTCGCTCCGGCCGCGCCCAGTCTGTTCTGGCTGGCCACGACGGTGGCGAGCCTGGCCCTCTGCTTCCGCGCGGCGTTCGGAATCCTGTTCGGATTCGAGATGCCCGAAGCCGTGGCGTGGCTGGATCCTTCGCGGCTGTCGGGGCAGTTGAACCTGCTGGCGGAAGCCCTGACCTACGGGGCGAGGGACGCGGCCGCCATGGCGGCGTCGGCGGTCAACGCCCTTGGATTCACCGCGCTGTGGGCGGGTGCGCTCATGGCCGGCCTCTGGTTGCTGCAACGGCGCCGCGGCGCGGCGTTCGTCCTGGGAGGATTGATGCTGGCGCTGGCGACTCCGCTTCCGGGCCGGACCATCGACGTTCGAACCGACGCGACGGTGACGTTGGCCGAAGGCGAGACCCTGGACGACACGCTGATCGCGTTCGCCGAATCGATCACCGTCGACGGCGTCGTCACGGGGGACCTGATCGCCGGCGGGCAGATCGTCATCGTTCGGGGGGTCGTGGAAGGGAACCTCGTGGCCATGGGGCAGCGCCTGGAGATCGCCGGCACGGTGCGCGGTACGGTCGTCGGGCTCGGGCAGGGCATCGACGTCGACGGAGCCATCGAAGGGGATCTCTATGCGGCCGGCGAGTCCCTGGTCGTCGGCGATGGCGGCCGGATCGGCGGGAACGTCGTGATGGCGGGCGCCGACGCGTCGTTCGGCGGCGCGGTCGGCGCCGACGTTCACGCGTTCGCGGCGCGGCTGGACGTCTCGGGAGAGGTGGGGCGCGACCTCACCGTCTACGGGGATCGGGTCGTCATCCAGGCGCCCGCCCGGATCGGAGGCGACCTGGAAGCCACCGTCGCCGACGAAGATCGGTTCCAGGTCGATCCGGGCGCCACCGTCGTCGGCGAGACGACGATCGAGTTGCACGAGGAAGAAATCGGTCCGAGCCGCTTTGCCACGGTGTCGTTCTACGTGGGGCAGATCCTCCGGTTGGGCGCCGCCGTGGTGGCGGGGTTGTGTCTCCTATGGCTCCTGCCGGCCTTCAAGGGGGTCCGGCTGGACGCGCCCCGCGACGTGCTGACAGCGGGCGGCGTCGGATTCCTGGCCGTCGTGGCCACGCCGGTGGCGGCCCTGGTGGCCGCGATCACCATCATCGGCATTCCCGTGGCCATCGTGGCCATCATGGCCTGGATCCTCGGCCTGTACCTGTCCAAGATCCTCGTCGCCTACTTCGTAGGAAAGGCGCTCTTGAGATCGGGAGACGACACGCTCGGATCGACGGTGCTCGCGCTGCTGGCCGGCTTGGTACTGTTGGCCGTGGCCGTGAACGTCCCGCTCATCGGCGGCGTGATCAACGTGCTGCTTGTGGTGATCGGCCTGGGCGCGTTGCTGGTGACGGCCTACCGGGCAACCGTTTCGAGACGGGAATCCGAAGCGGTCTGAGACGCGTTACGAGGCCGGGACTGCCGATCGTGCGTCCGGTTGGCGGACTCCGGTCACCGCCGGTCCGCGTCGCGCGCCCGCAGGATGCGCGACGGTGGGACGCGGGTCCCGGCGGCCCGTTTGCGATCGCGAACGCGCTCGAGCCACGCGTCGACGGAGGGCCGCGCCGCGATTCGCATCAGCTCGGAGCGCAGGAACTCCTGCATGGACTGACGTTCGAAGGCCGCCCGCGCCGCCAGCTCGTCGCGCACGTCTTCAGGGACCTTCCGGATCGTGATTCGAACCGGCATGACTGTAATGTGGCAGCAGAGACAGCATTATTCAAGCAACGTGGCCGTGGGTCCGAACCGCACCGGGCGCCCTCCATTACGCCAACATCAGCCGTTCACCCTTGGGTTCGGGGACCGGGTCGCCGAATTCCCGCGCGGTCTCGATCCATAGCTCCATGGCCTCCTGGGCGTGCATCAGCGCGGCTTCCTGAGTGTCCCCATGAGCGACGCACCCCGGCAACTGCGGCACCTCGGCAACGAAGGCCCGGTCGTCGTCGCTCCAGTAGAGAATGATTTCATACTTGTACATCAGTCCGTTACCTCAAGCTTGCGTTTCACGATGACGTGCCGGACCTGTCGCACCTGATAGGGCTTGGCGTGGCTGCCATCACGCTGCAGGTTGAGGCGTTCAGGTATACCCGCCTTCCTGAAGATGTGATGGCTCCCTCGTACACGTTCTACAAAACCAGGCGGAAAAGCAAAGCGCGAAGATCCTCGAATCGGATACCGGCATCCGATTGACCTTGGCGTACCCGATCCTGGAGTTCCGTGTATCGATTCATGTTCCCGCTTGGCCGAGAACCGGCCGCCGATCCGACTGTTTCGGCGATTCGCAAGGCCGCATCGGGCAGACTGTCCGGGCCAACGCCCGGAGGGAATCGCCGGACATTGTAGGCGAATTCGCTTGAGTCATGCCTCACCTTGCTGATCACGGCGACGTCCGTACGCGACGTCGCCGCAATGCGCTATGACCTCTCGATACGAACCGGCCCGGCCAGCGCCCGGGCCACCGCCAACACATCGTCGTCCATGGTGATCGTCGTTCGCATGAAAACATCACGACATCGACAACGGAGTGTGTCGAGTCGCGGCAGCCTCGTCCTCTCGAACAGTGTGACGCGGACAGTTTCAGGTGCTCTTCGACCCGCCCTGGGTCCCGCCGGAAGGCATCCTGTTGCGCGCCGCTGCAGACTACCGCCCGCCCGGATCCGGCATGCGGTAGCCGACGCCGCGCTCGTTGAATGTCCAGGCCGGGCGCGCGGCGTCCTCGCCGAGCTTGCGGCGGAGGTTGCGGACGAACACGCGCACCAGGTTCGGTCCGCCGCGCTCCCGGTCGCCCCACACCGTCTAAATGATGTTACCAAGACATCATTGTGATGCTACGCTGTGCGAACGCCGGGAAGGAGGATCCCATGACGCAAGGCGCCGGCCACACGTCGCCTCCGCCGATGGCGGGCATCGACGTTCCGATGTCCGCCTTCGGCGACACCGCCGCGTTCATACGCGCCGTACGAGAGGGCGTACCCGGGAAGGTTGTGAAGCAGGCCGTGGACGTGGTGGGTCAGCGCGATTTGTTCGTTCGTGTGGTGGGAGTCTCGTCCGGAAACCTGCACCGGGTCTATCAGCGTCCCAGCCTGAGCGCCGCCCAGTCGGAGGCGCTCCTGGATGCGCTGCGAGTGTTCTACAGCGCGTCGACGGTCCTGGGGGGGCTGGACGCCGCGCACGAATGGCTGGAGACACCGCTCCCGGCCATGGGCGGCCAACGTCCACTCGATTTCTGCGACACGTTCAGCGGTCGCCGCTTGGTGCAGCAGGCGATCGCGAAGATCGAACACGGCGAATTTCCTTGATGCGGATTTACCGGATATGCCGGATCGAGCATCTTGAGAACTTCGAAGGTCACGGGGCCGGTTTCAGACACGGCGGGCGCTGGAACGAGGCTGGCGTTCCCGTTCTCTACTTCGCCGAGAGCGCCAGCGTGGCGATGTTGGAAATGGCGAACTATCTGCCGTCGCCGCGCATGGCGCCCGCCGCCTACCGCCTCGGTGTCTACGAAGTTGCGTCTTCCGCGTCCATCAAGAGATGGCGGGTGCGCGACCTGCCGGAAGACTGGAATGAATTTCCGCATTCGCCATGGACCCGGAGCGAGGGAACCGAATGGCTGCTTCACGGCAAGGAGTCGCTTCTCTCCGTACCCAGCGCCGCCGTGCCGGGCGGCCTGGAGAATGTCGTGGTGGCGAGTCCGCCCAGACTTGCGCCTGTCAGGATTCGCCTGATGGAGGCCATCGAGGCCATCTACGACTCGCGAGCGTTCGCGACCCGGAGAGCGTGACCCGGGGGGAATCGTCCGGATCGTTGGCCGGCGAGGCCCGCGCCGCGGTGGCGCGCATCCACGCGCGCTTGCGCGGCGTTTCCCTCGGCAACATGGGAGACACACGGGCGGTGGGCGAAGGGCTCTTCGAAATGCGTGTTCATCATGGCCCCGGCTACCGGCTGTACTGCCTGCGCGACGGGGAGACCGTCGTCGTGCTCTGCGGCGGCGACAAGGGCAGCCAGCGGCGTGACATCGAGCGCGCCGGGCGGATGGCGAAGGACTGGAGGCGGACGTGACCGAGACGTTCAGCAAGTGGGACCCAGCCGAACATCTGCGCACGCCGGAGGATGCGCGGCTCTACCTGCAGGCATGCGCCGACGAAGACCCGGGGGACGGCAGCCTGATCCGCGCCGCGCTGAACGACGTGGCGCGTTCCGGGAACATGGCCCGCCTGGCGCGCGAAGCCGGCATGACGCGAGAGAGCCTCTACAAGGCGCTGTCGGCGGACGGCAACCCGAGCTTCGCGACGGTCATGCGCATCACCCGAGCGCTGGGGATGCATTTGCGCATCTCGTGACGCGGCCCCATTGTCCCGGGTCCGCGTTTCGGATCGACGGTCCTCGCGTCCTTGAGGGGTCTTTTTCCGGTTGTCGCGGCGATCGACGTCCCGCGGGTGGGAGACGTGATCCACTTCCTGCTCGCCGTCGTCGTCGGGTCATCCATTCCGTGCGAGTTCGATTGCGTCGCCTCCGCGGGCTCGCTAGACTTCCACCACGGGAGGACGACCATGAAGCGAGCGATTCCGGCCACGGCCGTGGTCTGGCTGGCGTGCGTCGGGGCGGTGTCCGACGTCCGCGGCCAGCCGAACGTCGACTTCGATCCCGACAAGCTTCAGGCCCTGATCATCACCGGGCAGCACGTTCACAACTGGCGTGGCACGACTCCGATCCTGAGGCGGATCCTCGAAGAGACCGGGCTGTTCGAAGTGCGGGTCACCGAAGAGTTTCGCTGGGCCGGCGGCCAGACCATCGCGCCCTACGACCTGGTGGTCGTCAATTACTACGACCGCGGATCGAGGCCGGACCTCGCCTGGGGCGCCGAGGCCAACCGTGCGCTCGAGGAATTCGTGGCGTCCGGGAAAGGGTTGGTGCTCTACCACCTGGCTCTCGGGGCCTTCGACGGCTGGGCGGCGTACGAGCGGATGAGCGGAGGCAACTGGCGGACGGGGAACGGGCACCACTCTCCCCGCCACGACTTCGTGGTCGACATTCGGGACGGGGAACATCCCGTCACCGAGGGCCTCGCATCCTTCATGGTCGAGAACGACGAGCTGTACGCCAACCTTCGATGGCAACCGGAAGGGTCGTTCCGCGTCCTGGCCACGGCCTGGGACGACCATTCTCTCTACGACGGCCGGGCGCGCCAGCCCATCCCCGGCGACGGCATCGACCAGCCGATTCTGTGGACCACGGAGTTCGGCCAGGGACGGGTGTTCGTCACCACTCTCGGCCACGATGTCGAGAACGTCACCCCCGAGGGTTTCGCCGTGACCTTCGCGCGCGGGGCGGAGTGGGCGGCGACCGGCGCGGTCACCCAGCCGATTCCGGAGACCATGCGGGCCCCCTGATCCGGGCGGCGACCGGCGGGCGCGCTCGCGTCACGACACAATGCGCCCGGTTGCCCCGAAGTGCTATGACCTTTCGATACGGATCCGCTCGGTCAATCCCAGGTCGTCCAGAATCTGCCGGAGATCCGTTTCGGTGCTCTCGGCGAAGCCGGCGTCCACGCTGACCGAAAACTCTATTCCAACGCTGAGGTCGTCTCCGGAGCGCAGCTTCGGCAGAATCTTGGTGCCGAGCCGGTTCCACACTTCCGGGGGCACGGTTCCGGAAATCCGTAGCGTTGTTTTCGCCGCGGTCGAGGACGGACCGCCCGCTGGGGGCGGTTCCGGGTCCGGCCCGGGCGGCGGGTCCGGCTTCGGGGGTGGCTTGGGGCCGGGTTGCGGCGGAGTTCCGCTGCCGGTCAAGGCGTTCACCGCCGCGGTCTTCGTCAGGAGGAACACGCTCGGCTCGAACGCCACTTCCTCCTGGCCGGCCGGTTCCGAGTACCAGACACGATCGTAGCTTCCGTCGTCGTGGACGCCGGAAGCCAGGCCGAACTCTCCCTTCGACACGAACTCGGTGATCTTCCGGCGCAGGATCGCGTCGGGATCGATCAGCCGCGTCAACGAGCCGTCGAGGAAGCTTTGCCGCAGGCTCGTGAGGGGCCACGCGCCCGTGCCCTTGAACGCGGGCGGCCAGTGCCGGCCGATGTAGCCGGCGCCGACGTTCTCATCCAGCAGACCTTCGGATTTCAGCGACCGAATCATCCGGCCGCACAGGGTCTCGTTTGCGCTCGAGTGGCCGGCTCCGAGATCGATGATCTTGAGCCCGTCTTGTTCCGACGCGTCCCGGAGTGCCACGAAACGATAGCTCGCCCAGACTTCCTCCTTGGAGGCCTCCTTGGCGTCCCGGACCCTGTCCTGGACTCCCGCGCGGTCGGCCGCATCGAACTCACTGCCGAGAACGCCTTCCGTCAGTTCACGTCTGACGCGCTCCCATGCAAGCCACAACTCCACCTTGTCGTGAAGCTCGCGTCCAGGTTTCTTCGCGCACCAGACCAGGGCGCCCGGATAGAGCCGCGCCGAGCCGCCGCGGTCGCGTGTCCATGCGCTCACGCGGTTCGCGGTTCGGCCGCCGGTCTCCCATTCGGTGTCCGGGTCGAGAACGACCAGCGCCAGGCGCGGGGAATCCGTGATCGTCCCCGGGTCCTCCGGAAACGCTATGACGGGAAGCGTGGCGCCGTCGCGAAACTCGTCATCGACAAGCTTGCGCATCGCTGGCTTGATGTCGGCTTTCTCGTCCAACGATGCGCGGCGGTCGCTGACCACCTTCTTCAAAGTCGCCTGGTGGTGAATGCGATATCCGTCGACGCCCACCTTGCGAACGAAGAACCCCGAGTTCTCCAGCGCCGCAGCAGCGTTGTCGACGGTGGCGGTATCGACGTCGGGTTCCCCCAGCGCGAAACGCAGCTCGGGCAGATGGGCGACCTTGTCGACTTGTCCGCCGGAGGATTCGAACAGGATGGCTGCACCGACTCGCCGGTGGATGTCGCGAAGCGCGCCGTGGGCATCGGCATCCAGAGCCCCGGCGTGCGCCATCGGTCCCGCGATGTCGGCGTCGATGGCCACGTCGAGACGATGCTCGCCCAGTTGGCCCAGGACCACCGAACGGAACCCGGCCTCCGCCAGCGGCGCGGACCCGAGCGTGATCAGCGGCTCGGTGCGCGCCTTCTGGAAATGCTCCCTTGCCGCCCAGGACACCCATTGCGCGAGCATGGCCAACGCCCCGCGAGTTTGCTGGAACTGGGTCAGCGCGCGCCATTTTCGTTGAAAGACCGACAGCGTCGCGGGATGGAACGGGTAGCATGCCTCGAACCGGCCTCTCAGAAAATCCCGGGCCTTGGTTTCCGTTGTCGCCGTGTCGACGGCCAGCCATTCCGGCGGCAGACGCGCGGTGCGTTCGAAGCACCAGTCCGCGTATGTCTTCGAGACCTTCTTGCGAACCCGCGACGGGCCCAGGTCCTCGAAAAGCCTGCGGCGCACCACCTCGCTGATCTCGGATTCGTCATTGGCGATCAGGTCCTGGGCCACGCGGCGAACCACTTTCGTGATCCGTTCCTGCCACTCCCGATCCCAGTCCGTCATCTCGACTTGGCTTCGGGGCAGGCTGATGACCGCGGCGGCATGCGTTGTGCCGGAGACCGCAACCGTCAGGTTCTGAATGAAGGCGTGGAAGCTGTCCGCCATGCCTCGATGGCGGTTGACGAAGTTCAGCACCTCGTCGAAAAGCAGCAGCACCGGACCGTCGGCGGCCGCGAACACGCGTTGCAGGGACTCCGTTCCCGGCGGCGTGGTCTGCGCGGTCGTACCGAGCGCGGCGACGCCGGGGTCGCCCGCAAGTTGCCGCGCCAGGTCGATCCAGGGTGTTTCCCGTCCGTCGGCCGGATCCCAGGCGTTGCCGACGAACACCCCGACGCGGGCGGATGGCGTGCCGGACACTCCGGCATCCGCAAGCAGATCCGCCACGCCGTGTAACGCGGAAGCCTCCTGACCGGCCCTGGCCAAGTGGTAGAGCGCCGTCAACGTGTGTGTCTTGCCGCCGCCGAATTGAGTGATCAGTGTCAGAACCGGAGCGGTGTTCTCGGTTTTGCCGGAAAGCCGCCGGAGCACCATGCCCGCGTGCTCCTTCAACGCGCGGGTGAAACAGGTGCGTGAGAAGAACGCCCCCGCGTCGCGGTAGTCCTCGGGCGCGGTTCCGGCGACGACCTGCTCGAGCGCAATGGCGAACTCGTCCGGGCTGAACGAGCGGCCTTCACGCACTTCCTTGCGGGGCGTTACGACTTTGTACCAGGGATCCAGCGCCATGAGTCCGTCCGCGACCGTTATACAGGAATAACGCAGGGGAAGGCCCGTTCGCCTTCCGACGCGAGCGATTCGATGCCGCCGTCCGGCGTGGCCAACTGCCCGTCAGGCCTCCCGGTTGCGGCAAGCAGCATGGCGTTCGTCACCTGCCGGTACTCCAGCAACCGTGTGGCGACACTCTCCGGCCGATCCGCGATGGACCGCCCAAGCCGCTAGAACGCACGGGAGCCCAGGAAAAAGCGACCAAGGCGTTGACATCCGGCAACCCAATCACGAGCAGTCCTCCAGCGACCGGTGCACGTCCTCACTGGTAATGGGCTTCGCATCGGCGGCGACCGGGAATACCGTGTCGTGTCCGCCGTCCCGGACAGGGGGGACGCTCCTGAATCCGCGCCGCGCCAGTTCCGACAAGGCGCTGCCCAGGCTGCTTCCGTTACGCGCAGCCAGCGCCCTGGCCACCGCCAACACATCGTCGTCAATGGTTACCGTCGTTCGCATGAGAGCAACATTTCATCACAACATACGAGCGGGATGTGTCGAATCACGGCCGCCTCATTCGGTCGAACAGTGTGAGGGCGGACCGTTTCAGACGCGCGAGGTTCGCGTAAGCCGCAGGCGCGTAGTCTCGGCTCGCATCGTACATCCGATAGCGGGTGCCGTCCGTCACGACGACATCGCATGTTACGCCGAGAGCCGAGACGTAATCGATCGCCTGATCGAGCGCGCCTTCAACGCCTTCGCCCAGCCGCTTCGCCTCGATGAGAAACCGACAATGCTCCGGCGCTCGGGGCAACCTGGAGAACACGGCCACGTCGACGTTCCGCCACTCCACCGCGACGTGCTCGGCCGGCCAGCCGAGCGCCCGGAGGAACGGAAGGACGTAGTGCCCCACGAGTTCGTGTTCGCTGGGCCGCTCGCCGAACTCGCGCGCGTCCCAGTAGAAGTCTGCAAGGTCACGAACCTGCGCGACAAGATTCCGCAGCTTGTCCGGCGGCTCCTCGAGTGCCTCTTCCTCGACCGGCAGGCTCGGTAAGGCGCCGGACTGCCAGTCCGTCGGCGGCGAGCCGACGAACCGCCGTGCATAGTTGACTGCATCATCGTGACGAACGCGCGAAACCCGGGGTGGGCTCATGCCGAAGACCGGTACGCCGAAGTCGTGCGGTTCGGGTAGCGGACGCCAGCACACCCGCCGGGCATGCTGAAGGTCCCAACCGTTCACGTCATCGAACTGAGGCAGGTATTGGTAGTCGGACGCGACGACACCGACCGCCTGTATGGTCTTGCGGCCCGTGCGAAGCAGCAGCACATCACCGGTGCGAAGCTCGTCAGCGAAGCGCCGAACCCACCCGCCTTCGAAGTCTTCGTCGGAGCGCTCGGCACGCCATGGTCCCGAATCTCCGGGGCCAATCAGCGCGACGCCGTTGTTTACGAATACGTCGGCGTAGGATCGGTCTGTGGAGCCCGCGGACACCTGCCAAATTGTGCCCTCATTCACGTCGATCGTTCCGTTCTCACCGTGGCGCCGCAAGTAGCATGGCGTCCACGAGTCGCTTTTCCTCGCTACCGCGAGGGTAGAGGGCCGAGAGCGCGTTGGCGAGGCGCAGGAAATCCGGGCCGCGGTCCCGTTCGGCGGCGAGCAGCGTGCGGAGCGCGTTGGCGTGACCGCTCGCCTGTAACAGCATCGCGGCGTGCAGCCGGTCGAGAGTGGTGGCGTCGATGGTCTGAAGCTCCGCGTCGCCGTCAAGGAGCCGCCGTCTGCCGCGACCGCGAAGCTCGGGGTTCGGCGCAGCATCGAACTCCGGGAACAGCGTCGGCTGAACGCTGCCGCCGGGGTCACTCTCGATCCGGTCCGCGGCGTTGCCGGCGCCGTCCTCGCCAAACAGGTCCTTCGCCCGCTCCGCCACCGGCATTAGATGTACGATGCCCTTGTCCTGTCGGATGATGCGGCCAGTCCAGTTGTCGAGGTCTACCCCCATCGGTTGCGCGAAGCGGCGCACCACGTCGAAGGGAAGGCTGAAACCCGAGGCCGTAGTCCTAGCGCCGACATCGTCATCCGCCTCGTCTGCACCGCTGTGTTCCGCGGTCGTCTCGGTGCTCTGGAGCGTCCATAGAAACAGGGCCGTAAGGCGGGCGTCTTCTTCGAGCGCGCCCGTGAGGCCGTTGCTCGCCCGCGCTTCAGCCGTGCCGAGTACCTGCCGGAGTGCGGCGCGTCCAACCACCTCCCAGACCTTTTCCAGGTACTCCGCTAGTCCGACGTCGCGCCCCTCGGCGGTCTCCACGGCGCTACACCGGCTGAAAATCTCAAGCGCGGGACCGATGCAGGCAAACACCAAGTCGGCGCCGCGGATTCCCTCGTCCTGCAAGCGTTCCATCCAGTCGGCAACGCGGACGGGAAGCTCGCGCAGTACGTCGGCCCAGTCGCCGACGGGAGCGTGCGCGGGGCGCGGGCGACAGACGAGGTGGACGCTGGTGGCCAGGGACGCCGCCTCCCGTGCGTTAAGGCGTGAACCCATCTCCGTCGCGACGGGCCACGACCCCGTAATCGTCCAACCACCCGAAATCATGCCAGAGAGCAACGCCTCCCAGCCCTCGGTGCTCTTGTGGGCGAAGACCACTGAGCCGACACCGTCCTTGCGCAGAACGCGGCGGCCTTCCGCGAAAGCAGCGGCCATTCCTTGCTCATAGAACGCCGCGTCTTTCTTAGAACTGCTGAGACGATGGGGCCGATCCACGACGATCTCTCCGGCCTTGGGTGTTGTGCCGGTGTTATTGTCGATGGATCGAAATAGGGGGTGACTGGGCATCGCGCGCTTGAGCCATACGTAAAAGAAGTCCGCAAGGTGTGCGTAGGGAACGGCGTCGTAGTAGGGGGGATCGGTAAACCAGACGCTGGCGGTCTCGTCGGGGAGGGGGTGGTCGGCAGCGTCGGCGGGTTGAACTTGTGCTGTGTGTGTGCTGCGAGCGCCGTCGATAACATCGCTGAGCAGGCGATACCCGCTCTCCCAATTGCCGGGCCCGTCGGCGGTTACCACAACCTCGGCGAAGTCCCAGACAATTGGTAAGGCTTGCCGGCCGAAAGTGTGCTGCATTTTTTCTGCGACGGCGTTCCATCGAGTACAAGACATGTCGCTCATCACAACGCGGCTGAAGGCACAAGCGAGTAGCCCGAGCTGGCGAGATTGCTGAGTGCCCCTTGCAAGTTCACAGAGCCCAACTAGCGCCACCTTCTGGCGCGCGGTGAAGAGATCGCCCCACTGACGCATCCCGTAAATCGGGACGCTGATACGTCGGATTTCGGTCATCGCTATTAGTTCATCCGGCACCGGGGAGAGGCCCTGCTTCCCCCTGGTGCTCCACTCGTCAAGAAGCCTCGCCACCCGCCCCTCGGCCCGGCGCACTGCTGCGTAGTCGGCTTCCGTTGGCAGCCGATAGTGCCGCCCCCTCTGCCCCGACCGGAGCGTGACCACGGCCGTCATGCGCGCGCCACCGATCCGCCGCCCTCCGGCGTCGAACACCACGTCCGCACAGCCCCGCTGGGCGGCGAGCTGCTCCCGCACTCGCTCCGGCGACAATACTGCACCGCAACAGAGGCACGTGGCCCGGGCACGAGTCACCGTGCCGGCGCGCACCTCGCTGTCCGCTTGCGGCTCGAATACCTCGAACGAGACGCGCGGTCCCCCGCCTTCGAGCCGATCCACCCGGACCCGTAGTGCCCGCTTGCGCTTCGGCTTCTTGCAGAGCCACAGCGACCGCATCAATGGGATCTCGGCCCCGCAAGTCGGTGCCTCACAACGCACGGTTCGCGCCCACAGATAAGCGATCGGCGTCGCGCCATCCGGGTCAGATGGGTATAGTTCGACGAGGTCCGTCTGTGCCGCGGCCTTGATCTCACCGCCGATTTGGCGAAGCTCATCAGCTAAAACCGAACCGTGGCGCGGGATGTCCTCCAGCATGACTTTGAGGATTAGACACGCTACTGGATTCAGGTCGCTGGCAAATGCCTCGCAGCCGAGCCGTAGCGCTTCGAGCGGAATGGATCCGCCGCCGGCGAATGGGTCCACCACGAGAGGCGCTTCGTCCCCATGAGCCGCCCGCACCAAGTTGCGTCCTACCTCCAGGTAGGTTTCATTGGCCGCCATGTCCCAATTGGCGAAGGCGCCGATGAACCAGAGCAAGGCCTTCCGCAACTCCGTGTCGTTCGTGGGCGGTTGGCGTACCTGACTCAGAATGTCTTTGGCTTTCCGTTTGAACTCTTCAGGGCATTGGGGATCGCACGGGTCGGGAAGGAGCAACGCCAGCAGCACGGCGCGGCTGGAAGCCAGCGGGCGCCGCGCCCACCAGAGGTGCAGGGTCGAGGGATGCCCGTGCCGGATCGATTTCTCCCGCGCCGCGTGTTTCGAGACGACCGCGATTGGGAAGTCCACCTCCGCGAGGCGCTTGCACTCGCGTGGGATCAAATGGCCTTACCCCACCGCTTGTGTACGTACTTGACAGCCTCTTGAACGGGAAGGGCGCGGGTCCCGTTGCCCACGCGGAGGTAGAAGATCGAATCGTTCTGGTGTTCCACGTAGACGGGATGGTCGCTCGGTTGGACAATCACGTGGCATATGTCGTGGCCGTCGATGGCGTGAAAATTCACGGTCAGGAACGAAGACGCCGCCGCTTCGCCGAGATTGTGGACGAGAAGCGCCTGCAGGTGCTGCTCGAACCCGTCACGATCCTTCCTCAGAGTTGCGTAGTCATCTGCGAGGCCGACGAAAGCTCCGGCGTCGTCGACTCCGATAAGCAGGGTGCCGCCGTCGGCGTTCAGGAACGCCGCCAAGGTCTTGATCACCGCGTGTTCGAGCACCTTGTTGACCCGGCTTTCCCGGCGGTCCCAACGCAAGCTGGATTTGAATTCCAGATCGGCGCTCTCGCCCGCGGCGGCGAGCTTTCGGACGCGTTCCTCGTCGATCAGGTCGTCGTCGGGCTTCGGGAGCCAACTCGCGATGAACTCGTTCATGGCCACCGCGAGCAGCTGGCGGCGAGCAGCCAGGAAGTCGAGAAAGCGTTCGGGTTCCCATAGCGTGCGGTCCATCGGCACGGACTGCGCGCGTAGAGCGCCCGGCTGGTTGTCCTCCACTTCCGGCAGATACTCGGCCGGCGATGTTCCGCGGTATTCCTTGGGCGCCTCTTCTATGAGCACGACCCGGTTGGCCAGCGCGTTGATGCGATTGGTATCGGTGAATTCGACCTTTTCGAGCAACCGTCGGGAAAAAATACGATGACGTTCGCCATCGAAACTCTTTCCAACCACCGGGTCGTAGATCCGGATGCCGGTGAACCAGTCGCGCGCGTCTCGATGCCGCGCCACCACGCGGCTCAACCGTGCGGCGGCCGAGCTGATGCTTGCACGTTCGAGATCTTCCGCTTCCAACGTGACCCGGCCGCGTTCTCGCAGTATCGCGGCTTCCAATTCGTGCGTCGGATCCACGTCGTTGCCGACGACCAGCGCAACGTCCTGCTGGAGCTTCGTCTCGGAGGACCCGGAGTAGCGAGCCCAGAGGCCGGCCAAATAGATCCACCGGATGAACCGCCGGCGCAGCACGTCGGTGGGAAACTGTCCGCCCTGCCGCGCCAGGTACACGGTGACGGGGACCAGGACGTAGTTCGTCTGCAGGTCGTCGAGACTGCTGATGAACGCTTCGTGACGCAGCACGCTGGCGAGATGTTCGAACGCTGGCTGCATCTTTTTCCAGGCGCTCTTCAGGACATCGGCCGGGGTCTTGAGGAAGGACCCTTCGAGCAGCACGGATCCAACCGCGATTCCGGCCAAGGACCGCACCAGGAAGTTGAGATCGACGTTGAATCCTCGTTCCGCCATCTTCGCGCCGAACGCGCGCAGTTCCGCACGGGCCTCGGGCCACAGACTGCAAATATGGGCGATGGTCAGATCGGTCTTGTCCAGGCGCGTGCCCTTGCTGTTCACGCGGTTGAAGATGTCCACGACCTCTTCGACCGTGTAGTTGTCGCCGGCGACCTGGTCGACGGTATAGGTATACTCACGGACCTTGTCGAGGCGGCTGAGTCGGGCCAGATTCTGCTGAATGATCGCGCGCTGCTCGTCACCGACTCGATCCAACCGTTCGAGCAACGCGTTCAGCCCCTCATTGAGAAAATCGTGGACGCCGATCCATGTGGGGTTGTTGTCCATGCGCGACTTCTGCCAGAAGCGGAATTCTTCGGTCTGCATGTTGAAAAACAGGTCGAAGAACAGCGACTCGCCTTCGTAAAACCGGGGCGCCTCGCCCTTGAACAGGACGAACAGCGTGGTCAGGCGCTGCTGGCCGTCGAGCAGCAACAGTGAGTGTCCGTCGCGCTGCGCCTCGCCGCCACGCACCATCGACGGCTTGTAGGTGCGCCAGATCAGGAGATGCCCGGTCGGGTGCTCGCGGTAGAGCGACTGCATGAGCCCGCGTACCTGGTCGCGGTTCCAGACGTAGCCGCGCTGGAACTCGGGCAGCAGAATCTCTCCGCGGCCAATCTGACTCAGCAGGTCCTGTATGGATCTGACTTCATGCATCGAACCCTCTCGTCTCAGGTGCGTCCGGCGCTCAGTCGCCGTAAACAGTCCATCGTGCGGCGCAGGCTGTCAGCCTGTGCGGCGGCGACGTCTGGCCTCCAGCGTTCGGTAGTGTACTCGATGAGGCGTGACGTGTACGCCGGACCCTCGATCCGGCGGCTCGCATCGCGTGGGACCAAGTCGCGAGCGATGTCCCGGCGGCGCGAGCGGCGAGCCAGGTTGACCATGGCCTGTTTGGGATGTTCCAGTGCCTCTGGGTCCGCCGGTATGGCCTTCCGGGCGACCCCGATGAAGGTGGCCAATCGCTCCGCGTCCGCCATGAGCCACGCCTCGACGGCCTGCACTGCGAACCGGAAGCACATTCGTGGCGCCGGGTCCGGCAGCCATGCATTACGGACCGGCGGCGCACACTCGTCCTCAGCGTCCAGGTCGACGAGCACCAGCCACGGAGCATGGCGGGCCGCATTGTTGTAACCGGCGATACGTGTTCTCAGGAAGGGTTTGCCGTTTTTGCCGTAGACGTCACCCGGCGCGTGTCCGACGTGGCGTATCAGTCTTCGGACGACCGCTTCGTCAAGGATGCCTTCGACCGCGGCCGAAACAGTCACGACCGTCGACACGGTCACATGTCCTCGAACATCGCGAGTTGCGAGGCGTTCTCCGGGCGGGTTTTCGGAATCGCGACGTCGGCGAGCGACAGTCCGCCTTCGAGCAATGCTCGGACCTCGAAGTTCGATCCGGCCGGCACGACGTCGGTCCCTTCAGCTCCTGGAATAAGCAGCATCGCCTCGTCGAGACCGATGCCGTCGTCGCGCAGCAGATCGGCGGAATGGGTGCTGACGAACACCTGCCGGCCGCTGCGGCGCTGCACACGTGCCAGCATCTGCGGCAGGACCCGCACGATCTCGGGATGCAGCGACAGTTCCGGTTCCTCTAGCAGCAACGGGCCGCCCTTGTCCATGGCCGCCCAGAGCAGTCCCATGAGCCGCAACGTTCCATCCGAGAACTGTTCCTCGTTCTGCCACGCCCCCTGCCGACGCCAGTGTTGGTACTTACCCCGCAGGTGCGGTGTGCCTCGGGCGTCGCGCCAGAGTTCGATCTGCTGGAGCTGCGGGACGGCGACTTTCAGGGCGCGTTGGATGCGGCCGAGCCGTGCGGTCCTCGTGCGCTCCGACGTGTCCGCGATCTGTTCCAGAAAATCGCCGCCGAACGGATCGTTCGTTCGGCCGACGGACCGATCAGGTTCGCGGACGAGCTGCGGAACCAGGTGCAGATAGCGAATCGAACCGAAGAAGACTGCCAAGTCCCGGAACGGTTGATTCACGTTGACCTGTTCCATGTACGTCTGGGTCAACCGTTCGGGATCGGCCTCGTCCTCCTTGTTGGGTCTCTGAACCAGCGCCAGCCCGTCACGGATGACGCGCTCCGTGCGGATGCGGGGGCGCCGCTGGTTGTCCTGGTGGAATGCGATCTCGTAACTCCATTTCGCGCCACCGGTTTCGTCTTCCAGGTCGACCGCGATTTCCACGCCGGGATACCGGCGGGCCGCCAGGCAACGAATCCCGCTGACGCCTCCGCGGCGGGGGTGGAGAACGGCTTCCCGGAAGCCACTTCCGGACTGCGCGATGTCACGGAGAAACCGGAAGGCATCCAGAAAGTTGGACTTGCCCGAGGCGTTCGCTCCCACCAGGAACAGGCGGTCCCGGACTTCTACGTCTACCTGCAGAAAGTTCTTCCAGTTTCGCAGGCGCAACCGTCGAAACCGCAGATCCTTGCTCATCGGCCCTCCGGCGGAGTCATGTCGACGCTCCCGGTTCAGGCGCTGGCTGCGTCAAGTCCCTCACGTTCATCCAATAGTGCTGAACCGCGGTGACCTCGTGCCACGGAAATCGGGCCGGGTTCTTGATGGGCGCCTGGAGTCGCGGGTCGTCCGCGCATTGGGTGACCACGTAGAGCCAGTAGCAGTCGGGCCGGTCCTCGGCCACGCGGCGTTCGTTCGGGGTCAACAGGATGCTTCCGGTTGCCCCGGCAAGGCCCTTCACTTCGATCAGCCGCAATTCGCCCGACTCCAGGTCGAGGCTGGTCACGTCGTAGCCCAGGTTCTTCTCATGGACGTCATAGACTTGGCGTCCCAGCGCCGCCTCGTGCTCCATCACGACCCGCATGGCCGTCATCTCCGTTTCGGGGTGCGGGCGCATCCGCCTGACGTCCGTCGTGACACCTTCAGGGTAGGGCAGGACCAGCAAGCTGGCCAGCCGCTCCACGCCCTGCAGGGTGACGGCGCGCTGGCGCTTGAGTTCCTCGCGCCGGCGCTCGCGCCGCGCCAGGGCCTCTGCGTGGCGGGCCTCCGCCTGAGCCATGCGGCCTTCGGCGCCGGTGACCTCTTTCTCCAGCTCTTCGGCGGCGCGTCCGATCTCCTGGTCGATGCGTTGCAGCAGCTCGGTCAGCGACATCTCCACATGCTCGCCGATACGCTCGACCTCGTCCAGACGCTCTCGGCGAACTTCGTCGATGAATTCCGTCAAGGCGTTTTCGGTAAGCCAGCCCACCGGTTCCGGATGCGTCGCGACGCTCGGCGTTTCCTCCGGCGCGGCCGCGGGTTTCAGGTCACCGAGCACGTCCGGTTCCAGAAGTCGCGGCGAGCCGTTAGTCGGCAGTTCGACGGTGAACAGCCGTTCGCGGATGACGTGATCGAGGCCGTCCACGGCCTGCGCGCGGAAGAAATCGAGGCGCGCCGGGGCTTCGTGCGCCAGCGAGTGGAAGCATGCCCCTCGAGCGAACGCCTCGCGTCCCAGATCGAGGCTGTGCCGGCGCAGGGCTTCGAACAACGGGTGGCCGGGCGTGACCCACTCCAGGTTGTTGCTCTCGGCGGTTTCGCGGTCCGTCGACAGCCGCGGGTATCGCGCCGCCAGTTCCGGGAGCTTCCAGTCCGGTTGGCGTTCGTAGCCTTTCAGCGCGACGGGAGTCCGGCCGGGCTCGAACGCGTGGACCAGATTGTTCAACGGTTTCAGCGGCAGAGCCGCGCTGCGGGCGGTTTCCTTCATGAACCGGGCGATCGTTTCGGGCACGACGCGCCGCTCCTGGGCGCGTGCGCGGCGCTCGACGAGCATTTCGAGGTTGAGCTTCTTGGAGGCCAGACCTTCGAGCGCTGTCCGGCAAATGGCGCGAAAATGGTCTTCGTCCACGTCCCGCAGAATCCGTTCCTCCAGGTCGGCTTCTCCGAGCTTGCCGGCGTAATAGTCCCGCAGCACGCGTTCCACGTGGGCGGAGGGCAGCACCTCGCCCACCACATTGAAGACGGCGTCGTCGTCCAGGGCGTCGCGGATCTCCTGGAGCTTGTCCAGGAGCCGCTCGAGCACCCGGCCTTCGATGGTGTTGGCGGCCACGAAGTTGAAGATCAGGCAGTCGCGCCTCTGTCCGTACCGGTGAATCCGCCCCATGCGTTGCTCCAACCGGTTCGGGTTCCACGGGATGTCGTAGTTGAACAGGATGTGGCAACACTGCAGGTTGATCCCTTCGCCCGCGGCCTCGGTGGCGACCAGGACCTGGATGGCGCCCTCGCGGAACTGCTGTTCGGCGTAGAGGCGGCTTCCGGGTTCGTCGCGGGAGCCCGATTTCATGCTGCCGTGGATGCAGCCGACGCTGAACCCCCAGTCGTTCAAGTGATTCATCAGGTGCTGGAGCGTGTCCCTGAACTCGGTGAAGATCAGCAGGCGTTGGTCGGGCCGGTCGAAGAAACCTTCCTTCTGCATGATCTCTTGCAGATGCCACAGCTTGGCCTCGCCGCCGGAGCCTTCGACGGCTTTCGCCTCTTCGGCCAGCTCCAGCAACTCGGCGATCTCTTCGCGCACCTGGTCGGCGTTTCCGGCCAGCGTGATCGCTTCCAGCAACTCCTCCAAACGTTCGCGCTCGGCGTCCTCGAGTTCGTCCAACTCGTCCATGTCGGGAAGATCCGGCATCGGCGTCCGCGCCAGGTGTTGCGCGCGCTTCAGGCCCTCTTCGAGGCGCTTGGCGCGGTTCTCCAGCGAACGCCGCATGGCGTAGACACTCGATGCGAGGCGCCTCTGGTACAGCGACATCAGGAACCCGACGGCGCGGGCGCGGGGGTCGTCGCCCGCTTCCGCGGCGCGGGCGCACTGGCGTTTCACCAGTCGCGTGATCTTCTGGTAGAGGTCGAATTCGGCGTTGTCGATCGAAAAGCTGGCCGTGCGCGGAATCCGTTTCGTGAAGACCGGCTTCGCGGCCCACGCGCCGTCTTCCTGACGCTCCGGGAAATAGACCATCGCTTCCTTGGTGCGCCGCAGGTAGAAGGGCGCCCGTCGCCGGTCCATGGCCTCTCGGATTGACTGCACGTCGGCGTACGCGTCGCGGTCGAGCAGTTGCAGGAACAACGTGAAGTTGTCGGGGTCGCCCTTGTGCGGCGTGGCGGTCAGCAGCAGCACGTGATCGGCGCTGTCGCGCAACAGCTCGCCCAAACGGTAGCGCTGGCTCTTGTGAGTTTCGTCGCGGGCCGACATGCGGTGGGCCTCGTCCACGATGACCAGGTCCCAGTGCACCTGCCGGAGGCCTGGAAGAACATCGGTCCGCTTCGCGAGATCCAGGGAGGTGATGGTCTGTTTCTGCTCCAGCCACTGGTTGACGCCGAACTGATCGCGGATGTCCCGGCCCTTGAGCACAAGGAACTTCTCGTCGAACTTCTCCTTCAGCTCGCGCTGCCACTGAAACGAGAGATTGGCCGGGCAGACGACGAGAACGCGTTCGATCAGGCCGCGCAGCTTGAGCTCGCGGATCAGGAGGCCCGCCATGATGGTCTTGCCGGCTCCCGCGTCGTCGGCCAGGAGGAAACGGACGCTCGGCAGCTTGAGGAGGTGGTCGTAGACGGCTTCGAGCTGATGCGGCAGCGGGTCGACGCGCGAGATCGAGAGCCCGAAGTACGGGTCGAATTCGTAGGCGATGCCCAGGGAATAGGCCTGAATCCCGAGGCGAAGGAGTCGGCCATCGCCGTCGTAGGAGAGGACGGAGTCGGCGATGTTCAGGTTCACGATGTCGTCTGCCGTCAGCGTAACCCGGCGGAACCGTCCGGACTGCTGCCCGACGAGGCCGGCAACCCAGACCCCGGAACCGTTCGAGCGCACAGTCTCGACCCGCATCGGCTCGCTAAACAGCGTTCCGGTCAGGACTTGTCCTTCATGAATTGGCTCTTCAGCGGCCAAAGAAAAGCTCCCGCGTCTCGATCATTCCTTGGGGATTATATGCGCGTGGCGCGTGGCGCGTCCGCATGGTATTAGCCGGAAAAGCAACCCAACTTTGACCTTGACGTCGGCCGACAAGTGGAAATATGTGTCGCTCAGGTCTGGGCGGAACCCACGGCCTAACCAGTGGGCCAAGGCGAGCCGTCTGGGCGACGCGTGTCTGGGGTGAGGCAATATCCGGGCACCTTGATGATTTCGAAACACTCATCGGTGGGTTGGGCTCTGATCACAGTGACGGCGTCATGGTACATGGTACATATTCACATCGTCCCGACTTGATCCATGGTTGTACGGTTTGCCTAAGGCGATTCGAGTTACGTAACCAAATCATTCCTCAATCCGTCCAATACGTCTCGAAATCCGATTTCGTAGTCCCTATTCAACGTCGCGTAGCGCCAAAAAACGAGATCGACAACCGACACCGATTCGCCGACGGCCTCCGCCACCTTGGTGCACAAGTCCAATGGTGAATCGTGCCCAGCGACGCGAGCCATTCGAACCAAATGCCGATCGGGTTTTACGACTTGGAGGCCGAGATTTTTCGCAAGATGGTACGATGTCACAGGCCCGATATACGGCAACTCTTGAAGATAATCGAGACCCCGTGACCGGATTCTCATCTTAACGAAATCGATTCCCTCGCTAGCAACAAGCCACACTATCTTCGCTATCGCGTCGATCTTCCGACGATTGCCGAAAACCGAAATCGCCCTCTCTTGACAAACCAAACCACTGTCGGCAATTTCCCGCGCGCTACGCCAATCAAGAAACGCGTGGCTCACTGCTCCAAATCGCTGTCGTACAACCGATTCTCGAAACCCGGACGAAAGGACGACCCAAGCTGCTTCGCGGAGAAAGTCACTCTCGGTCGCCTCTTCGAAGTCTAACTCGGCCTGCCATTCGATTTCCCAATCATACCCCGCACGGATTACCACGTCCTTCAGATCGAAATAAGCTGATACTAGATTCCTAGACTCAACGGTTCCGGTCCTGATCGCCTTCGTCGGCAAGGTCCACCTCCTTTCGTTTCAAGACTTTCCGGACTCCTTCCAACCGGAGCTGCAAACACAAGAACCACCGCGGGACCTTAGGGTTATGGCTGATCGCTTGGCTCAGAAGCCGTTTGAATTGATGACGCGCCTTCAACTTCACAAAGTGACGCTCCGGTATTGTGGGCAACATTGCGACCGTCTTGTCATATTCGGTCGTCAATCCCGTCTGCACACTCGAATCTCCGCCCGGAGATCCAGTAAACGCCTTTCGATACCGAGCCTTCAGACCTGCCAATTGCGCTGCGGCATTTGCGTGTCTCGACCCGACCACCTTCCAATCCACTCTGAACTCTGCGATTGACAGAGTCAATGCGATGACTGCTGAGTATCCTAGGAGAAATCGCGTTATGGTAGGACCATAACCAAAGGCGAGTAGCGTGTCGTCGCCGACAAACGCGAATACGGAAAGAAATAATGACACGGCGATCTGAAAAGTATTTAGCCAAAAGGCGCGTCCTTGGTACCGATCGCGAAGCGACGAGTGCATCGACAATAACTGATCGACGAGTTCATATTGCCTCTGGTTTTCATCGGCGGTGGTGCTTTGTCGCATTTTGGTCACGCTTAGTCGACAATTTCCTTCCAACGGTCAAGCGACAGGGCGCCATCAGCGTTTCGAATCCGACGCGCGATGCGGGAAAGCGTATGGGCAACGACTCGACGCTCAACACTGTTAGCCGGACCGAGGTATTGATCAACATTCACAGATTGGCCGCTGGAGTCCTTGATGGGTGTGGCCACTTGTGAAGGGGCGTTCTCAAAAAAATAGCGCAACATCGACTTCAACGTCTTGGGTCCGTCGTATCGACGGAAGACTCTAATGGCGACGGCTTCCGTGTGGTAGCCGGACAGCTGACGATCTCGTGGTAGCGAGGAAATTATGGACTTTATTAGTTTTATACACGGAACCAGCTTCCCACCGACGCGTCGATTCGCTTTGGTCAATGCCTTGGCGAATTTGTCTGGATCGATTTGTGACCAATTGCGTCCGTTGTCTCGGGCAATCGCGAACCGCTCGCCACGTCGCAAAGCCGGCAGTAGCTGAATGGCCGTATCGTCAACAGTAACGGTGACTGCCAACGTGCCTTCGTGGATCGCATCTGCGCCATATTGTCGGCGGAGACGATCCGCGAGGAACGACTTGACAGCGTTGGGGCTCTCGTCCGCCAGTTCGGTGTCGTTGAGCAAGACGAGGGCGTCCACGTCGCTTATTCCATCGACGTAAGTGTGTTTCGAGATAGAACCTCCAAACAGCAAGGTGATCGTACCGTCGATGTCGTCTTCTAAGGCCGCCGTAACCTGATCGAAGAATACTTGGGTTCGTTCAACGTCGCGATCATTGAAGCCTGCGAGCAGCGACGAGAGATGTCTGCCGACGCTGGTCTCGAAGGTGTCGTCGCGACTTCGATCCTCGGCCTGTCGAATTCGCCTTATCAAGTCCTCCGATGTAACGTCATTGGGGAAATAGCCGCCACCCGAGCCTCCCATCACAACCTCCCCTTAAACTTTGTCTGAAGAGAATCGAACGCGTTGGACAATAGCTCCGCATGCGGTTGTAGCTTCTCGAAACGTCCAGTGGTTTCGAATTCGAGCAAACGTTGTCGAAGTGACTGCAAGGCGTAGTAATTGTCGGCCAACACTCGCGATCGCACGACGGTGTCGCGGACATGAAGACCGTACTGAACGGCGCCGAGATTGTGCGGATATATGCACAACCCGTTGCGATAGCCATAGCGGAGCCATGTCAGGCCATCGAAGACCTCGGCGCCGGCAATATAGTATAAGCATACGGACAACGGATCGAGCGCCCCGAAAATGTGGAGAGGGATATTGAGGCCAGCCTCGTCCATCGCCAATTTCAACGTTGCGATTTGCGTCATCCGATCCAATGTCGTGCGTCCGAGTTCCTTTTCGGTGACTCCAACAATGTCGAAACGGCCAAGGACAGCGGGATTCGCGACGGCGGATCTGATGGTCTCTTTGAGGGTAGTTTGAGTCCTGGTCTCAGGCTTTAGTAGAAAGAGACTGAGGTGTTGGTTATACGAATGAAAGAGCTGGTGCGCAGCATCAACTTGCGCCTTGAGCGGTGTCCGTTCATCAGGGTGATCAAAACTGACGAAAACAGCGGGAACCTGGGCGGGCCAGTCGCGATAAACGGACTCGAGGTCCGGCAGCGACCAAGGGTGAGGGGACGGGAGAGGATCGATTACGGAAGAATAGTCGCTGTCCGTGGAAATTTCGTAACCGCCGCTGTCGACGAAGATCATTTCCGGCGTGCACGACAATTCACCGGGGCGGGGCAGATGACCATAGAATATGTCATACGCGCTGATGAGAAAGACGTCGGTGACAAACTCGCCCGCTGTCTCGACGATCTTGTGGACCTCACTTCGTTCGTTTGTGACCGGGGAAATCCCTTGCTGGAAAACGAGGGGATCAACAGTGGTGTCGTCATCGAGACACCGGATCGGATATGTCGAATCGTTGACGATCTAGAGAGCACTCAACGCCCTCCTGTCGCAGCACGAAAGACAATCCCCACAAGGCGGTGCTGTGCCTCTCTCGCAACTGTAGGTCAACTCGATCGGGAGTCCTTCGGATCGACTAAAGGCGAAAACTTGCCGCTTGGACCACGCGAGGAATGGTGCCGCAACTCGGACTCGCCCGTCACAGTATCCGTCGAATAGGGTCTGAGTAGAAGAGAGGAACGCCGGTGAGCAGTCAAAGTAGGGCGTATTCGCGTGTATGCCGAGTGCCAATACACCGGCGTTATTGCGAATCTCCGTCAGAACCGCGAAGAGGAGAAATGCATTGCGTCCAACGATCTCGCCACTGGTGAGGTCGGCAGAGCCGGACCAGCGAAGAAATCGCAGGGAGACACGAAAGTGTCGTGCGACACGCAGAGCCGCGAGTCTTTCGGGCGTCGCTGCGGGCTGGCCGAAACTGACGTGAAAACAGTCGACATGGAATCCAGCCTTGAGATAGAAGGCAAGGCACGCGCAGGAATCGAGTCCCCCGCTGAGGAGTAACCAAACACGTGACGACGTGCCGCGTTCTGAAGTTCCGTCGGCCGACATACAACGGGTAACTACTGTGACAGCAGAACCATGCGTTCAGCATATTGGAAGCGTCACGATATCGTGCAGATTATGACACAGGTGCGCTGGAGCGGTTCGGTAAAATGATCGGCCGAACTGTGTGGCAGGCGTCAAACGCACCGTCCATCGGTGTTCCGTCGTCTTCAACCCAGTTGCATCAGGCCGGCGATCTTGCTCGCTCGCGTCGACTCAGTTCGGTAGGAACGTGGTTCGCCTGTCTTGCGTCGAATCGGTGGAGGTTGTGGGGACAATCGGCCGGGCGTCACTCGTGCTGGCGAACCGGAACGTGTCGACGGGTAAATTCGGTGATCACCGCGTCCAACTGGGCCTCCATGTGTGACATGTGAAGGTGCGCTGAGAGTGCATGCGGCACAGTTGACGATCGCGTCGCGGCTGCGCATTCGGGGGTCGTGGCGCGGTATTCCGACCGTCAGCCGCCGCCCTGATCCTCGAAGTGCACGAAGTCGATCAGGAAGACCGCGCCCAGGATCAGGCCCCGCAGCCGCGCGTCGAACTGGGGCGGGAACGTCACGCCGAAGGTGTCCGCGTCCGTGAATCCTTCCTTGAGTAGACCGCCCCACTTCTTGCGGATCTGTCCGGACTCCGTGCCGTGGACCATGACGTTGAACGTCCACGGGCGCAGCAGCGGGCCGAACAACCGGCACACCTCGACCCCGTTGGGATCGAGCACGGAATAGATGCGCCGGACGATGGAGAACTGGCGGACGATCGTGCCCAGGGGCGCGTCGCCGGTCCCCCGCACCTCGGCCTCGTGGAAGTAGAAACGGAACGGGCGGCGGACGCTCAGCAGCGTTTGGCCGGCCTTGTCCAGAACGGCGATCCGGAAGGGGCGCCACGACTTCAGCAGGCTCCGCATGATCATCGAGCCGGCTTCCTCCGCGGCGAAACCGATCTCGGCGTCGGTCGTGGCGTCCGAAACGGAGTACCGGTTGCGGGTCTCGAACGGGGTGAGGATCTCGCCCCACTCCTTGATCTGGCGGACCACGAGGCCCGATGTCGTCGCGAGCGCGTCCATGGAGTCTCTGTCCCGGGGCGTCGGCGCGGCCGGTCTCCTGCCTATTCCTCGAGCATCGCGGCGAAGTGCCGGTCGAAGAAGTCCAGGCTCTCCGGCGGCGTGCCGCTCCCGGCGGCGACCTCCTCGCCCAGGATCATCACTTCCGCGCCGTCGTCGCCCGTATAGGCCGGCCACTCGGGCAGTCCCTCCCCGTTGGGGTTCCCGGTTCGGGCGAACTGGACCCAGTAGGACGACATCTGGTCGGCCAGCCGGCGGTCGCCGTCCGTCCAGGCCTGCTCGGAGGCTTCCAGCGTGTCGAACATGTAGTAGAGCTCGGCCGTGTGCGTCGCGCCTCGGGACAAGCGGTCGTCGGTTCCCGGTTCGTCGCGGGTGAAGTAGTACACGTACGCGCCGCGTCCGGCGTTGGCGTGGGCCCCGGCCCAGCGCCGCATCGCCCAACCCACCTGGTCGGTCGAGGCGCGGAGCTGCGACGCGGTCGCCTCCGCGTCCGTCGCCGCCGGATACATGGCGAGGTACTCGTCGGCGAGATCGCCGTAACCCTCGGCCTGGCCGCGGAACGCGTCGGCCGTCACGCCGCCGCGCCCGAAGAACGTGCCCTCGTCCTCGTTGGATCCGACCAGGACGTCGACCGGGTTCTGGCGGCCTTCGGCGAACGTCAGCGTCAGGTCCTCGGGCACGATCCAGCCGTCGATGACGACGCCCGTCGACCCGCCGGCCAGCTCGGCGAACGGGATAGCGCGCAACTCTTCCAGCGAGGCCGCGCCCTGCGCCTCGGCGAACTGCACGCCCGCCGCCTCGGCGGATTCCAGCGTCCGCATCCGGGCGGGGGACAGCCCCATCCACGCCCCGCTCTGGCCGATGGCGCGATGGAACAGGCCCGCGGCCTCGGGCGAACCCACGAGCGCGGCCACTGCGATGGCGCCCGCCGATTCTCCGGCGACGGTGACGTTGCCCGCGTCCCCGCCGAACGCGCCGATGTTCCGTTGGACCCACTCCAGAACCGCGATCACGTCCATCAGGCCATAATTGCCCGAGGCGTTCCGTTCCGATTCGGCCGTCAGCTCGGGATGCGCGAAGAACCCCAGCCGGCCGAGCCGGTAGTTGAGCGTGACGACCACGGCGCCCTTCGCGGCCAGGGACTCGCCGTCGTACCAGCCCATGGAGCCCGATCCGCCGTTGAAGCCGCCGCCGTAGACCCAGACGAAGACCGGACGCACGTCGTCGTCGGACTCCGCCCCCGTCCAGACGTTCAGGTAGAGACAGTCGTCGCTGCCGCGCTGTCCCTGCGCGCAGTCCTCGCCGAACGCGTCGCCCGCGCGAACGCCCGCCCAGGCTGCAGCCGGTTGAGGCGGACGCCACCGCAGGTCGCCGACGGGCGGCGCGGCATAGGGAATGCCCCGGAAGACGCGGACGTCGGGATGCTTGACGCCGTCGACGCTGGACACCAGCCCCGTCTCGACGGTTACGGAGTCGGGGATCGGAGTCGTCCCGTCGCCGGACGGGGCCGAGCAAGCCACCAGCAGAACGGCCGCCGAGAGGGCGGCCGCGAGCGTGGGGGTTCGGTTCATGTCGGGTGTCTCCTAGTCCGGAAGCGTGAAGGCGTACAGCATGTCTCCGGCCCCCGCCACCAAATACTGCCGTCCGTCCATCTCGTAAGTGATGGGGCCGTTGCTGACGGGCGCGTGCAGCGGGACGTGCCAGAGTATGTCACCCGTGGCGGGCTCGAACGCGATCAGGTTTCGCGTCGGGTCTCCGGCGAAGAGCAGGCCCCCGGCCGTCGACAACAGACCCGACCGCGTGCCGCCGCTGCCGGAATACCGGTGGCTCCAGGCGATGGTCCCCGTCCGGTAGTCCACGGCCTGCAGCAGGTGCCGGGCGTAGAGCTGCTGGGCCATGCCGGCGAACCCCTGGGGGTTGTCGCCCGTGTCGGTCACGTAGTCGATGGCCCACGACTCCGTCGCGTGGACGTAGAACAGGCCGGTGTCCGGGTTGAACGACGGGGCGTACCAGTTGGTCGCGCCGGGCTCGGCCGGCGACACGAGCGTGCCGTCCGGCTGCGGTTCCTTGTCCGGGTTCGGGCGGGGCCGGCCCAGCGCGTCCACTCCCGACGACCAGTTCAGGGTCTCGATGAACGGCGTCGTCAGCAGGTGCTCGCCGGTCACGCGGTCCAGCAGGACGAAGTAGCCGTTGCGCGCCGCCTGGGCCAGCATCCGGCGTTCCTCGCCTTCGAACACGCCGTCGATCAGCACGGGCGTCTCGACGTTGTCCCAGTCGTGCGTGTCGTGCGGCGAGACCTGGAAGTACCAGGCCATCTCCCCCGTGTCGGGATTGATGGCGATGATCGTACACGTGTACAGGTTGTCGCCTTCGCGGCTGTGGCCGGCGTAGACGGGGTTCGGGTTGCCGGTGCCGAAGTAGTAGAGGTTCAGCTCCGGGTCGTAGGTCCCGGGAAGCCAGGTCATGCCGCCGCCGTGCTCCATCGACTCGGCGTTGGGCCAGGTTTCGGCGCCGGGCTCGTCGCCGCGGGGCGTGGTGTTGAAGTTCCAGCGAAGCTCGCCTGTCTCCAGGTCCCTCGATTGCAGGTAGCCGGGCACGTCCAGGGAATCCCCGCCGACGCCGGTGATCAGGTTGTCGCCAATCACCATGGGCGGGGGCGTGCAGAAGTACTCCTGCCGCACGTCGGCGATCCGCTGCGTCCAGCGCAGGTCGCCGGTGCGCGCGTCCAGCGCGACCAGGAAGCAGTCCGGCGTCTCGAAGTAGACCGTGTCGCCGAGCATGCCCACGCCCCGGTTGCCGATGTGGATTCCGCCGGAGGTCTCCCACGCGAAGTGCCAGATCTCGCGTCCGGTGCGCGCGTCCACCGCCCAGGCGTGGTCGGGCGCCGCGTAGTACAGCACGCCGTCGACATAGAGCGGGGTGGCCTTGATCGTTCCCGCGCCCGGTGCGGGCCCGCGGGTGTTCTGTCGGAACGCCCACGCCAGGGTCAGCGAGCCGACGTTGCCGCCGTGGATCTGGTCGAGGGGACTGTACCGCCGTCCCGTATAGTCCCCGTTGTAGGTGGGCCACGCGTCGGTGGGCGGACCCAGCAGCCTGGCCGGATCCAGTCCCTGCGCCGCGATCGTGGAGGCGCAGATCAGGATCGCCAGCGCCGGCCATGAGGCGCGTCTTCTCATCATTCCAGCGTCACCAGGTACGTGATCAGGTCGTGGATGTCGTCGTCGGTGTACCGTCCCAGCAGGTCGACGTGGGCCGCGTACGGATCGTCGACGTCAACCGCGGCCGCGTCGCGCGAGAACGACCGGTAGTTGCCGTTCGCGTCCCGGATGGCGACGTTGAAGTCGTCCAGGTACTCGAGCGTTCCGGACACCGGCGCGCCGCCGGCGGGCGTGACCGTCGCCTCGCGCGACAGCGGCCGCGCGCCGCCGCGCCCGCGTCCCGGGTACAGGAACCGGTTCAACAGCCCGGGGGGATCGAACCGGCTCGCGACGCCCGCGAGGTCGCCGGCCGGGTCGTGGCAACCGCCGCATCCGCCCTCGCCGTTGAAATAGGCGCGTCCCCGGTCCGCGTCCCCCGTCACCACGTTCTGAATGACGTAGAGCCGGCGGTTGATGACGGCTTGGCTCTGGGCCCGGACGAAGCCGGCCAGGTCGGCGACCTCGGAGTCGCTCAACTGGAACGGCGGCATGCCCAGATCCGGGCGGCCGACCTGGAGAAACGGTCCGAGCAGGTCCCCGCCCTCGTCGTTCAGCATCATTTCCGAGCGCACCAGGTCCGGTCCGCCCTCGCCGCCGCGGGCGTCGATGCCGTGACAGAACCCGCACGACACGGTGAACGCCGCCCGCCCGCGCTCGACCAGGTCCTCCGTCGGGACGGGCCGGCTGATCAATTGAGACCGGGCGGCCTCGAGCGAGGCGTCGAGGGCCAGCGTCAGGAGCGCGGCCAGCGTGACGGTCCGGGGATTCATCGCGCGGCCTCCGTTTTCGGCATGCCGGTGAGCGTACTCCATGGCCGTGGCCCAGGCAAGTTGTCCTGCGCCGGACCGGTATGCGACGCCGTTTTCTCGATCACGCCTTAGCCGCCTTGCGCCGCGGCGCCGCGTGCGTCGCGTGCCCGTAGAACATCTCGGCGCATTCGGACAGGGTCTCCGACAGCGTCGGATGCGGGTGCACGGACTCGGCCAGGTCACGCACCGTTGCGCCCACCTGGATCAGGACGACGCCTTCGCTGATCAACTCCCCGGCGTTGTGGCCGGCGATTCCCATGCCGAGGACGCGCTCGGTTCCCGGTTCGACGACGAGCTTCGTGAGTCCGTCCGGACGGTCGACGGCAATGGCCCGCCCGGAAGCGCCCCACGGGAACTTGGCGATCTCGACCGCGATGCCGCGCTCTCCCGCTTCGGTTTCGGTGAGACCGCACCAGGCGATCTCGGGATCGGTGAAGACGACGGCGGGAATGACGGCCTCGGCGACGCGGCCCCCGCCGAACAGCGCCTCGACGGCCACGCGCGCTTCGCGGGCCGCCTTGTGGGCCAGCATGACGCCGCCGGCGACGTCGCCGATCGCGAATATGCCGGCATCGCTCGTGCGTTGCGCGTCGTCCACCGCGATGAACCCGTGCGGGTCTCGCTCGACGGCCGTGTTCTCCAGGCCTAGATCGTCCGACGACGGGCGGCGCCCGACGGCCACGAGGACGCGGTCGAAGATCTCGGACGTCTCATGGCCGTCCTTTACCGTTACGACCTCGACTCGCGAGTCCCGGATCGATAGACCGCGGACCTCGGCGCCCAGGCGGATGTCGGCGAACTGCCGCTTGGCGCGGTGCATGACGGGTCTCACCAAGTCGGCGTCGGCGCCGGTCAGGATCGTGTCGAGCGCCTCGACGAGCGTGACTTGGCTGCCCAGCGCGGCATAGACGGTTCCCAGCTCCATTCCGATATAACCGCCGCCGATGACCAGGAGGCGTTCCGGAATCGTTTCGACTTCAAGGGCCTCGGTCGAGGTCATGATGCGCGAGCGGTCCAGGTCCCACGCCCGCGGGACGACGGGTTCCGAACCGGCGGCGATCACGGCGTGCCGGAAGTCGACCCGGCGCCGCCCGTCCTGGCCGTCGACCCGCAGTTGACGCGGCGCTTCGAATCGGCCGCGTCCGGTCATGATCTCGACCCCGCGGGCGCGGGCGAGCGCGCGGACGCCCTGTGCGAGCTTGTGGATCACGCCATCCTTCCACGACCGCAGCTTCAGAGGGTCGACGGCGGGTTCGCCGAACGTGATCCCGCGGTCCGCGGAAACGCGGGCCTCCGAGATCAGGTGGGTCGCATGCAGCAACGCCTTCGACGGGATGCAACCCCGGTTGAGACACACGCCGCCCAGCCTCGAATCCTGTTCGATCAGGACGACGCTCTTCCCCCGGTCGGCCGCGTGGAAGGCCGCGGCGTACCCGCCGGGCCCGGCTCCGAGCACCACCAGTTCCGCTTCGATCCGATCCATCGTGCCGTATGTCCTTTCGTTGCCTGCCGGTGCTGTGCAGTTTAGGTTAACGTCGCTTGGTCGTGGCCGCTGAACTGCGTCCGCGCCAATTCTGCCGCCGTCGTGGGGACGCGGGACTGCGGGTGGGGACGGTCCGAACCTGCGACAGCACGAACCAGCGCAACCGGGATCGCGGTGGCGATGCAGAATGACGGTAGCTCGGTGATGCCGCCGTTACTGTGGCGCGGCAGGACGGCGCCGGCGACTGTTTTCCTGCCGTTTTCTTGAATCACGGTATGACGAAGTCGTGGGGCGGGACGAAGACCAAGATCGCCCGCAACGGTTCATTGAGGGGAACCATACCAATGACTCGATCTGTAGCACTCGGCTGCAGACGGTGTCCGCAGGAAATCGATCCGATGGGCAGCCCCCAAAATGAAATCGCAGGCGTCGCGCGTCCGTTGAAACGCTTCGATGACTTCGGATTCTGTTTCTGCATCCATCAAGTGATCCGCGCATATTTGTGTCACGACGGAGAACACGTCCAACTGAGCCGTGGGGATACGGACCGTGCGAAGAACGTTTCTCAAGCCGTTGTCGCTGGCCGCATCGTGTGGATGGTCGGTCATGACATGTTCAGCAAATTCCGCGCGCGGACGTAGTTGCGCGTGAAAGACTGGGTGTCGGCCAGCCTGATCGTCGAAGTCGTAATGCGCGCCGTACACGTGTTCGAGGCGCCCCGATTTAGACCGAAAATAGGCCACTTGTGTTGCGAAGTCGTTTGTTTTTAGAGGCGTAGATTTGAAATCCGGCCCCTCAAAACTCAATCTCCCCTTTACGACTATGAATAGGTTCGGGGGCCGGTTCGGTCGTTCCGGCACGTGGAAGACAACGGGTCCGACGTCGAGTTTGACGATGTGTTGGGCCGTGTCGTCGTCGTCAATCACAAAAATCTGGTCAGGTTGTATCGGCCTGACCGTGCTGGCCGAATCCATTTGCCTCAAACCATATACCGCGTTGTTCCAGGCGGTTACGACATGCTTCCGGACTCGCAAAGCATTTCGATTCATGGCTGATTCTGTGAATCAAAACCCGAGGATGGGCGACCATTCATCATAGAAGTCTCTTTCAACGCGGCTGAGTTGCGCGCCGGAGGGTATCCAACTGCTGGATGAAACCGAACAATCGCCGCGCTCGCAAACAGGCCGCATCATGAACGGGCACCAGAAGCCGCCCTTCTTGCCAAGGCACCCTGTCCGTTGGCATTCGTGGGACTTCAATCTGCGTTGCAGCGCGGCTTCGACGATGCTGCGATTGTAGTCGCCGAACGAGTCGTATTCCTTATCGGCGATGCGTTTCGCGCGACGGTCGAGGACGTCGTCGACGACGTCGCGCCAGAACAGAGGTACTCGGTAGCCGAAGGGCCCTCGGTATCGCGCTCTGTGGAAGAGTTTCGCCAAAGGTTTGATCTCGTCCGGCGCGGTCGCGATATACGCGCACAATACCGGGCCCGAGAGGATCGGTCCCGGGTACTTCAGGACGGCGTTCGACAGTACATGTCCCAACACATACGTCAGAAGGCGGATTATCTTGGCGTCGTCGGGGTGCTCGGCGTCTGGCAACGAGTTTTTGAGTTGTTGGAGTAGCGCGGCGTTGGACGCGCCCAAGCGCGACATGTATGGCGCGAACTGGCTCTCCAAGCCCGGACGACCCAGGAGTGCGGCAAGGACGGCCGCCAGACTGCGCCCTTCGCGAGCAAGCTGCGGTGTTATGTCCAGAGCCTCTTGAATTTCGCGAAACCCCTTGAACGTGTCGACGATGAACGCCGCCGCTTTCGCTTCGGCGCTCGGTACCCGGAGCTCGAACAGATTAGGGTCTCGCGGGAGTGCGGGATCGTTGGCTCGGGAAAACTCGCCAACGGGAATCGATCGGTTCTGACACCACCCGACGATCGTCGATCCGAATAGGCCTCGCACGGACGGCGTCAGATCGTAGTCGACTATGACAAGCACCGTATGGTCGTCGACGCGGCTGTTGAAGGCGGCCAGCAACGGTCCGTCGTCGACCGTCGGCCGCCATGTGTCCAGGCGGACTCCCGGGAGACGCGTCTTTAGGCGGCGTTGCAACCCGGTGAGGCTTTTCTTGTCGTCGTCTATGAGAAGAATCGACGGTTGGGAGTCGTTCATGTCCGGTCCTCGGTTGGATCCATCGGGATTCGCACCCGAACGCACGTGGCAAAGTGTGCTGGTGGTGCCGTGAGCTCGACCTTCCCGCCGAACGCCTCCACTCCCTTTCGGACGAGCGCCAGTCCCAAACCCATACCGGAGCCCAATGGATCTCCGTGCGATTCGGTAGTCGTCACGAACGCGTCGAACACTCGCTCATACAGCACTTCGGATATGCCGACTCCCGTGTCCGAAACCTCCAGATTGTGCCAACGCCCGTCGTTCCAGGCACGAAAGGCGATCCTTCCACGCTGCGCGCTGGTCTTGGCCGTAACTGCCTTCAAGGCGTTCGAATAGAGATTGAGCGCAACGCCGTTGTAAAGCGAAACCGGTACCCGTGGTGCCATGAGATCCCGCCCGGCCGTGATTTCGACGTCGATGTTCCGCTGGTCGGCGTATTCGCCGAAGACTCGTTTCACCTGACGGAGCCGTGGACGCACGTGATACGGTTTTTTCGGCGTCGACCGAGCTCCCTGAACGTAGCCGGACGCGTAGGTTACGAACTCACGTAGCCGTTCGATGTGACCGGCGAACGTCTTAGCTGCCTGTTCGTACTTCGGCATCCGACAGGTCAATTCGACCAAGTTGCTGTGCGTTTCCTCCAATTCCTTCAAAGCCGCGCCGAATTCGTGCGTCATGAACCCTGCGACAACGCCCAACAGGCTCATGACTTCAAGCTGCCGTTCGCGGTCCCGAGCGGTTTCTTGTTGCCCTGAGGCCATGCGCGCCGTTTGCGTCAGCATCGACACGATGCGCGCCTTGTCGGCGTCGGCAATGTCGGGGTTGGCGCGGACTTCGGCAATAGCTGCCTGTGTCTGCGCCTGGACCTCTACCTCCTGCCGTCGCCGTTCCGTTTCTTCCTCCTTCAGTTGAAGCTCGCGGTCGGCGAAAGCGATTGCCTCGACAGCACCACGGACCAGATCGCGCAAGTCCTTGAAGGATTCGTTTTCGATGAAGCCCTCACGGTCGGCGGACGCGATCAGCCCCTCTTCGCCGTGAGCAGCGTCCAACTCCTCAGTCCGGCGGCCCCTCACCCGAACGATGCCGACCAGTTGCGCCGATTGCGGAAGACGCAGCATCCAGTTCTGGCCAGGTGCCGCCCTCACGGAAGCGTCCATGGCGAAGTGTTTTCGTGCCAATCGCGACCGGGGGTCGCGGCGGTTCCGGGCGGCGTCGGCCTGGAGTTGGAGCCAATCATCGGACGGGTGGCCGTACGGCGGCACACGGAAGTTGCGGTCGAACACAGCTACCCCGTGGTTTTCGGTGACCCAGCTCTGCGCCCGACGCCCATCCACAGGCAAACCGGTGAAAGTTCCCTGCCGGCGGGGAAAGAAGCGGATGTCGGCGTCTAGATTTCCGATTTGATTCGCGTAAGTATCCACGATCTTCAGATGTGGACTCCTGAACCCGCGCCGGAACACTCTGAGGTCGGCCTTGGATCCGCGCAGTATCACTTGGGCTCTCAAAACGAACGCTTCGAGAATCTGCGCGGCTACGTCGCCGGAATCGGGGTCCACATCCCCGGTACGCACATCAAGAACGAAGCCAGGATCGGACGCGTCGTCCACGGTATTGACGTCATCGCCCGTTCTTTCGCGGAACAGCGAACGGACGGGCGACAACATACCGATGGAGCCCGTTCTTACTGCGTTCAGGTCGAGTTGACTCGCCACAGTACGCAGCCTTCGAACGATAAGTTTCGTGCCGGTGGGCGTGGAGGCGTCGACTTCGAAGAGTTGGTACGGCACCTCGACCTTTCCCAAGTCTTCTTTTCTATCGAAGTCGGGCCAGTCGAAATCGGCCGTTAACAGTGTTCGGAGGCCACGCACAGGATCGTCGGCCACGGTTTCCAAAAGCAGCGCCCGGCCCAGGAAGCGCACGGCGAAGCGACCGATACCTTTCTCGCCCGTGATGTGACGGGAGTATTTTTCGCTCAAGGCGTTGGATGCCTTCGCGCCGGTCCCGATCCGCATCCATCGGGTCGCGAATTCGTCAAAAGTCATGCCGTGCCCGTCGTCCTCGACTACCAGGTCGGCCCGCGCGTCGTATTCGACGATGCACTCGGATGCGTCCGCGTCGTAAGCGTTCTTGATCAGCTCGACGACGGCGACCTCGGGCTGCTTGACCAGCCGTTCGCCGAGTTCTCGCAGGATCCGGCTTTCTACGGAGAAGGCCAGCTTTCCACGCTGGATCCTAGACTGGCTCACCGCGGCTGCCTCACGCGTTCGCGCCTGTGGTGCCGAATTCCTGTCGCAGCAGGGTGTTCAACTGGTTGATTTCGATCTTGTAGAAACCGTTCGAATACGCAACGACGCGGTCCCGAAGGTCGCGGCTGCGAAGGCCGGCGAGAAGTTGGGGAACTTGATCGTCGCGGACGTTGTGCACGCCGGCCACCCCGCCCACAGCACGCGCCCCGATGCCGTTGCGGACACTTTTGGGATGTGCGTCTTTGAAACTCTGGGCGATCAGGACCTTCGGCGTACGCGGCATTCTGAACCTCCACCATTCTTTCCGTTCGAGACACGTTGCAGTCTCGTACCAGTTGGCGGGTACAGCATTGAGGTAACCACACAGTGCGGGACTCGGATCGTTGTCGGTTCGGATCAACCAGCACTTGCGTCCCGGGTGGCGGTAATGACGCTCAAACGTGTCTGGGTCCAGCTCCCGGACGTCGGCTGGCATGTGCCGCAAGCTCGTGACGCAGGGCACAACGTCCCGGTCAATCCGAAGACCGCTCCGGATACGTTCGCCATCCGTGAGCGTTAGCACCTTCTGCGTTCCCGGGCTTAAGCCCCGGATCGCTCGCGGTGCGTCTGCCGGGATATCCCGGCAGACTTGGTACTCGATAACACCGCTGGGGGACCTTGTCGGCGAGCGCAAGGGACGATAAAGTCCTCCGCCCCTGTCTTCGAAGAAACGCCAAGTTCCATCATTCCCGGCCTTGTCGACGATCGTGATCGAGGACGTAGTCAGGACGCCGCTAAACTTGGAGTCCGCTAAGCGAAAGACCCGAACACTCCAGTGGTGTTGCCGAATATACCGACGCAGTGCACGCGCGGATGGTCGGGACACCCATTCGTAGGGGATGACGAGCACGCTGAGCCCGTCGTCCTTCACGGACGCGATGGCCAGGAGGAAGAAGTATTGCCATGCGTTGGCCAGACCGGACACGGACACACCGGTCCGGCGGCTCAGCACATCCGAAGCGCGCTGCCGCCAACCGCGGGGAAGGTCCTGGTTCCTCACGAACGGCGGATTGCCGATACACAGGTCGGCGTCAGCGATGTCGTCCGAGAACGCACAGCGATTGATCAGCTTCGCGTTGTTCGGCAGGGTTCTGCCCCTGTACCGTTCCTCGTCGATTTCGTATCCGACATAGTTTCCGTAATCCCCGAGCTTAGCAAAGCGTCCGTCACCGGCGCCGAAGTCGACGACCGTTTCCACAGACTCACGCAGTCGCTTGACGTGCCCCCACGCGGCGTTGACCAAGCTAGTCGGTGTATCGATCTGGCAACGGTTCAAATAGAGTGACACACGGCTCCACTCACCCCAGTCGCGCGTCAGACGCGACACCGGCCGTGCTTGCTCGATTCCGCCTATATACCTCGATGTCAAGTTTGTCGTTCCCACGGTCTGCTTTGCTCTCGAGGCACCGGGCCGCGACGGCGTTTCTCGGTGCTCGATACGTTCCTAATGTGTCGACTAGCGCCGCTGTTTCGACTCTAGTTGCCGACTCGCCTTGCCATGTTCGGCTGGAACGGCTACGCCCCGATCGCCACTGGGGACAGCATACCGAATCGCGGCGCGTAGCGACAGACCGTTGCGTTCCCCTTGGCCGACGAGCAACCCGGAGCCGGCGGCCAACCTGAAGCGGTAAAGACTAGAGTCGCACGGTCGAGTACCGACTCGGCGCATCACCTCTGGTTCTTGGTAATCCGGATTGACAGATGTATCGGATATCCGTATATTCGCGCACGTGGATAACAGCTCCGTCGATGCCTTGCTGCGCTCGCTCGGTGACGCCGGCCGGCGCCAGGTCGCCCGCATACTGGCCGAAGGGGCCTTGACGGTCGGCGAGATCGCCGAGGTCCTGGGACTGCCCCAGTCGACCGTCAGCCGCCAGTTGAAGACCTTGAGGTCGACCGGACTGCTCATCGACCGCCGGGAAGGCAGCCGCGTGTTCATCGAGTTGGGCGAACCCGCCCCGAACGGGGGCGGCGGCCTGCGCGAAGTTCTCAACGCCTGGTTGCGGGCGCAGCCGCTGCCGCCGGCCGTCGCGGCCCGCCTGCGCCGCGTCGTCGAGAACCGGAACGGCGGAACGGACGCGTTCGAAAGACTGGCGTCCCAGTGGGACGAGCTGCGGTTCGAGCACTTCGGCGGACTGTTCCACCTGGAGGCGATCGCGAGCCTGCTGCCCGCCCGGTGGCGGGTTCTCGACGTGGGGACCGGCACCGGCTATCTGCTCCCGTTTCTGGCGCGGCAATTCCGCGAGGTCGTGGCCGCCGACGCGTCCCGGTCCATGCTGGATCTGGCCCGTCAGCGCGCCGAGCGCGAGGGCCTGTCCAACGTCCGGTTCGAGGCCGGCCGACTCGAGGACCTGCCGCTCGAAGACGCTTCCATCGACTGCGCTTTCGCCGTTCTGGTGCTCCGGTTCTCGACGGACCTCGGCGGTTCGGTGGCCGAGTTGGGGCGAGTTCTCGCCCCGGGAGGGCGGCTGCTCATCGTCGACGTGACGCCGCACTCGATGGAAGACTTCCAGCGGCGCATCGGCGACTACTCGGGCGGTCTCGACCCGAGCCGCACGACGGAAGCGCTCGAGGCGTCCGGTTTCAGCGTGTCGCGGCAGCGCGTGCTGCCGGCGACGCCGTCCGGCAACCCGGCCGCGCCGACGCGCCCGGCGCCGGACCTGTTCCTGATCACGGCGGAGCGGACGCACCCGACGGCTTCGGCCGGGGACGTCCCGGACATCGACAACGGGCCCTAATACCCAAGGAGACAGAATGAGCACGACGATCAAGACCGACTACAAGGTGGCCGATATCGGACTGGCGGATTTCGGCCGCAAGGAAATCGAGCTGGCCGAGCACGAGATGCCGGGACTGATGTACGTCCGGGACGAGATGGCGAAGGACAAGCCGCTGCAGGGCGTTCGCGTCGCCGGGTCGTTGCACATGACGATCCAGACGGCCGTCCTGATCGAGAGCCTGGCGGCTCTCGGCGCCGACGTCCGATGGGCGAGCTGCAACATCTTCAGCACGCAGGACCACGCGGCCGCCGCCATCGCGCGCGCCGGGATTCCCGTCTACGCGTGGAAGGGCGAGACGCTGGAAGAGTACTGGTGGTGCACGGACCAGGTCCTGAGGTTCCCCGGCGGGGACGGCCCCCAGTTGATCGTGGACGACGGCGGCGACGCCACGCTGCTGGTCCACATGGGCAAGGAGGCGGAGGACGCCTTCGCCGCCGACGGCACGCTGCCCGATCCCGATTCCACCGACAACGAAGAGGAGAAGGTCATCCTGACGCTGATCCGCAACCGGCTGGCGGAGGACGCGCGGTACTGGACGCGCATGGCCGCGGGCATCCAGGGCGTCAGCGAGGAGACCACGACCGGCGTCCATCGGCTGTACCAGCGCGCCGAGAAGGGCCGGCTGCTGTTCCCCGCGATCAACGTCAACGACAGCGTCACCAAGAGCAAGTTCGACAACATCTACGGTTGCCGCCATTCGCTGCCGGACGGCATCATGCGCGCCACCGACGTGATGATCGGGGGCAAGACCGTCGTCATCTGCGGGTTCGGAGAGGTCGGCAAGGGGTCGGCGCAGTCGATGCGGGCCCAGGGCGCGCGCGTCATCGTGACCGAGATCGATCCGATCTGCGCGCTCCAGGCCGCGATGGAAGGCTACCAGGTGGGCACGGTCGACGACCACGTCGGCGACGCCGACATCTTCGTGACCACGACCGGCAACTTCGACATCATCACGGCCGCGCACATGGAGCGGATGAAGGACAAGGCCATCGTCTGCAACATCGGCCACTTCGACAACGAGATCGACATGGCGGGCCTGGCCAAGCTGCCGGGAATCCGCAAGGAAGAGGTCAAGCCGCAGGTGCACCAGTGGCACTTCGCCGACGGCCATTCCATCATCGTGCTGGCCGAAGGCCGCCTGGTGAACCTGGGGTGCGCCACCGGCCACCCGAGCTTCGTCATGAGCAACAGCTTCTCGAACCAGTTGCTGGCGCAGGTCGAGCTCTGGAAGAACAACTCCGACTACGAGAACAAGGTGTACGTTCTGCCCAAGCACCTGGACGAGAAGGTGGCCCGCCTGCACCTGGACAAGCTGGGCGCCAGACTGACGACGTTGACCGCGGAGCAGGCCGACTACATCGGCGTGCCGGTCGAGGGTCCCTACAAGCCCGAACACTACCGCTACTAGTTCCGCCGGAATTCCGCCGCGCCGGCGCCGCCGGTCCGATGAAGGGCCGCGGCGCCGGCCGCGCGGACGCTCCTTCTTCGCCGAATCCCGTTCCATCGATCGTTGACGCGTCGCACCGGATAATGGTACACGCCACCGAACAGGCCGAAGGCGGAGTTCGCGCGCCGCCGCCGGGTGGCTCAATTCAGGAAATATACGATGCTGCAACAATCGAACGACGCAGGCCGGCCTCGATGGCACGGCTACCTTCAGTTGGCCTTGATTCTGGGGGCCATCGCCCTGGCCCTGTACTTCGCGCGGGCGCCCGACCGCGTCGAGCGCGGCGCCGTGCCCCTGTTGGGCGCGGATGGCGCGCTGCCCGCCGTGCGGGTGATTCAGCCGGCCCTGACCGATGAGGCATTGACCGTCGAGCTGACCGGTTCGGTGAACCTGGAAGAGCGGGCGCGAGTGGCGTCCGAGGTCGTAGGACGCGTCGTCTGGGTCTCGCCGAGTTTCAGCAACGGCGGCTCCATTCCCGCGAACGAAACGTTCGTCGAGATCGACCCGGCCGAGTACGAGCTGCGGGTGGAGGCGGCGGCCGCGGCCATGCAACGGGCCGAGGCCCGCGTGGGGATCGAGACGGCCCGCGGCGAGGCGGACGCGGCCGCCTTCGAGCGCGAGAATCCCGGCGTCGAGCCTTCGGAGTGGGTCCGGCGCCTGCCGGCCATCGCCGAAGCCGAGGCCGAGCTGATGCGCGCCCAGGCCGAGCTGGCTCTGGCGGAGTTGCAGTTGGCGCGCACGAACATCTCCCTGCCCTACGACAGCCGCGTCGTCAACTCCGACGTCGAGGTTGGCGAACTGGTGGGCCCGGAGGAAATCGTCGGAGAGGCCGGCCGACTCGGGGTGGTGTATCGGGTGGAGGCGCTGCAAGTGGACGCGGCGATCGACCCGCGCGATCTCGCCTACCTGGATCCGGTCATCGGCCGTTCCGCCCGCGTGATCGGAGACACGGAGACGTGGGCCGCCGAGGTCGCGCGCGTTTCCTCGATCGTCGCGCCCACGACCCGGCTGGCCACGGTGTTCCTGAAGTTCTCGCCGGGCGCGGGCCGGGACTCGCTGCCGCGGCCGGGCGCCTTCGTCGAGGTCGAGATCGAAGGGCCGACCCACGCGGACGTGTACGTGCTCCCGGAATCGGTCGTGCAGGAAAACGAGCGCGTCTGGGTGGTCCGGGACGGCGCGCTGAGCGCGTTCGCTCCGGAGGCCGTCGGACGGACGGACCAGGGATGGGTCGTCGAGGCGTTCGATGCGGGGGACGGCGTGGTCGTGGGCACGCTGCCCGGAGCTCGCGAAGGAATGGAGGTCGCGGTGGCCGGCGCCGCGCCGTCCGAGTGAGGGAGCGATGAACATGAGCCCACCGGACGCCGAACGGGCGGCGGGAGCGGACGCCGGGGCGAAGACCGGGCTGATCGCCTACTTCGCGCGGAATTCCGTCGCCGCCAACCTGCTCATGCTGCTCTTCGTCGCCGGCGGCGTGGCGGCGGCGTCGCGGCTTGTCGTCCAGAACTTCCCGGAACTCGATCTCCGCACCGTCGCCGTGACCGTGAGCGCGCCCGGCGCGTCCTCGCAGGAAGTCGAGGAGGACATCAACCGCCGCGTCGAGCAGAGCGTGATCGGGCTGCCCGGCGTCGAGCGTGTCGTGGCCACCGCGACCGAGGGTTTCGGCCGGATCCACGTCGAGCTCGCCACGTTCGCGGACGCCGACGCGGTGCTGGACGACGTTCAGAACGCCGTGAACAGCATCGAGAACTTCCCTCCGCTGAACGCCGAACGGCCCGAGGTGAAGCTGCGGCGGGGGGCCGTCGAAGTCATGACGCTGGCCGTGTCGTCCCCGGTGGCGGGTGAGGACGCGCTGCGGACCGCGGCCGAGGACGTGCGCAGCGCGCTGCTCGAGTTGCCGTCCATTTCGCAGGTCCGCCTGATGGGCGCGCGCGACCGCGAGATCGTGATCGAGCTGAGCGAGGAGGAGCTGCGCCGCAACGACCTCTCCATCGCCCAGGTCGCCGCCGCCGCCCAGCGCGCGTCGCTCAACCTCACGTTCGGAGAGTTGCGGACCGAGTCCGGCGGCGTAGTCCTGCACACGGTCGCCAAGCGCACGATCGGCGAGGAGTTCGAGGACATTCCCGTCATCACGCGGCTCGACGGTACGATCGTCACGCTCGGCGACGTGGCGGTCATTCGGGACGGGTTCGTCGACGAGGACATCGTCACGCGGTTCAACGGCACGCCCGCGGTGCTGGTTCGGGTGGATGCGACCGAGCGGCAGTCCATCGTCGATATGGCCGAAGACATCCGGGGTTGGCTCGCCGGCTACGAGCCCCCACAGGATGTCGCCGTGGGGGTCTGGAGCGATCCGAACGAGGCGGCCCTGGCGCGGCTGTCGGGAATCGCGCGGAACGGCGTGCTCGGCGCGATTCTGGTCTTCGCGCTGCTCGTGCTCGTCTTCGACCTGCGGGCCGCGGTGTGGGTGACGTTGGGCATCCCGTTCTCGTTCATCGGCTCTCTGCTCTTTTTCGGTCCGGCGAACCTGACGCTGGACATCGGCACGATGATCGGTTTCTTCCTGATGATCGGCCTGGTCGTGGACGACGCCCTGGTCGTCGGCGAGAGCATCGCCGCGGAACGCGACCGCGGCAAGACCGGCGCGGCGGCGGCCGTGGCGGGCGTGCGCGCGGTGGCGGGTCCCATCACGATCGGCGCGTGCACGACGGTCCTGGCCTTCCTGCCGTTCCTTTTCGTCACGCCGACCGCATACCAGTTGGTCAACGTCTTTCCGTGGGTCGCGTTATTCGTGCTGACGGTGTCGCTGATCGAGGCGTGCCTCATCCTTCCGGCGCATCTCGCGCACGATGGACGATGGAGCCTGTGGCCGTTGACCGCGATCCAGAATCGCTTAGGCGGCTGGATCGAAGTCGTCCGGGAACGGACGGTGGTGCCGGCGGCGTCCTGGGCCGTGCAGCATGTCGGGGCGACGCTCGGCGCCGGCGCCGCGCTCGTCGTCTTCGCGCTGTTGCTGGTGCGCTTCGAAGCGGTGCGGGTCATCATCTTCGACGCGCAGGTGGGCGTTCCCGACAACGTCCAGGTGGATCTTCACATGCCGGTCGGCACGCCGTTCGAGGTGACGCAGGCCGCGGCGGAGGACGTTGCCGAAGTGGCGTACGGGCTGAACGCGCAGCTTCCCGGTGAATCGATCCAGGCCGTCAGCGTGCTCGTCGGCAACCTCGCGCTCGCGCAGTCTGTCGACGGGGAGGGGACCGGTCCCCACCTGGCGTCGGTGAGAGCGCATCTCAACGCACGGCCGGTCCACGGCGCGTCGCCCGCCGAGATCGAGCGGGCGTGGCGCGAAGCCATCGGCGACGTGTCGTACCTGGAGACCATCGAGTTCCAGACCTCGCGCATCCGGACGCGCCCGGGCGTCGCCTACGCGTTCAAGCACGACGATGCGGATATTCTTCAGGAGGCGGTGGCCGAGACGGCCGACTACCTGGCCGCCATGCCCGGCGTGTTCCAGATCTCCGACAGCCTGGCGTCGGGCAAACGGCACCTGCAGATCCAGATCACCCCGGCCGGCGAGGCCGCCGGACTGACTCCCGCGGCGGTCGGGACGCAGTTGCGCGGCAACTTCCACGGCTTGGAAGTGCAGCGGATCCAGCGGGGCCATGAAGAGATCAAGGTCACGGTCCGATACCCCGAAGACCGGCGGCGGAACCTGCGGGAGCTGACGCGTGAGCGCGTTCGCCGCGCCGGCGGAGGCGAGATGCCGCTGTCCACGGTGGCGAGTCTGATCGAGACGCGCGAGGTGGCGACGCTGACGCGCATCGACGGCCGGCAGGCGGCGCTGGTCAGCGGGCGGGCGGATCCCGCGGTGGTGACGCCCATTCAGGCGCGGCGCCAGATCGAGGGGGAGTTCTTTCCCGGCCTGCTCGACCGGCACCCGGGCCTCCGGATCGAGCCCGACGCCGGCGTGCGCGACGAACGGGACATGCTGGAGACGATGGTCTTCCTGGTGCCGGTCGTGCTGATCGCGATGTACGCGCTGATGGCGGCGTTTCTTCGCAGCTACTGGAAGCCGTTGGTGGCCGTCGCCGGTTTCCCTCTCTCCTTCGCCGGCGCCGTTCTGGGGCACTGGGTGCTCGGTTGGGAACTGTCGGCGATGTCGCTGTTCGGCCTGGTCGCCGTGTTCGGCGTCGTGGTGAACGACGCGCTCGTACTATTGGACCGTTACAACACGATCCGGCGCGAGAACGCGATGATCCCGGCCATCGCGGCGGCCACGGCGGCCACGCGCCACCGATTCCGGGCCGTCTTCCTGACCAGCATCACGACGCTGCTCGGGTTGTCGCCGCTGCTCTACGAACGCGGCGACGACCTGCTGTTCGTCGTCCCGTTCGTCGTCAGCATGGTGGGCGGCATCGTGTTGTCGGGCGTGTTCATCCTGTTCGTCCTGCCCGGGCTGATCATGGTCGCCGAGGCGGGGCGGGAGTAATTCCGAACACCGTTCACTGCAAACGCCCCGCCATTCGGACGTCAAGCGTGTAGCTCTGGCGTAAAATCGTCGTATGTCGGTGATGTTTCCGATGGTACTCGGGTGCGCCGCGTGGCTGACTCAGGGAACGCCGCCCGCCTACGTGGAGCGCGGGGATGCGGTCGAAGCGCAGTTTCGGGCCCATGCGGTCCGGCTCGAGGCGTTCTTCGACCGCCTGCGCGAGGCCGTCGCGCGGTCGGCGCCGGAGTGGTTGCCGGAACTTGAGGCCGAGGATCCACCCCCGGAACCCGGCGTTCACGGCTACCAGCTTTTGCCCGACATCGTGGACGAGGCCGATGCGTCGCGCCGCACGTCCGTCTCCACCTTTTCCTACAGTTGGCCCATCACCGAGGTCTACATCCAGGGCGAGGCGCGCAAGCTGGATGCGGCCGAGAGCCGTTTCGACGAAGCCGCCGCCGCCGGGCCGCGCATCCGCGCCGTTCTGCGGGACTCCATCGACCTGTACCGCGCGCTGGTCGACGACCTGGAGACCATCGACCAGTACGTGCAGTACAACCGCTTCTGGCAGCGCGCGATCGTGGACGACCGCGTCCGCTTCGACCGGATGACGGCGTTGTACGACACGCTGGCGGCGGGAACGTCCGGCGACACGAACGACGCCGTCGCCGAGTTGCTGGGCCGGCCCGACGTTCCCGCCTTCGTCGCCGCCGAGGGGTCGGCCGGCGGGACGCCGGTACTGGGACTGCCGGTTTACACCGACATCGCGGACGACGCGTTCCTGGACCGGGTGGAGGCCGGCGTCGAGGCCATGTGGCGGGTGGAGGGCGCCGGGACGCTCGACGTGCGTTTTCGGCGGCTTCCGGCGGGGCGGCTCTATGCCGGCGGCCGCGCGCCCGACGTCGGGGACCCGATCGATCTCGCGGCGCACGCCGCCCGGTTTCCCGGCGACGGCGCCGTGTTGACCACGGGCGCCGAGAGCACGCACGGGTTCGTGGGACGCTACGTCGCCCTGGGGCCGGGGTCCGTCACGGTGCGCACGCTGGCGCACGAGTTCGGGCACGTGCTGGGTTTCGTCGACGGGTATCTCCGCGGCTACCGCAACCTCGGCGACGACGGGTTCGAGATACTCGAATGGACCTCGGGGTTCGACGACATCATGAGCGCCCCGCGCGAGGGACGGGTCTTGCGGGCCCATTTCGAGCGCATGATCGAGGCGATCGAGGGAAGGGGGGAGTAGGTTGGAGGCGGCCGGCGGCGACCGGCCGCCGTTGGAGGGTCCGATGCGAGTCATTCCATTGCCTGCGAAGAACGCGGCATCCGGTTCCCGGTCGCGGGTCGAGGCCATGGTCCGGCGCGTGCTCGAGTCCGTGGACGTGGCGATCGGCGGCGACCGCCCCGGCGACATCCAGGTTCACGACCGCCGTTTCTATCGGCGCGTGCTGCGGGACGGGTCCGTCGGTCTGGGCGAGGCGTACATGGACGGATGGTGGGACGCCGTCCGAATCGATGCCTTCATCGCCAAGTTGCTCGGGCGCGGCATCGACCGGTCCAACCCGGCGAGCTGGAGTCACCGAGTCCGGCGCTGGATCACGGAATTCCAGAATCGGCAAACGCGCCTACGCTCGCGCCTCAACGTCCGACACCACTACGACATCGGCAACGACCTGTACCAGGCCATGCTCGATCGGCGCATGACCTATACGTGCGCCTACTGGAAGAACGCCGCCGACCTGGACACGGCGCAGGAGCACAAGCTGGACCGGGTCTGCCGCAAGCTCGGGTTGCAGCCCGGGATGAGGGTCCTGGACATCGGGTGCGGCTGGGGCAGCTTTGCCATCTATGCCGCCGAGAGGTACGGCGTCCACGTGACCGGGGTGACGTTGTCGCCCGACCAGGTGGCGCTCGGTCAGGAGCGGGCGCAGGGCCTGCCCGTCGAGATTCGCCTCGAGGACTACCGGGAGGGCGCGGGCCGCTACGATCGCGTCGTCTCCCTGGGCATGTTCGAGCACGTCGGCTACATGAACTACCGCACGTACATGAAGACGGCGCGCGACCGGTTGGCCCCGGACGGGCTGTTCCTGCTGCAGACCATCGCCGGCAACGCGTCGGTCCGGGCCATCGACCCGTGGATCGACCGCTACATCTTCCCGGGCGCCATGCTGCCGTCGGTTTCCCAGATCGGGGAGGCCGCCGAGGGCGTGTTCGTCGTCGAGGACGGGGAGAACTTCGGCCCCGACTACGACCGGACGCTCATGGCGTGGTTCGAGAACTTCGACGGCGCATGGGACGACCTCAAGCGCCGTTACTCGGAACGCTTCTATCGCATGTGGAAGTACTACCTGCTTTGCTGCGCCGGCGGGTTCCGCAGCCGCCGGAACCAGCTCTGGCAGTTCGTCCTGGCTCCCGACGGCGCGGGGCCGGTGTCGCGTCTCGACTACCGTTAGCCTACGGCGCCTCGCAGGTGAAGTTTCCCGCGTCGTTCGTCGAGCCGACGCCGGTGTAGCGGGCCACTTCCGGATAGCTGCAGAGCGGCCGGGTCATCCGAACCTGGCCGTCCTCGACCTTGGCGGCCCGGATACGGTCCGGGGCGACGCCGGACTCCACCCAGCGCTCCAGCGCGCCCAGGAAGTGCGCCTGGTCGGGGCCGACGCCGCCCCGGCAGTGGCCCACGCCCGGCATCATGAACAGGCGCATCCAGTCGTCCTGGCCGGGGCCCATCGCGTCCTGGACCGCGTTGTAGTACTGGATGCTGTTGATGGGCGTGGGCCCGGGATCGTTCCAACCGTGGTACATGATCAGCTTGCCGCCCCGGGCCTTGAACTCGGTGAGGTCGGGATCGGTGGACTCGATGTAGCCGGCATTCTCCGTGACCCGCGCCAGGTCGGCGTCCAGGTCGAACGTCCGCCAGTCCCAGTCCGGATCCTGGTGTCCCAGGTAACGGAAGCTGTCGGTCGGCAGGTTCGGCGGCGCCGATCCCGGTTCCGGCATGCGCCAGCCCGTTTCGAACCCCCGTGCATGACCCGGGTAGACGAGTTCCCCGCCAGTGGTGAACACCGGCGAATAGGCGCGTTCGAGAGAGGCCACCTGCCCCGGGGTCAGGCACATGTCGCCCCCGCCGGAGGCGCAGGCCAGCGACGACGGATCGAAACGGCACATTTCCGGGTTCTCGATCAGTCCGTCGGCCACGCCGTCGTCGGCGTCGCAGGTGTTCATGACGGCGTCGGCGATGGCCCGGATCTTTTCCGGCGGGACCCAGCGGCTCTCGTCTCCCAGGATCTCCATGTACTTCTGCGTCTGCGCCACGTGCAGGTGGTTGACGTTGTTGACCGGCGCTCCCACGATGATCCCGTCGAAGTCGGCCGGGTAGCGCTGAGCCTCCATCAGGCCCTGCCGGCCCCCCGTGGAACACCCGCTGTAATAGGACAGCCGCGGCGCCTGACCGTAGAATTCGCCGATGATCGCCTTGGACTGCACCGTCATCGTGTGCATCGCCCGGTACGCGAAGTCGACAACCGCCTCGGGGTTGCCCAGCGCGAAGGCGCCGCTGCCGCCCTCGTGGCCCGTGTCGTTCGACGCCGCGGCGTACCCTTCGGCCAGGCCGCCGGCCACGGCGGACAGGCTGATCGACCCGGCCCAGCCGCCGTTCCCCACGGCCAGGAACTTGCCGTTCCAGTTGTCGGTGGGAAGCCAGATCTCCATCTGGATGCGGGAACCGTCCACCGGCGTCAGCGTGACCCGCACGCGGCAGTGTTCCGGCAGCATGGGGCCCGTCCGCGTCTGCCCGCCGAATCCCTGCGTCACGTAGGGTCCCGCCGCGTGCAGCTCGGCGGACGTGATCGTCGCGCCGGGGAGGGCGTGGGAACCCAGCTCCTGGCAGGGCGAGGCCTGGAGCGCGGCGAACAACGTCGTCGAAACCAAGAGAGCCGTACTGGCCATGGCGATGCCTCCTGAATCGGTTGTGTAATCAGACCACAGGTCCGCGCGCTTTGCCAGATACGGCGTGCTAAGATGCTGAAATTCCTGAAGGAGAGCGCGTTCCGGGAATGATCAAGCCCCTATGGCGGACGTTGGGCCTCGCCGTGATGCTGGCGGCTTCGGCCGCGGCGCAGATCCGGGAAGGCGAAGTGCGCGTGGCCGTTCGCGACTCGGACGGACTGATCGTCCCCGCGCGCGTCGAGCTGTCGGGGCGAAACCCGGTGTTCGAGGCCGCCGCCGAGGTCGGACTGGACGGGCAGGTTCGCCTTCAACGGATTCCTTTCGGGGCGCATGTCCTCAGCGTCCGTCAACCGGGTTTCGCCGACCACGTTGAGGTCGTCGAAGTACGTTCCGCTGTACCGCTGGAGCTTTCCGTCGTCCTCGGGATTCCGGGCGTCGCCGCGGCGGTGACGGTCACCGGCGCCGCGCCGCTCGTGGACCCGGCCGAGCCGGCGGCCGTCATGCAGGTGGGGCGCCTTCGGCTCGAGGAGGCGGCGGGAACCACGCTCGGCCGGAGCGCCGTGAACGTGGTGACGACGCTGCCCGGCTGGCTGCTCGAAGCCAACGCCGTATTGCATCCGCGCGGCTCGGAATATGACACGCAGTACGTCGTGGACGGGATGCCGGTGTACGACAACCGGTCCATCGGTTTCGCGCCGGCGTTCGAGTCCAGCGAGTTCGAATCCGTCAACGTGATGACGGCGGGGATGCCCGCCGAGTACGGACGCCGGCTCGGAGGCGTAATCGCGCTCGATACACGGCGCGTGGGGGCGGTCGGGAACCGCACCGAGTTCGGCATGCGCGGCGGCAGCTTCGGCAACGCCGGCGGCTCGTTGCGCCACCAGTTCAGCACGGCGCGGACGTCGGTATCCATCGGAGGCCAGGGCGGCATGACCGACCGTTACCTGGACCCGCCGTCCGTGGAGAACTTCACCAACAAGGGGACATCGGGCGCATTCAACTTCCGGGTGGATCGGGACGTGTCCGTCCGCGACCGTCTCAGCGTCTACCTTCGTTCCAGCGAGACGCGGTTCCTGGTTCCCAACGACCGCCTCCAGCAGGCCGCCGGCCAGCGGCAGGACCGGTTCTCGGGAGAGACGGCGTTCCAGGCGCATTACCACCGGACGTTCAACCCGCGCACGCTCGGCAGCTTCCGCTTCATGTACCGCGACCTGTCGGCGTTGTTGTGGAGCAACCCGCGATCCACGCCGGTTCGCGTAGAACAGGACCGCGGATTCCAGGAAGCGGTGTTCGTGGCCGATCTGACCGTCGAGGGTGAGGGCCACACGCTCAAGCTTGGCGGAGACTTCCGTTCGAACCGGGTGCGCGAGGAATTCCGGTTCGGCGAGCCCGACGAATTTCCCGGCTTCGATCTCGACTTCCGCGACCGGCGGACGAACCGCGACGTCTCCCTGTTCGTCCAGGAGCACATCCGGTGGGGCAACTTCGCCGCGAACATCGGCGTGCGGTACGACGGCTACGACTTCCTCATCGAGGACACGGCCGTGAGCCCCCGTATCGGGTTGAGCTACTGGATCCCGCAGGCGGACCTGCAGCTTCGCGCCTCCTACGACCGGGTCTTCCAGCCGCCGCCGATGGAGAACCTGCTGTTGAGCAGCGCGGCCGACCGGCTGCGCGGCGTCGAGGGCGTCGAGGAGTCCGTGCCGGTGCCCGCCTCGCGGGCGAACTTCTTCGAGGTCGGTCTCCGGAAGCCGTTCCTCGACGTGTTCCGCGTCGACGTGACCCACTTCTGGCGGACGTTCCGGAACATGATCGACGACGACGTCTTCCTGAACACCGGACTGTCGTTTCCGATCACGTTCGACACGGCCCGCGTGCAGGGGACCGAGGTGCGACTGGACATGCCCGCCTGGGGGCGCGTCTCGTCGTCGGTGAGCTACTCCAACATGATCGGCTGGGTCACGTCGCCGGTGACCGGCGGGCTGTTCATCGAAGGCGGGGAGGCCGAGGAGCTGAGGGATCCGGGCTCGCGTTTCGCGATCAGCCAGGACCAGCGGAACACGTTGTCCGCGCTGATGCGGGTGGAGGTCCACGACCGGGTCTGGTTCTCGACCGGCGTCGCTTACGGCAGCGGGCTGCCGTTCGAGGTCGAGGACGATGACGACGACGATGACGACGGGGACGATGACGATCTCGATGACATGGATCTGGACGATGACATGGACATCGATGAAGACATGGATCGGGACGACGATTTCGACATGGACGACGGCATGGACATGGGCGATGACATGGACATGGGCGATGACGACCTTCAGCCGATTCCGCAGGCCATTCTGGACCGGATCAACTTCCAGCGCCAGCGCATCCGGGCCAACTTCAGCCTGGACCTCTCGCTGGGCATTCGAGCCTGGGAACGACAGGACCGTTCCGTCACCGTGCAGTTCGACCTGCGGAACGCTACCGACCATCTGAACGTGATCAACTTCAGCGGCGCGTTCTCCGGCACGGCGCTGGGAACGGGACGCATGTTCACGGTCCAGACCCGGATCCGCTTCTGACCGGCGTCAGGGGGGCGGCCCCGGAGGATGAGACCCACGAATAGTCCAACCCGCATCTTCAACTTCTCGTCGGGCCCCGCCGTTCTGCCGCTGTCCGTCCTGGAAGAGGCGCAACGCGACCTGCTGGCCCTGCCGGGCGTCGGCATGTCCGTCGTGGAGATCAGCCACCGGTCGCCGACGTTCGTCGACATCCTGGAGGAAGCCGCCGCCGGCGTTCGCGAGTTGATGGACATCGGCCCGGGGTACGCGGTCTTGTTCCTGCAGGGCGGCGCGAGCCTGCAGTTCTCGATGGTCCCGATGAACCTGCTGACGGCCGGGCGGACGGCGGACTACGTCGACACCGGCACGTGGGCCCGGCGGGGGATCGAGGAGGCCCGCCGCGTCGGCGCGGTCCACGTGGCGGCCTCGACGGCCGATGACGGCTACGCGCGGGTCCCCTCGCAGGCCGAGTTGCGGCTGACAGCCGGCTCGGCCTACACCCACATCACGAGCAACAACACGATCGAAGGCACGCAGTGGTCCGGCATCCCCGAGGTCGGGGACTCGCCGCTCGTCGTCGACGCCTCGTCCGACATCCTCTCGCGCCCTCTGGATTTCACGCGTTTCGGCCTGATCTACGCGGGGGCTCAGAAGAACCTGGGACCGGCGGGCGTCACGCTGGTGATCGTTCGCGAGGACCTGTTGGAGCGGGCCCCGGACAACCTGCCCCGAATGCTCGACTACAGGACGCACACTCGCGCGAACTCGCTGTACAACACACCCAACACGTTCGGCATCTACGTTCTGGGCCTGACCGTAAAATGGTTGCGGGGGCTGGGCGGGCTCGATGCCGTGGCCGAGGCGAACCGAAGGAAGGCGGGCATGCTCTACGCGGAGATCGACCGCACGGGCTTCTATCGCGGCACGGCCGAGACAGGGAGCCGGTCGCTGATGAACGTGACGTTCCGCGCCGGGGGCCGGGGCGACGCGGCGCTCGAGAAGGCCTTCGTCAGCGAGGCGGCCGCGGCCGGATTGAGCGGCCTGGAAGGGCACCGCTCGGTCGGCGGGCTGCGGGCCGGGCTCTACAACGCGTTCCCCGAGGCCGGCGTCGACGCGCTCATCGACTTCATGCGGGAGTTCGAGAGGCGTCGCGGATGAGCCATTCGGCCGCTATGGAACTTCTGGCCGGTTCCCCGCGTATCCTTCTTCACGACCGTTTTCGAGCAGGAGCCAACGACATGAAATCCACGCACCGCTACGCCTTCCTGGCGCTCCTTCCGTTCTTCGTCACACTCATTTCCGGGTGTTACGGGCTTCGCATCACGGAAGCCCGGGCCGATGGACGGTTCAGCGAGACGTTCACGGTGGACGTCCCCCTGGAGCTGGACGTCTACAGCGGGGCGGGAAGCATCGTGGTTACCGGAGCCGAATCGGACGAAGTCGAGATCGTCGGCCGCGTTCGAGCATGGTCCCGCTCCGTCGAATCCGCCGAGGATCGGGTCCGCGACATCGAGGACGATCCGCCGATCGATCGGGCCGCCGATGGCCGCGTCGTCGTCGGACGGCGGGACGACGACGGCCGGTTCGACCGGATTGCGATTTCCTACGACATCCGGGTGCCCGCCGGCACCGCCGTCCGCGCGCGTACCGGGTCGGGCGGGATCGAGATCGCCGGCCTGGCGGGCGAGCTGGACGTGGACACCGGTTCCGGACGCCTGAGCATCCGGGACGTCCAGGGCGACGTGCGCGCCCGGACCGGCAGCGGCGGCATCGATGCCGAATCCATCGCGGGATCGTTCGAGGGCCGGACCGGTTCGGGGGGGATCACATTGTCCCAGACGGCCGACGGCGCGGTGGATGTGACCACGGGCTCCGGAGGCATCCGGTTGTCGGGCGTCCCAGGTCCCCTGAACGCGCGCGCGGGGAGCGGGGGTATTCGCGTCGAGGGCGACCCGTCCGACACGTGGTCGCTGTCCACGGGTTCGGGCGGCGTGACCCTGACCGTGCCTTCCGACGCCGGTTTCGATCTGGATGCGAATACCAGCTCGGGGCGCGTCGAGGTGCGGCCGCCCCTGGAATTCGACGGCGAGAGCGACGATCGGAGGCGGCGGCTGCGCGGCGCGGTGGGCGGCGGCGGGCCCAGCGTCGAGGTCCGGTCGGCTTCGGGCGGGATTCGAATCCGAACCTGAGGTCACGTCCATCCGCCCGGCCGGACGACGCGGCATCCCTGCCGCGCGTCGGTCAAGCCTCCCTTTTGACATGTCCGCGATCCTGCTGCATGTTAAACCCTGTCTTTACCATGGAAGGGCCGAACGAGGCGGCGTCATGAGAAAACGCGCCGGGATGGCGCTCCGGGTCGCGGCGTGGGCGGCGGCCGGCTACCTCGTCGCCCGTGGGTGGGGGCTCTACTACGCGAGCGTGTTCGGGACCGGCGAGGCCGCTCCCGTCCTGGAGGCGCTCGCCCTGTGGACTCAGCCGGTCATCGCGGCGGACCGGTTCTTCGATTTCCTTCCCCAGGCCGTCGGCGTCGGAGGCGCGGCCCGCTGGAACGCCGCCGCGTTCGCTTCGCTGGGCGCCGTCGTGGAGGCGGTCTTGTGGCGGCGCCGGTCGACAACGGATCCACACCGGCGGCACACTGGTACGGCGCGTTCGGTGGACGATCGATCCCCGCGCGAGGCCGTCGTCCTGTTCGACGGCTACTGCGCCTTCTGTAGCGGAAGCGTCCGCTTCGTTCTCGACCGTGATCCGCGCCGCCTTTTCGCTTTCGCGCCGCTCCAGTCCGCGGTGGCCGAGAAACTGCTGCGGTCCCGCGGCGCGTCCTCGGACGACACGGACTCGATGATCCTCGTGGATGGCGAGCGATGCTTCACTCGCAGCACGGCCGCGTTGCGCATAGCGCGGAAGATGTCCGGTCTTTGGCCGGCGCTCTACGTCCTGACCCTTTGTCCACGTCCCGTCCGCGACCGGGTCTACGACGCGTTCGCCCGGAACCGTTACCGCTGGTTCGGCCGGAACGACGCCTGCTACGCGCCTTCGCGCGAGGAACGGGAACGGTTCCTGGAGTGACGGCCCTCGTCCGTCAACCGGCCCGCAGAGAGTCGCGCGCCTCGACGATGGCCCGGAGCTTGGCCTCGGCTATGGCGGCCGAGGCGACGGGGTTGTCGGCAAAGGTCGCGAAGCCGCAGTCCGGCGTCAGCAGGACGCGCTCGGCGCCGAACAGGTCCACGGCGCGCGAGATTCGCCCGCGGATGTCCGCGACCGGCTCCACCGCATCGACCTTCGGGTTGACGACGCCCGCGCCGATGCGCTTGGCGTCGGGGATCGCCCGGAGCACTTCGGCCTCGCCGGCGCGTTCGGTGCACAGCTCGAGGAACAGGATGCCGACGTTGACGCGGCCGAGCGCGTCCAGCAGCGGCCGGTAGTCGCCGGCCAGGGCCACGGACTCGTCGGGAGTCCAGTTGCCCCGGCAGACGTGCAGCCCCAGCCGCTCCCCGGGGAGACCCGCCGTCACCGCGTTCAGCAAACCGACGGCGAAGTCGAGCTCCGGCCCCGGCTCCAGGCGCTCGCTCAACGCCCCGCACATGAAGCTGCGCGTCCGCCGCGCGCTCCCGAAGACCACCTCGGTCAACACCGGTTCGTCGAGCTGCACGATCGCGGCGCCGGATGCCAGCAGGAAATGCAGCTCCTCGCGCAGCACGCGGACCACGTCGCCCGCCAGGTCCTCGCGCGTCCGGTACGGGCGGTCCGTGAGGCAGTCCAGCCACATGGTGCGCGTCAGCAGGTAGGGGCCGGGCAGCGCCACCTTGACGGGCCGGCCGGCCGTTGCGCTCGCGAACTCGAGCTCGTGCAGGGCCAGGGGCCGGCCGCGGCCCAGGGGGCCGTAGGCGACCGGGTGCCGGACCTCGGCGGTGGGCACGTCGAGGGCGCGGAGGTCCTGCTCGAAAGCCTCCGGATCGTCCACCATGGCCGCCAGGTCGTCCAGCGGTATGAGCTGGCAGTTGTCCAGCCGGCCGCCGGCGAAGCTGGCGTAGCTGTCCCGCCGCTGCTCGCCGTCGGTCACGACGTCGACGCCCGCCCGCGACTGCGCGTCCACGCACAGCCGCACCGCGTCGTCGGCCGTGGCCTGGAAGTCCGCCTCGTCGAGCCGACCCTCCAGGTGGTCGTGCATGGCCTGCAGCATCCAGCGCGGACGGGGCCAACTGCCGACGCCCATCACCGACAGCGGGGCGATCCGTGGTGCGGGCGTCGGGGAGGGCAGCGACGCGGGCGCCTCGACCGCCACTCGGACCGGCTTGCCGATCCCCGACGCCGGCGCGTCGACAGGCGCGGACGCGCGCTCGACATACGGCCCCTTGCTGATCAGGAAGCTGCGCCGCCGCCCCTGACGGGTCCACGACACGAGTGCGTTTCCCGTCAACCGGCACCAGGCCGGCAACTCGACCTCGACGGTCGAGTCCGTGGAGAGGATCTCCAGCAGGCCGCCGGGGTCCAACGGGTCGATGTGCTTGCGGATCAGCAGCAGCAACCCGCCGCCGCAGTCCAGGTCGCCGCCGTCGAAGCGAGCGTCGGGCGCGTGCGCGTGAAGTTCGGCGGGTTCCATCAAGGCCTCCGCGCACGGCGCATCGGGACGGAGATCAGAAACTGACCGAGGGGGCCCCTCCGGAGAGGAACTCCACCAGCACGGCGCCGCCGACGATCTGGGCGCCGTCGACCAGGTTGTTCTCGTCGAGCCCGCGTTTCTTGAAGCACGGGGCGCAGACGTAGATCGTGCCGCCCGCCTCGACGAAGTTGTCCATCAACTCCTTGAGGGGCATGAAACCGTCTTCGTGAACGTCGTCGGCGAATCCCTTCTGGGACCAACGGACGCCCTCGGTGGTCAAGAAGACCACGGTTTCCTTTTCCGAGCCGACGGCGGCGTTGCCGATGACGAAGGCCACCGTGGACTTGTCCGTATCGTCCTTGGCGCAGGTGAGACTGACGCAGAATCTTCCAGCCATTCGCTGTTGTGTCCTTTCCGGCGGATCCCGCGATCAGCCGTTCTTCTGTTCGATCCAGTAGTGGGGGTGCGCGGCGCGCAGCAGGCGGCGTCCCGTCATCCGGCACCACGCGGGCAGGTCTTCGGGCGCGCCCCGGTCCTGGGAGGTCAGCTTGAGGACGTCCCCGGGACGGAGCTTCCGCATTCGCAGGCGCAGCCGGACGATCACCTCGCCGCACCCCATGTGGCCGGCGTCCCACGCGTCGGCCACGGGCAGATCGTCCGCCGGCTCGACTTCACCCACCGGTTGCGAGTGCGCATCCGACAGCATCCGAGCAATCTACATTGGCGGGATTCGGCCGTCAACCGGGGCCGGGTCCGAACGAACCGCGCCTCACCCGCAGTCGTCGCCCAGGTAGCCGCCTCCGCCGCAGTAGCTCGTATCCTGCAATTGCATCAGCAACCCGTCGGGATCGGTGAAGTACAACTCCGGCGTGCCGCCTTCGGCGCCGCCGCGCGCGGGCATGCGGAGGCTGATGTAGTGCACCAGCGGCGGCGTGGCGTTGGAGCCCTCTTCCCGCGGCCGGATCCCGTGCTCTTCCAGCGCGGCCTGTATGGAGGGGACGTCGAACGCGTCCATGTTCATGCAGGCGTGATGGATCCGTGCCGGCGCCGCCGCGCCGCCGCGCCCACCGCCGCCGGCGAACATCAGGAACTGGATGCCGTCCCCCACGCCCAGGACCGGAGCGTTGGGTCCCTGGTAGGCCTGGATGCCCAACCCGAACAGGTCCCGGTAGAAGTCGTTGCCGCCGCCGGCGCCGAACACGGTGAAATGGCTCAGGTCCCGCAAGGCCAACCTTCCCGGCGCCGGAGCGGCCGTGGTCGCGCACTCCGCGCCGAGCGGTCCGCCGCCGCCGCAGTAGCCCGGCGCCTGGAGCTGGACGATCAGCCCGTTGGCGTCGGCGAAGTACAGCTCCGGCGTGCCGCGCCGCGTGCGGATCCACGCGCTCATCGCGTTCTCGGTTCCCGGCGTGTCGACGGTGGGCGAATCGATGCGCTCGAAGCCCGCGCCTTCCAGCGCCGCCATCAGGCGCTCGGCGTCGAAATCGGGCGTCGAGCAGCACATGTGCGTGATGGAGGGGTTTTCTCCGGGTTCCAGCGGCCGCAGCGAGATGAACTGGGGGCCGTCCCCGATCCCGAGCCACGCCACCGCGCCCTGACGCGCGTGGACCGGCATTCCGAACAGGCCCTGGTAGAACTCGATCGATCGGTCGACGTTGCCGACGGCCAGGCCGAATCCGAGGAGCCGCTCCACAGGCACGGGCGGAGTGGTCTGCGCCCGCCCCAGCGCCCCGCGCGCCGCAATGGCCAGGACCGGCAGCGCCCCCAGCACCGCGCGCCGCGAAACGGAATGTTTCCGGGACGCGCTGGCCAAGAGATGGCGTGAGGATTCCATGACGTCTCTATCCAAAATGCACCTCCAACTGCCGGAAAATCATATCCGCCTCGCGGTGCGCGGTCCAGACGTATGGATCGGCTCCGTCAGCCCCTGCGTTGCGGATTCCTCGGGGTCTGGCGGCCACAACGGGAGTATGCTGGTCCCCTGTCGGACCATCTATCCGGAGCGGAGGATTCGATGTTGCTGAGAAAAGCCGGCTCGCTTCTAGTCGTTGCGTCGATCGTCGCGTTCGGGGCGTTGGACCTTCACGCGCAGAACAGGAACGCGCCCAAGGCGCGGTGGTGGGAGCCCACCAACGACCTCCCGAATCCTTGGGCCGGGGAGGCGTTGCCCCTGCCCGACGGCCGGAGTTGGGGCTCCACGGCCGGGGTGGACGTCGACCCGACCAACGGCACCGTCTGGATCATCGATCGATGCGGTTCCAACACCTGCGTGGGTTCGGACCTGGATCCGATCCTCCAGTACGACTCGGACGGCACGTTCCTGCAGAGCTTCGGCAGCGGGATGTTCGCGTTTCCCCACGGAATACACGTGGACCTGGAGGGCAACGTCTGGGTGACCGATCCGCTGCCGCCCGACGGCCGGGGGGCGGGCGGAAACGTCGGTCAGCAAGTCACCAAGTTCAGCCCGAACGGCGAGGTCCTCATGGAACTGGGGACGAAGACGGTGACGGGACGCGGCACGAACACGTTCAGCTCACCCTCCGATGTCGTCGTCGGCTTTAACGGAGACATCTTCGTGGCGGACGGACACGCGGAAGGCACGAACGAACGCATGGTCAAGTTCGATCGGAACGGACGCTACCTGATGGAGTGGGGCGTTCCCGGCTTCGGACCGTGCGGGACCAACCAGTTCTCGAGCCTCCACGCGCTGGAGATCGACTCCCAGGGCCGCCTCTTCGTCGGAGACCGCGACAACAACCGCATCCAGATCTTCGACCAGGACGGCAACTTCCTGGAGTGCTGGTTCCAGTTCGGACGGCCGAGCGGGATCCACATCGACGCCAACGACACGATCTACGTGGCCGACTCCGAGTCGAGCACCGAGTTGCCCGACTACGGCGGCCCTCCGAGCCCGTTCATGCGCGGGATCCGGGTCGGCGACGCGCGGGACGGTTCCGTCGCATACTTCATTCCGGATCCGAACCCTTCGGGCGGCAGCAGCGCGGCCGAGGGCGTGGCCGCCACCGACGACGGCATCATCTTCGGCGCGGAAGTCGGCCCCCGCCAAGTCGTCCGTTACGAGCGGCGATAGGGCGCTGGGCGAACGACGCATGAAACTCCTCGACGGTGTACCGGTATTGCTGGCGACGATGCTCGTCGGCGCCTGTCAGGCGCCCGTGGTCCAGCCTCATGGCACGGTCAACGAGTTGATGATCGGCATCCTGGAACCCGGCACCAACGTCGTCGGCAACGCGGCGTTCCAGGACCCCGAGGCCCAACCGTCCCTGGGCAACCCGTATGCCGGCTGGCCGGGGGTCGAGAGCGCCGCGGTCGCGATGGCGGAGTCGGCCGGCCTGCTCTTGATACCGGGACGCGCGTGCAGCAACGGGCAACCCGCCCCCGTCGATCAGGAGGACTGGATCGAGTGGACGGCGGAGCTCAGGGAAACCGGCCTGGCGAGCTATGAGGCCGCCAGGCGGCAGGATCAGGACGCGTTGTTCGACCTTTCCGAGCGGCTTCTGGCGACGTGCACCGACTGCCACGTCCGGTATCTCGACGTCGACGGCGAGCCCGGCAACCGCTGCATGCCGTAGTTCGAGCCGGCAACTGAGGCTCCGTGCGGGGCCGCTCGATGGACTTCGCATCGACTCGCATAGGGCCGGCGGCGGAGATAAATTGACTGTCCCGGACCGTGCGGGTAGTCTGACCCCGTCCAGTGACAATCCTTCCGGGGTCGCCCGATGAACAACCGCATGCGAGGCCTGTTGCTTGTGTCGGTATGGGTTTCGTGCGGGTGGACTCCGATATTCGCGCAGCGGCCGGACCTCGCCGGAGGGTGGATTCGCAACGGGGGTACGGTGACCTTCGGCGAGTGGCGCCTGACCGAGGAAGGGCAGCGCCGGCTCGACGCCTATGACTTCCTGACGGACGATCCGGCGTTGGGTTGCATCGCCGCCAGTTGGACGCGCGTCTGGATGAATCCCAACGTGCTGGTGAAAATCACCGAGGCCGAGGATCATGTCCGTTTGCGCCACGAGTGGATGGACCTCGATCGCAAGATCCCGATCGTGGATCCGACCGTCCCGGATCCGCCGCGCGCGAGCATCGATGGACAACCGGCGCTGGGTCGTTTCGTGGCCTGGTACGACGGCGACGCGCTGGTCATCGACACCATCGACATCACGCCCGGCTACCTGGCGACCATGCAGGAATGGGCGGGGCTGCCGCAGAGCGGCACGATGCGAACCGTCGAGCGGCTGACGCGCGCCGGGGACCTGCTGACGATCGAGATCACGCACGTGGATCCGGTGATGTACCGGGAGCCGCTCGTGGCCACGATCACGTATCCGAGTTCGAATTTCGAACTGATGGACTACGGTTGCAGTCCCGAGGATGCGGCCGTCGTCGCGCCGGAGAGGCCCCTGCCGTGAACCGCAAGTTCCTCGCGGTGATCGTCGGCCTCCTGGCGTCGGGCGCGCCCGCGGCCGCTCACCATTCGGTGCCGGTCAACTTCGACCAATCCCGCGAGATCACCGTCGAAGGCGCGATCACCGAGATCCGGTGGATCAACCCGCATTCGCGCTTTCGGATCGACGTCCGGGACGAAGACGGCCGGACCCTGGAATGGCTGGTCGAGATGGGCGCGATCAATACGATGAAGCGCGCCGGTTTCGCGACCGAACGGTTCGCGGTGGGCGATACCGTAACGGTGGTGGGCTGGCCCGGCTATCGCGAGGGAACCGTTCTGCTGAGGAGGGTCGTGCTCGAAGACGGAACCGAGCTTTCCCCATGACTGTGTGGTCCTGCACATGCCGCTCGGCACACATCCGATAGCTGTCGGGTTCCGAAATCGTGCATGCGTGTGGTTGCTGCGGTAGTTTAGGGATGTTCCAAGACGCGACAACCGCGAAGAGGTGAACGTCATGAAAACGCTTCTCGGGCTCGCAGCCGTGACTGCGATGCTCACACTTGCGGCGGCCGCCCCCGCGCACCACTCGCTGGCGGTCGAGTTCGACTCCCTGAGCATCGTCAAAGTGGAAGGCGTCGTCAACGAGGTGTGGTTCAAGAATCCCCACGTCCGCTATTACCTGACGGTCGTCGATGACGCCGGAGAGGAAGTGATCTGGGATACCCACGCCCACAACATCGCGGCCATGACCCGGCAGGGGTACACGAAGGACACGTTGAAGGTGGGAGACGCCGTCGTCATGGAAGGCCACGGAACGCGTGACGGCTCCCCGAAGCTCTTCATCCGTGCATGGACCTTGCCCGACGGCGTGCGGCGTCCCGTGGGCAACGCCAACATCGACGCGTTCTGACGATGGCGCATCGAGGCGACCTCCGAGAACGCCGAGGCGCGTTCGCGGCCCGACTGGCGCTGCTGGCCGCGATGTGTTCGGTTTCGATGGACACCGACGCCCAGTCGAGCCCGTTCGTCGGCGAGTGGATGCTGGAGATTGTCCAGGGCGGCGCCGTACAGACGGGTCTGCTGTCGATCGAAGCGACGGACGCCGGGCTCGTCGGATTCCTGCAAAACGGTCCGATCGCCCTCCTCGTCGACGGCAACGAAATATCGATGGCGATCGACTCCAGGAACGCCAGCGGAGCCCCCCTGGAACGCAATTTCGAGGGTCGATTGACCGGCGACGGCATGTCCGGCGAGTTCGGACCGCCCGCGACCGCCACCGAAGAGGAGCTCCTGGTTTGCGAACGCTTTCCGGGGGGCTGCATTCACCCCTCCGGCACGTGGCGGGCCGTTCGGCACGCGCCGGTGCGTCCCGACTCGATGGAACCGAGACCCGTCGACATTTCGGGCCGCTGGGGCACGACCGCCGGTTCCGGCATGTTGAAGTGGTCTTCGTCGCTGACGGCCGTGGGGCAGGCGTTGAACGATGCGTTCGACGTCGATCTGGATCTGCCGTCGCTGCGCTGCGCCAACCAGGGCGTGTTCTGGCGGCATCGGTCGGCCCCGGAGATCTTCCAGCAGGACGACAAGATCACGTTCGCGACGAACAGCGGCGTCCGTCACATCTACCTCGACGGCCGGGAGCCTCCGGAGTTCCTCCCCCACAGCGCGATGGGATTCTCGAGCGGACGCTGGGAAGGCGATCACCTGGTGGTGGAAACGACGCTGCTGTCGGCGGGCGTCAAGGGGTACATGGGGGAGGTCTACTCGGAGAATTCCCGGATGCTGGAACGGTACTGGCTGAACCCGGACGGCACCCTGTCGGGCGAGATGGAGCTCCACGACCCGGAGAACTTCCTCCGGCCGCCGCTGCAGTGGATCCGTTGGGCCCGCCAGAGCGCGGACACGGTGCCGATCACCGCGGAATGCGACGTGGACTCGTTCTTCCGGCAGATCTTCGTGGACGGACGGATGCAGGAGTACATCGAGCGGTCCGATCGTCGTTTCTGACGCCCCTGCCCCCGGGATTCCCGGACTTCTCTTGCATCTTCACCTGCGATCGATCACCACGCGCGTCACTCGGCGAGAAACACGTCCTTCGGGATGTAGCCGACGACCACCTGCGTGAGGTCGACGACCTCGGCCACTCGAAAGTCGACGGCCAGGCTCGCAAGCGAGAGCGCCTCGGCCGCAGTGAGATCCAACTCGTTCACGAGGAACTCGACGACCGCCGCCGTGGCCTGCCGCATCGCGCGGTCCAGGTCCAGGTCGATCCCCATCATCAGGTAGTGGGTGTCGGTTTCCGCGCGCGGTCCCGCGATGGGCGTGGCCTTGTGGAGCACGAAGCGGAACACGCCCGCGAGCGACTGTTCGAGCGCCGTCCCGCTGACCTCGCCGTCGCCCTGGACGCCGTGCGGATCGCCCGCATAGAAGAGCGCGCCGGGATGGAAGACCGGGAGGTAGAGCGTCGTTCCCCCCTTCAGGTCCATGACGTCCAGGTTGCCGCCGAACGGGCCGGGAGGTCGCGACGCCTGCACGCCCGGCACGGTCACCCCCGGCTGACCCGGTTCCGGATTCGCTGGCGCGACCGCCATGATGCCCATGAAGGGCGCCAGGGGTACGTTGATGTTCGGCGCGAACAGCGCGACCTCGCGGCCGTCGACCTCCGCCGTTCGAATCAGATGCCGTGTCCCCGGCGGGATGTCCAGCGGCGCGTCGTCCGGCCGTGCGCCGGGATAATCGGTGGAGAACACGCCGCTCGCCGGACCCGTGTTGTTGATGCCCCAGGGTACGCGAGTCTCGACGTCGAGGATCTGGACTTCGAGCATGTCCCCGGGCTCGGCTTCCTCGATGTAGATCGGTCCGGTGATGACGTGTCCGCTGCGCCCCTCCCGTGGCCGTCCCTCCCGCGACGTCCAGAAATCCAGCACGTCGTCGAGAATCTCCTCGCGCGGGACACCCATCGCGGACAGGTAGGCCACCGGTTCCTCGGCCTGTGTCGATCCGGCGTGCGACAGTGTGTCGATGCGCACCGTCTCACCGGACTGAATCGTCAGCACCGGCGCCTTGTCGAGAGGGAACCAACCCCAGGACACGTTCTCGGGCGTCGACGCCACGAAGTGATCGGGTTGGACGGGATCCGCTTGCGGCTCGGTCGGCGCAGGAGCCTCGGGAGCGCATGCCGACGTTACGAGAATCGCGGCGCACACTGAAAAATTGCGGGCCTTCAAGGGACGCGGGAAACGACCACGCCGTTGAGGCAGGGATGCTTCATTCCGGGTGATGTTGGGATTCGTCATGGTTCGGCGCCTCCGAACGCGGTGCATTCTGAGGGTCTCGCCTCGTTCTCAGGTGTCCGTTGAGGGTGACCGAATCGCTGTACTTTAACATGCGATCGGACTTGACCGCCTCCGGGAGCCTGCTGAACAAGGTCCTTCGCCTCGGCGTATTCGGGATTTCCCTGCATGACGCCCTGGACGCCCGTGAACGGTTCGACCGCTGGCTGCATGGCAAGCGCCCATACTCGGCGCGCGGCGTATCCGGGATGATGGCCGTAATCGAGATTCTGCGACTCTTCCCGATATCGACCCAAAAACCTAATGATCGCCCGACACGAAAACCTAACAATAAGACAACCAATTAACCTAAAGAAAATGCGGCATGATAACCTAATCGTTGCGCGAGAGAGGACGCGCCATGCCAACCCCGCAGGACAAGCTCGCCAGTTCGCTTGAAGCGCTGCAGGAGCTGCAGCGTCGCGGCGTCGTGGCGATCCGGTCCAACGACTTGAGCCGCACCGACCGTGAGCGACTCCTCAGGAGCGGGTTCCTCAAGAACGTCATGAAGGGATGGTACATCCCTTCGCGCCCGGACGAGACGCCTGGCGACAGCACGGCGTGGTACGCCTCGTTCTGGGATTTTTGGGCGGCCTATCTCCAGGACCGCTTCGGCGCGGATTGGTGTCTCTCGCCTGAGCATTCCCTGGCGCTGCATGGCGGGAACCGG
>JAJEEE010000001.1 GCA_022821145.1 Acidobacteriota bacterium
GTCACCGTCACCGTCGCCATCACCGTCGCCGTCGCCATCACCGTCGCCGTCACCGTCGCCATCGCCATCACCGTCGCCATCGCCGTCACCGTCACCGTCGCCATCACCGTCGCCGTCGCCATCGCCGTCGCCATCGCCGTCGCCATCACCGTCGCCATCGCCGTCACCGTCGCCATCGCCGTCACCGTCACCATCGCCATCGCCATCACCGTCGCCTCCGTTGCCGTTCCCGCTCCCCGGGGGCGGGGTGCGCGGTGGCAGCACGGCCACGGGCGTTTGTGGCGGTGGCGGTGGCGCGGGTGCGTCATAGGGATCTTGCGGCACGACCGCGGGCGATGCGGTGAAGGATTCGTGCTCGGCATCCATTTCGAGGGCGACGGCGGTAAACAACTCCTCGCCCGGCGAAGCGCAGTGGACCATTCCCCGGAAGTCCGACGTGTCGGTCTTCGTGAAGGCGTCCTGGATGAGCCAGGACGTTTGCGCGTTGGCCGCCAGCGGAACCGGCACGGCGTCGAGCAGCACGCCGTTCTTCATCAGCTCGCACCGCAGAAGCTCCGGGCTCGATTCCAGGTTGTGGAGCGCGACGCCGGTGCTGATGCCTCCCTCCTGGCGTCGTACCGGCAAGAGCGTGTCGCTGACGGGCGGATTGGCGCTCGCCACGGTCACTCCGAAGTCGGGATGCTCGAGCCGGAGCATCCCGCCGATGGGTCCTTCCGACACCACGCGCAGCGATCCCGTCACCAGCTCCCCCCGGCCGTGCGTCGAAATCGCCAGTGTTCCCAGCGGTTGCAGCTCCGGCCGGACCGTCAGAGCGCCGTCGCCGGTGATCTCCAGTCCGTCCGTGATGTCCACCAACGAATCGGGGGCGATCCGATAGCCCTGCGTATCGTAGAAATAGATGACGGGCCGGCTCGGACGGACGGGCGCGTGGAACGGCGTGAGCGCGGGACCGCTCGGCCGTGTTTCCGTGTTCGCGAACACCAACTCGGTGATCCACGCGGTCCCGTTGGCGAAGTGAGCGAAGTCCAGAATGGTCTGTCCGCCACGGCCTCCCGCGCCCGGCACCGGCAACACGGGGAGCGTGTTGAAGATGCGCTGGACGGTATCGATTTCCACGGCGATCGCATTGAAGCGCGCCGCCCCGGACGCCGTGCAGCGCACCGATCCCACGAAGTCCGACGTGTCGCTGGCGGGGAACGCGTCCTGGATGAACCAGGACGTCTGTCCGTTGGCCTCGAGCGTGAATTCCGCCGTGTCGAGCGCGACGCCGTCGGTCATCAATCGGCAGGTCACATCGATCGCCGCGTCGCCCGCGTTGTGCAGGGCCGCGGCCGTGCTGATCCCCCCGGCCCGCCGGCGCGCGACGAACAGAACATCCCGCAGGGGCCGGCCGGCGCCGGTCTCGGCGACCCCGACGTTCGGATCGAAATAGCGCAGCAGGCCGCCGATCGGGCCGCTCGAGACCGCTTCGACGGATCCCGACACCAGTGCTCCTCGCCCATGGGTGGAGATTGTGAGTTCGCCCATGGGCTGCACGTCGGTCCGAACGGTCAGCCCGCCGTCCCCTTGGACCTCCAGATCGCCGGTCACGTCGACGATCGATCCGGGTGCGACCGGTTCGCCTGCACGGTCGTAGAAGTAGACCACCGGCCGGAGCGGGTGGGCGGCGACGTTGACGAAGACGAGCTCGGAGGTGATGCCGGTCCCGTTGGCGAAGTGCGCGAAGTCCAGCCTTCCCGCTTCCTGAGCGGCTCCGGCGCTTCCGGTGAGGGCGCCCACGGCGGCGAACGCGACGAGGAAGGCGGCGAACAGACCGAAGTCTCCGCGCCGCGCAACCCGAGACGCCGAACGCGTGCAGGCCGAACGCATCACCGAACGTGTTCCCCGGCCAGGAACCATAGAGCAAGAAAATCAGAATGGTATTCCGATGTCAATTTTCGGGGTGGGCTGTTGAATCAGCAAGCGCCGTCACAGCGTCACGCTACAATGCGGCCTTGAATTCGCGCTGATGCCGGACACGGCGCAGGAGATTGTCGGCAGGATTCGACTCGGCGGCGGTTCGCTGTCGCGCGCGGGCGTGAACTTCGAGCCCGTCGAGTCACGCGTCCCGGGCGGAATGAGTTGGCTGACGCCATGGTCGCACTCGCGAACGCCGCCGGCGGCTCTCCGGAAAGGAACCTGTGTACGAATAGTTCGGCGACGAGTTGCGACTGACCATATACGCGGCAGTCCCGGGCGATGATGACGATGGGCGCGATAGCGCCGAAAGTGGAGTCGATGGACTGGGCTGACGTTCAAGAACGCATTGCCGGGGGCGGGGACGCTCACACGGAGTTCAAGCGCGGCGGCGCCGACCTGAGCGCCGTCGGGCGGACCGTGTGCGCGTTCGCCAACGGCGACGGCGGATTGCTCGTGCTCGGCGTTGGCGACGACGGCGCCGTCGTCGGCGTCGGCGAGAATCCCGAGACGGTCCAGGAGCGGCTGTCGGGTTTTCTGCAAACCGGATGCGGGAAGCCCGTGACGGCCGAGTGCGGACGCTGGGACACCGGAAGCGGTTGGGTGCACTGGGTCCACGTGCATCGGCATCAACGGGGGTACGAGCCGTTTTCCCATGGCGGGCGGTTCTGGATTCGGCGCGGGCGGACGACGGTGGCGCCGTCGCCGTCGGAGTTGCAGGAGCTGCTGCACGCGTTCGGGCTGGTACTGACCGAGCAGCAGGTCATCCCGGCGGCGACCGTGGATGCCGTCGACTTCGGCGCCGTACGGTCGTTCATGCATCGGCAGGGTTTCGATATCGACGCGGCGCCGCAACCCGCGCGGGACGACGACCTGAAGAACGCCAGCATCGTGGACGAGTTGGACGGCGTGCTCCGACCGACCTTGTACGGATTGATGGTCTTCGGCCGCGATCCGCAGGCGTACGCGCACACGCTGAGCCTGTTCGTGCAATGCACCGCCTACGACGGCGCCGACCAGTCGGCGGACGTGTTGAGCGCCGGCGAGGCCCGGGGCCGGCTTGAGGACCAGGTCGTGCGTGCGATGGGTTGGTTCCGCAGTCTCGGCCGCGGCGAATCGTATGAGGGCGTCCATCGCCGGGACGCGCCGCGGGCGCCTGAAATCGCGCTCCGGGAAGCGCTCGTCAACGCGGTCATTCACAGGGACTACGCCATCACCGGGTCTCAGGTGTTGCTGGATGTGTTCGCGGACCGGGTCGTGGTGACGAGTCCCGGAGCGTTGCCCAATCACATGACGGTCGAACAGGCCCGTGGCGGCGGCGCGCCGCGTTCGCGGAACGAGATGATGGCGAACGCCATGGTAGTCCAGGGGCTCATGGAACGCCGTGGGCGCGGCTGGCTGACGATGCGCAGCGCGATGCGGCGCTTCAACGGAACGGAACCCGATCTGATCAGCGACGAGCGCAACCGGTTCGTCCGGGTGACGTTCACAACGGGGTCCGATGCAAGTCAGGGGGATGGCGTCGAGTAACGGGCCGGACCGTGCCCGGCTGCATCAGGCGAGCCGCGTCTCGGCGTTGCAGAACGGCGTCTTCCGGGGCGGTGTGCTGAACGGCCCGGACGTTGAGGCGGTGCGCAAGACGACCTCTGGACGAAGGTCAACGTCGAGTTCTATAGAGACCCGACCGACGGCGTCTTCAAGGCGCTGATGGAATAGTCGGGCCTCGCACGTGCGCGAGCGACCATGGGCGATCTCCAGGTACACCGGCTGGGACCCGCCGATCTGGGCGTGTTCGAGAAGAAGCTTCTCGACGACCTGCGCGCGCTGGAGACCATGCTGGAGTCCGGGCGGCTCGAGAGCGGGCGCCGCAGGATCGGCTGCGAGCAGGAGATGTTCCTCGTGGACGCGGCCTGGCGGCCCGCCCCGATCGCGCTCGACCTGCTCGAGGGGCTCGATGCGGGTTTCACCACGGAGCTGGGGCGTTTCAACCTCGAGGTCAACCTCGAGTGCCGCGATTTCGAAGGCGAGTGCCTGTCTTCGATGGAGCGGGAACTGGACCGGCGCCTGGACGAGGTTCGCCGCGCGGCGGCCGGCATGGACGCCGGCGTGGTCTTGACGGGCATTCTGCCCACGCTGCGCAAGTCGGATCTCGCCCTGGCGAACATGACGCCCATGGCCCGGTATTTCGCCCTGAACGCGGCCATGACCGAGTTGCGCGGCGAGGAATACGAGTTCCGGCTGAAGGGCGCCGACGAGCTTATCCTCAAGCAGGACTCGGTCATGCTCGAGTCCTGCTGCACGAGCTTCCAGATCCATTTCCAGGTGGACCCGGCGGACTTCGTCGACGCGTACAACCGGGCGCAGGCGCTGGCGGGACCCGTTCTCGCCTCGGCCGCCAACTCGCCGGTGCTGTTCGGCCGCCGGCTCTGGCAGGAAACGCGCGTCCCGCTGTTCCAGCAGTCCATCGACACCCGCCACCCGACCTTCTCGTTGAGGCAGCGTTCGCCGCGGGTCCGGTTCGGGGAGCGCTGGCTCCGAGGCTCGGCCGTCGACCTGTTCCGCGAGGACATCGCCCGCTTTCGCGTGCTGCTCGGGGCGCCGGTCGAAGAAGATCCGGTGGCGGTCTTGCGGGACGGCGGCGTGCCGGAGCTGCGCGCGCTCAAGATCCACAACGGAACGATCTATCGCTGGATGCGGGCCTGCTACGGCGTGACCGGCGGGGAGCCGCACCTGCGGGTCGAGAACCGCATCCTGCCGGCGGGCCCGACGCCGCTGGACGAGATAGCGAACGCCGCGTTCTTCTTCGGGTTGATGTGCGGCCTGCGCAACCTCCAGCCGGACGTCACGCGGGTGATGGAGTTCGAAGACGCCGAGATGAACTTCATGTCGGCCGCCCAGACGGGCCTCGGGGCGCGCTTCCGGTGGTTCGGGGGCCGCGCCGTCACGGCTTCCGAGCTCATCCTGGGCGAGCTGTTGCCCCTGGCGCGGGACGGGTTGGCGTCCGCCTCGATCGCGGCGGGCGACGTGGACCGGTATCTGGGCGTGATGGAGGAACGGGTCCGGCGCGGACGGAACGGGTCGCTGTGGATCCTGAAGTCGTTCGCGGACATGAAGGGGCATCCCAGGGACCGGGCGTTGTCGGCGTTGACGGCGGGAATCGCGAACCGGCAGTGGAGCCGGACAGCGGGGCACGAATGGGACCCGGCCGTCATCGGCGAAGGCCGCGTCATGGAGAACGGAAGCATGCGCGTCGAAGAAGCGATGAGCACGGACCTGGTGACCATCCATCCAGACGAGCCGGTGGAGATGGCCGCCAACCTGATGGACTGGAACCGGGTGGGCCACGTGCCCGTCGAGGACGATGGCGGCGCCGTCGTCGGGCTGGTGTCGTCGCTGGCCGTGCTCCGGTACTTCAACCGCGCCGCCGGAGCGGACGACGGCCCGGTCGCCGTGGCGTCGGTCATGGACCGCGCGCCGCTGACGGCGTCGCCGGAAACGCCCGTCCTGGAGGCGGCTCGCCTCATGGTCGAGGGGAAGAACGACTGCGTGGTGGTGACCGAGCAGGGACGCCTGGTGGGCATCGTCACCGAAAGCGACGTCATGCGCGTGATGACCACGCTCCTGGACGGCGAGGAAAACCGCTAGTGCCCCGAGACTTGGCGTCGACGTCCGAAGGGGAGGCCGTCGAGACCCTCACGCGCGTGATCGGAAGGTTCCGGGCGCCGGCGGAGGGGCCGCTGGTGGTCTCCATCGCCGGCATCCACGGGAACGAGCCGGCGGGAATTCACGCCTGCCGGCGCGTGTTGCGGGCGCTGGAGGCGCGCCGGCCGGCGTTCCGGGGCGAATGGCTCGCGCTGGCGGGCAACGTCGCCGCGCTCGGGCGAGGCCGCCGGTTCATCGACGAGGACCTGAATCGCATCTGGCTCGCCGAGCGCATCGAGGCCGCCTCGGCCGGCGGCCGGGACGCCGGCGGCGCGGAGGGCCGCGAGCGGGAGGCGCTGCTCGGCGAGATCGAAGCGGCCCTGGCCCGCAACTCCGGAGAGGTCCATGTCATCGACCTGCACACGACGTCGGCGCCCGGCTCGCCGTTCTCGGTGTTCGAGGACGCGCTCGCCAACCGGCGCCTGGCCGAGCGCCTGCCGGGGTCCATGGTCCTGGGGCTGGAGGAACATCTCCAGGGCACGCTCATCGAGTACGTCGGCCGTCTGGGCCACGTCGCGGTGGGATTCGAGGCCGGACACCACGACGACCCGGACGCGGCCGCCATCCACGAGTTGGCGATCTGGAGAACTCTGACCGCGGCCGGCTGCCTGAATCCGGCCGCGGTCCCCGCCTCGGTCGGGCCGGGCCCGTCCCGGTTCGGTACGCCTCCGAGGGTCGTCGAGATCCTGTACCGTCACGGCGTGGCGCCGTCCGACGGATTCGTCATGGAGCCGGGGTTCCAGAACATGCAGGGCGTGAAGAAGGGCGAGTTGATGGCCCGAGACCGGAGCGGCGAGATTCTCGCTCCGCGCCAGGGCCGCGTCCTGATGCCGCTCTATCAGAGTCAGGGCAGCGACGGGTTCTTCATCGTCCGGGAGCGGCGGCGGATCTGGCTGCGCATCTCGACGGCGATGCGTCGGCTCGGTCTCGACCGCCTGGCGCCGCGCCTGCCGGGCGTGGAGCGTCATCCGGACCTCGACGACGCGGTGATCGTCCGCCGGCGGGCGGCCGACGGGTGGATCGTGGGCGTGCTCCACCTGTGCGGATACCGGAAGCTGGGCGGCGAGCCCGGGGCTCTGGTGATGCGCCGCCGCCGGGAGGCGGCGCGTCCGTGACGCGGTCCTGACCCCGGGGAGGCGTTGGCGTATGCTGCGGGCGGCCGAGACCATCAACCTGGTCTACTTCGCGCTGCTGGTCGGCCTGTCGTTCGCCTTTCCGCTGCCGTCCGCGCGGCGCCTGCAGATCGCGTCGATCGGCGCGGCCGGCTCGCTGCTGGTCCTGGGCGGCGTCGGCGCGTCGCTGATTCTTCCGGAACGTGTCGGCTGGATCCTCCGCGACTGGCTGCCCGCCGGCGTGCTGCTCGTCGCCTACTGGCAGGCGGGGCGCTTCTTCACCGGCCCGAACCCGGGTCTGCAGCGGTTGCTGGCCGATGTGGACCGCCGCGCCGCGGCCGCGTGGCAACGTTGGGCCGGGGCGCGGGTTCCGACCTGGATGGAGCGGTACTTCGAATACGCCTACGCCGCGGCCTATCCGCTCGTGCCGCTCGGCTTGGCCACGCTGTACGCGTTCGGGTACGACGACTACGCCGACTATTTCTGGTTGGTGGTCCTCCCCGCGTCGTACGCCTGCTACCTGATGCTGCCGATTGCACCCACGCGGCCGCCCCGTCTGGAGACCCCGGACGGCGCGGACGCGATCGGCGCCCGAGAGCCGGGCCGGGGCCTCAACCTGCGGATCCTCGACAGGCTGGGGATCGGCGCCAACACGTTCCCCAGCGGCCACGCCGCCGCGACGACGGCCGCCGCGCTGGTCGTCGCCGAGTTCGCGCCCGCCGCCGGCCTGCTGTTCCTGTGGGTCGCCCTGAGCATCGCCGCCGGCATCGTCGTCCGGCGCTACCACTACCTGGCCGACTCGATCCTGGGCGTCCTGGTTGCGTTGGTGGTGTGGGGGCTGGTGCGCGCGGCTGTCGGGTAGGCGCCATGCAGCCGCCGCGCCGTGGGGCTACATCAACAATGACCGGAGAAGACCCTTCAGGACGACCTGCAGGAGGATCAGCAGGATCATCGGGGAGAAGTCCAGGCCGCCCATGGCGGGGAGGGCGCGTCGTATCGGGCCCAGCAACGGTTCGGTCAGAGCGTGGACGACCTGGGCGATGGCGTTGCCGGGCGGCACGCTGACCCAGGAGAGGACGACGGCGGCCAGGACGACGACGGAGTAGATGTCGATCAGTTGGAAAAGCATGATCCACCGGTATCATACCGCGCCGGGCAGGAACCGCGGTATCTCGCGGCGTCGGCTCGCCTGCTCGTAGGCGTAGGCCAGGCCGAGCAACGTCGGCTCGCTCCAGGCTCTCCCGAAGAACGAAACGCCCAGCGGCAACCCCCCGTCCAGGCCCATCGGCACGGTGACGTGCGGGTAGCCGGCGACGGCCGCGGGTTGGGAGGCGTGGCCGACGCCGACGTCGCCCCGCGCGTAGTCGGTGAGCCACGGCCGGCCGGCGGTGGGCGCGGCCAGGGCGTCCAGTCCGAAACGATCCATGACGGCGTCGATGCCCTCGGCGCGCGCCAGGCGCCGGCACGCGGCCAGCGCGTCCAGGTAGGCCGGGCTGGTCAGGGGGCCGGCGGCCGAGGCCGCGCGGAACCGTTCCTGGCCGAAGTGGAGCATTTCCCGGTCGGCGTGCGCCTGGTTGAAGGCGATCAGCTCACCGAGCGTGTGGACGGGGACGTCGTCGGAGAGCGTTCCCAGGTACCGGTCGATCCCGTCCTTGAACTCGTGGAGCAGGACGATGAACTCGGGTTCTCCGAGCCGGTCGGCGTTGGGAATCGCCGCCGGGTCGACGACGGTGGCGCCCGCGGCCCGGAATACCTCCAGCGTCGATTCGAAATGGCCCCAGACCGCGTCGCCGGGGTTGAAGTTCCGCGCGATGCCGATCCGGGCGCCCCGGAGCGCGTCCCGATCCAGGAACCGCACGTAGGCGTCGTGGAACACCGCGTCGTCCGCCAGCGTCGCGCCGTCGGCCGGGTCGGGTCCGGCGATGACGCCCAGCAGCCGCGCCGCGTCGGTCACGGTGCGGGCGATCGGGCCCGCCGTGTCCTGGCTGGCCGCGATCGGGATGACGCCGGTCCGGCTGACGAGCCCGACGGTCGGCTTGACGCCGACGACGCCGTTCATGGCCGCCGGGCAGACGATGGAACCGTCGGTCTCGGTGCCCAGCGCCAGCGGCGCCATGTTGGCCGACACGGCGACCGCGGAGCCGGAGCTCGAGCCGCACGGGTTGCGGTCCAGCGCGTAGGGGTTCCGGCACTGGCCCCCGACGGCGCTCCAGCCGCTGGTGGAGCGCGCGCCCCGGAAGTTGGCCCACTCGCTCAGGTTGGCCTTTCCCAGGATGGTCGCCCCGGCCGCTCGGAGCCGCGCCACGATGAACGCGTCCCGCGTGGCGAAGGAGTTCTCCAACGCCAGCGAGCCGGCCGTCGTCGGCATGGCGCCCGCGGTCTCGATGTTGTCCTTGACCAGGACGGGAACGCCCGCCAGCGGCCGCGGCGCGCCGGGTGGATCCGGCCCGGACCCCGCGGCGACGGCGTCCGGGTTCGTCCGGATGACGGCTCGCAACGCGGGACCCTGCCCATCGAGCGCCCGGATGCGTTCCAGGTAGCGCGCGGCGACGGCGTCCACCGTCCAGCGACCGGATGCGATGCCGTTCCGGATATCGGCGACGGTGACTTCCTCCAGCTCGAAGTCGGCGGACGGCGTCCGGTCCGATGCGGGGCCGTTGGCGGGCGGCGGCGTCCGGCAGGCCGAGGCCACGGAGGTCGCGCCGATCACGGAGGCCTCGAGGAACCGTCTGCGGGAGACAGTCACGTCCCGGCCGCCGCTAGGAGCCTGTGGTGAAACACCGGCTGCATTCGACCGGCGACGCATCCAGTCCGGACGGCGTTGCTCGTCGGCCGCATATCGGGAACAGGCTCCCTTCTCGCGCCTCACCGGACGGGCGCCTCACCGGTCTCGGTGCGACGCGGGGTTTCACCACAGGCTCCTATAGCCGAGCGGCGATCTGGTCGAGGCTGTCGACGCCGTCGCCGTGGATGATGAATCCGTAACGCCTGAGGGCGTCGGCTTCCCGGACGGCGGTGCAGCCCGCGCCGAAGAGCCGATCCAGGGCGGCGTCGACGCCGGGACGGAGCGCGGCTTCGGTCGCATCGGTGTTGGGCGCGTGCACGCGATCGTTGAACGCGAGCTCCCAGGCGGCCGGCCGCGGAACGATGCCGGGGGGGAAGCCGGGCTCTCCGATCAGCGTGCGCGTCAACGCGAGCGCGCGGCGGAACGTGTCCAGGACGCGCTCGGACACGCTCCCCGCCAGGGCCTTCTTGTTCGCGTAGAGGATGCCCGGACCCGGGTCGGCCAGGTCCAGCGCGAGGTTGCCCTGCCGGCCGATGATCATCACGCCGGGTCCTCGCGGGACGTGCGCGTAGTCGGCCAAGTCCACCCACTCCGACGGATGGGCCGTGTCCTCGCGCCAACGCGCGAAGACGGGCAGCAGCGCGTCGACGGGAACCGGGTCGGGGGCGTCGACGAACAGCTTGACGTTGATTCGCTGCAGGTCCACCCTCGGCTACGCCTTGCTGTAGACCGACTGCGCCTGCTCGAGGAACAGGGCGGCCTCCTCGACCCGCCGGCGGGAGTCGTCCGGTGTGACCTCGCCGCCGTTGGCGCCGTCGGCCCGGAAGAAGTTCTCGGCGAACGGCTTGTAGAATTCACCCGTATCGTAGAACAGGCGCCGGAACTCGGCGGCGCAGTCGTAGTTGTCCGACAACAGCAGCCCCCGTGTCGAGAGCAGCGCGTCGGCGGCGCGCCGCGTCGCGGCCAGCGCGCCGTCGGAAGCCTTCCCGAAGCGGCCGTTGTCCAGGTCGACCGTCGCTTCGAAGACCAGGCGGTCCGCCTCCTCGAGCATGAACTCGGCCTGATCCACCACCTCGCCGGCGCATTCGCCCACGCCCGTCTCCTTGTGGTACGCCCAGGTCTGGCGATTGTCGAGATAGGCTTCGGGATCCTCCTCGTAGGCCTTGAGCGCGAATTCGCCGATCTCGGCCTTCATCCGGGCCTTCCCCATGCGTTCCACGAACGCGGAGAACGTCTCGCCCTCCATCCTGTTCGCGGCGTAGAACTCGCCGAGACGCTCCAGGACCCGCGGCGCGCGGCGGGCCGGCACCTTGCCCGTGACCATGCCGTAGGACGCCGCGTTCCCTTCGGTCGTGCCGCCCAGGACGACCTGGAAGACCGGAGCCGTGAAGTTGCCCTTCCGTTGAACGGATCCCAGGAAACCGACGTCGGCGATGTGGTGCTGCCCGCACGAGTTGAAGCACCCGCTGATCTTCACCTTCAGGTCGCCCCGGCCGGCGGCGGCGGACATGCCGCCGGCGAACTCCTGGTCGAGGATGGCGGCCAGGCCGCGCGACGACGTGATTCCCAGCTTGCAGGAATCCGTGCCGGGGCAGGCCGTGACGTCGGCCATGCGCGACGCGTTGGGCCGGGCCAGTCCGAGCCGGTCCAGGTCGGCATGGAGCGCCGGGAGATCGCGCATCGAAACCCAGCGAAGCATGATGTTCTGGCTGACCGTGGTCCGAACGGTGTCCCGGATGTAGCGGCGCGACGCCTCGGCCAGGCCGCGCAACTGGTCGGCCGTGATGTCGCCCAGGGGCAGGGACACCTCGACGATGGAATAGCCCTCCTGGGCCTGCGGCCGCACGTTGGTTTCGAACCAGGTCGCGAACACGCCGTCCCGGAGGGCGTCGGCGGGCAGCTCGGACGGCCCGGCCAAGGGGCCTTCGCTGTATTCGGCGGCGGAGGCGACGAGCGAACGCCAGCGCGCGTCCGACGGCAGCTTCCGGCGTTCGTCCTCGACCAACCGCTTGAACTCGGCGAGTCCCAGCCCTTCGACCAGGAACTTCATGCGCGCGCGGGCCCGGTTCTCCTTCTCTCCGAGGCGGGCGAAGACGCGCGCCATCGCCTGAGCGAGGGGCAGCATCTCCCCGGCCGGGACGAATTCGGAATAGAGCTTCGCCTGGTGCGGGATCGCGCCCAGACCGCCGCCCACGTACACGCGGAAGCCCTCGATGGGGCGTCCGTCCTCTTCGCCGAGCACCGCGACGGCGCCGATGTCGTGCATCCGGGCCAGGCCGCACGCGCGTTCGGCGCAGCCGGAGTAGGCGACCTTGAACTTGCGCCCGAAGTTCTGCGCGTCGGGATGGCGCAGCAGGAACCGCGCCATGGCCTGCGCATGCGGCGTCACGTCGAAGACCTGGGTCGGGCAGACGCCGGCCTCCGGGCAGGCCGTGACGTTGCGCACGACGTTGCCGCACGCTTCCCGGGTGGTGATCCCGACCTCCGCCAGGCGGCGCATCATGTCCGGCGTGTCGTCGATGTCCACGAAGTGGAACTGGACGTCCTGGCGCGTCGTGATGTGACTGACGCCGTCGGAGATTTCCTCGGAGAGGTCGGCCAGGCAGATCATCTGCTCGGCCGTCAGCATGCCCAGCGGGATCTTGATGCGCTGCATCTGGACGCCGGGTTGCCGCTGGCCGTAGACGCCGTGCCGGAGCCGGAACTCGGTGAAGACCTTCTCCGGAGTCTGCCCCGCCTGGACGCGGCGCAACTGCTTCTCGAAAACGTCGATTTCTTCCCGGACATCCGCGGGAAGGCGAGCCCAGCGGCCGCCGTTGCCCGATCCGGGAGAGGCTTCCGTCGTGGCCATCGTCGGATTCTCCCTCGCGGACGCCTATTCTATACCGAAAAGCGCGCGGCGCGGCAGGGCTATTGTTGACCAAAGCTATCGATTAACTCTAGAATAGCGTCTCAGAGCATGCGGATCAGGCGATCGGCTGTCGCCGGCTGGACTCGAGATCGTGGAATTCAACCTGCTGCTTCCCATCGCCGGATTCGTGGTGGGCCTGGTTGTCGGCATGACCGGCGTCGGCGGGGGCTCGTTGATGACCCCGGCGCTGATCTTCGGGATGGGTGTCGCGCCCGGCGTCGCGGTCGGCACGGACCTGGTCTTCGCCGCGGCGACCAAGTCGGTCGGCGTGTGGAAGCACCGGGCGGCCGGCAACGTCGACTGGCGGCTGACGGGCTTGTTGGCGGCGGGCAGCCTGCCGGCGGTCGCGGTGTCGCTCGTGTGGCTGGAGGGCGCGGCTTCACGGGAACTGTTGGATGCGCTGGTGCTTCCGGTCCTGGGCGTGGCCCTGCTGCTGACCTCGGCGGCGCTGGCGTTCAAGAACCGCTGGGTCCTGCGCGCCCAGCGCCGGCTGCGGCGCTCGGGCGCACCGTCCGGTCTGGCCGTGGCGGGGGCGGGCGCGGCGCTCGGCGTCATGGTGACGTTGTCCTCGGTCGGCGCCGGCGCCCTGGGCGTGACGGTGCTGATGCTCTGCCGGCCCACGATGCCGGCCGAACGGCTCGTGGGAACCGACTTGGCGCACGCGTTCCCGTTGGCTTTGGCGGCCGGGTTGGGGCACTGGCGGCTCGGAACGGTCGATTGGGTTCTGCTCGCGTCGCTGCTGGCGGGTTCGCTTCCCGGAATCTACGTGGGGAGCGCGCTGACCGGCCGGGTGCCCGAGCCGGTCCTGAGGGGGTTGTTGGCGGTCGTCCTGTCGATGGCCGCGGTTACGTGCTTCTGGGTGCGATGAATAATCCACGCGTGGACAGGGATCGAATGGCTGAACGCGTCTCGGGCGTCGTCTCGCTGCTGGACGAGATCGCCCAGTCGCACTCGCCGGCGGCCTTCGCCTCCAGCTTCGGCGCCGAGGACATGGTGCTGCTCGACCTGATCGTGCTTCACGCGCCCCGGATCGAGGTGTTCACGCTCGACACCGGGCGACTGCCGGAGGAAACCTACCGCCTGATGTCGACGGTGCGGGACCGGTATCCGATCTCCGTGCGTGTCTATTGTCCGGATACGGCGCAACTGGAATCCTGGGTCGAGCGCAACGGCCCCGACGCCTTCTACCGGAGCGTCGCGCAACGCAAGGAGTGCTGCGACATCCGCAAGGTCGCGCCGCTGGGGCGGGCGCTGGCGGGCAAGAAGGCGTGGCTCACCGGGCTGCGGCGCGAGCAGTCGCCGGCGCGGGACGGCCTGGAGGTTCGGAGCTGGGACGCGGGCAACGGGCTGTACAAGTTCAATCCGCTCCTGGACTGGAGCTGGGACGAGGTCCGGACCTACATCGGCGATCACGGCGTGCCGTACAACGCGCTCCATGACCAGGGGTACCCCAGCATCGGCTGCGCTCCCTGCACCCGCCCGGTCGAAGACGGCGCGGACATCCGTTCGGGCCGCTGGTGGTGGGAGGACGCCGGTTCCAAGGAGTGCGGACTCCACGTCGGGGAGGACGGGTAACGCCATGAGTGTTCGAACGCGATCGAGCCATCTGGACGTGCTCGAGGACGAGTCCATCTTCATCCTTCGCGAGGTGGCCGCGGAGTTCCGGAATCCGGTGATCCTGTACTCGGTCGGGAAGGACTCCAGCGTGTTGGTTCACCTGGCGCGCAAGGCCTTCCATCCCTCGCCGATCCCGTTCCCGCTGCTTCACATCGACACGGGTTACAAGTTCAAGGAGATGATCGAGTTCCGGGACCGTTTCACCGCCGAGATCGGCGCCCGCCTGATCGTTCACAGGAACGAGGCGGCGATCGCGGACGGTTCCCATCCCCTGAAGCTCGGCGTGGCGCGCTGCTGCGGGCTGCTGAAGACGACGGCGCTGCTCCAGGCCCTGGAGAACGGCGGCTTCGACGCGGCCATCGGCGGGGCGCGGCGCGACGAGGAGCGCTCCCGCGCGAAGGAACGCGTGTTCTCGTTCCGCGACGCTTTCGGCCAATGGGATCCCAAGAACCAGCGTCCCGAGCTCTGGCGCCTCTTCAACGCGCGCGTGTTCGAAGGCGAGAGCATGCGCGTGTTTCCGCTGTCGAACTGGACCGAGTCCGACGTCTGGCACTACATCCGCCGGGAAGACATCCCGATCGTTCCGCTCTATTTCGCCAAGGAGCGGTTGGTGGTCCGGCGCGGGAACAACCTGATACCGGCCGACGACGCCGGGAACCTCAAGGACGGCGAGGTGCCCGAGACCCGGTGGGTGCGCTTTCGGACCCTGGGCTGCTCGCCCTGCACCGGCGCCGTCGAGTCCCGGGCGACCTCGGTCGCGGAGATCGCGAACGAGGCGTCGGCCGCCGTGCGGAGCGAGCGCGAAACGCGCGTCATCGATCACGGGTCCAACACGATGGAAGACAAGAAGAAGGAAGGCTACTTTTGAGCGAGACGGACGTCGAGCTGCTGCGCCTGACCACGGCGGGGAGCGTCGATGACGGCAAGTCGACGCTGATCGGCCGTCTGCTCGTGGACACGAAAGGGGCGTTCGAGGACCAGATCGACGCGGCCCGGGCCTACAACGAGCAGCGGGGCGGCAACGGCATCGACCTGGCGCTGCTGACCGACGGGCTGCGGGCCGAGCGCGAGCAGGGAATCACGATCGACGTGGCCTACCGCTACTTCGCCACGCCGCATCGGCGCTTCATCATCGCCGACACGCCGGGGCACGAGCAGTACACGCGGAACATGGTGACGGGCGCCAGCACGGCCGAAGTCGCGCTGATCCTCGTCGACGCGCGCAACGGGATGGTGTCGCAGTCGCGCCGCCACGTCTGCATTGCGCACCTGCTGGGGATCACCGACTTCGTCATCGCGATCAACAAGATGGACCTGGTCGACTATTCCGAGTCCCGCTTCGGGGAGATTCGTGGAGAGTTCGAGGACTTCTTCGACCGCCTCGGGGTCCGGCACGCGCGGGCCCATCGCGCCTGGTACGTACCGCTCAGCGCGCGGCGCGGCGACATGGTGGTGGAACGGGGCGGCGCGATGCCGTGGTACGCGGGACCGACGATGCTGGAGCTGCTGGAGACCATCGAGCCGGAAACCGACGAGTCGGTCGCGGGATTCCGTTTTCCGGTCCAGATGGTGTCGCGGCCCCAGACCGAGGAGTGGCCGGACTTTCGGGGCTACATGGGGCGGGTGTCCTCGGGCACGGTGGCCGTCGGCGACCCCGTCCGCGCGTTGCCGTCCGGAATGACGACGCGCGTCGAGCGCATCGTCACCTTCGACGGGGACCTGGACGCGGTGGGACCGGGGCGCTCGGTGACTCTGGCGCTGTCGGACGACATCGACATCTCGCGCGGCGACATGCTGGTCAGCGTCGAGGACGAGCCGCTGGCGACGCGATCGTTCGCCGCGACCGTCTGCTGGATGTCGGAACGGCCTCTGGAGATCGGCGAGAAGTACCTGATCAAACACACGTCCAAGACCACGCGTGCCGTGGTCGCCTCAATCGAGCATCGGATCGACGTCAACACGCTCGAGGCCGACTCCGGCGACGCGGGGCTCGCGAAGAACGACATCGGACGCGTGCAGGTCCGGACGCTCGATGCGCTGCACTGCGACGCGTACCGCACGAACCGGGACACGGGCGCCTTCATCCTGATCGACTCCCAGACTCACGACACCATGGCCTGCGGGATGATCGACGTTCGCCGCGACGGCCTCGCGATGAACATCTGATGCTATTCTGACAGTCATGCCGCGCCGTGGACGCAGCCGGAAAGGGGCCCGGGCGCTTCCCGTCGCCGTCGTCCTCGCCTGCGCCGCGGCCGCGGGGTGGTGGGTTTCCCGCACGGTCGTCGACGCGTCGCAACGCCCCGGCGGGGAATACGAGATCCTGGACCGCCATCCGCACGATGTGGGCGCCTACACCCAGGGCCTCTACTTCGAGGACGGTTTCCTGTACGAAGGCACCGGCCGCAACGGCCAGTCGCGTCTGCGCAAGGTCGACATCGCGTCCGGCCGCATCCTCCAGGAAGCCGCCCTGCCGTTCCGCTATTTCGGCGAGGGCATTGCCGAGATGGATTCGCGCATTTTCCAACTGACCTGGACCAGCGGCCAGGGATTCGTCTACGACAAGGGGACGTTCCGCCAGATCGGCCAGTTCCGGTATCCCGGCGAGGGCTGGGGGCTCACCAGCGACGGCGAGCACCTCATCATGAGCGACGGGACCCCGTGGCTGCGTTTCCTGGACCCGGTGACGTTCGCCGAAGTGCGGCGGATCGAAGTCCGGGGACCGTCCGGTCCCGTCGACCAGTTGAACGAGTTGGAGTTCGTCAACGGCTCGGTCTACGCCAACGTCTGGTTCTCGAATTCCGTTCTCCAGATCGATCCGGCGTCGGGCGACGTCGTCCGCGAGATCGACTTCACGGCGCTGGAACGCGACGCGCGGCCCGTGGACCGGGAGGCGGTCCTGAACGGAATCGCCTACGACGCGGAGGGCGACCGGTGGTTCCTGACCGGCAAGCTCTGGCCCACCGTGTACGAGATCCGGATCGAGGCGCCGTGAGGAAGCGGTCCGTCTCGCCCGCCCCCGTCGAGTTCTCCCTGCAGGAGGTCCCCTATGCGTAATCCAGTTCCCGTGTACGCCGCGTTGTGCGTCGCACTGCTCCTGGCCGGGGCGGCGCCGGCCCAGGAGCGCCCGTTCGAACCGGTGACCGACGCCATGCTGGCCGACCCGGACCCGGCCGACTGGCTGATGTGGCGCCGGACCACGGACGCCTGGGGATACAGTCCCCTGGATGCGATCGACCGGGCCAACGTCGGCGAGCTGGCGCTGGTGTGGACGCGTCCCCTCGGGGGCGGCGTCCAGGAGGGAACGCCGCTGGTGCACGACGGGCGGATGTACTTTCCGAACCCTAACGACCTGACCCAGGCCTTCGACGCGGCGACCGGCGACCTGCTGTGGGAGTACCGGCGCGAGTGGCCCGACGACCTGGGACAATACATCCCGTTCGCCCAGATCAACCGCAACCTGGCCATCTACGGCACGACGATCCTGGACCTGAGCGGCGACGACTATCTGTACGCCCTGGACGCGCTGACCGGCGAGCTGGTCTGGGAGACGCTGATCGCCGATTACCAGGTGCACCCCGCGCAGCAGACCTCCGGGCCGATCGCCGCCGCCGGCCGGATATTCTCCAGCCGCGGCTGCGAACCCGAAGGCGGGCCGGACGCCTGCATCATCACCGCGCACGACGCGCGGACGGGCGAGGAGCTCTGGCGCCGGCGGACGGTCCCGGCGCCGGGCGAGCCGGGCGACGAGACCTGGGGCGGCGTTCCCTACGAGAACCGGTGGCACGTCGGCGCGTGGATGGCGCCCAGCTACGACATCGAGCTCGACCGCGTCTACGTGGGCACGTCGGTGACCTCGCCCGCGCCGAAGTTCATCATCGGGAACAACGAGGACCAGTTCCTGTATCACAACTCGACGCTGGCCCTGGATGGTCGGACGGGCGAGATCGTGTGGTACTACCAGCACGTGGTCGACCACTGGGACCTGGACCACCCGTTCGAGCGGCTGCTCGTCGACACGGCCGTCCGGCCGGATCCGGACGCCGTCGACTGGATCAACCCGGACATCGAGCCGGGCGAGACGCGGCGGGTCGTGACCGGGGTTCCCGGCAAGACCGGCATCGTCTACACGCTGGACCGCGAGACGGGCGAGTTCCTGTGGGCCCGGCCGACGGTGCCGCAAACCGTCGTGGATTCGATCAATGGCGCCGGCGACGTGCGCGTGAACCCGGAGATGGTCTTCCACCAGGTGGGCGACGAGGCCCTGGTGTGCCCGGGCGTCAGCGGAGGGAAGGGGTTTCCCGCGGGCGCGTACAGCCCCCTGACCCACGCGATGTACTACCCGCTCCAAAACGCCTGCATGCAGGTCACCGCGTCAACCGGCGAGCAGAGCCTCAACTCGCTCTACGGTATCCGGACGCGCGGGCAGATTGCGCCGGGCACGGAGTCCATCGGCACCATCCACGCCATCTCGGTCGAAACCGGTCGTGACGCCTGGACCTACGAGCAGCGTGCCGGCATGATGTCGGTCATCGCCACCGGGGGCGGCCTGCTCTTCGCCGGGGACGCGAACGGTCGCTTCCGCGCGTTCGATCAGGAGACCGGCGACATCCTCTGGGAGGTCAACCTGGGGTCCGCCGTGACGGGTTATCCGGTGACCTACGCGGTCGACGGCCGTCAGTACGTCGCGGTCAGCACTGGAAGCTCGCTCGTGTCGGGCGCCATGAACGGACTGGCCCCGGAGCTGACGCCGGGCACGGCCGCGAACCTGTACGTGTTCGCGCTGCCTGAATAGCGAACGATCCTCCCGCAATACCCATCGTCGTGCGGCGGCGTCCGAAACCGTTTCGTTGACCGGTCATCGCTCGCTCGCGCCGCCGCTCGGGAGCGCGCCGTCTTCGCGTAGCTTCGGACTCCCGTAGACGAACGCTTCCAGTTCGCCGTGGACGCGTTCGATCGTCCCGGTGGACGGCGCCGCGGTGACGGCCGACACCAGGAGCGCCGTCCCGCCGTTCACCAGCAGGCTCCAGATGGCGCCGTGCATTCCCATCGGATGCGGTATCACGACCAGCGTCAGGTACAGCGTTCCGAGGCCGGCCGCGATGCCGGCGACGACTCCGGCGCGGGTGAGGGTCCGGCGGCCCGGGAAGCAGACGCCGGCCAGGCCCGGCAGCAACTGGAGGGCGCCGGCGCCCGACAGCGTGACGAGCGCGACCAGGAAGTCGAAGGTGCTGACGGTGAGCACGTAGCCGACGGCGAGGAGGAGGACGACGAACAGCCGTCCCGCCTTGAGGTAATGCGCCTGGCTCGCGCCGCGCCGGACGTAGCGGCGATAGATGTCCTGGGTGAGGATGGTCATGTTCGAGTGGAGTACGGAGTCGAGGGTCGACATCGCGGCGGCGGCGGCGCCGGCCAGGATCGCGCCGGTCAGCCATGGCGAGACGTGCGCGAAGAGCAGCTCCGGGAAGATCCGGTCGGGAATGTCGATGTTCGGCATCGCTACCGCGCCGCCGAGGCCGACGAGCGCGGTCGGGATATAGAGCGTCATCAGGTAGGTCGGCGTCGTTGCCCCGAGCGCCTTGAGCGTCTTCGCGTCGACGGCCGTGTAGTAGCGGATGAGCATGTGAGGCTGCAGGATGATGCCGAACGACAGCGTGACGATCATCCCGATCCACATGCCGGGCGTGAAGAACCCGTTGGGTCCCGGCAACGTGAGCAGGTCCGGGCGCTGGGCGGCGACTTCCCGCCAGAGCTGGAGCGGCCCCCCGAACAGCTCGTAGGAGAGCACGAGCGCGCCGATCCAGACGGCGACGTACATCCAGACCCCCTGCAGCACGTCGGTCCAGTAGACCGCGCGCAGCCCGCCCGCGATCAGGTAGAACGCGGCCACGATCAGCAGCAGCAGCGTCCCGAGCTCGAAGGAGACGCGCCCTCCGGTGGCGACGGAGATGATGTAGCCGAGCCCCTGCGCCTGGACCTGAATGTACAGGATGGTGAAGACCACCGATACGAGCGCCACCGTCACCCGCACGAGCTCCGACTCGTAGAAGTCCGCCAGGAGGTCGGCCGGCGTGACGTAGCCGAACGCCTTGCCGAGCGCCCAGATCCGCGTGCCGAGGACGTACGTGATCGCGCCGGCGAGTACCGTCCATGCGCCCGCCGCCCAGAAGCCGATGCCGTGCGTGTAGAAGAAACCGGCCGAGCCGAGGAAGGCGAAGGCCGAATGGAACGTCGCGACGATGGTCAGGTAGAGGACGATGAAACCGGCCTTTCGGCCGTAGAGCATGAAATCCTCGACGGCGAGTGTCAGGCGCCGGTTCGCGAGCACGCCGAGCAGGAGCGTGACGCCCAGGTACGCGGCGATCAACGTGGTCGCGATTTCCCAGGTTTCCATCAGCGTTTCCTCTTGCCGGACGGCCTCGGGCTAGAGCCGCCGGCGCCAGACCCAGATCAGGATGCCGATCAGCGCGACGTACACCACGAGCAGCATCGCGTAAAGGAACGGCACCCCGAAGAGCCACGGCTCGGTGCGGTTGAACACCGTGTGGGTCACCGGCGGCAGGGCAAGGAGGAAGACCACCAGGAACGCGACGGCGGCGATCCGGCCGTCGCGGGTCCGTGGAATCAGGTGAGAGCGCCGGGGCGTACGGATCGGCACGGCAGGCTAGCGGCGTGACCCGGAGTCGATTGACATGGTCCTAGAAGGCGCCGGTCCGTGGAAGACGTCTTTCATGCTGACATGTTGCGTCATGCCGTCCCGTTCCGAAGCCGATCGGCGCGGCGCGCACCGCTGGGCCACGCATCGACGGAAAGCCGTCCGTGCCGGCGACCGGCGCTCGCCCGGCGAGACACGGGCGATAGCGTTCGAGCACATTATGAGTCGCGCGGTCGAATCGGCAACCGGAAAACCGGACATGGAATCAGAAAAGGGGCGGCTGCGTGGAGTGTGCCTGACGGCCTGCAGCTTGACGCAGCTGTTTCTGCCAGTCAGTCTATTCTGGTGAATATGTTGCGGGAACCAGGCGAATCCCCCGGCCATGAATAGCGCCGCGGCGGCCGTCGTCATGGCTCTCGCGCTCGGCGTGCCGCCGGCCTCGGCTGCAGCGGCCCCCCAGGCCGCCGAGCCCCGGAACCTGCAGGTCCTGACGGGCGTGCCTCTGGACCAGGTCCGACAGTTCATGCAGGCCGTCAGCGCCTCGCTCGGCGTGGAATGCGAACACTGCCACGTGGCGGGATCGTTCGAGTTGGACACGATCCCGGCCAAGGAAACCGCGCGGGCCATGATGCGGATGGCGGCCACGCTGGGCGAGACGACGTTCGAACTGCTCGACGCGCCCAGTTGCTGGACCTGTCACCGAGGTTCGCCGGTTCCGGAATCCGTCCCGCCGCCCCTGCTGATCCCTTTTGATCCGCCCCCGGGCCCGTTCTCCGAAAGCGTGTCGCCGGCCCAGGACGTGTACGCCAACATCCAGGTCCACGCGGGCCTTCCGGCGTCGGAGCTGCGGGAGGTCATGGGCGGTTACGGCCGCGCGCTCGGCGTGGGCTGCGATCACTGCCATCAGCCCGGCGACTGGGCCGGCGACGCCAACGTCCTGAAGCCGTTGACGCGCGCCATGGAGGAGATGCAGCGCGCGGCGACGCGCGAGCTCGGGTTGGACGAGGGCCGGATCACGTGCTGGACGTGCCACCGCGGCGTGGCGACGCCCGAGACGCAGCTTCCCGCCGACTTGTTGACGAGTGGGGTCCCCTCGGACGGACAGCCGTAAGGCGCCCGCGACGGGTCAAGCACTTGAACGGGTGCGCCCGCTTCGCTACAATGCGGTGCTTGATCCGGGCGTTCAGCGGCGCCGTGCCGCCATCCGCCCACAATTTTCCCGAAACGCACGTTTTCGCGAAGGTAGCGATTCTTGAAAATCGGTATCCCGAAAGAGATTGTGGAACACGAGCGCCGGGTTGCGCTCGTGCCCGCGCTGGTGGGCAAGCTGCAGGATGCGGGCTTCGAGGTGCGCGTCGAGGCGGGGGCCGGCGTTCATGCCGGGGCGCTGGACGCGGACTATCGCGAGGCGGGCGCCGCTGTCGTCGAGGATGCGGCGGCTCTGACCGGCGACTCCGACGTCCTGTTGAAGGTCCAGCCGCCGACCGTGGACGAGGTCGCGCGGATGAAGGAGGGCGCCATCCTGGTCAGCTTCCTCCAACCGGTCCGCGACCGCGGCGTGCTGGAGGCGTTGAACGCCCGTAAGATCACGGCGCTCAGCATGCACCGGGTCCCGCGCATCACGCGCGCCCAGTCGATGGACGCGCTCTCGTCCCAGTCCAACATTGCCGGGTACAAGGCCGTGCTGGTCGGGGCCGCGGAGCTCGGCAAGCTGTTGCCCATGATGACGACCGCCGCGGGAACCATCCGACCGTCCAGCGTCTTCGTTCTCGGCGCGGGCGTCGCGGGCCTGCAGGCGATCGCCACGGCCCGCCGCCTGGGCGCCGTCGTGTCGGCCTTCGACGTGCGTCCCGTGGTCAAGGAACAGGTCGAGAGCCTCGGCGCGAAGTTCCTCGAGGTCGAGCTGGCCGAAGCCGAGACCGAAACCGCGGGCGGTTACGCCAAGGAGTTGTCCGAGGAATCCCATCGGCGCGAGCAGGAGCTGTTGCGGAAGACGCTCGGCGCGGTCGACATCGTGATCACGACCGCGCTGATACCCGACAAGCCCGCGCCCAAGCTGATTACCGGTGAAATGGTCGAGGGCATGCGCCCGGGATCGGTCATCGTCGACCTGGCCGCCGAGACCGGCGGCAACTGCGAGCGGACCGAGCCGGGACGCACGATCGTGTCCGGCGGCGTGACGATCGTCGGGCACCTCAACCTGCCGTCGACCGTGGCCGTCCATGCGAGCCAGATGTATGCGCGGAACGTCGTCACGTTGATCGGTGAAATGATCGATCCGGACAACGCGGGCCGGCTGCGGGTGGACCTCGCCAACGACGTCGTCGGACCGAGCACTGTGGCTCATGCCGGCGAGATAAGGACGTAACCCCCGATGCTCGAAAGCCTCGTCTCGGAGATCGTCGTCTTCGTTCTGGCGGTCTTCGTCGGTTTCCAGGTGATCACCAAGGTGCCGCCGACGCTGCACACGCCGCTGATGTCGGGATCCAACGCCATTTCCGGCATCACCGTGATCGGCGCCATCATCGTCTCGGGCGCCGGCTACGGCCGCCTCGCCACGGTTCTGGGCGTCATCGCCGTGGCCTTCGCCACGACCAACATCGTCGGCGGCTTCCTCGTGACGGACCGCATGCTGCGGATGTTCCGCAAAGACACGGGCGGTGAAGGGAAATGACGGCCCTCGCGGAACTCGCCTACCTGCTCGCCGCCGTCTGCTTCATCTTCGGCCTGATGTGGCTGGCCTCGCCGGCGACCGCGCGGAAGGGCAACGCCCTGGCGTCGGTCGGCATGCTGATCGCCATCGTCGTCACGCTGCTGGATCGAAGCATCCTCGGTTACGAGGGCATCCTCATCGGCCTGGTCATCGGCGCTGGCGCCGGCGCGATTCTCGCGCGGACGATCCGGATGACCGCCATGCCGCAGATGGTGGCGCTGCTGAACGGGTTCGGCGGCGGCGCGTCGGTCCTGGTGGCTTCGGCCGAGTACCTGCGGTTGAGCGCGACGGGCGGGGCGGCCCTCGACGTCGGCATCAGCATCCAGTTCAGCGTCCTGGTCGGCGCGGTGACGTTCTCGGGCAGCCTGATCGCGTTCGGGAAACTGCAGGATCTGGTGACGGGACAGGCCGTGACGTATCCGCTGCAGAAACCGCTGAACGCGGTTCTGCTTCTGGCGATCCTGGCGGTCGCGGCCTACCTGGTCGTGCCCGACAGTGGGCTGGCCGCGCCGCTCGCGGACCTGTTCGGCGGCGACGCCGCAGTCCCGCTGCTGGTCCTGATCGGGCTCTCCCTGGTGCTGGGCGTGCTCTCCGTGCTGCCGATCGGCGGCGCGGACATGCCGGTCGTCATCTCGCTGCTGAACTCGTATTCGGGCATCGCGGCCGCCAGCACGGGGTTCGTCATCGACAACAACGGGTTGATCATCAGCGGCGCGCTGGTCGGGGCCTCGGGCATCATCCTGACCAAGATCATGTGCAACGCCATGAACCGGTCGCTGGGCAACGTCCTGTTCGGCGCGTTCGGCGCCGGCGCCGCCGACGTGGCGGCGGGCGGCGGGGCCTCCGGCGGGACCTACCGGCAGGTGACCGCCGAGGACGCCGCCATCATGATGGCCTACGCGCGTTCGGTCGTGGTGGTTCCCGGATACGGCCTCGCGGTTTCGCAAGCCCAGCACGCGGTGCGCGAGCTGGCGACGCTGCTCGAGGCGCGCGACGTCGACGTCAAGTACGCGATACACCCGGTGGCGGGACGCATGCCCGGTCACATGAACGTGCTGCTGGCCGAGGCCGACGTGCCCTACGATCAACTGTGGGAGATGGAGCGCGTCAATCCGGAGTTCGACCGGACCGACGTGGCCCTGGTCATCGGCGCCAACGACGTGGTCAACCCGGCGGCGCGCAACAACACGTCGAGCCCGATCTACGGCATGCCCATCCTCGACGTCGACCGCGCCAACCAGGTCATCGTGATGAAGCGCAGCATGAACCCCGGCTTCGCGGGGATCGACAACGAGCTCTTCTACGCTTCGAACACGGCCATGCTGTTCGGCGACGCGAAGGCGTCGCTGACCAAGCTTGCGGCCGAAGTGAAAGAGGCCTGATCCCGGCGCGCGCGTCGATCCGGGACCGGCCGGGCCCCTGCGTATAATCTCCGGGTGGCCATGACTGAAACACCGAGACCTCAGAACGGCCCGAGGTTCCTGCTGACGGTCGCGGCGCTGATCGTCATCGTGGCTGGGCTGCAGGCGGCCGAGACCGTCATCGTGCCGTTCCTGGTGTCGGTGTTTCTGGCGATGCTGGGGATTCCGCCGCTCGGCTGGCTCCGCGCGCGCGGCGTTCCCACCCCGCTCGCGCTGGTTCTGGTCCTCCTCGGGTTCGTCGTCATCATCGTCGGGTTGGGCTTGATCGTGGCCAGCTCGGCCAGCGAGTTCACCGAGACGTTGCCGCAGTACCAGGAACGCATCGAGAGCCAGCTCGACGCGGTCGAGACGCGGCTTGCCGATTCGCAGCTCCTCAGGACTTTCGGGATCTCCGTTCCGGAGTTTCCGGACTTGGTCATCGTTCCGGAAGAAGTCGCCCCCGACGGCATCGCCGAAGTGGACGGCGTCCCGGAAGACGTCCCAGACATCGACCCGGGCCGGACACTTCCGTTCGGCCAGATCCTGCCGTTCGTCGGAACCATCTTCTCGGGCGTGACGAACTTCCTGTCCTACTTCGTCATCGTGTTCCTGCTGATGGTGTTCATCCTGACCGAAGCGTACGGGTTCCCGGCCAAGGCGCGCGCCGCGTTCGGCGAGAGCGGCGGGCGCCTGTTCCAGTTTCGCACCGTGATGCACCAGGTCCACCGGTACCTGCTCATCAAGACCGTCGTGAGCCTGGCCACCGGACTGACGCTGGGCCTGTGGGTCTGGATCCTGGGCGTCGACTTTCCCGTGCTCTGGGGCCTGCTGGCCTTCCTGCTCAACTACATTCCCAACATCGGATCGATCCTGGCCGCGGTCCCGCCGTTGGTCGTGGCGGCAATCCAGCCGGGCGGGGGCGTGACGCTGCTACTGCTGGTGGGCGTCGGTTACGCCGTGGTCAACCTGGTCGTCGGGAACTTCGTCGAACCGAGCCTGATGGGACACCGGCTGGGGCTGTCGACGCTGGTCGTCTTCGTCTCGCTGATGTTCTGGGGCTGGGTATGGGGCGGGATCGGGATGCTGCTCTCCGTGCCCCTGACGATGGTGGTCAAGATCTTTCTCGAAGACACCGACGAGTACCGCTGGATCGCGGTCCTGCTCGACAAGTCGCCGGGCCCGGCCAAGTAGGCGGAGCGAGGCGTGAGTCCAAGAGAAAGATCTCTTCGTTCACGGTGTCGGCCGTTGGCAAGATCTCGGCTTGCTGACGCGGCGGCCCGGAGACCGCCTTGCCCACCCGCGGCGGGGGACGCCGCGGGTACTCTGGCGAATGCGGCGACGTTGTGCGTGGCCTCCGCATCGTGGCATGGCCCTCGGTCTTCCGAGGGGGATGACCGGCGGTGCGTGTTTCGCGGCGAAGATGCGGGATCCCAATTGTAGGCGCGGCGTTCCTCGCCGCGACTGGACGCCTCCATGGCGTTGCCATGGAGGTGGCGGAGCGAGGCGTGAGTCCAAGAGAAAGATCTCTTCGTTGACGGTGTCGGCGGTTGGCAAGATCACGTCTTGCTGACGCGGCGGCCCGGAGGCCGCCTTGCCCACCCGCGGCGGGGGACGCCGCGGGTACTATGGCGAATGCGGCGACGTTGTGCGTGGCCTCCGTGGCTTGGCACGGCGCTCGGTCTTCCGAGGGGGATGACCGGCGGTGTGTGTTTCGCGGCGAAGGTGCGGGATCCCAATTGTAGGCGCGGCGTTCCTCGCCGCGACTGGACAACGAGCGGAGCGAGGCGTCAGTCCAAGAGAAAGATCTCTTGAGTTCAGTCCGCACGAACGCGACGCCAACCGGAATTGCGCCCACAAGGTTCCACGCCGCGTGCGGACAGGCGCCCGCCGGCGCCTCAGGGTTCGACGCCGAAATCCACCCAGTGCCCGTTGTCGACGTAGGGGTTGAACGGGTCCAACCCGGATTCGAACACGACGACGAAAGCGTCCTCGGCGTTCGAGGTCTCGATTCCGGGGTCGAGGATCGCCGCGATCTGCGTCTGAACGTCCTGCAGGTGCGCGCGCGATTCGGCGTCTCCGACGTCGCGGAGCGACGACTGCACGGCGCCGGACAGCGTCCGCAACTCGTCGCGCAGCAGGGCCCGCACGTCGTTGAACGCGGCGTTGCCGCCGTTGATGCGCGCATCGAGCACGTCCAGGTACAGCCGCTGGACGTTCCGGCGGAACGCGTCGATCGTCACCTCGTCGGAGGAGAGTTCCGACCAGATGCCGTTGCGGACGTCGGCCAGGAACTCCACTGGGCCGTACGCGCTGTCGTCGATGGCCTTCTGCTCGGCGAGGCGCGTGAAGCGGTTGGTGTCGAGAACGAAGTTGAGCACCGACCGCTGGCTGTTCCGGACGCGGGCCAGGACGCCGGACGGCTCCATGCGGCGGAGCAGCTCCGGCCGGATCATGAACGCCGGCGTCCGGAACGCGTTGTCGTTCAGGAAGCGGACCGCCCCGGCCTGCCGTTCGGCCGGCACCGGGTTGAAGCGGACGCCGTCCTGCCCGCCGTGGATCTGGCGCGAGTCGAAGGCCCCCACCAGCGCGCCGACGTGATTCATCTCGCGGACCCACTGCCCGAGGACGCGCCCGTACAGGTCGTCCAGCTCGTTCCAGTTGCGGCCGTTCTCCTCGGTGGCGTCCAGCAGCATGTCCATCACACGTTCCAGGTTCTTCAACCCGAGCGTGGTGGCCTCGACCGCGTCGGCGTCGCCCACGGCCTCTGTCAGGTTCCCGGGGTCGGACGACCCCGAGCCCGTGGTCGAGAAACGGTACCACGGGGTCTCGTCCTGCTCGCGGGCCCAGGCGTCCAGCGTCGGCTTCTCCTCGTCCGGGGTCGTCGCTCCGGGAATCGGCGCGTAACCCCACCGCGTCGCCCACAGATCGTAGGGGCCGACGCCGGGTATGAGGAGCTCCGGCGGAATGTTGTCTTCGGGCTGGGCCACGTAGTTGAAGCGGGAGTAGTCCATCAGCGTGGGCGTGTGGCTCATCTCGGCCAGCCATTCCGGATCGCGGATATTCTCGATCGGGTAGGTCGAGCTGGCTTTCATGTTGTGCTGGAAGCCGAGCGTGTGCCCGATCTCGTGCGCCACGACGAATCGGAGCAGCTCGCCCATCAACTCGTCCGGGAGCGGCAACTGCTGCGCGCGCGGATCCAGCGGGGCCGCCTGGACGAAATACCAGTCGCGCAGCAGGTTCTGCACGTTGTGGTAGAACTGGATGTCCGATTCCAGGATCTCTCCCGTTCGCGGGTCGTGGACGTGGGGCCCGGACGCGTTCTCCACGCCGGAAGCCAACCACCGGATGACCGAATAGCGGGCGTCTTCCGGGCTCCAGTCCGGATCCTCCTCCTTGGAGGGCGCTTCGCGGGCGACGATGGCGTTGCTGAAACCGGCGGCCTCGAAGGCGGGTTGCCAGTCCTCCACGCCCTTCTTGACGTACTCGACCCACTGGGACGGCGTGGCGGGGTCGACGTAGTAGACGATGGGCCGGACGGGATCGGACACCTCCGCCGCCGGATCGGACTTCTCAAGCCGCCACCGCGTGATATAGCGGCGGCGGGCCATGCGGTGCTCGTCGGTGCCGAAATCGCTCTGGGTCACCGAGAAGTACCCGACCCGGTCGTCGTGAAGGCGCGGCATCATCGGCTCTTCCGGGAGCCGGACCATGCTGAACGCCATTTCGATCGTGGCGCTTCCCGGACGCATCCCGCGGCCGCCGCCCGCGCCGCGGCCGCCGTTGTTGTCCTGCGGACGCGTGTAGGTCTGGATCGCGCGCGCCTCGATGTTGTCGGGAAACGCCGTGATGCGGTCGACGTAGGACCGCCGCCGGTCGAATCCGCGTGCCCCGAGCGCCTGCCGGGCGCTGAACTCGGGCACTTCCTGGGCGAACATGCCCGAGATCTCGATCACCACCGATTCCTCGTTCTCGCCGAGCGCGGCAATGTCGAACACCTGGAGAATGGCTTCGGTGTTCGAGGCGCGGACGGCCTCGGCGATGGGCAGGTCATCGTCGGCGACCATGTCGTAGATGACGTCGCGCATGAACACGCGGTCGCCCTGGCGTTCCCACCGCACGACGCGTTCGTCCACCTTCTGGCCGCCGTAGCCGGCGCCGATGGCCGTGCGGGCGATCCGCCCCACCCAGAGAAACTCGTTGCCGAATTCCGAGACCGGGATCTCGTAGTACCAGTTGTCGTCCACCTTGTGCACGGTGAAGACGCCTTCGTCGGACTCGGCCTCGTCCGTGATGACGCGCTCGTAGGGCCGGATGCCGCCGCGGCCGCCGCGACCGCCTTCGCCCTCCTCGTCCTCGCCGTCCGCTTCATCCTCGTCCGTCGCTTCCTCGTCGTCTTCCTCCTGCTCGGACTCGGGGACCTCCGGCTCCGGCGCCGGTTCTTCCGGCGCGGGCTCCTGCGGTTCGGGTTCCTGAACGGCCAGGACACTGGGCGCCGCCGCCAGCGTCACGGCCAGAAGGGCCAGGTAGAATACTCGGACGGTCTGCGTCATCGGTGGCCTCATTTCGACGGTATCGTTCGAATCTAGTCGCTTTGGCGGCCAAAGGCAAGGAACGCCCGACTTCGAGCCTGCTCAAGGCGCGCGCCGTGGCGCCCGGGGCTGATATAGTCCGAACCGCGCCGTGAGAATCGACCCCATCCGACGCGTTCTGATCCTGGCCGGTATCGCCGGGCTCGCAGCGTCGATGCCGCGGCCGGCTTCCGGACAGGCGCCGGCGCCCCCGCTGCCGGAGCTCGTCGGCGAGGAGCTCGCCGCCGCGTACTTCATGACCGAGGCGCTCGAACTTCTGACCGATCACCCGACGCCGGCGTCGGCGCGGCAACGGCTGGCGGTCGCCTCGGACAACGTTCAGTATGTCGGGTCCCAGACGGTGCGCGACGTCGTCACCGACGGATACGTGGCGCGGGTCCCCGAGACGTTCGTTTCCGTGACGCTGTTCTACGACCGGGCGTCCGAGGCACTGAGGGTCGTGCACGTCGTGATGAGCCCCGGAACGCGGTCCCGCGCCCTCCTGATGATCGAGGGCGCCTTCGAGTTCGATCCCGACCTCGGTCCGGGGTTCGGCGACACGGCCCACTACCTGGGCGTCGAGGACGCCGGGGGACGTCGCGTCCACGTGTACCTGACCGAGCAGGCGTCGGAACTGGGGACGATTCACGCGATCAACTACCTGGCGCCGCCCCGCCTCGAACCGTAGCAGTCCCGTCCGCTATAGTACCGGCGTGTCCGGCACACCCCGGACATCAGGAGGAGCCGTGACCCCAGCCGACAAGAATCGACTGTTTCGCAGCCTGGGATTGACCGCCCGGCCGTCCGGCGCCTCGTACGGCGAGGCGTGGTTCGCCTCCGACGGGGACCGGATCGAGGTGCGCAGCCCCACCGACGGGAGTCTCCTGGCGCAGGTCACGCCTGCCGGCGCCGGCGACGTCCGGCGCGTCGTCCAGCGCTCCCGGAAGGCGTTCGTGGAGTGGCGGAACGTTCCGGCGCCACGCCGCGGGGACATTGTGCGGCAGATCGCCGCCGCCGTCCGCCGCCGGAAGGACGACCTGGGACGCCTGGTGTCGCTCGAGATGGGCAAGATCCTGACCGAGGGCCTGGGTGAAGTGCAGGAGATGATCGACATTTGCGACCACGCCGCCGGTCTCGGCCGCACGCTGGGCGGGCCGACCCTTCAGAGCGAACGGCCGTCCCACCGGATGATGGAGCAATGGCATCCCCTGGGCCCGGTCGCGGTCATCACCGCCTTCAACTTTCCGGTCGCCGTCTGGTCGTGGAACGCCGCCCTGGCCTGGGTGTGCGGGGACGCGGTCATCTGGAAACCGTCGAGCAAGGCGCCGTTGTCGGCCATGGCGTGCCAGAACATCGTGAGCCGTGTGTTTTCCGAGAACGGCGTTCCGGCCGGCGTGTCCTCGGTCCTCGTCGGAGGGGGATCCACGATCGGCGAACAGCTTGCCGGCGACCGGCGGATTCCCCTCGTCAGCGCGACCGGGTCCACGCCGATGGGACGCCGGATCGGCGCCGTCGTCGGGGAGCGCCTCGGACGGACGATCCTGGAGCTCGGCGGGAACAACGCGCTGATCGTCTCCGACAAGGCCCACTTGGAGAGCGCGGTGTCGGCGGCCTTCTTCGGCGCCGTGGGAACCGCTGGCCAGCGCTGCACGTCGACACGGCGGCTGATCGTCCACCGCAAGGTCTATACCCGCTTCCTGAACCGGCTGATCGCGCGTTACCGGCGCGCGCGGATCGGAGACCCGCTCGACCCCGCGACGCGGATGGGCCCGCTCATCGACGAGTCCGCGGTGGACGCCTACACGCGGGCGATCGAATCGGCCGTCGACCAGGGCGGCCGTGTCCTCTACGGGGGCAAGGTGCTGCCGGCGCGGCGCGGACGGCGCACGTTCGTCCAGCCGGCGATCGTCGAGATCGCGCCGTCGGCGCCGATCGTCCGGACGGAGACGTTCGCGCCCATCGTCTACGTCATGCCCTACCGGACGCTGAAGCAGGCGATCGCGATCGAGAACGGCGTGCCGCAGGGCCTGTCGTCCGGGATATTCACGGACTCGGTCGCCGAGGCCGAGGAATATCTCAGCCAGCGCGGCTCGGACTGCGGCATCGCGAACGTCAACGTGGGCACGTCGGGCGCGGAGATCGGCGGCGCGTTCGGCGGCGAGAAGGACACCGGCGGCGGCCGGGAGGCCGGGTCGGACGCCTGGAAGGCCTACATGCGGCGCCAGACCAACACCATCCACTGGGGACGGGACGTCCAACTGGCGCAGGGTGTTCGATTCGACTGACGGCGGCGCCCCTCAGGTGCCGACGCGGGGTGATCCGGTCAGGCCTTTCAGGAGCGCGATGGCCGACAGGGCGGCCAGGCGCGAGGTTCGCGGGTTCTCCGAGGGCACGTTCTCCGTCACGGTCCGAATCACTCCGAAATCGCCGGTCACCTCGATTTCGTGGATGTTCCGCTGGATCGTCGGATCCGCGATCAGCCGGACCTCGGTCCGGTCGGCGCCGATGCCGGCCAGGCTGAGCGCCGCCGAGACGTTGATGTTCGCGGGAAACGCCCGGCAGGCCTCGCGCGCCGTACCCTCGAACACCGTCACCGGCGTCTCCAGGGCGGACACGTCGATGCCGCGCTCGTCGAGGTAGGGCGCGCCCGCGAGGCCGGCGGGGGGCTTGCGCGTCGTCAGCCGGGCCGTTCGGATCTCGCCGCCGCCGGCCGCCTTGACCGCGTCCAGCCCCGCGATGGCGCCGGAGGGGCAATACACGTGGACGCCGGCGTCCATGGCCTCGGCGATCGTGTCTCCCAGGTCGAGCAGGCCGCCGACGCTCAGGATGACCACGTCGCGCCCGCGCCGGGCGGCCGCCTCCAGCACGGGCCGGACGACGCCGGCGCCGGCCGCCTCGACGAGCAGGTCGGCCACCTCGGCCACTTCGGGGATCGTCCCGACGATGACGCCGGCGCCGGATTCCGCGGCCGCCGCCCGGGCGCGTTCCGGCTCCAGGTCGGCCACGCCCGTCAACGCCGCGCGCACCTCGCCCCGCCCGACGGCGCGCGCGATGATCGAGCCCATCGCCCCGGCCCCGACGAGGCCGACCCTCAGCGTTCGCCCGACCACCGTTCCAGTTCCCATGTGGGCGGGCCGCCGTCCTTCGGCACGAAGACGCCTCCGCCGCAGTTGACGAAGTGGCGTCCCAGCGCCTCGCGGTACCATTCGGCTTCCAGCCGGTGCATCGCCGGATCGCTCCGCGCCGGGTCGACGATGTCGTTGTCCCAATCTTCTTGCGTCACGACCTGGATGTAGGCCGCCCCGCGGCACAGGCGCGCGATGTTGGCCAGCGCGTCCTTGATCTGACGGCGCCCGAGATAGCAGAGGACGTCCTGGCAGATGACGAGGTCGAACTTCCGCCGCGAGCGGAAGCCTTCGGCCGTCCCCCGGATCCACCCGTAAGACTCGGCCAGGTACGGCGAGGGATCGACCCCGGTGTAGCGGATGCCGCGATCGCGCGCCTCCAGGGCCGCTTTCCAGCGTCCGAGCCCGCAACCCAGATCCAGCACGTCGCGGACGGGGATCTCCAGGTAGGCCAGGTAGGCCAGCGCGAAGTCGGCCAGCCGCTGGAACTCGTCGGGGCCGGAGGCGCGGCTGTCCGCGCGTTCGTAGTAGCGCGCGTAGTATTCGCGATCGAAGCGCGCATGGTCCGTCGTCATTCGCCGTAGGGTACCACCCGCGCGGATCAGTGGGACGGCGCCGTCTCGATACGGACCGCGGCGCCGGCGCGCTCCGGTGCGCGGATCCGGTCGACCAGTCTGCGCGTTTCCTCCGCTGGCGGCGGGAAGAAGCGGGTCAGGCCCAGCGTGACGACGAAGTTCAGGCCCATGCCGATGGACCCGATCCCCTGGGGATCGATGCCGGCCCAGCGCTCCATGCCGAAGAACACGGTCGCGATGATGTAGAACGCGGTGAAGGAGATGCCGGTCAGCATGCCGCTGACGGCGGGAACCGTGCCCACGCGCTTCGAGAAAATGCCCAGGACGATCGCGGGGAAGAAGCTCGCGGCGGCCAGTCCGAACGCGAACGCGACGACCTGGCTGACGAACCCGGGCGGGAAGATCCCGAAGAGGCCCGCCACGACGACCGCCGCGCCGATCACGGTCCGCCCCACGCGAAGCCGCTGGGATTCGGTGGCCGCGGGGTTCAGGATGCGGTAGTAGAGGTCGTGCGCCACGCTGGAGGAGATGACCAGCAGCAGGCCGCTCGCCGTCGACAACGCCGCGGCGAGGCCTCCGGCCGCGACGAGCGCGATGATCCAGTTCGCCAGCTCGGCCATTTCCGGCGTCGCCAGGACGATGATGTCCCGGTCGGGTCCGGACAGCCCGGCCTCGCGCAACCGGACGCGGCCGTCCGCGCCCGCCGCGCCGTCCGTGTCGAGCCATTGCTGGTGGGCCGCCCGCATCGAGGCCAACTCGGCCGCCGCCAGCGTGCCGTTCCGGAACACCTCGTTGTCCTCGCCGGCCGCGTACCGGACCCGTCCGTCGCCGTCGTCCAGCCACAGGATCAGCCCGGTCTGCTCCCAGTTCCCGAACCATTCCGGCAACTGCTCGGCCGTGCGGCCGTTCAGGCTGTCGATCATGAAGTAGCGGGCGAAGGCCGCCGTCGCCGGGGCGGTCAGGTAGAGCATCGCGATGAAGAACAGGGCCCAGAACGCGCTCCACCGCGCCGCCCGGACCGACTTCACCGTGTAGAAGCGGACGATCACGTGGGGCAGGCCGGCCGTGCCCACCATCAGCGCCAGCGCGACCAGGAACACGTTGAGCTTGTCCCAGGGCGCGACGAACGCCGCCGTGTACTCGGCGAAGCCCAGGTCGGCGTGAATCTGGTTCAGACGCTCCAGAAGGTACACGGGCTCGGCGCCGCCGGAGGCCGCCAGCTCGCCGCCGAGTCCGGCCTGCGGCAGGACGCTGCCGGTGAGCCGGATGCTGATCGCGATGGCCGGGATCAGGAACGCCGTGATCAGGACCCAGTACTGCGCCACCTGCGTCCACGTGATGCCTTTCATCCCCCCCAGCGTCGCGTAGACGAACACGATGACCATGCCGATGACGACGCCGACGTTGATGTCGACTTCGAGGAAGCGGCTGAAGACGATGCCGACGCCGCGCATCTGCCCGGCCACGTAGGTGAACGAGACGAAAATGGCGCAGAAGACGGCCACCAGCCGCGCGACGTTGGATTCGTAGCGGTCGCCGACGAAGTCGGGAACGGTGTAGGACCCGAACTTGCGCAGGTAGGGCGCGATCAGCAACGCCAGCAGGACGAACCCACCGGTCCACCCCATCAGGTAGACGCCGCCGGCGTAACCCATGGTCGAGATCAACCCGGCCATCGATATGTACGACGCCGCGCTCATCCAGTCCGCGGCCGTCGCCATGCCGTTCGCGCCGGAGGGCACGCCCTGCCCGGCGACGTAGAAGCCCCGGGTGTCGCGGACGCGGCTCAGCCACGCGATGGTCAGGTAGAGCCCGAACGTCAGGCCGACGAACAGGTACGTCCAGGCCTGGACGCTCAATCCGCGCCTCCGCGATGCCGCGAGTCCAGCCGGTTCATCAGGATGCAGTACACCAGGATCAGGAGCACGAACGCGATGATGGCGCCCTGGTGCGCGAACCAGAAGCCCAGCGGGTACCCGGTGCCCGGCAGCGTGTAGGCGTTCAGCCGGTCGGCCAGGAGCACTCCGGCGCCGAGTCCGGCCGACGCCCAGAGAAAGAGCAGCGTGACCATGATGCCGAGGTTGCGGCGCCAGTAGCCGGCCAGGCTCGTGCCCGGGCCGGCGTCGGTTTTGGGTTCGGAGCTCATGGGGTTGGCGGAGCGGGCGCGATGGATTCTATCGGAGGGGTCGGGGCAGGTCAACGGAAGGGGAGCCGATGGCCCGGACGAGGGCCATCACCAGCGGAGATGTCGTTCCGAGGCAAAGTCCCGGGGCTCGCCGCTGACCGGATCGGTGAACGCCAGACGGGCGGCCAGAAGCTGCAACGGTCCATCCGCAACCGGCCGGGGCCGCAACTCCGGATAGAGCGGGTCTCCGACGATCGGAAATCCGATCGAGGCCATGTGAACGCGGATCTGGTGCTGCTTGCCGGTCGCAGGGCGAATCCTGAACAAGCCCAGGCGTTGCCGCGTCTCGATCAACGCCGCCCGCGTGAGGGCGTTGACGGGCCCCGTTCCGATCTTTCGGCGATACCACGGATCGCCTTCCACGATCCTGTTTTCGATCAGCCACTCCGGTTGTTCCGGCGTTTGGGCGACGTGAGCCACGGCCCGGTACTCCTTCCGTATCCGACCCTCGGGAAAGATCTGGTGATACAGGCCCCGCGTGGCCGGATCGACGGAGAACAGCACCAGTCCCGCCGTGTCGCGGTCCAGGCGGTGCATCGGCGCCAGGTCCGCCAGTCCGGTCCGCCGCTGCAGCCGAACCAGCAGGGAACGTTCCAGGTGATCGCCGGCCGGGGACACGACCATGCCGTGGGGCTTGTCGGCGACCAGGATCCGGTCGTCCCGGTACAGGATCGTCTCGGCCTCTTGGGGCCGCGGTTCCGCCGGGACCTCTCTCCTGTAGAGAATCGTCGCGCCGTGACGGTACGCGCTCGCGGGCGATACCGCCTCGCCGCCGTCGAACGTGACGACGCCGCGGGCGACGCGGTCCCGCCAGGTCTCGGCGTGCATCCGGGGGAAGCGCGCGATCAGGTAGTCGAGGATCGTCTTGGGAGGTGACGCAAGCTTGGGCAGATAGAGGCGGGACGGAGAGGGAATCGTCCGGTCAGTCACCGGCGCCCCTTCTCCGTCGTCTCCCGCCGCTAGATGGTCGCCGGCATTCCGCTCGATCGCCCGGAGCGATCATGCCGCGGGCGGCCGTCGACGCGGAACGGGTGGGAGCTTCTTGTCGCTGCCCCACAGGGCCGCCAGACGACGCGCGCTCTCCAGCGCGATGAGAGCCTCCGGACCATGTCGGACCGATGCCGTCTTTTCGGTCGTGCCCCTCAGCCGGGCCGCCTTTTCGGGCAGGGCGTCATCGAAGTTCGGTGTGGTCCGCATACGCACGATGCTGCATCGGCGATGCACATCATGTCAACGGTCGGGCGGGTCGATCGTCCTGCCATCGAACCGGCTGCGTCGTGTACGCTGTGTCATGCAGATTCTGTGATGCTGTGCGCATGAAAAACATCACCGTATCCGTTGACGAAGAGACCCATCGGCTTGCGCGAATCCGAGCGGCGGAGTTGGAAACATCGGTGTCGGCATTGGTGCGCGACTACCTGAAGAACCTGGTTGCGAACCGCACCGGCGGCACGGCGTTGAACGAGCCGGACGTGGAGACGGAATCCGAACGTCGTCGCAGGATGTTGCGAGAGGTCATCGAGAAGATCACGGCCAACGGCGGTGGATTGCGCATGGCCGACAACCTGTCCCGCGAGGAACTGTACGACCGGGCCAGAGCCAGGACAGAGGCTCGGACGGCCGCCGCCGCTGAACGCGAAGACCTTACGCGCGGCTGAGCGCCATGCGCTACGTCGATACGAACGTGTTGTTGTACGCGGTGAGCGCTCTGTCGGCGGAGGCGTGGCCCGGCCGCGATGTGCCGGTTCAGGGAAGCCTTCACGGAGGGCCGGTCCGGATGAGCGTGCTTCGCGCGTTCCTCACCGTGGTAAATCGACTATCCGCGTCAGTCGGGCCCCGTTTGGAGAAACCCTGTCGGAAGGCGCGTTGCAGTAGTCACGGGTGGTCGCCAACGCGAGCGACGGAAAGCGATATCGCCACGGCCTACCGGGCGACACCCTCGATGACGCTGATCGGCATGCGGGTCGGCGCCACCCGGGTCAGCTCCAGGCCGGCTTTTTCGTACAGCGTCCGATATTCGTCCACCGTCCGCTCTTTCCCTCCGTAGCACAGCATCATCAGGTCGAGCCACTTGCCGAAGTTGGGTTCGTTCCCGGTAGGAATGACGAACTCGACGACCAGCACCCGGCCCTTCGATCCGGCCGCCTTGCGGCAGTTGGCGAGGAACCGCACGGTGTTCTCGTCGTTCCAGTCGTGGACGACGTGACGCAGGATGTAGGCGTCCGCGCCGCGGGGGATCTCGTCCTCGAGGGCCGAGCCCGCGATCACCCGGAGCCGGGATCCGAGGCCGGCGGCTTCGACCTTCGCGCGCGCCCGTTCTGCGATGGGGGGCAATTCGAACAGGACGCCCTTCAGGTGATCGACCTGCTCGAGCAGGGTGATCAGCATCGAGCCGTCGGCGCCGCCCACGTCGACCACTTCGTCGAAGCCCGTGAAGTCGTAGGCCTCGATCATCGGCAGGGTCTCCGCGCCGTGATGGCCGAACATGGCGTCGGAGAAGAGCGCGCCGCGGTCCGGATGCCGCGTCATGTAGTCGAACACGGGCATTCCGTGCGCGCGGTCGAACGCCGCTTCGCCCGTCCGGGCCGAATGCAGCAGGCAGCCCCACGCCTCGTACAGCTCCCGGCCGTGCATCCGGGCGTAACCCATCCCGCCGGACGTGCCCAACGCCTCGGCCAGGGGCGTCAGGCCGAAACGCCCCTCCGCGTCCTCGGCGTAGACCCCGACGCTGGCCAGCGCACGCAGGATCCGGTACAGCGCGCCGCCGTGGGCGCCCGCCTCGGCCGCCAACTCGTCGGCCGTCTTCGGGGCCTCGGCCAGGCGTCCGGTGATGTCCAGTTCCGCCGCGACGAACAGGGCCTGGGTGGTCCAGTAGCCGCGAATCATGTCGTTCAACTGCTTTCTGAGATCGGCGTCGGGCAATCGTGTCCTCCAGTGTTCGTTATCCGCTGCCGTGGGGGCCGCCATTATATCGGGTTCGGGCGCGGCTTCCCGCCCGGCGCCCTGCTAGAATCGCTCCATGGGCATGACGATCGCCGAGAAGATCCTGGCGCGGACCTCCGGGTCGTCGTCGGTGTCTCCGGGGCAGATCGTGGACGCCTTCCCGGACCTGGTCATGAGCCACACGGCCACGTGGCGTTCCGTCGACGTGATGGAGCGCGTGGGCGCGACGAAGCTCCACGATCCGGACCGGATCGCCATCGTCCTGGACCACATCGCCCCGGCCAAGACCGAGAAGCACGCCGCCGACCAGCAGCGGAGCCGGGAGTTCGCCCGGAAGTACGGCATCCGCAAGTTCTATGACGTCGACGCCGGGATCGCGCACCTCGTCCTGATGGAGGCGGGGCACGTCGCGCCGGGGGACCTGATCGTCGGCACCGACTCCCACTGCACGATCTACGGCAGTCTGGGCGCGCTCGGCACCGGGATCGGCTACACCGAGGTCGCCTCGGTCTGGCTGACCGGCAAGCTGTGGATGAAGGTCCCGCGAACCACGCGCATCGATCTCTCGGGGCGCTTCGGGCCGGGAGTCTACGCCAAGGACCTGATGCTCCACCTGATCGGACGGCTGGGCGCGGACGGCTGCACCTACGAGTCGGTCGAGTTCTACGGCGCGCCGATGTCGGAGATGAGCGTTTCCGAACGCATGACCATGACGAACCTGGCCATGGAGATGGGCGTCAAGTGCGCGTTCACGCCTCCCGACGCGAAGACCGAGGCCTACCTGGCCGAGCGGCTGGACGGACGGGCGTACGCCGGCATCGCCGCCGACGCCGACGCGGTCTTTTCCCGGACGGTCGACGTCGACCTGGCGGCGCTGGACCCGATGGTGGCGTGCCCCAGCCAGGTCGACAACGTCCGGGCCGTCGGCGAGGTGGCGGGCACGCGGCTGGACCAGGTGTTCCTGGGCTCCTGCGCGAACGCCAAGTACGAGGACCTGGCCGTGGCCGCGCGCATCCTCGACGGCAAGACCATCGATCCCGGCGTCCGTTTCATCATCACACCGGGCTCCCGGCGGATCATGCTGGAGGCCATGCGCACGGGCGTCCTGCAGACCCTGATCGAGAGCGGGGGCACGCTGACCAACCCCGGTTGCGGGGCGTGCGCCGGAGACGGCGGCGTCATGGCCGACGGCGAGGTCAGCCTGTCCACGGCCAACCGGAACTTCCTGGGACGGATGGGCAGCCGCGAGTCGCGGATCTATCTCTCCAGTCCGGCCACGGCGGCCGCCTCCGCGCTGACCGGTGTCATATCGGACCCGCGGGAAATCGTCTAAAGTATTTTGAATAAGTTAATTGAAGGCCGAGTCTTCAAGTTCGGCGACAACATAAACTCCGACATTATCATCCCGGGCCGCTACCTCATCCACATCGATCCCGACACGCTGGCCGCGCATGCGTTCGAGGTCCTGGGGGATGACTATCCGGAACGGCTGCGGGGCTTCGACATCCTGGCGGCGGGCCGGAACTTCGGCTGCGGCAGCGCGCGCGAGCAGGCGGCGACGGCGTTGATCGGCCTGGGTTTCCGGGCCGTCGTGGCCGTCTCGTTCGCGCGGACCTTCTATCGCAACGCCATCAACGCGGGGTTGCCGATCGCCGAGTGCCCCGCGCTGGTCGAGGCCGTGTCGGAGGGCGACGCGGTTTCGATCGACCTGGAGGCCGGCGCCGCGCGCGCCGGCGATGCGGTCTACGAGTTCCCGCGAGTCCCCGGCTCCGTCCGCCGGATTCTGGAGGCCGGGGGGCTGGCCGCGTATCTCAAGGCGCACCATCGGGAGTAGTCGTCAAGCCGTCGCGTCAACCCCGGGGATCGGCGATGCGGCCGGTGGCGGCCGAGACGGCGACGGTATCGGTGGAGGCCAGGAAGTGGCGGGCCTCGGGGCTCCCGTTCCGGCCGGGAAAGTTCCGGGCCTGGTTGGAGATCATCGTCTCGCCGGCGCACATCGCGCCCATGTTGACGGCCTGGTTCGACCCGGCGCCGGGCGGGCAGACGATGGCCCCCGCGTCGACGAGCGCCTCGATCAGGCCCTCCCGCAACGCGGCCTTGAAGATGCCGCGGTTGGCCGGCACGACCTGGAGGCGCACGCCCGGGTGGACGCTCCGGCCGTCCAGCCGCCGGACGAGCGTCCGGATGTCCCTCAACCGGCCGCCCGTGCTGCCGCCGACCTCGGCGATGTCGATGGGCGTGCCCTGGACCTCGCGGACGGGACGGACGTTCCCCACGGTCGGGGGACACGCGACCTGCGGCCCGTCGATCGCGGCCAGGTCGATTCGGACGATGTCGGCGTACCGGCAGCCGGGATCGTTCCGGACCAGCTCGAAGCCGGCCCGGGCATGCTCGCGCGCGAACGCCTCGGTCTTCGCGTCCGGGTCGATGAACGCCGCCTTCGCCCCCAGGTCGATCGACATCAGGGGGAACAGGCAACGGTCCTCGATCGACAGGCCCTCGACGTAGTCTCCGGCGTATTCCAGGGCCTGGTAGATGGCCGAGTCCTCGCCCAGGGACCCGACGACGTGCTGGGCCGCGTCGCGGGGCGTCACGCCCTCGTGCGGCGCGCCTTCCAGGCGCACCTGGACGGTTTCCGGCGCGCGGAACCAGGCCTTGGAGTGGGCGAAACCCATCGCCGCCATCGAGTTGTTGCCGACGCCGGTGGCGAAGGCGCCCAGCGCCCCGTGGATCGGCGTGTGGGAGTCGCAGCCGATGATGACCTGGCCGGGCGCCCACAGCCCGCTCTCGATGATCACGTGGTGCAGGCTTCCGCTGCCGGCGTCGAAGACGCGGATGCCGTGCTCGGCGGCGAACTCCCGCACGCGGTGGAGCCGCCGCGCCCCCTCCTCGGTCGGTGCGGAGAAGTTGTGATCGAAGACGAACACGATCCGCGACGGGTCGTGGACGGCGGCCCCGTCGAGCTCTTCCCGGAAGACGCGCGTCACGAAGCTTGCGCTGAGGTCGTGCATCACCATCAGGTCCACGTCCGCCACGACCACATCGCCGGGTTCGACACGGGGGCGTCGGCCGGCGCGAGCCAGGATCTTCTCGATCATGTTCACAACGGCGTCCATCCCGCGGCGTGGGCCCGGCAGGTGTCGCCCCAGATCCAGTGGCGGTTTCCGGCGCCGCCCACGGCGTGGATCCCCGCCAGGGCGCCCGGGCGCACTTGGCCGCCGCCGATGACGCGATACGGATACGAGCCGGAGAGATCCTCGATGACGGCGTCGGGGCCGGCCTCGCCGGGCGGCCGGCCGAGGAGGGCCTCGAAACGGTCCAGGAGCGGCCGGATGCGTTCGCCGTCACCGTGCGTTCGCGAGATCCGCGTCCAGTGGCCCCGATACTCCACGGCGAGACTGACCGAGAACTCGTCGGCCAGCGACCGGCCGCCGGCGGGCGCGGGCGACTGTCCGGCATGTCCGATCAGAACGATCGCGTCCTCGGCCCCGGCCCGGCGCAGGCCGTGCTCGATCCGGCCCACCAGCGCGTGGTCGATGCGTCCCTCTCCGTCCGCGATCTCGGATTCCAGGACGACGCGGGCCATGGCCATGGACTTCCGTCGCATGGCCGTTTCGGTATCGTCCGCCGCCGGTCCCGCCCACGCTCCGGCGTCCACGTCGACCAGCTCGAGGTGCGAGTTCATCAAACCGGCATGCATGTCGAAAGGAAATCCGGCCTCGTCGAGGAGGCCGATCCGAGTCCAGCCGCGCTCGGAGGCCAGCGCTTCCAGGGTCTTGCCGAAGTCCTTTCCGGGGCGGATGTCCGTGATCGGCGTCACGGAACGGATCCACGGGTATACGCGGGGCGAGAGCCCGCAGATCAGGGTCGCCGGCGCATCGACGGCGACGACAAGCAGGGCGCGGTTGAAGTAGGGCATGAAGTTCTGGAGCGACCGGGCGGGGTTGGACCTCCACAGGTCGGAATAGACGACCCCGGCCGGAATTCCGAGCCCCCCGAGGATCTCCCGGAAACCGTCGACGCGGGCTTCGAACACCCCCGGCGGAATCTCGGCGCGGTCCCAGGCGATGAGCCCCCGTTTCAGATCAGGCCTCCTTGACGATGAGCGTCTTCTCGGTCGCGTTGAGCGATTCGCAACCGTCGGACGTTACCAGGAGCGTGTCGCCGAACACCATGTATCCCGACAGTGGCAGGTACGTGTTCGGATGGGCGATCAACACCATGGATTCGCGGACGACGCAGTCCACGTCCTCCAGCACGTAGGGATTCTCGTCCGGGTACAGGCCGAGGTTGTGGCCCCGGACGCGCGTGTACTTCGGCGTCGTGTATTCGCCGAAGCCGGCGGCCCGGAAGACGTCGTTCTGGACGCGCGCGACGTCCGCGATGTTGACGCCGGGCTTCAGGAAGTCCTGGGCGGCCTGCTGCGCGTCCCGGAAGATCTCGAACGATCGCCGTTGCGCGTCGGACGGCTCGCCGACGACCAGCGTCCGGCAGATCTGGGCGAAGTAGCCGTTCACCTGGGGGCTCAGCTCGGTCGTGACGTTGTCCCCTCGCTGTAGCCGCCGTTCGGTCGGGGGATGCATCCCGAACACCTCGGTCCGCCCCGAGCCGATCAGCATGAAGTTGTCCTCGGCGCCCTGAGTCTTCAGGAACGCCTCGACCTCGGCGACCAGCTCGTACTCGGCGATGCCGACCCGCGCCGCGTCGACGAACACCCGGTAACCGAGGTCGGCGAGGCGGGCCGCGCGCCGCACTTCCCGGATCTCGTCCGGCGTCTTCACCTGCCGCAGCGACTCGATGGGCCGTGTGGCCGAAGCGGCCGGATGGTGCGAGACGGCGCCGATGGTCCGCGCCGAGCGCGTCTCCATGAACTCGAGTCCCGCCACGCCGATCCGCCGGCCTTCGGCCCCCGCCATCAGCCCCCGCAACCCGCGGTCGAAGTCGCCGTCGAGACGGACGTCTTCGAAACCGGCGTCCGCGAGCGCGTCGCGATCCCAAGGGTGCGTCGTCAGGATCGTCACGCCGCCGGAGGTGGGGTCCAGGAGGGCCGCGGCGTGCGGCCCGAAGAAGCTGTAGTTGACGACGGTCCGGAAGAAATCCTTCCGCCAACCGTGGCCGTAGAGGAGCAGCCGGTCCCAGCCGGACTCGCCGGCGAGTTCCTGGAGCTGTCGATGGCGCGGCGCGTTCAACATGGGCAGCACGTCGGCCATCATGGCGAGACGTCCTCCAGGAACCACCCGGTCGGCAACTCGCGGCCCAGGCCGAGCTCCCGGGCCTTCTCCAGAACCGCGGCCCCCACGGCGGCGAACTGCGTCCCCGCTCCGGTGTTGTTGTTGAACAACGTGATCTGATCGGGCGAGGTCCGGCCCCGGACCCGGCCGGCGAGCAGGTCCTGAATCTCGTGGATCGCGTCCCATTCGACGACGCCGCTCTGGGCGGCGTCCCAAATGTCGGGAGACCGGTCGTTCCGGGCCACTTCCTTGGAGTGGACGACGTACACGTCCGCGCGGCGGATCGTCTCGTCGTCGATCTCGCGGCGCTTGTTGGTGTGGTCCGAACCGCCGATCGACGCGACGTACATGCCCGGCTCCAGCCACGCCCCGTCGAAGACCGGGTCCCAGGAGGCGGTCGCCGCCTGGACGCAGTCGCTGCCTTCGACGGCGGCGCGCGCCGAGTCGACGGCGTCGACGCGTCTGTCCAGCCGCCGCGACCACTCTTGGGCGAAGCGGTGCCGGCGCTCCGGGTTCGGGCTGAACACCTTGATCCGCTCCAGCTCGAACAGGGACGCCAGGAACTCCAGGTGCGCGCCGGCCTGCCACCCGCTCCCGAACAACCCCAGCACGCGGGGGCCCTCCGGCGCCAGGTGCCGGGCGCCGACGGCGCTCAGGGCGGCCACCCGCATCTTCTGGATGACCCCGTCGGGCATGATCGCCACAGGCTCGATGCGTTCGACGTCGAACAGGAGGACCAGGCCGCAATAGCGGCCGCCTTCCGCGACGGGCAGAATCCGGCGGCGCTTGACGCCGCCGGTGTAGGCGTGCCCGGCCATGTCCGAGGTGAGGCGCAGGGCCCAGACCCCGGTCGAGAGGCTGCCGCCTTCCTGGGTCTTCATACGGTACCGGAAGCCGGGGTGTTCCCTCGATTCCGCCGGCAGATACGTCTGCGTGCGCGGCCGGTTGACGGCGGCGCCTTCGGCCAGCTCGCGGTAGATGCGTTCGGTCGACCGGATGGCGGCTTCCGGCGTCAGGGAGCGCTCGACCTCCGCGTTGGTCAGCAGCAGCGTCATCGCACGGACATCAGAGGGTTCGACTCCGACTTCAGGTAGGGGATCAGGCCGCCGGCCCGGAGCATGTCGAGCAGGAACGGGGGCGGGGGGCTGGTTCGGAGCGCGCGTCCGGTGCGCGCGTTCCGCACCTCGCCGTTGGCGATGTCGACATGGAGACGGTCCCCGGGTTCGACGAAGGCGTGGATCCCCGGCGCTTCGAGGATGGGCAACCCGACCTCGTGGCCGTTCCGGTAGAACGTGCGCGAGAACCGCTCCGCGACGACGGCGCCGATGCCGGTGGCCGCGAGCGCCTTGGGCGCCGCGGCCCGGCCGGAGGAGCATCCGAAATTCCGGCCGGCGACCAGGATGTCGCCCGGCCGGACCCGGCGGGGGAAGTCCGGATCGAGCGACTCCAGGCAGTGCCGCGCCATCTCGTCGAACGTCTTCCATACCAGGCGCGTCGGCGTGATGGCGTCGGTCGGGACGTTGTGGCCGAACTTCCAGCATGCGCCTTCGAAGACCAGGGTTGCCGGGTTGTTGGACGCGGGGTTCATTTGCGTGTTCGACGATCTTGCTTCAACAATTCCATTGGACTGACGCCTCGCTTCGCTCGTTGTCCACCCGCGGCGAGGAAGGCCGCGGGCGCCATGGGGAACGCGCCAAGGCTCTCTCCGAACTGGACACCGGGCTTCGCCGGTCGGATGCGGCCGGTTGTCACCGGACTCTGCTAGAACAGCGAACCGTCATCGTCCTCGCCCATCATGGCGCGGCGCACGAGGGGAATCGGCGGCGACCCGAATCCGAGAAACGTGTCGTGGAACTCGCGCCACGCCGCCCGGCCCCCGCGCGAAGCCGTCCAGTCCTCCCGGAGCTTCCGGATCATCAGCTTGCCCATGGTGTAGTTCAGATACGCCGGGTCGAAGGTGCCGCGGGCCGCCTGTTGCCGCGCGTTGCCCGGATCCTGGAACGCCTTTTCGCGAAACATCCGCTCCGAGTCGGCGACCGTCATGCGGCCCGTGTGCAGCCCGATCGCGGACAGGAAACGCACGTTGCGGAGCAGGGCGTTCCGGAGCTGACCGATGCGCGCGCCGGCGTCGCCGGCCGCGAAGCCGGCTTCGGCCATCAGCTCCTCGGCGTAGTGCGCCCATCCCTCGGCGAAGGCGTAGGTGCCGAAGACCCGGCCGATGGCGGATCGCACGCGGTGCGCGTGCAGGAACTGCAGGAAATGTCCCGGCCACACCTCGTGAGCCGAAATGTAGAGCAGGTCGCCGGCCGCCGGCACGTACGCGTTCCGGTCCGACTCGGACCAGGACGGATCCGGCGGCGCGATGTAGTAGGTCGACGGCAGATCATCCTCGTAGGGGCCCGGGATGTCGATGTAGGCCGCGTTCCACCGCATGTGCGGCGGCGATTCCCCCACGCGCGCCTCTTCCGTTCCGGGTATGGACACCAGGCCCTCCGCGACGACGAACGCCTTCAACTCGGTCAGTTGCCGCGCGGCGGCGGCGACGGGGCCCTCCACGGGCTTCTCGGCGTGGGCGCGCGCGAGGCACGCGGGGATCGACTCGCCGGGCGCGTAGGCCGCGCACGCCTCCGCCAGCGCCGCGAGGTTGCGCTCCAGGTCCGCCCGGCCCGCGGCCTCGAGCGCGTCCAGCCCCACGTCGACGCGCTCGGTGGCCTGGAGCATCTCCGCGAAGCGTTCCGCGCCCATGGCGAACGCGTCGGTCGCGTCGGCTTCCAGCGATTCGAACCACGCGTCCAGCGCCCGCATGGCCGTCACGGCCGCGTCGTTCGCCGCCCGGAACTCCGACTGGAGGGCCGCGTCCTCCACGGCCTCGTACGCCGTGACCACATCCGTTGCGTAGTAGTCGGCGAGTCCGCCGAAGACCGTGCGCGCCAGGCCGACGAAGGTGCGCGGCATGGGCGTCGCGAGGTTCGCCCGTATGTGGCCCGCCGCGGCGGGCACCTCGCGCGCGTACCGGACATAGGCGCGGAGCCGGACTTCCAGCGGCGCGTAGTCGCGGGACACGTAGACGTCCGGCGCCAGCGCCCACGCATAGAAGTTGGGGTGGGTGAAGGGCTGCTCCATGGTCGTCCGCCAGAACAGCTCGCCGTCGATCATGGCGATCAGGTAGTCGCGCTCGAAGCCCTGCCGCGCATCGAGCCCATCCGGGGAAAACGACTCCGCGCGCTCCCGCTCCGCGGCCAATCGCGCCGACTCGGCCGCCAGGCCGTCGCGGCTCCAGTCCGGCAAACGGCCGTCGAACTCGTGGCGGCCCTCGAAGACGCCCCAGTGGGGTTGGGCCGCGAACGTGCGATCGATGTAGTCCTGGACGAAAGCGTCCCATTCCGCAGAACTTGTCGCCATGGTGTCCTTTTCCGGGGCGGCCGTCCGCCGGTCGTTGTCCTCCAGATCGGCGTGGACGGGGACCATCGCGAGGCCCGGCATCCTCGGACGCCGATGGTACATCGGGGGAGCGGCCATCCTCAACGACTCGACGCGATTAGTCGTGTCCGGCCGCGCCGGAACCGGGTACGATGGACGCCGTGACGCCACCATCCGGTTCGGGACATCTCATGAAGCGAGTCGCCGCCTTCGCGGCCGCCGCCGCGCTCCTGGGCTGCGCGAGGGGCGAGCCGGAGGCCGCGGACGGCGGCCGAGCGTTCACGCTCGGGCTGATCCCGGGCGCGCAGGGCTTCGTCGACTTCGTCATGGACGGGCAGGGCATCTATCGGCAGTTCGACCTGCTTCCGGAGAAACGCACCTCGCTGAACCCGCCGACGCTGCACCTGATGCTCGCCGAGCGACAGGTCGACATCGGCTTTGCGGGCTTCACGACGATGGCCACGGCGCGCTCGGAAGGGCGCGACACGATCGTGATCGGCGGCGTGTTCTCTCCCGTCAACGCCGTTTTCGTGCCATACGACTCGCCGCTGGAAACGCTGGACGATCTCGACGGAATGCGGTTGGGGATCTTCGGCGGCCCGGGCTCGGCGACGTTCGCGTTTCTGGCCGTCGTCGCCCGCAACGCTTACGGCCTGGACCTGTTCGACGACGTCGAGATCGTCACGGCGCCGGGACCGGCCCTGATCGAGCTGCTCGAGCGCGGCGACCTGGACGCCGCGCTACTGGGGACCATCGAGTCGATCGAGATGCAGGCCGAGGACCGGTTCCGCGTCCTGGCGGACCTCAGCGGGGAATACCGCGCGATGGGCGCCGGCCGGGCGCCGGCCCACGTGACCATCGCGACCAACGAGGCGTTCGCCGCGGCGCGGCCCGACGTCGTGCGGGACTACCTGCGCGCCTACTACGCGGCGATCGAACACATCGACCGGAATCCCGAGGTCTGGGACGCGTTCGCCGATTCCATCGGGATCGAGAACCCGGCGTCGCGGGCGATGCTGAGGGAGCGGATGGGGCCCAACCTGATCGATTCCTGGGACGCGCCGCAGATCGCGGTTCAGAACGAGTACCTGCGCCGGGTCAACGAGATCATCGGCGAGAACATCGTCGGACGCGTGCCGGAAGACCTGATCCGCGATGAGCTGGCTCCATAGGTCCGCCGCCGCCCTGGTTCTCCTGGCGCTCTGGCTGGTCCTGGCGCTCCTGCTGCCCAACTTCGTTCCGGGACCCGTCCCGGTGATCGGGACCATGTGGGGCAACATCGTGTCGGGGGAGGCCCTCGAGCACCTGGTCCCGACGCTCGTGCGCGTCGGTTTCGGCCTGTCGCTGACCATGGTCCTGGGGACGCTCATCGGCGCCGTCATGGGGCTGTCGCGCGTCGGGGAGCTGTACCTGGACTCGTTCGTGATGGTCGGGCTCACGGTCCCGGCCATCGTGTACGGCATCATCTGCGTGATCTGGCTCGGGGTCACCGACGCGGCCGCCGTGGCGGCCATCGGGCTGGCCGCCTTTCCCGCCGTCGCCATCAGCGTCTGGAAGGGCATCAAGGGGATCGACGCCGAGCTGGTCGCCATGGGCCGCGCGTTCCGGCTCTCGCGCCGCGAGATCGTGCAGAAGGTGATCTTCCCGCAACTGCTCCCGCACATGCTCGCGGCGCTGCGCTACGCCCTGGGCATCTGCTGGAAGATATGCACGACGGTCGAGTTGATCGGGATGCCGAACGGAGTGGGTTATCAGCTCAACTTCTGGTTCGGGCTGTTCTCGATGGAGCAGGTCTTCGCGTGGACGCTGCTGTTCCTGCTGGTGATGTTCGCGATCGAGTACGCGGCGTTCAAACCCATCGAACGGCACATGACCCGGTGGCGGGGCGACGCGCCGCTGCGGCTGGCCGTATGAGCTCGATCTCCCTGCGCGGCGTCTCGAAGACCTTCCCGCGGCCGGACGGAACGGCGCTGGACGTGCTCGGCGGCGTCAGCTTCGAGGCGCCGGACGGCAGCTTCAGCGCGATTCTGGGCCCGTCGGGTTGCGGAAAGTCGACGATTCTCGGCTTGATCGCGGGCCTGGACCATCCCACCTCGGGCGCCATCCTGGTGGACGGGCGCCCCGTGACGGGCGCCGCGCCGCGAATCGGGCTGGTCTTCCAAAGGCCGCGCCTGCTGCAGTGGCGGCGCCTCGGCGACAACGTCATGCTGCCCATCGAGCGTGAATACAGCCGGGACGAGCGGGAGTCGCGGGCCCGCCGGTATCTGGCGTTGGTCGGCCTGGAGGGGTACGAGGACTACTATCCGGCCCAGTTGTCGGGCGGCATGCAACAGCGGGCGGCCATTGCGCGGGCCCTGGCCATCGAGCCGGACATCCTGCTGATGGACGAGCCGTTCAGCGGACTCGACGAGATGACCGCCCGACGGATGCGCGAGGAACTCGTTCGCGTCTGGCGCGAGACCGGAAAGACCATCGTCTTCGTCACCCACAGCATCGGCGAGGCCGTCTTCCTGTCGCAGCAGGTCCTGATGATCTGCGCCAAGCCCGCGGCCGTGCGGCGGACGGCCTCGATCGATCTCGCCTATCCCCGCGCATACGGCGATCCCGCGATGTTCGAGATCGAAACCGGGTTGACCCGGGAATTCCTGGCGATGACGGAGAAACGGACGGTGTCCGATGGCTGAAGACGCGGCGGGAACGCGACGGTTCGTAACCTCGATCGAGTTCGAGTTTCGCAGGTACAAGCGGCTGGGCGAGCGGGCCATCGGGCAGTTGGACGACGCCGAGATCGCGCTGCCGGCCGGCGAGGGCTCGAACACGGTGGCGAGCCTGGTGTGGCACGTCTCCGGGAACTTCCGGTCGCGGTTCACGGATTTCCTGACGACGGACGGCGAGAAGCCGTGGCGCAATCGGGATGGCGAGTTCGAGCCGCGGCGCGTGTCCCGCGACGCATTGATGCGTCGTTGGGAGGACGGCTGGACGACGTTGTTCGAGGCGCTGTCCGGGCTGCGAGACTCCGACCTCGACCGCGTCGTCCGCATCCGCGGCGTCGAGCACCGCGTCGACGAGGCGCTCCACCGCTCGGTCTGCCACGCGGCGTATCACGTGGGCCAGATCGTATACTTCGCCAAGATCCGGCGGGGCGTCGAGTGGCAGGAAATCGGCATGCGCCGCGGCGCATCGGGGCGCGGGTAGACGCCCGGCACGGCCGTTGGCCGAAAGGAGGATGCAATGCGAGAGGTGAACTTCAAGTGGATGGCGTGGCTGGCCGTGGCCGGGCTCGCCGCCGGGACGGAGCTGCACGCCCAGGAGGCGGACGGCGCCAACGCCGTGTTGCCGTGGGCCTACGTGCTCAACGATCCGGCCGGGGACGCGCCCGCGCCCGATCCCGACGAGATCGTCACCGTGCCCGGCTCCAGCGTATCCATGCCGCGCTCGGCGATCAACATCGACAACCCGCCGCCCGACTGGCATCCGGACGGCCATCCGCCGATGCCCGACGTGGTGGCGCGGGGCGGCGGCGAGGGCGTGGTCGCGTGCGGATATTGCCACCTCCCGAACGGGCAGGGCAAGCCGGAGAACGCGGGCCTGGCCGGCCAGCCGTACGAATACATCGTGCAGCAGATGACGGACTGGCGGAACGGGCTGCGCCGCTCCGGGGAGCCGCTCATGGGGCCGCCCTCGTTCATGGAGCGGATCGGTCTGGCCGCCACGGACGCGGAGGCGAGAACCGCGGCCGAGTACTTCGCGTCGATCGATTTCCGCCCGTGGATCCGCGTCGTGGAGACCGACGACGTGCCGGCGACGCGCTTCGCGGGATGGATCCACGAGGTGGTCGAGGGCGGCGGCCGCGAACCGATCGGCACGCGTATCGTGGAGACGCCCGAGGATCCGGCGCGGACGCGACTGCGCGACGACGCCTCCGGCGTCATCGCCTACGTGCCGCGGGGCGCGGTGGCGCGCGGCCGCGCGATCGTCGCCACAGGCGGCGACAACTCCGTGGCCTGCGCGGTCTGCCACGGCGAGGACCTGCGCGGCCTGGGCCCGGTCCCGGCGCTGGCCGGCCGCTCGCCGAGCTACATGGCGCGGCAGCTCTACGACCTGCAGACCGGTGTGCGCGACGGCGCCTGGTCCGACCTGATGGACGCCGCCGTGCGGAACCTCACCGTCGAGGACATCGTGAACATCGTGGCCTACACGGCCAGCCTGGAGCCTTAGACGCCAACAAGCTTCAGCATCTCGAAGACGCGCTGACTATCGCGCTGGGCTTGCCTTTCGGGACGTAACGCGGCGATAAACCTATTCGGCGTCATCACGCACGAGGCGGTGCTCGCGGGCCAGAGCGAGGAGGAGGCGGCTGCGACGGCCGAGGTTTTCGGGATCGCCGACATCACGGATCCCGACTTGCGGGAGAGCTTCAACCGACGGATGGACCTGGTCTTCCCGATCCTGAATCTGCTCAGTCCCGTCGGGATGACGATGCTGCTCAAGCTACTCTACCCGCGACGGTACCTGCAGGAGCATTTGGCCTTCGCCTGCTACTTCGCAACATTCCTCGTCGTTGTCACGCTGCCACTCGTGCTGGTGGAGGCAGAGGCCCTTGGGATCGTGACGAGCGTGGTGACGATCGCATCCCTCCTCTACCTGGCGGTCGCGATGCGCCGCGTGTACCGCGGCCGTTGGAGCGGGCTGATCGCGCGCCTCGTCGTTGTCTCCCTCGGGCTTCTGGCGATCATCCTGGTATTGTCCACACTTACATTCGTCATCGTTCTCGCAACGATCTGATCCTCACGCCACGCGCCGTGGCCCGTTTGGTGAATCCTGGTTCGCGGTGGAGTCCCTGGCGAAACCCCACGTGACAACGAGAGCGGGGAGGCGCCCGCTTGATGTCTCGCAGTATCCGAGTACTGAGGGTGGCAACATGGAAGTCTGAGTTGAGATGATCTGGCGTCAACAGCAATGGCAAGTGAATCGCGGTTCGCATCGCGCACAAGACTTGGCAAATGCAGGTGCGGGTCACTCGAATCGGAGAGCGATCGGCGGATCGACGCGTGTTGCGCGTCTGGCGGGTACCCAGCAGGCGAACGTGCCAACTGCGACGAAGACCCCTGCGATAGCCACGTAGGTCGCAACATCCGTGGGCTCTGTTCCGAAGAGGAACGATTCGATAAATCGAGTCAGGGGCCACGCGCCGAATATTCCGAGCAGGACGCCCAGCAAGACCAGTGGAACGCCTTCGCTCATGATCCGTCGAAGGACGCCCAGGCGACCGGAACCCAGAGCCATGCGGATGCCCATCTCGTGTGTCCTTCTGGCCACCGAGTACGAGACGACTCCGAAGATCCCGATCGCGGAGATCAGGAGCGCGACCGCGCCGAACGATACCAGGAGAAACACCTGGAATCTCTGAGCCGCATACTCTCGGTAGACGATGTCTTCCATCAGTTGGACATTGGCGATCGTCTGCTGTGGATAGGCGGACCAGACAGCCTCTCTCAGCGCCGGAATGATCGGTCCCGGATCCCCAGCGGTGCGAACGAGAAGATATCTTGACGGGGCCAACGGCTCCGAGAGCAGGGACCAGTAGACCGCGGCGTAGCCGCCGGGTCGTCCCCGGCCCTTCCTGACGTCCTCGACGACGCCCACGACCGTGTAGACACGCTCGTACTGGCTGTCCGGATTGGATCTCAGGGTGCGTCCGACCGGATCTTCGCCCGGCCATAGCGAGTCGGCAGCCGTCGCGCTCGCCACCAGCACCCGCGGGGCACTCTCGTCGTCGCGCTCTGTAAAGGCACGGCCCGCAAGCAGATCGATCCCGAGTGTTCTGAAGTACTCCGGAGTGACGCCCCAACGCTCGACCTCGGCTTCCATGCCTGGTCTTGTCGGGTGATCGTCCACGACGAACCTCTGCATGAAGTTGTTGGCCGGCACCATCGGCGTTTCGGTAGACAGAGCAACGTTGAGAACGCCGGGCACCTGGCGGACCGCCTCCTCCAGTGCACGGTAGAAGGGCAGCGTGTCCACGTCGTTGCTGCGAAATGTGACATCGAGAGAGATGACGTTTTCCGGGTCGACGCCGATCTCGACCGCCTGAAGGGCAATGAAGCTCCTGATCAGAAGACCAGCGCCAATACAGAGAATCATCGCGAGAGTCAGTTCGGCGACGGTCAAGGCCCAACGGGCCCGTTGGCCGACCAGCCGCCCGGGAGTGCGCTCGAAGCCCTGCTTGAACGACTCTACCAGACTCTTTCGTGATGCGAGCCAGGCCGGATAGAGGCTGAAGAGCGCCGTGCTGACCACCGACACGACGGTCGCGAAGCCGGCGACCCTCCAGTCGATACCGACCTCCGCGATGCGGGGCACATCGGCCGGGAGGTATGTGAGGATGGCGTCGATCAGGATCCACGCCGCGGTCAATCCGAGCGCCCCGCCGAGAATCGACAGGACCAGACTCTCGGTCAACAACTGCCGAACGATCCTCAGCCGGCCCGCGCCAAGAGACAGGCGGGCGGCGATCTCCTTCCCGCGACGTGTGGAGTGCCCCAGCATGAGATTGGTCACGTTGGCCAGGGCGATCATCAGCACGAAGCCCACTGCGCCCAGCAGCATCAGGGGCAGTTGCCCGGTGTTTCCTGTCACGACCTCATGGAGAGGGGTCAAGGAGACCGTTCGGCCTTCGGGAACTTCCGGAATCGATCCGGCGAAACGCGCGGAGATCGTTTCCAGTTCCGCGACTCCCTGCTCGGGTGTCACTGCGGGCCTCAGCTTGCCGTAGACGCGGAGTGGATACGAACTCGAAACCCGTTCGGGATCGAGACCCAGCGGCACGAAGAAGTCCGCACGTGTACGGGGGAACTCGAAGTCCGACGGGATGATGCCGATCACGGTATACGCGCGTTCGCCATACAAACGGTCATCGACGAGAATCGACTCGCCTATGATGTCGCGGCCGCCGAAGACCCGCTGCCACACGTCGTAGTCCAGCAGCGCGACCGGTGGGGCCCCGGGACGATCCTCTTCGGGGGTGAAGGGCCTTCCGAGGACGGGTTCGATTCCGAGCATTTCGAACATCGCGCTCGGCACTGCGCTTCCGTCCAAGAGTTCCGGGGTCGCTTCCCCGAGCAACCGAACCTCGGTGCGGACGCCCGTTATGATCGCTTCGAACGCCGACAGTTCCTCGTTCCACGCGTGGTATTCGGGAACCGATGGGCCGCCCCGCGATCCTCTCGGTGTTGCGTCGATCTGATACAAGCGTTCAGGATCAGCGTAGGGAAGCGGCCTGAACAGAATCGTGTCCACGACGCTAAAGACAAGGGTCGTCGACCCGATGCCCAGCATCAGCGCGAGAATGGCGGTCAGGCTGTAGGTGGGGTGTTTGGCCAGGACTCCAAGTGCGTAGCGAAGATCCTGCAAGACGGTCTCGATCCACCTGAAGCAGCGTACGTCCCGGTGGGTCTCGACGGCGCTGGCGAGACTTCCAACTCGAAGATGCGCCTGCCGCCGCGCTTCTTCGGGGCCCATCCCGGAACGCGCGTTTTCTTCACTCAGAAGCTCGATGTGGGTGGACAGGTCTTCCTGCAGATCGTGATCCAGTCGCCGCCGCCTGAAGAGCGCCGCCACGCGAGCGAGCGTCTGATAGAGCGAGGCCATCATCCGCCGATGTCCTCTTTGGACTGCCGGAAGACTCGTTCCATCACCGAGATAGTGCGCTCCCAGTCGGCCGCACGGGCCTCGAGGTGCCTTCGTCCGGCTCTAGTCAGAGAATAGAACCGAGCTCTCCGGTTGTTCTCCGAAGTCCCCCATGCGGCCTTGATCAACCGTCGCTGCCCCAGCCTGACGAGTGCGGCATAGATCGTTCCCTGATTCAGGAGAACTTCGTCGCCGCTCACCTGTTCGATGCGTCGCGCGATCCCGAACCCGTGTTGCGGTCCCATCGATGCGAGCGTCTGCAGGACCATCAGATCCAGAGTTCCCTGAAGCAGATCGAGTTTCTTGTTCATGGTTCCACCTACAAGAACGCTACAGGACCAGATACCACATGCTCATGTGTCGTGGCCACAGGAATGTTTGGCCGATTGCCGGAACAGCTACGGCACACCGGTGGGCACCGTTCCGCTCCCGTGTTCAGCTAATCGGCCCGCGCTTCGAATCCGAGGCAGATCCCGCTCGAGATGAGTTGTGACGTCTGAATGGGGTCGGAGCGATTACTGCACGCGCCTAGTTCCCGCCGGCCGCCGCCAGGACGTCGCTCCACGGGCTGACGCCGCCGTGGCCCCCGACGACGGCTTCGACCGTCCAGCCGTGTTCCCGGGCGAGGCCGACCATCGCCTCGGCGTCCGCTCCGGGCGCCGTCGGCGCCAGGTCGCTTTGGAAAATGGCGCCCGCGCCCGGGACGTAGGCGACGACCATCGGGTTCACGTGGTCGAACGCGTCGGTGGCGTAGAGCTCCAGCGTCTGGTCCCCGCCCGTAATGACGATCATTCCCTCGAACACCTCGACGCTGCCGACGTCTTCCCCCGCGGCGGCGCGGGCCGCCAGTTGGTCGGGCGGGTTGGTGTGGGGCGACTCGACGATGGCGCGCAACTGCGACTCGTGTCCGGCGGCGACCAGGACGTCGGCGCCCACGGACGCGAACCCGCGGACGCCGCCGGTGTGGTCGAAGTGGGGGTGGGTCGGCGCTATGTAGCGGATCGGCTTCCCGATGGCCGCGTCGATCGCCTGCGCGATGGTGATCGCCTGTCCTTCGGTGTAGCCTCCCTCGACGACGGCGACGAAGTCGGGGAACTCCACGACCATGCTGTGGTGCGAGAACGTGACGGCGTGGTACACGTTCGGCGCGACCGGGTTCAACGTGACGGGCGACCAGGAGCCGCCCGACGCCGCGGCCGCATCGGCCTGATCGACGATGTCGGCGGGGATGTCGAATATGTCCGGCGCCGGTTCGCCCTCGGCCGCTTCGATCCCCAGGGCCTCGAACTGGTCGAGGCCCGTCGGGCCGTTGATCGCGATCGAGTCGTAGACGATGGACGAGAACAGGCGTCCCTCCTTCCGGATCGTCAACGAGCCGGGCAGGGTCCGCCCGTCGACCTCGCGGTAGTCTCCGAAGACGTACTCGGCGTCGACGTCGCCCAGCATCGGCTCCGTGTCGAGCGCGGTGAATCCGGCCAGCAGACCCGTGTCGGGATCGAAGTACAGCCCGATGTCCTCGTCCCCGATCCGCGCCGTTCCGTACAACGCGCCGCGTCCGTCGAATTCCCGTTCCTCGGCCACCTCGGCGTCCGACGCCGTGTCGGCCGCCGCGAGCGCGACCGTGACGATGTTGCGCCGGAGCAGCCACGCGGGGCTGTTCTGGGTGGCCCAACTGAACAGGCCGTTGGGTGTCGCGGCCATGTTCGGACGCCCCACGGTCGAGCCCCAGCCGACGGGGACTCCGTTGTGGGCGGTCAGGACCTCGGTGCGGTGCTGGGAAAAGTCGCCCAGGTCGATCGTGTTGTCGAGGGCGGCCCGACCGTTCGCCAGATCGATCACCTCGGTCACGCCTTCCAGCGCGGCGACCGGGTCCTCGCCGCCGGCTTCGAAGAGCTGCCCAAGCCGGGTCCGCTCGCCGTCGCCCCGCAGGGTCAGCGTCTCTATGGTTTCCAGGGCTTCACGCCCGCCCATCGCTTCGATCATGTCGGCCGCCAGCTCGGCCGTCGACGGGGCGGTGAACGTCGTGGAACACGCGGTGAGCCCGAGGGTTCCGGAAATCAGTGCGGCCAACGCTCGCGACAGTGACATGGGGGCCTCCCGGTCCCAGACCAAACGGCCTGGGACTCCTTGACATGGTAACCGAGTTCTAGTACGTAGTGAGCTATCGTGAGCAGCCAACGGGCGCGGCCGCCCGTTGCTTTTCCTGTTAGAGGTGAACCTTGCGGAATCGACTCGTACGTTGTCTCGGGGCCGTCGCCGTCGCGGTGATGGTCCTGCCGTCCGTGTCGCCGGCGCAGCGGCTCGAGACGGAGATGCCGCGGATGCCCGACGGCCAGCCGAACCTGACGGGGCTGTGGCAGACCTTCGGATCGGCGCACTGGAACATGCTCGATCACGCCGCCTCGGAGGGGTACTTCTTCGAGCTGGGCGCCATGGGCGCGATACCGGCCGGGCAGGGCATCGTCGAAGGCAACGTGATCCCGTACCTGCCGGAAGCCGTCGCGCAGCGGGACGCCAACTTCGCCAACCGGCTGGCCGACGACCCCATGTTGAAGTGCTTCATGCCGGGTGTGCCGCGCGCCACCTACATGCCGTTCCCGTTCCAGATCGTCCAGGGGACGGACCAGATTCTCATCGCCTACGAGTTCGCAACGTCGAACCGCATATTGAGGGTCGACAACGACACGCTGTCGCCCGTCGACAGTTGGATGGGGTGGTCCAACGCCCACTGGGAAGAGGACACGCTGGTCGTCGAGGTGACGGGGTTCAACGGCCAGGCCTGGTTCGACCACATGGGCAACTACGCTTCGAACCAGCTCCGGGTGGTGGAACGGTACACGATGCGCAGCCCCAACCACATCGAGTACGAGGCGACCATGGAGGACCCGACGGTGTTCTCCGAGCCGTGGACCGTCCGGTTGCCGCTGTACCGCCGCATCGAGAACAACGCCAAGCTTCTCGAGTTCAAGTGCGTGGAGTTCACCGAGGAGAAAATTTACGGCCATCTCCGGCGCCAGGAACCCGGGGAGGAGAATTAGAGTGACGCGAAGGAGGTCCGATACGATGCGATCGAAGCTGACCCTGGTCATCGGCGCCGTTGCCGCGGCCGCCGTCATGGCCGCGCCCGCCGCCGCGCACCACGCGTTCGCGGCCGAGTTCGACGCGAACCGGCCCGTCAGCCTGGAAGGCACGGTGGTCCTGATGGAGTGGATCAACCCGCATGCGTGGATTCACATCGAGGTGACCGGCGACGACGGCACGGTCCAGGAGTGGTCCATCGAGGCGGGGGCCCCGAACGGACTGATCCGCCGCGGATTCAACCGCGAGTCGCTGTTGCCGGGGACCAAGATCCTGGTGGCCGGGTACCAAGCCAAGGACGGCGCGAACCGGGCGAACGGATCGAGCATCACGTTCGAGGACGGCCGAAAGCTCTTCGTCGGCGGCTCGAATCCGGATCTGCCCGAGAACCGGTAGGCGCCTCGACGCTTCTAGGCGTCTTCCCCGCGGGAGGCGTCTCGGCGTACGACGCGGTTCCACCACATGACGGCGCCCGTGCCGAGCAGGAGCGGCGGCGCGAGGCCCACCGCGGCCCATACGATCTTTCCGCCCAACCCGGCGAAGCGGCCGAAGTGGAGCCGCGCGAGCCACGCCATGGCATCGTCGACGATCCGGGGCTCGAAGTTCTCCGGATCGAAGGGCTCGATGAAGTCGGCCGCCGCCATGAAGGGCCCGGGGAAGACCAGGTAGACGCCGCTCAATCCCCAGATGAACAGGAGCGCGACCGTCCAGAAGCCGGCCGTGCTGTGCAGGCTCCAGTTCACGCGCTTCCAGGGAGCCCGGACCTGGACATACAGGCTCCGGCGCCAGGCGCGCCGGCCCGGCCACCAGATCACGATTCCCGTCATGGCCAGCAGCGTGAACAGAACGCCGGCGGCGCCGTTGACGGCGTGGCCCGTCTCGCCGAGCAGCAGGCTGTCGTGGAGCTCCAGCGTCCAGGACGTGAAACGGATGCCGGCGGGAACGGCGTTGCCGAGGTCCCGGCCGGTGAACGGGTCGAAGAGCTTCTGAAGCCGGCGCCCGTCGCGTTCCAGCCATAGCTCGACGGCCTGGTCCGGGTCGCGGCCATCGAACGTCCGGGTCACCTCGTAGCCGGGATAGGCGGCGCGCGCGGCGGCTGCGAGTCCCGCCTCGTCGAGCCGGTTCCCGATGGGGGCCACGCGAACCGGTTCGCGGTCGAAGTGGTTCAGCAACTCGACGCGGAACACGAGGATGCTGCCGGTCAGGCTGATCGCGACGATGTAGAGCGCGAGGCTCAACCCGGCCCAGAGGTGGACCTGGAACAGCGCGCGGCGAACCCAGACGGATCGGGGCTGGTCGATCCAGCGGGCGATCAGGCCCACGGGTGTCTCTCGAAACGAAGAAGCACTCCCGAAATACTACGCGCAATCGGGATGGACGCAACCGGCATGATCGAACGTCGCGGGGCTATTTCACGCTATGCCGTTACGGAACGGCCCGACATCGGCTGGGTTCGTGCGGACTGAACTGAAGAGGTCTTTCTCTTGGACTGACGCCTTGCTCCGCCACCTCCATGGCAACGCCATGGAGGCGTCCAGTCGCGGCGGAACACGCAGCGCCGGTCATCCCCTTGGAACACCGAGCGCCATACCCACGCACGCAGGACACGCACTTCGTCGCCGCATTCCCCATTGGACCCGCGGCGTCCACGCCGCGGGTGGACAAGGCGGCCTCCGGGACGCCGCGTCAGCAAGCCGAGATCTCGCCACCCGCCGACACCGTGAACGAAGAGGTCATTTTATTGAACTGACGCCTCGGCGTCCGCCTCGTTGTCCAGTCGCGGCGAGGAACGCCGCGCCTACTATTGGAGAGTTCCGCAAGGTCGCAGCGAAACACCGAGCGGCATGCCAAGGTACGGAGGACACGCAGAACGTCGCCGCATTCCCCATGGTACCCGCGGCGTCCACGCCGCGGGTGGCCAAGGCGGCCTCCGGGA
>JAJEEE010000014.1 GCA_022821145.1 Acidobacteriota bacterium
CGGTTGAAGAGCGAATCCGTGCGGCGTGGGAAGTCGCTCTCGCGGTCACGTGGTGGCCTCTGAGTCCGATGATCGGGTTGGCGAACCGACCTGGGATTTATATCATATCGCTGACGAGTTCCGCGACGGGCCGGACCGTTCCGCGGACGGACCTTGAAACGCAGTGCTCTTTGGTGGAGGTACACATGCGCATGACGCTGATACGAACAGGCGCTTCGTTGGCGTTGCTCGCGCTGCCGGCAACCGGTCTGGCGCCCATCGCCCGGGGCCAGGCATCCGAAATCCTTGCGGACGCCGCTCCCCCGCCGGGCGTCGAGCCGCTCCCCGTCGACCTGTTCACCACGGAGAACTTCTACGTGGACCGGCAATACTGGGCCGACGAGCGCTACGCGCGCTGCAACACGCCCCGCCAGCTCACCGACATGTGGCGGGACAACCGCGTTGGCGAATGGGGCGACTGCGACCGGGATCTCGACGCCAACGCGATGGTCAGCCCCTACGACCACGAATCGGCCGAGGCGCACTATGCCGCCTTGATGGCCGAGGCGGAAGCCGCGGGCGGCCCCAGCGAGCATACGCGGGCGACGTTGCCGGACTGGGACGGCTGGTACCAGAAGGCCGGCGGCGGCGGCCGCGGGGGCCGCGGCGGGAACGTCGGTCCTCCCCAGTGGATCTACGGGACGCAGATGCAGACGGCGACCCTGCTATCGCTGTTGACTCCCGAATACCAGGAACGCATGACGCAGATGAACTACCACGAGGCCGTCTCGAACTCGCCGCAGTGGATGGCCGCGTTCTGCTATCCCGAGGGCCTGCTACGCTTCTACACGCAGTTCGCCACGCGGGGCATGGAAGTCCTGGTGACGCCGAACCAGGTCCAGTTCCTCGCCGGCGTCGCCGACAACTTCCTCCGCAAGGTCCACGTCGGCCAGGAACACGTCGACAACATTCCGCAGTGGTACGGCGAGACCGTGGGTTTCTGGAACGGCGACACGCTGGTCACGTGGACGGCGAACGTCCAAGGCTGGACCGTCTCGCACTCCATGTTCGAATACAGCAACGCGCTGGAAGTGATCGAAGTGATCCGACCGGCCGAGAGCGGAAACGGCCTGATCGTCGAGGCGACCTTCTACGATCCCGAAGCGTTCGTCCGCCCCTTGACGCTGGTGACCGAGTGGAACCGTTCGGCGACGCTGGATCAGCCGCAGCGGTACTTCTTCGTCGAATGCCGGGTCCAGAGCACGATCGTCAACGGCCCCGACGGACGGCCGACGCAGTTGATGTTCTTCGACGAGGGATACGTCGACTATTTCGGCCGGCCGTGGGCACAGAACTGGGAGCGGAACTTCGAGCAGGGATGGGAAATCCCCGAGGAATAGCGGAGCCCGCGCACGGAAACCAGGCATCGGGAGCTTTCCCGACAGGAGTCACGGAAAATGAAGAGACACGTTGCCGGTTGGGCGGCAATCATCGTCGGGTTGGCCCTCGTCCGGGCCGAAGCCCATCACTCCTTCGCCATGTACGATCAGACGATCGACAGGGTACTGACCGGCAAGCTCGTGCGCTTCATCATCGGCGCGAACCACTCCCAGTACATCTTCGACCTCGTCGACGAGAACGGCAATGTCATGACCGAAGGCGGCGAACCCGTCCAGTGGGGCGTGGAAACCGGCCCCGCGGTCTCGCTCGGCCGTCAAGGCATCACGCCGGACAGCTTCCCGATCGGCACCATCTTCACTGTCACGCTCAACCCGCTGCGTGACGGGCGTCCCTTCGGCGCGCAAACCGGCAACCTGATCCTGTGCGGCATGTCCGTGCCCCGGGGCGGCTGCAACGCCGACACGGGACAGGTGTTCGGGCGAGGCGGTTTCTAGTTTCGAAGCAACCCGACGGTTCGATCAGGCATCCGCACCGATCGCGGCCCGGAGCCGTGTGTTATGTTATCGGGCCGCGCCAACGTCCCGAAGGAAGGCCCGACAACTCATGCACGACCAGCATTCGAACCCTCGATCCGACATCGAGATCGCCCAGGCCGCACCCATGCGGCCGATCCATGACATCGCCGCCGAACGTCTCGGCATCGAGCCGGGCGAGCTGGAACCCTACGGCCACTACAAGGCCAAGGTCTCCTTCGACTGCCTGAAACGCCTCGAGACCCGGCCCGACGGCCGGCTGATCCTGGTCACCGCCATCACCCCGACGCCGGCCGGCGAGGGCAAGACCACGACGACCGTGGGCCTGGGCGACGCCCTCAACCGCATCGGCAAGACGGCCGCGGTGTGTCTCCGGGAACCGAGCGTGGGCCCCGTGTTCGGAATCAAGGGCGGCGCCGCCGGCGGCGGCTATGCCCAGGTCGTCCCGATGGAGGACATCAACCTCCACTTCACCGGCGACCTGCACGCCATCGGCGCCGCCAACAACCTGCTGGCGGCCATGGTGGACAACCACATCCACTGGGGCAACCGCCTCGACCTGGACCCGCGGCGCATCGCGTGGCGGCGCTCCGTTGACATGAAAGAACGGGCGCTCCGGCGGATCACCTGCTCGCTCGGCGGCGTCGGCAACGGGTTCCCGCGCGAGGACGGTTTCGACATCGTCGTGGCTTCCGAGGTCATGGCCATCTTCTGCCTGGCCGAGGACCTGGCCGATCTGAAGCGCCGGCTCGGCAACATCATCGTCGGGCAGACGCGCAACCGCGAATACGTCCGGGCGTCCGAGCTGGAAGCGCCCGGCGCGATGACGGCGCTGCTGAAGGACGCGCTCGCGCCGAACCTGGTGCAGACGCTGGAGAACAACCACGCCTTCATTCACGGCGGCCCGTTCGCCAATATCGCTCACGGCTGCAACTCGGTCATCGCCACGCGGGCGGCGTTGAAGATGTCCGACTACGTGGTGACCGAGGCGGGATTCGGCGCCGACCTCGGCATGGAGAAGTTCATCGACATCAAGTGCCGCAAGGCGGGGCTCGAGCCCGACTGCGCCGTTCTGGTGGCCACCATCCGCGCGCTGAAGATGCATGGGGGCGTCGCCCTGGACGCCTTGGGGGAAGAGAACGTCGAGGCCGTCGAGAAAGGCTTCGCGAACCTGGCCCGCCACGTCGAGAACGTTCGCAAGTTCGGCGTACCCGTCCTGGTGTCGGTCAACCGGTTCTCGGCCGACACGGCCGGGGAGATCCGGAAGCTCGAAGAACTGTGCGACGCGATCGGCGTGCGCGCCGTCGAGGCCGACCACTGGGCGCGCGGCGGGAACGGCGCCGCGGCCCTGGCGGAAGCGGTCGTCGAACTGCTCGACGGGGACCGTCCGAAGATGAAGCTGCTCTATCCCGACGACGCGCCGCTCTGGGAAAAGGTGCGGACCGTCGCCCGCGAGATCTACGGGGCCGACGATATCACCGGCGACCAGAAGCTGCGCAACCGCTTCCGCGACCTCCAGGGTCAGGGCTTCGGCCACTTCCCCGTCTGCATCGCCAAGACCCAATACAGCTTTTCGACCGATCCCAGCCTGAAGGGCGCGCCGAGCCACCACGTGGTGCCGGTTCGCGAGGTCCGTTTGTCGGCGGGCGCGGAGTTCATCGTCGCCGTCTGCGGCGACATCATGACGATGCCGGGTTTGCCGCGCATCCCCTCCGCGACGAAGATCGACGTCACCCCGGAACGCGTCACCACCGGGCTGTTCTAGCCCGTCGCGCCGCGCGTCGGAGCCGGAGCGGCGATCAGATGTCGAATCGGACCGACAGGACGATCTGCCGGGGATTTCGGGCGCGCGTCGGCCGCATGAAGAAGCGCGACGTCTCCACGCCGCCGAAACTCTCGTAGTTGACGTTGTTGAACAGGTTCGTCACCTGGGCCCGGATCGTCATCCGCACGCCCGTCCGCTGGCCGTAGTAGCCGCCCGTCCCCGCCGCGCCGGTCACCTCGACCTGGTCGGACCGGAGCTGGATCGCCTTGGACACGTCCAGTCCCGTTTCGAAGAAACCCGGCCCCGTCAACGTGTTCTTGTCCACGCCCGGCGGACGGTCGTTCCGCGTCGTGTCGTGGTTGTCGTCGAAGCCCGTCTGGTGGGTGTACGGTGTGCCCGTGTTCCAGTTGAATATCGTGTTCGCGTTGATGTTCCACGGAAGCCGCACGTTCGCCGACAGGTTCATCCTATGGCGCGCGCCCGATCGTCCCCACTCCGAGTCCAGGTCGTAGTTGTCCGCCGGGAGGCTGACGTCGTTGTTGTAGTTGCCGCTCTGGCGCGCCGCCAGGTCGTCGTAGGTGGAATCGAAGTCGTAGCTGCCGTTCACGTTGAGGAAACGGAAACGCTGCCGGAAACCGAAACGGAACGTGTGACTGCTGGAGGTTCCCGTGGATTCGCGCTGGTTGATGTTGCCGCGGGCGGGATCGGGACGGACGCATGCGCCGGGAGGCGTCAGCGGCGAACAGGACCGGATGGCCGCGGCGGTCGCATCGTAGGGCGCGTTGAGGTTGCGGTCACGCATGAGGTGGACGCCGCGGATGAAACGGTATGACCCCGTTACGATCAGACCGTTGGCGAACGAGCTCTCGACGGTCAACTCGTTGTTCCACGTATAGGGCGCGGTCAGTTCCGGCGCGCGCAACTGGATCGATTCGGGTGGCCGAGCCTCCACGTCGTCGGCGCCCAGAAACGGCGTGGGATACGACGAGCGGCTGATCTCGAGCACCTGCTGGTTCTCGCCGTTGTTCCGCAGCAAGTCGGTCACGGCGAAGAACTGCATCCGCTGGTGGAACGTGCCCGTCCCACCCCGGATGACCGTGTTCGACCCGAGTTGATAAGCGAATCCGAACCTTGGGTCGATGTTGTTCCAGTCGTCCAGGTTCGTCTGCCATTCGTAGCGGGCGCCGAAGTACAACGTAAGGTTGGTCGACGCGCGAACGTCGCTCTGAAAGTAGGCGGCGTTCTGCCATTGCATGATCGCCAACCGGGGTTCGCCGGTGGCCTGACTGTACGTCGGCAGGACCGGCTCGGTTCCCGGCGCCACCTGCTGGAGCGCCTCGACGCATCCCGGCGCCGTGAAATCGTCGAACCGGGGATCGATCGCGCAAAAGTCGAAGAGGCTGCCGAACGTATACGTCCCGTTGAAGTTGATCTCGGAGTTGGAATCGAGGCGGACGCGCCCCCCGTCGTAGCCCATGCGGAACGCGATGGTGCTTCCCGTATACATGAACAGGTTTCCGAAGTCGTACTGGCGCACCTTGGATTCCCGCTTGTTCGTGGAGCCGCCGCCCCGGAACGCTCCCAGAACTCGGATATGAGGCGCCTCGGTCATGGGATCCGCGTCCTGGAGGAACCCCCCGTACTGGAAGCGGACCTCGTTGTTGAGCCGCGGCGAAAGAACCGCCGTCTCCTTGACCTGGAACGAGAAGTTGTCACGCCGGTTGACGGTTCCCTGCTCGGGCAGCCCCAGCTCGCCCACGTTCTGGTTCTCTCCGCGCCGATTCCCGAACTCGTAGCTCACGTTCAGGTTGTGGTTGTCCGACAACTGCAGTGTTCCGCGGGTCGTATACCCCCGTTCGGTCTGCGGCCGGACCACGGCGTCGTTGACCAGACCCGTCGGCGTCAGGGCGCGCAGGGTCTGCCCGGTTTCGGAGTTGTTGTTCCGGATGCTGAACGTCATGGTCAGCCGGTTCCGGATGACGGGCCCGCTGATGTTGCCGACGAAGTTCCGTTGCTGATAGGGCGGGCGGAACCTGGCGAAGGCGTTCCTCGCATCCAGCGACTCGTCCGCGAAGTTGAACGTCAGATCGCCGTTGACACCGCCGACGCCGCCGCGCGTGATCACTTCGGTGCGGCCCCGGGACTGGTTGCTCTGCTCCGCGGTGAACGAGTTCTCGTTGATTCGGATCTCCTGTATTTCGTCCCGGTTGGGCATCCGGCCGCCGCTGAAACCGTCGATGATGAGGCCGCCGCCTCCGCCGCCCCCGCCGCCGATGTTGAAGCCGCCGGAGCTGTTGGAGTCGGAGTCTTCGGTGCCGGCGGGGCTCCGGAGATCGGTCAGGTATTCGCGAAGCTCGGCTTCGTCCTCGGGCAAGTCGGTGTTGAGCTCCGTGAATTCCGCGTTGGCCGCCGCGCCGATCAGGCCCGTGCGCTGGGCCGGGTTCAGGAACTTGAGCGCGGCCAGGAAAAGCTGTTCCCGCAAGGCGGCGATCTCCGCTCCGATCGCCGCTCGGTTTCCTCCCTGGGCGGCCAGCAGGTCGTCCAGAACGCGGACGTGCGCATCGTAGACGGGGCGGACCTGCGTCTCCTGGTTGAACGTCATCGGGGGCACGCCGACCTCGGCCAGCGCGCGCTGCAGTCCCTCGACGCCTTCGTCGAGAAGAATTCGCCCGACTTCGTCCGGTTCGAAGACCGCGGCGCCCTGGGACAAGGCGGACAGCGGCATCGCCAATCCGCACACGAGCACGATCAGCGCGTTCCGATTCATGAGCCTTCCAACACTCCCGTGGCGCAGCATAAGCGATTCGAACTCCGAAACTATCACCGCAGTCTAGTGGGCCCGGACTCGGGACGCAATCAAACTGCGTAGACGGGGGCCGGAGCCAGGATTCCCGGGGGGCGCTGCCGGCGATCAGGGCCCGGGCGAATCCAGCGCCCCGTATCGTCGCAGCTCGGGCCATTTCCACGCCACGCCCAGGACCACGAGGATGGTGCCGACGCCCCCGATGACGACCGAGAGAACGGGCCCGACCATGGCCGCAACGGCCCCGGATTCGAAAGCGCCCAGCTCGTTCGACGTCCCGATGAAGACGCCGTCGATGGCCGACACGCGCCCGCGCATCGCGTCCGGGGTCAGCAACTGGACCAGCACGCCGCGGATCACGACGCTGACGTTGTCGCATGCGCCGAGCAGAAACAGCATCGTCATCGACAACGCGAAGCTCTGGGACAGTCCGAAGACGATCGTCACCAAACCGAACCCGGTGACCGCAATGAGCAGCCGGCGGCCGGCCTTCGGCGCCGGGCGCGCGTGGGCCTGGATCAGCGCCATGCTGAAGGCGCCCATCGCCGGCGCCGCCATCAGCCATCCCAGGCCCAGCGATCCGACCTGGAGAATGTCGCGGGCGAAGACGGGCATCAGGGCGACGGCCCCTCCGAACAGCACGCCCAGCATGTCCAGCGTGATCGCTGCGAACACGACGGGGCTGTTCTTGATGAACCGGAAACCCTCGAGCAGTGAATCCACGCTCATGACGGCGTTGGGAACGGGTTCGTGCCGGTACCGGATGCCGGCCACCAGGGCGACGAACGTCAGAAGCGCCCCGGCGTTGATCAGGTAGATCGGCAGAGCGCTGTCGTTGAAGTACCAGATCAGGAACCCTCCCAGGGCGGGCCCCGCCATGGTCGCCAGCTCGAAACCGCTCGAGTGCCACGACACGGCGTTGGGAAAGACTTCGCGCGGTACGATGCGCGGCAGGAACGATCTCCGGGCCGGCATCTGGAAGGCCCGGGCGCAGCCGCCCACGATGAGGAAGGCATACGTGAGGTTGGCCGTGCCATAGGCGGAGTTCCATGCCAGCCCGAGCGCGGCCAGAGCGTTGAACGAAGCCGCGGTCATCAGGATGTGCTTGCGGTTGTGCGTGTCGTTGAAATGCCCCCCGAAGACCGCCAGCAGCGCGAACGGCGCGAATTGCGCGAGGCCGACGTAGCCGAGGTGCATGAACGAGTCCGTGCGGTCGTAGATCTCGAAGCCGATGGCGACCTTCTGCATCTGCCAGCCGAAAATCAGCGTGGTATGGCCGGCGAAGTAGCGCCGGAACGCCGTCAGCCGAAATGCCGCGTAGGGATCGTGCTCTTGTTGGGGGTCGGTCGGAGGGAGCTGCATGGGCGCGCCGAATCTGGCAGAGTACACGGAACCCGCCGCGGATTGCACCCGCCCCCGACGGAATTCCAGGCGGATGTCGCAGTCACAGTCAGGAACTCGCACTTTCCGTCCATGAATTTCGTTGAAAACGTTTCCGTCGGTACGGTGTCTGAAGTAAGGGGACGTGGGTTCCGCGCAAGTGTTCGGATTCGGAAATCGTATGCGAAGAGATGCAGCGTGCGCGCGGTGACCGCGCGGTGGTGGTGGATCGGCGCTCTGGTCCTTGCGGCCTCGTGTCCGCTCGGCGCCCAGGACGACGGCGGCGGGCTCCTGACGGAGAATCCTCTCGACCGGATCCGGGATGAGCTCATCGAGGTTCTCGACGCCGCGGGCGTACCGTTTTCCGAGGAACAGCAAGACCGCATCACGTTCGTGCTGGAGGAGTCCCGCCGCGCGTCCGAACAGTTGTTCGGGAACGTGATGAATTTCAGCGGCGGCCCGCCGCAGGGCGAAGCCCTGGACCGCGCCCTGGCCGGCATCGCATGGATGAACGAGGACTTCAGCGACCGGGTGCGCGTCCACCTGACCGCCGAACAGTTGGCCGCCTGGGATGCCGACGTCGCGGCGCGCGCAGCCGAAACGGCGGAGCCGGACGCAACGGCCGGCACCAGCCGTCAGGTCCAGCAGATCCGCATCAACCGGAATCCATTCACCGCCGAGAACCAGTTCTCAGGCAACGCATCGAGCGGGGGAAGCTACAGCTACGCCAGCGGGGGCGGAATACAGACCCGCATCTTTCAGCGCGGCGGCGCGGGCGCCTGGCACGGCAGCGCGGGTTTCACGCTCCGTGACGAGTCGCTGAACGCCCGCAACCCATTCGCCCCGAACAAGCCACCGTACCAGCAACGGAACGTGAACCTGACCGGCAGCGGACCGCTGATCCGGAACCGCCTGACCGTCAACGGGAGCTTCACCCACCAGGAATCCGACAGCGCCGACACGGTCAACGCCGAAACCCTCGACGGCCCGTTCGTCCTGGGCTTCACCCGTCCCCAATCGACGCACTACGCGTCGTTGGGAGGCACGTATCAGCTCACGCCGGCGCAATCGCTCGACTTCAGGGGCAACCTCCAGCGCCACCGCCGTGAGATGCAGAACGTCGGCGGCTTCAACCTGCCGGAACGTGGAACCGACCTGAGGTACCGCAACGACAACGTGGATTTCCAGCACCTGTGGTTCGTCTCGGAGCGTTGGGTCCAGGAAATCCGCGTCGGAACCTCCGACTTCGACGAACGCGTCGAACCGGTCACCATCGGACGCGCGGTCAACGTGCTCGGGGCTTTCAGTGGCGGGGGCGGACCCAACCGGGGCGCGTACACGGGTCGCAATTTCAATCTCGCGAGCCTCTGGATCTACTCGGGTGACCGATGGGCCGTCCGCGCGGGCGGAAACATGAACCGGAACTCGCTCCATGCGAACGCGGAAAACAACTTCCGCGGAACGTTCACGTTCTCGAATCTGGAGTCCTTCGCCCGGGGACGACCGATCCTCTATAACGAGATACGGGGCAACCCGACGATCCGGCAGGCTCAAACCGAATGGAGTGCGTTCTACCAGAACGAGTACCAGCCCACGGACCGGCTGACGCTGTTCTTCGGACTGCGTTACGAACGACAAACGAATCTGGATGACCACAACAACCTCGACCCGCGGATCGGCGTCGCGTTCGCTCTGGATAACTCGACCGTCGTGCGGGCGGGCGCCGGTCTGTTTCACGTAAGGGTCCCGCGCGGGGTCGAATACAACCTGGCGCGTCTGGACGGCACACGCCAGGTCGAGATCGTCATCAGCAACCCCTCGTATCCGGATCCGTTCCTCGCCGGAGAGGTCCGGGTCGCGCCACCGTCCTCGCGGCGTGTCCGGGCCGACGACCTCGTTGCACCGTACTCGGTGAACTCGTCGTACCAGATCGAGCGGAGTTTTCCCGGGAATCTCTTCGTGACCGCGGCCTTCGACTACCATAAGCGGTTTCACCTGCTGCGCAGCCGCAATCTCAACCCGCGACTGCCGGCGTGCACGGCCGGGCTGCCCGACGATGCGCCCCGGGCCGAGATCCAGTCGTGCCGGCCCGATCCGATGGAGGGCAACGTCTGGCGCCTGGAGTCGACGGGGATCGCCAAGTTCAAGGCCATCCGGGTGAACATGCGCCAGCGGTTCAGCATCTTCAACGTCAACGCCACGTACTCGCGCGAAGTCAACGGCAACGTCCTCACGAACTTCAGCGCGCCCTCCGACATCTTCATAATGAGAGGCGACTACGCCGAAACGGTCCGTCACCTGGTCAGCGCCGTCGTCATCAACCGACTGTTCTTGGACGTGTATCTCAATACGACGATCTCGTACCGGAACGGCAACTGGTACACGATCACGACGGGCGAGGACGACAACGGCGACGGCGTCACGAACGACCGTCCGCCGGGCGTGCCGCGCAGCAGCGAACGCGGCCCCCATCAGGGCAACGTCAGCTTCAACCTGACCAAGTCGGTTTCGTTGGGAAGCAACGGCAACGGCGGCCCGAGCCTCAACTTCAGGGCCAACTTCAACAACGCCTTCAATCGCACGAACTTCGGCACGCCGGTCGGGATCCGGACGTCCCCCAACTTTGGGAAATCGATCAGCGCTTCGAACCCGCGTCAGATCACGCTGGAGGTCCGGTTTCAATTCTAGGAGCCTGTGGTGAGACCCCGCGTCGCACCGAGACCGGTGAGGCGCCCGTCTGGCAAGGCGCGAGAAGGGAGCATATTCCCGATATGTGACCGACGAGCAACGCAGTCCAGACGGGATGCATCGCCGGTCGAATGCAGCAGGGGTTTCACCACAGGCTCCCAGCGAACGAGTTGACGGCCTCCCCTCCGGCTCGCTAGTCTGATTCTCCTCGATGCCGAACGTGGTTGAACTCGATCTCGACTACGGAAGCGACGGGATGCCCGTCCAGATTCCGGCGGAGGCGACCGTCATCGAGCCGGTCGACCGGCCGTCCGTTTCCGACCCGATGGCGGCTCTGGTCGACGCGATCCGAAACCCGGCGGGCCGCCCTCCGCTGGCCGACACCGTCCGGCCCGGACGGACGATCGGCGTCTCGGTCTGCGACATCACGCGGGCGCAGCCGCGCCAGGTGATGATCGAGGCGCTCCTGGAGGCGATGCCCGGAGTCCGGATGGAGGACGTCACGGTCTTCATCGCGACCGGCACCCACCGGATCAACACGGCCGAGGAGATCGAGGGGATGCTGGGGCCGGAGATCGCGCGCCGCTGCCGCATCCTGTGCCATTACGCGCGCGACGAGTCGTCGCTCGTCGACGTCGGCGAGACGTCGACGGGGGTGCCGGTCCTGCTGAACCGGGAGTGGGTGAACTCCGACGTCCGTGTCACGACCGGGTTCGTCGAGCCGCACTTCTTCGCGGGGTT
>JAJEEE010000055.1 GCA_022821145.1 Acidobacteriota bacterium
CGGGCGGCGGCCCGAGAGAGGCGGACCGAGCCCTCACCGAACGCTGTCACCCCTCAAAACGCACTGACGAGGGAGTGTCCACGGGCATAAACCCTTATGAATGAGTGAGATAGCAACCTACGGAAAAGAGCCGCACCCAAACCCGAGAGGGCTGTACCAGGGGGTCAACTCGGTCTGGGAAGACGACGGTACGGCGGCCGAGGTCACGGATCTGAGTCTCGGCGTGATACGCCTTGACGAGCAGACCGCCATCAGGGTCGTCCTAGCCGACCGGAGGTGCGCCGATACCCTGAACCGCCGGCCGGAGCATGTGTCGCTGTTCGGTCAGCGGACGCTCGCCGATCTGCCGAAGCCCGCCGCCGACGGCGCGCCGACGCCGATTCCCGAGTACCTTCTGGCGGAGGCGGCGGCTAACGGCATCCTGCTGTTGGGGCCCGGCGATCTGCTGGCCGATTGCCTGACGACCCTTAAGCGGTTCGATGCCGCGCCCCATCCGGAGCCGTTGCGGAAGAAGCTGTTGCCGGTCAAACCCGTCGCCCTCCTGTTGTTCCGCAACCTCGATGAGCTCGCGCGCCACCTCGATCTTCTGGGCAGTCCGTCACAGCCGCGGGTCGGGCTGCAGGTGACCGTGACCGACCGCAGGAATCGAAGGTACGACCACGCCGTAACCCGCGTGTATGGCGAGGGTGTGGCGGGTGCGCTCGAGAGCGCCTACGCCCCCGCCGCCCTCGCCGCGTGGCCTGATTTTCGAGCGCCGTCTGCGCGCGATACCGACGGGGAAGAAGTACCCGAGTGGAAGTGGAACTACCTCTTTGCCAGCACCAACGTCAGCCGTTCGCCGCTGGAACGCTCGGTCGTCGCGACGACTGGCGTATCGCGCAGCATCCTGCTCCGCGACCTTCGCCGGACGGACCTCGATGCGGGCGCGGCGTACGTGGAGCACTGCCGGCAGCGGCTGGCGGCGTGGAGCAGCGCGGAGGGACCCTGGACCGGAATGAGCGGCACCGCGGAGGACGACGGTCCCCCGTGGTTCGAGTGGCTGAGAATGGGCAACGCCGGCGGCCAGAATCCGCACGAGAAGAGCCTGCAGCGCAGCGACGGAGCCTTCGACGCCGCGTTGTTCAGACTGCCGTCGGCCGCCGGTTCGGCGTACGCCGGCCTCGGCATCCTGCCGCCGGCGCGTGACGTTCAGACCCAGGACGCCGCCGCCGGCGGTACGGCGCACATCGCCTGCGACTTTGGCACGAGCAACACCATCGTGTACTGCAAGCGCGGGGAAGGCAAGGCCGAGCCGCTTCCCTTCCGTCCTCGGCTGCGCAGGTTCAACGACTATCGGGAAGACGGCCGGAGGAGCGTCGACAAGGAGGACGAGTATACGGAGTTCATGCCCACCGTCCCCGTCGACCAGCCGTTCGCGACCGTCATGCAACTCCGACGCGCGGAGGGCGTGGCCGATCTCGCCACCGACTGGACCAGGGCCGGGCAGCCCCCGCTGTGGCGTGACCATGCGTTCTTCGATCCGGATGTACTGTATCTGACGGAGAGCCTGCTCTCCGGCAGCGGCAACGCCAACCTCGTCTTCGACCTGAAGTGGGGAACGGACCCCGAGGCGCGCGCGCGCATGGCCCGGTATCTCCGACACATCACCATCCTCAGTCTTGCCGAGATCATCGGCCAGCGCGACGTGCCGGCTCCGAGCGCCGTGCAGTGGCACTTCTCCTATCCGATCTCGATACCTGATGCCAAGGCGTACCGAAGGGTGATCGAGTCGGAGTCGCTCGACACGCGGGATCGGCGGGACGGCGTCGCGTTCCATACGGAGAGCCACGCCGCGCTCGACTACTTCCGCGAGGTCGAGCTGGCCGAGACTCAGGCCGTTCTCGTCCTCGATATCGGCGGCGGCAGCACGGACATGGCGCTCGAGACGCGCAAGAACGGCGCCATCTGGCAGCACTCCGTTCAACTGGCCGGCGACGACCTCATGACGGAGTTCCTGCTTTACAACCGGGAGTTTCTGGAAGACCTCAAGGTCGCCCATGTCGGTCCGAGCGGCGTGTTCGGGGACAAGCGCAGTCGAAACAACTTCATGAATCCGCCGGTCGACCAGCGGCCCTCGGCCACGGACCGGAACGCCGCGCGGGCGATTATCAACAGTCCGGTGTTCGGCTCGGCGTTCGAGAAGATGTGGCTCCACATCATGCACACGGAGACCGCCCGGCGGCTCAAGGCCGGGGCGGCGGTGATGATGGGCGGGCTTTGCCGCTTTCTCGGCCTGCAGATCCGAGCCCTGCTTGCATGCGACGCGGCGGGTCTCGCGCATGATGACCTGACGACGATTCGACTGTGCTTCGGAGGCCGCGGGTCTACCCTGTTCAGGCTGTGGGAGCACGACGAGGCGTTCATGGGCCTGACGGTTCGACTGACCGAACACGCGGGCGGAGACGCGGCCGACGCCCGGCTGGACCGGGTGACAGCCTACTTCAGTCAGGACATGAAGCACGAAGCGGCCAAGGGCATGCTGGCCGCGCAGCGAAGGGGCCAGACGCAGTTCCGGGTTCGCGCCGCCGACTTCCGCGTTGTGGGCATCGGCGCGCGGCTTGGCGAGGACCTCGACGCCACCACGTTCATGAAGGATGTTGGCGGGAAGCGTCTTCCGGTCGAAAGCGAGCCTTCGGTGTCCTGGGACGAGTTCCTGGCCTTCCTGGAGTCGGTCGGCATGGACTGCGGCTTCCGGCCGTCGATCAAGAAGGTGGCGGAGGACGCCATCCAGACCGACGGCCGGGAGGCGTTCTCGAATCTCCTTCGAGATTCTGGGCGCATCGAGCCGCCGTTCGTCACCATGCTGAGGACGACGCTGCGCCTGACGTACGAAGGGAAGTGGATCGAAGTCGACTGGAACGGATCGGACGAACAGAGCCATGCCTGAGTACAAGAGAGACGCACCGGAGGCGGACTGGTTCCGAACACCGGAATGGGCCCTGGTTCGTGCGAAGTTGGAGGAGTTGCGCCGGAACGGAGATGACATTGCGGAGTTCCGGGTTCGGACCGGCACCCGGGACGGAGATGAGGCATCCGCCGCAGAGCATCCAGAGACCCAGGCGCTGTTCCGAGAGAGGGCGAACGGGGCGACGGAAGCGCCGGCGGTGGACACGGTGGGCATCGGCAGCGAACCGACATCGATCGGCGTACCCGGGGGACCAGGCGCGCCCACCCCGCACGAGGCGGCGCCGACGACCGTGCGTCACGTCGACGCCGTCGTTCTGCCGGAAGAGCCGCACGGGTGGATGCCGGAACCCGGGGGGCATCCGGCAGTGTCGATGCACGCGGGCGGACCGCGTCAGGCGTCCGTGAGGTCTTCGCGCGCTTCGGCGAGTCGCCCGCAGGCCCGCGAGGCGAAGTCCCCGCCGCATCCCTGGCACTCCCGCGCCGACAAGGGGCGACCTGCACAACGCGTGGTGTACGCGGTGGTCGGATTGGCGCTATTGGCGGTGGTCGGGCTTGCCGCTGTCGGAATCGGGTTGCTGTACTGGATCACGGCGGACCGCATGGACGGTAACGGTGCGCAGACGGGCGAGGCGACGGCGAGCGCAGCCGACGCCAGCGGAACATTGGAGGGACGAAACATCGAGGGGCGCGCGGATGTTCCGTCGACCGCCGTCGAGGACCGTGAGGCCGAGGAAGCCGTCGCGGGAGGCGTCGCCGGCGGGTCGAGGGCGACGATCGCGGAAGTGCCGACGGGAGCTAACGACGGGCGTGGAGGGCTTCCGGCCGGGCGGGCGGCCGAGGACGCCTTGGGCCTCGACCGGGCTGTGCGCCGGCAGGTTCAGGAAGCGTTGAGGGACGAAGGGCATGATCCGGGCCCGGCCGACGGCATGTTCGGGGCCGGTACGCGGGAGGCGATTCGACGATGGCAGGCGGCGCGCGGGGTCGACGCAACGGGATTCCTCAGCGCGGCCGACGTGAACGTGCTGACCGCAGGCCGCGGCAATGGGTGCGGCTCTTTTTCGTCGGCGGTCGGTAGAGGGTCCGCAGGGTTCCGTGAGCTGCATGGCAAGAGCTACTTGACTCGTCGGAGACGGGGTGGGGAGGGCGGCAGGGGCGGTTCGGTGATAGGCGGCGGTTGCCCGT
>JAJEEE010000022.1 GCA_022821145.1 Acidobacteriota bacterium
TCGGGACGACCACTCCGAAGGTCCCCGGTATCATGCGGACTGGTCCGAGTCCGCGATGGCGCGAGTCGCCGAACGCAAAGACAACACGAGGCTGACGCGTTTTCGCGATTTCATCCGCGGCATGACGGTCTGTGCCTTGGACCCGAAGCGCTTCCTGCCGGAATCCCGCTCCGAAGACGCCTTCCTGGAGTTCGACGGCGCAAACTTCGCCTCCTGGTACCGCCACCAGATCCAGGAGCGCAGCCACCGGATACACTCGGTCGTCGACGCCGTGAGTCCGGTGATCGACGGATTCCATTCGATTCGCATGGAGAAAGTCGGCGCCGACACGCGCGCGCCGATGGTGGCGTTCGACCATGTCGGCGCACGCTACGAACTCAGACTGGACGAGTTGTCGGACGGTCAACGCGCCTTGATCGCGCTGTACGCGCTCGTCCGACTCTCGGATGACACGAACGTCGTTCTTCTTGACGAACCCGACAACTACCTGGCGCTAGCGGAGATACAGCCCTGGCTCCTGGCGCTGTCGGATGCCTGCGGCGCAAGCCTCGGTCAGGCGATCGTATGCTCCCACCACCCGGAGATGCTGGACTATTTCGGTACCGATTCGGCGTTCCTGCTGAGCCGCGAAAACGGCGGCCCGGTCTCGGTACGCCCGCTCAGCGAAGTGGTCGCTTCCCAGAAGGACTCGGGGCTCAGACTCTCGGAAATCGTCGCTCGCGGGTGGGAGCTTTGAGCCGGCGCGTACGAACGGTTCTTCTGTGCGAGGACAATCAGCACGCGACGTTCGTCCGGAGGTTTCTCGCGGCGGCGGGCTGGCCAACCCGCGCAATGCGCGTGGAGAAGGCTCCCGCCGGACGGGGCTCCGCGGAACAGTTCGTCCGGCGACGGTTTCCGAAGGAGTTGAGAGCCCACCGTCTTCGACCCGCCAGTCACAGCCTGATCGTGATGATGGACGGGGACCGTTTCGGTGTAGATCAACGAGAGAAGCAGTTGGACGCGGCTTGCGACGCTGATGGCGTCGATTGACCGAAGCTCGGCGAAGGCGTTGCCGTGTTCATTCCGACGTGGAACATCGAGACCTGGTTTTCCTATCTTGACGGCGAAACGGTTGACGAAAAGCGATCGGACTATCCGCGGCTCGCCAGGGAACGGGAGTGCCAGCGTCATGTCCGATCTCTCGCCGGCATGTGCAGCGACGGTCGACTTCGACAACCGTTTCCGCCGGCGCTCCGCGACGCATGTGATGAATTCGCTCTGCGGCTGAAACCCGAGCGGTAGAACGCCGCCGCGTCAGAAGTCCACCCGTAACGACACCAGCGCGGCGTGCGTGCGGAACTCCGCAATCGTCTCGTTGATGGGCGCCTCCAGCTCCGTTCGGCCCCCGGCGCGGTACCGCACGATGAGGATGTCGCCGCCGGCCCCGGTGCCGATCGATCCCGCGTCCGTGTAGCGGTAGCCCAGGTCGAACCGCACGCCCGCGGCGACGGGAACCGCCACGCCGGCCGTCACCATGCCGGCCGCCGACCGGCCGCTGCCCGCCGGCAGACCCGTGAACGGGACCTCGCCGGCCGGCCCCCGCCGCAGGTAGCCCGCCGGATCGTCGGGATTCGGAAACCGCTGCACGAAGTTCTCGAGCCGGTAGCCGGCGAACCCCACGCCGGCGCCGACGTAGGGCTCGATCCGAATCACCGGTCCGATCCCCCACGCGCCGACGTCATAGAATCCGGCCGCCAGGACCCGCCGCGTACGCAGATCGGCCGTCGACGGCTGCACCGCGCCCGCCCGAGGGTAGTTGGTCATGCCCCGGAACCGGAGCGTCCGGGCCTGTGCGAATTCCACCTGGAAGCGCAGGCGCGGCGCGAAGCGATACCCGCCGGCGACGTGCGCCGCGGGCGCCGGACGGAAATCGCCCGACGTGAAGATCTCCGGCCCGCCGTATAGATTCGCGTGCCCGGCGTCCGCCCCGTCGGCGAACCGCGCGCCTTCGGACGCCAGCACCCCCAGGCCGATGCTCACGTACGCGCCGCGCCCCGCGGCCGCCTGCCCATGCGCCCGGGGCGCCCACGGCGACTCTCCCGCCGACAGAACCCACAACGCCGCGACCACCACGCCAACCTCTATCTTCCGCATCCCTTTCGCTCCTCACGCTCACCGTCATCGTCTCGCACCCGCCGTTCAGGCAGGCCAAGCCTCGGCGGCGAGCCGCGCGATGTCCTATCCGTGCTCCCGGGCCATGGCGTCCTTGACACGCCCCGATTCCTCGATCACTTCATCCGCCATCTTCCGGTCCTCCAATCAGTTCACGAGGCGTGCGGATCTCGGTGCTCGCGCGCCCGCGGCGGCCGCGGGTCTCTCGGATGGCCGGATCGTGTCGGCGTTGTCCGCACATCGGCTGAGCACAACCGGTGCATGGGCGAAGATCGTTCCGTCGGCGAGTCCGTTCAGATGTCAATGGCAACCGAAAACTGCACACTTCTGGGGCAGGGACCGAGCCTGACGTCGTCCCAGGGCCAATCGATTCAGCCTGCTTGCGGGGACGGCGATACGACGCGGAACTGGAACGAGACCCTGAACGATTCCGTGCGTGCGCCTACTTGTCGCGCGTCTCCTGCAGAAGTCGTTGGAACAAGGCTCGGACAAGCCACAGCACGCCGGCGCCGCCCAACCCGGTCAGGGCCGTGCTCAACAAAGTCATGGCGGTCGCCCGCTGCTCGTCCGCGCCGAAGAACAACATCCACAGAACGAAAATCGATACAACGACGGTGAATGCGCCCGTACCCCACAGCAGCTTGACGATCGAACGCCGGCGCTCCGCCCGCTCCCGCCCTGACTGCTGCATTCGCGCGACGTGGTAGTCGTACTGGACGCTGATCAGCCGCGTCACTCGCTTCAATGGCTTTCCCGGCCAGTTCCGTGCGCCGATTGATGCTCTCGATGCGCTGGCGTTCCAGGTTGACGAGCTTGTCGATCGCGTCGAGGCCGGCTTTCCGCGATTCGGTGGGTTCGCGGACGACCAGGTCCGTTCTCTGCGTCTCGGAACCCTCGGAATCGGCCATCAGTACAACTGGAAGGAATTGCGCTTGGCGTCCGGAAGCACCGGGTCGATGAGATCGTCGACAAACAGTTCCACGGGAACGCTGTAGACCTTGTACTCGCCGTACGGGGTCGTCTCGCAACGCGTGATCATCGGGTCACCGCCCGTCGCACGCCGTCGCGCCACTTCCTCAAGAGCGTCTTCACGCGTCTTGAAATACCGGATCTCCAACGCGTTTTCGCGAGCGTCCTGGCGCAAGTTCTCGCGTGTCGCCATTTCTAGAACCCTCCGGTCTCAGGAAGTGAAGCGGGATTCTGGTGCATCAACGACTGAACGTCACAGCGTCGAAATGACTCGGTTCGCATTGGCGGTCCGAACCGGGGCTGTGGTCCGAATCGACCTCCGCGATACGCTGCGCCTGCAACGACCATCGAGCCGAAACGGTCGGGGTCGAACCGGAGATTCCGGGCTACGTTGCGATCCACATGCGTCCCCGTCCCGCATGTCGCTTCCGGGTGGCCGATGCTATTCCACAGCATCAACGCATGTCAACAACACTCAGTATAGCACTCGGGCGGCAACGGAAACGGAGATGCAACGCGTGGTCTCGTCCCGTAGGCCCCCAAGCGCCACGCCGCACTACCGCGCGGTCTGCGGGTGCAGGCACGTCAGCCGGCCGCGATCCAGCCGCCCCAGGAAGCCGATGGCCATCTCCCCTCGGAACGGCAACTCTGGAAACCGAAGCTTCCCGCCCCCTACGACGTCCCGCGGCTCAGCCTCATTACCTGCTCTAACGCGGACGTGTCCGGCCGTTTTCGCGGGCGGTATCATGAATTCAAGTGTGGATCCGTTGGAGTTCAAGGGTCGCGTTTCAGCGGGCCGACGCCGGTCCGGAAACGGAGGGAACGGCCTCGGAAGAGGCGGCCGCGAACTGGGCTTCGAGTTCGAGTTCCAGGCGGCAATCGCGACGGAGATCGAAGCGCCGATCGGAGGCGGCGCGATCGAAGACCGGCAGCCTCGGCGTCCCGTGGGCCGATAGGAGCGGCAATCGACTATGGCGTCGCGCCGTGGCGTGGGACAATAGGCAATTGAAGCGGCAGCGACGAGGAATAGCGATGGCCAAACAGGAATTCGCCGAGTTCGTCAAGAGAAAGACGGCACAGGTGCAGGACGAAGTCGACTGGGCCAAGGAGAGAGCCAACTGGCTGCAAGCGCTTGACGCGCTGTACGCGCGCATGGAAGAGCATCTCAGGCCCTACACACAGGCGGGCGAGATCGAGGTCGAACGCACACCGATACAACTGATGGAGGACCATCTCGGGAGCTACGACGCGGACAAGCTCACGTTCAAGATCGGTCGCGAGAAGATCGTGGCGAAACCCATCGGGACGTTGCTCATCGGCGCGCGAGGCCGGGTGGACCTGTCGGGACCGCGGAAGACCCTGAAGATCGTGCTGCTTGCCCAAGACGGCCCGGTTTTCACCACGAAGATCGAGACCGTTGGGGTCACTGAGGAATCCAGCCGCGCAATGGCGCGGGGCGACGTCGACGAAGCGGGCTGGTACATCGAGACTCCGCCCCCGGAGAGCGCCGTTGTCGCGTTCGGCGAGGATTCGTTCCGGGACGCGATCATGGAAGTCTCGGGTGGCTAGGAGCCTGTGGTGAAACCCCGCGTCGCACCGAGTCCGGTGAGGCGCCCGTCTGGCAAGGCGCGAGAAGGGAGCATATTCCCGATATGTGACCGACGAGCAACGCAGTCCAGACGGGATGCATCGCCGGTCGAATGCAGCAGGCGTTTCACCACAGGCTCCTAGACGGGTATCGTTGTCGGGAGCTCATCTCGCAGCGAATCAGGTGGCCGAGCAACACGCGGTGGTTGAAGAGGCCATCCACCTGTACTACACGGAGGCGAGCCCCGGCTTCGAGACGAGGTTCGCGTTCTACACGGAGGACGAAGTCCTCGCGGAGCGGGACGAGAGGCTGTACGAGGCCGGCGCCGCGTCGGCGATGATGGTGCTGGCCTCGATCGAGGCCGCGTTCCGTGTCGAGTATCTGCGGCGCTGCTACGCGAAATACAGGGACCGGCTGTCGCGCACGCTTCGGACACTGTACGAGACCAAGGGAGCGAGAGTCTCGCTGTCGGACGATCTGCTCGAGGCGTGGAAGAACCACGGCGAGATGAAAGCGAGACTGGTCGGCGATGTCCGCAGCGCGTTCGGCTATCGGCATTGGCTGGCGCACGGACGCTATTACGTTGCCAAGCTCGGTCGCCAGTACGACTTCGCGAGCGTGTACAACTTGGCGCGGGAAGTCGAAGCGGCGCTCTCTGCCCAGCGCTCGACGAACTGACGGCGGGCAACGACAGTCCAGCCGACAGGACATACCCCGTCCCGCCCTAAGGCGCGGTCTGCGGGTGCAGGTAGGTCAGCCGGCCGCGGTCCAGGCGCCCCAGGAAGCCGATGGCCATCATGCGCGTCGACTCCGTGGACACGCGCACGTAGCCGCCGTCCTGGCCCATGTAGGACTCGTCCACGGCTTCCGGATCCGGCGTCGGGTCGGGGTCCTCGTCGGGCGCCAGCAGCGTGCGCAGCGCGGCGATGTGGACGGCATTGGCCGCGATCTCCTCCTTGGAAGACGCCAGCATCTCGCCGTCCGCGTTCCACGCCTCCACGGTCACCGTCATCTCCTCGTTCCCGCCGTTCCGGATGGCCAGGCCCGTGTACTCCGTGTCGCTGGAGCGCACGGGCGTGAAGAAGAACTCCTCGCCGCGGCCGATGCTCAGCGGCGAGGAGGCCCGGCTGTCGCCGACGGCTTCCACGCGGACCGACGCCGCCACCCGAGGCGGCGTCGCGAACGGGCTGGCCGACGTCCCCGCGACCTCCACGGCGAACCACCCCCACTGGAACGTGTCCGATCCCAGGATCTGGCCCCAGCTCAACTCGTCCATCGTGTTCGAGGGCACGTTCGTGACGCGGGATCCCATCTCCATGCCGTCCGCGCCGTAGGCCGTCAACTGGACAAACGCGTTCTGCGGCGAACCGTTGATGAGCGTAACGACGGTGTCGTATCCGCCGCCCTTCGAGAAGTAGGGATACACGCGGCGGCGGACGCCGGAGCGCAACAGGGCCGGCGTGGAATGGGCCAACTCGCCTGGGTTGTCGACGATGGCGCCCCGGAAGTCCGCGTCGTCGGATTCCACGCGCACGTACCCGACGAGCGGCAGCGTGGACGCATCCACATCGAACACGTCGTCGAGCGCGCCCCGGACCGCCGCGCCCGGCTCGGCATCCACGGTTGTGAAGCTGGCCTGCTCCACGCCCGCGTCGTCGTAGAGCGTCCACACCCAGTCGGTCGTGTCGGGGCTTTCGCCCACGACGCTCAGAACGGGCACCTGGGCGGAGTCCGCCCGGTTGAAGGGGAGGAAAGCCGGGCTGATGGGCGTCTGGGAGTACATGGTGTAGTTCCCGTCCGCGACGGAAACCGTGGAAGCACCGACGACTTTATCGCTGGCGGCGATGATCTCCACCCACGCCACCGTGTCCCGGGTCGCCCCGTCTCCGAACATGTCCGCCAGCGTGAACGTCAACGTCCGTTTACCGGCGAGCGTACGTGAAACGCGGCCGTCTGCATCGGCACGATCCAAAGTCTCGCCGTCCGAGTCGAAGGCCTTGAGCGTCAACGGCGACGCGCCGTCCGCCACGTTCGTCACCGTGAACGTCTGCGACTCGGCCTCCGGATCCACGGTGAACCGGAAGGTCTTGGACCGCGGCCCGTCCGGACCACCGGCGGGAAGCCACAGCGCGTCATAGCGGGGCACCGCGGTCAAGGGCAGGTCCATTGTCGGCTCCAGGGCGCCGATCGGACCGAGCGACACCTGAAAATAGCCGGTCCCCACGCCCGGCTGCTCGGAGTTCAGCGTCGGTCGGAAACTGAAGATGTCGCCAAACCGGCCGGTTGAGCCAGGGGGCTGCGCGTACTCGTAGATGACGGGGTCCTCCTCGAAGCCGGCATCCACGGCGCGCGTCTCGCAATCCTCGTAATCCACCGTCTGCAAGTCGCAGTCGTCCAGCACCAGCACGCCTCCAACGCCCGAGTCGATCGACGCCGGGAACACGAGCTGTGTGTTGGCGGGCAGCGAAAATACCTGAAAGATGACCTGAGTGGCGCCGGTCACACCCGGTCCCGTCGCATCGGCCCACGCACCGGCAAAACCCTCGCGGAAGATGAAGGTGCCCAGTTCGTCCGAGGCGACGCCCTGCGCCGTGAAGCCGAAACTCGAATCCGATTCCTCGTCGACGACCAGCCCCTGCATTACGCCTCCGAGCACCTGGATCTGACGGTCGCGCTGCCCCAGACGGTGCACGGACGACGTGATCTGAGCCGTGAGCGTGGTTATGCCGCTGGCGGGCACGGAGAACCGCACGCCCTCGACTGTCACGGACTGCCCCTGCGTCAGCCCGGCAGGCAGGTTGACGGTAATGATCCCCGTTTCCTCATCCTGCGATGCGCTGTATCCCGTCGGCGGCGCCCCCGCGCTGGGCGTTATGACGATGCCGTTCGCCCGCGTGGACAGGACGATGTCGTCGCCCAGGTCGATCTCGAAAGCGCCGGCCGTGGACGTGCCCGAGGAAACGGTGAACGTAATCGCCGCGATAGGCTCGGCATGTCCGGTGTTGACGACCGTTTTCGACGTGCTCGACAGCGTGAACGTCGCCTGCGCATCGGCCGCGACCCCGGCCAGAACGAACGCCATCGGCAGCCATGCCGCCCGGACGCCCAAACGATGGAAATCTGTCATCAACACAACCTCCATTCAGTTCCCCTCACGCCATGTAACGACATTCCCGCCCCGAAAATCAAACGGGCCTCGAATCGATGAGGCCGTTCGCTCCATGACCCCTGCGGTGTCCCTACCCGCCGATGAACAACGCGTCCAGGGCTGAGCTTCCTGGCCGTGACGCCGACCGCCGTGTCAGCGAGGAAACCGTTCCGGCCTTGAACAACAACGGGGGAGGAGCCCCGCGGCCCCTCCCCCGTCGAATGGATGGTTACGTTGCAAACGTCTCTAGATGACGCTCACTCGTCGGTAATGTCGTCGACCGCCCCCGCGGCGCCCCATGCGCCTCCGGCGAACGAACTCAAGAACACGAACCCTTTCGCGTTGGTGAAGTCGGTCGTGATCTCGACGTAACCGGAGAAACTGGCGGGGTGACCGGCCGCTTCCAGCACGTCGCTGAGCTGCACCGAATACGTGCCGCCCGCCTCAAGCATGCCGTCGTCATTCAGACCGTTACCGACCGTGCTGCCGTCGGGCGTGAAGGGATCCATCGACTCGCCGCCCTGGAAGAAGTTGAACGTGATTCCGCCCATCTGGTCGGAATCGGTGTTCGTGTTGGCGATCGCGATGCCGGTGTCCCAACTGTCGCCGATGACCGCCGCGAACGGAATTCGCAGCATCGTTTGGTCCGAAGTCACGTCGATGACGGTCACGGCGTGGCTCTCTTCCGAGGCGAAGCGCGGAACTTCCGTGCAAAGGGCCTGAGAGCCGATACAGGTCGCCCGACCGATCGGTCCGACGTCCGCGGTCGCCATGATGTTCACGTCACCCAGCGGGAGGGCAACGGCGGGAGGCGGGGGCCTCGTGTCGACAGTAATCTTGCCCCGGACCACAATGACGTTCACCGCGGAGTCGCTGAGACTTCCGCCCGAGACATTGTAATTGGTCCCACCGATGTCAACTTGGATGCCGTCTGTCGCGTCGTCGGCGTCTGCGATCGAGCTACCCAAACCCGACGTCAATACAACGGCCTCGGTATTCATCGAGTTCACGGTCACGTTCCGCATGTCGGACATATCGCCGCCCGAGAATGCCAATTGGCTGTTGGTAAGCACGCATCGGCCATTGGGGTGGTCCGTTGGAACTACAGCGTCGGCGGCAACGGGTTGACAGCCTGACGTGACCAATTCCGTGGCCGCGAGGGTGCGGAGACCCGCCGTGGTCGTCACCCACGCGTCGAGTACGATGCTCATGCCGGTGCCGAGTCCCGAAAAGTCCAGGTTGATCTGCGCGTCCTCGAACGAGTCGACCGCGTTCTCCGCGATCATCAGCTTGAAGTACTCCTCGTCCTCGGGGAGTGCGGTATGCCGGATCAGCGTAACTTTGTCGGCAGTCACACCGCGGTCGGTCAACTCGTCGACGATGTTGTCGATGACGGTCACTTCGTTTGAGCCGGACGCCAGCCGCACTTCTCCCGATGAGGTGATGTTGGCCGAAACGTCGCTCAGTCCCTGGCCGGCGATTGCGAGCCGGACGCCCGACACGTCAATCACGGTGCCGTCACCGCAGGTAATGCCGTCGACCGTGATCGTAAGGGTACTGCCGGAACGAGCTACGTTGCCCGTCATTCCTTCTTGTCCGAGCGTGCCGCAGATTTCGACGCCGATGGTGTTCGCAGGTACGTCGTCGCCAATCCCGGCACGTGTTCCCACGCTGTTCGTGATCGTCGTGCCGAAGTTGATGGTCACGCTGCCTTCGCCGATCGCAGTCGTACTTCCCGACGCCCGCGTCAACGTGATCCCGCCGGCCAACTCGGTCTGTCCGTTCATCCGTGCCCGGGACTCGATGCTACTTCCCACGGTGAAAGTCACTTGCGCAAAGGCGCTGGTTGCCATCGTCATGGCCACCAGGAAGCTCAATGCGCTAAGCACGTATTTGGTTTTCAACATTCGAATGTTCGCTCCTTCTAGAAGAGAGGTTGAGGCCCGCCTGGCGGCGAACCCGAGAAACGCGGCCGGGCCAGTTGCGCAAGCCGCCCGACACTGTACCAGACTCGCCCGAGAATTACATCTCCTGCTTTCAAGCAAATCGTTCATCGGGTACCTGGCCCGCGGCCACACCTGACCGCACGCCTTCCCTATATGCAGTCGGGTTGCCAAACCGGCGGATCTGTCAAGTTGTTGATTTCAAAAGGCGGGCTGTTCGCGGGACGCCCCGCGGCGTGTGTCGGCGCGATACACCGCGTGCGCGGGATGTATCATTTTGACACACTGTCGGCGCCCACGCGGCCGGGGCGGCGCGGCGACACCGTATTCGACGCCGGGGACTGGGCCAACGGCGCGCCGGCGCTCTGTGCGTTCCCACGGGTATAGACGCCCCCGGTCGCGGAAAAGACGAATGGCCGGCGTGGGTCACGGGCTGGTTGTCGGGATGGGCCCGGCGCCACGGCCTGGCTGGCGCGACCGTTCTAACCCGCCGCGCGGCCGGCGACGGCTTCCGACAGGCCTTCGAGCCGTCCCTCCACACGCGCCTGGCTCTGCTCCACCCGCGCGAGCCGCGCGTCCATCCGCCCGAAACGCTCGTCCCATTTGGCCTCCAAGCGGTTGATCCGGTCGTCCGACCTGGCGTCCATTTGCGTGAAACGGTCGTCCCACTTGGCGTCCATTTGCACGAAACGGTCGTCCGACCTGGCGACCGACCGCTTGATGTCGGCCCGGATCTCCTGCATGAGCGCCATGAGGGACGCCCGGTCCTCGTCGGCGCGCTTCGCAATGGCCGTGAAGCGCCGGTCGACGGCAACGCGTTCCGCGTCCACCGTCGCCATCAATCGGTTGGTGTTGGCGATGATCTTGAG
>JAJEEE010000061.1 GCA_022821145.1 Acidobacteriota bacterium
GCTCTTGGCCAAATCGATCGCAATTGTCGTATTCTTCATCTCGGACCCCTCCTTGGGATTTCGATCGAACACTCGATCCCGTTGACTTTGGCACTACGATGCCGACCAAGTCACCAGGAGGGGTCCATCTCATCACTCCGCTCGTTGTCCACCCACGGCGAGGAACGCCGTGGGTCCAATGGGGCCGTCGGCGACATATGGGCGTAGCCCGATCGATGGTTCATCCGCCCCGCACCGAACCGGAACCCTTACATCCTCGGTAACCACGCCAGAGTCAGAATCGCTGCCGGCGCCATGTACAATGCCAGCACGCGAGCCTTTCGAGGAGGCACGGGCGAGTCTTGGCCAGCCAGGAAACCACCGACGACCTGGATCTCCTGCTTCGGATCCTCCCGCCGTCGATCCGGAAGTCCCTCGATGGCCAGGAAGGCATCGATGGCCTGATCGAGATCGTTCTCGACCTGGGCCGCCGTCCGGAGGCGCGCTTCCCCTCCGGGACGGTGATGCTGGCCGGCGACCCTGTCGGCCACGACGCGATCGACCACGTCATCGAGCGCCTCGGCGAGTTCTCGGGCGACAACCGGGCCGGCATCGAGCGGACGCTGCATCGAATCTCGGCCATGAGGAACCGCCGGGACGCGGTCATCGGGTTGACGTGCCGCGTCGGACGGGCCGTCTACGGTACGGTCGACATCCTGCGCGACGTCGTCGAATCCGGGAAGAGCCTGTTGTTGCTGGGCCGCCCCGGAATCGGCAAGACCACGCTGCTGCGCGAGAGCGCCCGCGTGCTGTCGACGGAGTCGACGCGGCGCGTGGTCGTGGTCGACACGTCCAACGAGATCGCGGGCGACGGCGACATCCCGCACCCGGGTATAGGGGCCGCGCGGCGCATGCAGGTGCCGCGTCCCGAGCTGCAGCACGCGGTCATGATCGAGGCGGTGGAGAACCACATGCCCGAGGTGATCGTCATCGACGAGATCGGCACCGAGCAGGAGGCGCTGGCCGCGCGGACGATCGCCGAGCGCGGAGTCCAGCTCGTGGCCACCGCGCACGGCAACGCGCTGGACAACCTGCTGATGAACCCCACCCTGGCGGATCTGCTGGGGGGCGTGCACGCGGTGACGCTGGGCGACGATGAGGCCCGCCGCCGGCGCACGCAGAAGACCGTGCTCGAGCGCAAGGCGCCGCCGACGTTCGACACGCTGGTGGAGATCCGGACGCGGGACTGTCTCGCGGTGTATCACGAGACGGCGTCGGTCGTGGACGCGTACCTTCGCGGGCGCACGACCCGGCCCGAGGTGCGGCTCCGTACCGCGGACGGCTACCAGGTGCTGGAAGAGGCGTCGGAGGACGCGCCCGCGGCCGAGGCGGGGGCGCGCGTGCTCCCTTTCGGGGACGAGCGTGCGCCGGTGGGCGGGCGTGTCCGATCGCTGCGGATCTTCCCGTTCGGCATCAGCCGGGACCGGCTGTCGCGCGCGATCGCCGACCTGGGGGCGCCGGCCGCCATCGCCCGCGCTCCCCGGGAAGCCAACATGGTCCTGACGCTGAAGGCGCACGAGCGCCGGCAACCGAGGACGTTGGAGGAGATGGCCGGGCGCGGCGTGGAAATCGCGGTGATCCGGAGCAACACGGTCAGTCAGATGAAGGCGTGGCTTCAAGACGTGTTCGGTCTGGGTCAACAGGACGACGCCGAGGTGGAGGCGCTGCGCGAAGCCCGCGAAGGCATCGACCGCGTGTTGTCGTTCGGAAAGCCGGTCGAGCTGGCGCCCCGGGCGCCGACGATCCGCCGGCAGCAGCACCAGTTGATCGAAGAGATGGGCCTGGGTTCCTACAGCCGCGGCGAGACGCCCTGGCGCCGCGTCGTCGTCCTGCCGACGCGCGGCTGATCCGGACGCTGTCAGCGAGACCGTTTCCGGAAGACACGGTAAATCAGCAAGCCGATCACCGCCGCGATGCCGGCGTCACGGGCTTCGATCGCACTGCTCTGGGAGAGCAGCCACGCGACCAGCACGAGCGCGGCCACGGAAGCGGCGACGCCCAGGGGGGCCATGAACCGAGCCGCGGGCGCGCCGGCTCGCCGTCGAAGGACCGGAAGCGCCGCCGACGTCGCCCCATAGGCCAGGAGGCGCGCGATCACGCTGACCGTCGCCGCGTAGATGAACGTCCCCGTCAGCGTCACCAGCAGGACCAGCGCCGCCGTCCCGTAGATCGCGACGTGCGGCGTGTGGAAACGGGGATGCGCGCGGCCGACGGCTCGGGGCAGTTCCTGACGCTTGGCCATCGCGAACGGCAGGCGCGGCGCGGTCATCAGCGTGACGTTCAGGTTCCCGAGGATGGACAGGATCGCTCCGGCCGCGATCATGCCGGCCCCGGCCGGGCCCAGGAAGCGCGCCGCGGCGTCGACGAGCGGGCGCGTGGAATCGGCCAGGTCCGGCAGGACGCCGATCGACACGAACTGGATTCCGATATAGAGCAGCGTCACCAGCGCGAGCGCCGCCAGCAGCGCCCAGGGGAGATCCCGTTTGGGGTCGCGCGCCTCGCCGCTCAGGACGGCGGCCGTCTCGAATCCGCTGAAGGCGTACACCAGGAGCAGCACCGCGAGCGAGAAATCGCCGACGGCGGGGGTGGCGGTCAGCGTGTAGCTGTCCGGATCGACGGCGAACACTCCGATACCGACGAATAGAACCAGCGGCAGCAGCTTGGCGACGATCAGGGTGTCGGCCAGGATGGTGGCGTCTCGAACGCCGGTCACGTTGACGGCGGTCAATGCCGTGACGACGAGCGTGATCAGGAGGGCGCGCCCGGCGCCGGCGTCGGCGGCCGGGACGAAGAAGGCGAAGTAGGCGACGAGCAGGTTGCAGTTGGCCGCGAACGCCGTGATCCGGGCGATCCAGATCAGCCATCCGACTTCGAAACCGACGGCGGGGCCGAACGCCTCGCGGGCGTAGAGATACGGGCCGCCGGTCTGACGGTAGCGGCTGCTGACCTCCGCAAAACAGAGGACGATCAAGAGGATCAGGAAGGCGCAGAAGACGAACGCCGCCAGGCTGTACACGCCCGCGAGCGCGAACACGGCGCCCGGCAGGCCGAAGATGCCGGCGCCGATGATGGAATTCAGGATGACGGCGACGAGGTCCCTGCGCCGGATGATCCGAACCAGCCCTTCACGCGTCGTTCGTATCATGGGTCGGTCGCGGCCGGGGCGGGGAAGGCTCCGTCCCGTCGCTCCACGCATGGTACCAACGGGGATCTGTTCCCACGCCGAGTCGTTGCCGTGCCGGCGCGGGCCCGCCGTATCGTCAATCGAGGGTCGCGGGGTCGAACTTGTACCGCAGGGTTACGGGCCGATCATGCTGTCCTGACCGCATACCGAATCGATGCGGAACGTGTCCTCATGGCGTCTCATCGACCTCGACCAGGGCAATGCGGTCGCCGTAGCAGCGGAAATCGGCTCTATTGAAGGTCAGGAGCCGGTGTTCGCCATGCGCCAGCATGGTCGCCACGATGTTGGCGTCGTGTACCTGCTTGCCCGCCACCGACACCTCCGCGCAAAGTTGCTTCAAGACGTCGGCAACTGCCGGGCCGTCTTCGAGGATCTCGAAGTGGGCCTCCAACGCGGTCGAATGCCCGAGCGCCGCGCGCATGTCGACGGGCGGCGACCACGACTGCGGCCGGGTTACCGTAGCCAGATACTCCCGCACTACCTGGCGGCTGATACGCAGCGCCTCACCGCTCTCGCCGGCTTCTCTCATGCACCGGCGGGCGAGGCGATGGTCCGGAGCCGCTTCGAACCGCGCCCGCACCAGGACGTTCGTATCGAAGAACATCCCGACCTCAGCCTTCGCCGGCGGAATCGTCCTGCGGACCGCCCGTCAGGCGTCCCTGGTCGTCATAGATTTGCCGGCGGTTCACGGTAAACCCCGCTGGCCACGCGCCGCCGGAAATTGCGGGCCAGAACGCATCGAGATCGAACGTCTCCCCGCTGACAGGTGGAGCGCTTCCCGGAGTGGTCCCTGACGGTTTATCGTCTGCCCGCGTAAACACGAGGACTTCCTCCTCCAGATGAACCTCCCGAGTCTTCCATCCCGCCGCTTGCCAGGCGAGCGCGTGGCTGTGCCCGGCGTCCCGTTTCTGATTGGACCACCATGGCCGGTAAAGCCGGGCGGAGTCCGGCAACGCGAAGCCGAGAATCGCCTCGAGCTCTCGAAACGAAACCTGCCAACGAGAACCCGTCTTGGTGGAAAGGCACCGATAGAGCGGAGCATACTTGCCGCGCGAAGCGGCCTCGCGAATTAGCCGATCCCGACCTCGAGCCATGTCGTACCCTCTCGATAGGTAGTTCTGACTGTCTTAACTTATCGCATGACGGCGCGTTTGCGAAGCCAGGCCGGGAGAACGCGTCGCTTGTCGCCGGTCCGCCGGCATTCAAGCCGCGCCGTCAGGCGCTCGAGGATCTCCCGGATAACGTTGCGCTCCCGGTTCGCCGCGGATATAGTCCGACTCTCCGCGGGTGAACCTGGAGGCTTCGATGAACGATTCCGTGGACGCACGCAACCGTCCATCCCGGCGGAAATTCCTTGGGACCGCGGCGGCGGCCATGGCCGCGGCTTCCTGTGCGCCGTCCGGTGAGGACTCACCGGTCGTCGGGGATTCCGAGGGCGCCGCTCTGACGCTCGTCAACGGCCGGATCCATACCATGGACGCCGCCGGCACGGTCACCGACAGCGTGACCATCCGGAACGGGCGCTTCGCGGGGCCCTCCACGCCCGAGGCCGGCCGGACGATCGACCTGGGCGGGCGGACCGTCGTGCCCGGCCTCGTCGAGCCGCACATCCACAGCGTGAGCCTGGCCAACCGCCCCGGCTATCACACGATTCTCGAGAACACGGCGTCGATCCGGGAGATCCAGGAGGCGCTGGCCGCGCGCCGCCCGGACGTGCCCGAGAGCGCCTGGATCACGTCGATGGGCGGCTGGCATCCGAACCAGTGGGCCGAGCGCCGCCACCCCACGCTGGAGGAACTGGACGAGGCCGTTCCGGACCGCCCGGTTCTGCTCTACGAGCGCTTCACCGGACCGGCGGCGACCAACAGCCTGGGCAAGGCCCTGTTCGACGCGATGGACGGAGCGCCGCCGGTCCATCCCGACGTGGCGCCCGTGAACACGGCGGCCGACGGCTCGATCGCCCCGGCCGGGTTCGGCGGCGGCGGGCCCTCGGCGTCGGCGCTCTACCACCTCCGCCGGCTCCAGACGTTCGAGGACCGCAAGCGCAGCACGCTGGACGCGATGCGCTATTCGGCGAGCGTGGGGCTGACCGCGCACCTGGACCAGGTCCTGTTCCCGACGCCCGGGCCGTTGCACCCGAGCCAGATCCTGTCCAACCTCGATCCCTACCGCATGTACGACCCGTGGCTCGAGCTTCACCGGGAAGGCGCCACGCTCATCCGGCTCCAGATGAACTTCATCGCCAACGAGGCGGACCCGGAGCTGCCCTCGCTGACCGAGCGCCTGCGGAACCAGTTTCCCTTCTTCGGCGACGACATGCTGATGACCGGCGCTATCGGCGAATGGGCCGCGCCGCTGGGCAGCGGCGACGTATGGTTCGAAGCCCAGCGGCGCGTGGCCCGGGCGGGCTGGCGGAACGAGAACAGCGTCCAGAACCTGGCCGGCCTGACCCAGGTCGTCGAGGGATACGAGGCCGTCGACCAGGAGTTCGGCATCGCCGACCTGCGATGGGCGGTGCATCATGTGCCCGAAGTCACCGGGGAGCTGCTGACGCGGCTCCAGGACCTGGGTTGCGGCGTCCAGATGGCGGCCTATCGTTGGGTCACTTCGAACGATCCGGACGTCGACGCCGGGGCGCCGTTCCGGACGATTCTCGAACACGGTATCCAGGTCGGGATTCACGGTGACGGCGTGCACATCGCGCCCCTAAACCCATGGCAGCACATCTACTACGCCACCACCGGGCTGAACTCGTTCGGACAGCAGGTCAACGCGGGCCAGCACCTGACCCGGGAGGAGGCGCTCGGTCTGTTCACCCGCCAGAACGCCTGGTTCCTGGGCATGGAGGACCGGATCGGGTCGATCGAGGCCGGGAAGCGGGCGGACCTCGTCGTCCTGGACCGGGACTACTTCACCGTTCCCGACTCCGACGTCAAGCGCGTCCGGTCGGTGCTGACCATCGTCGACGGGAACGTCGTGCACGATGCCGGCGTTCTGTGACACGCCACTCGAAGACTGGAGGTTTCGCGATGAAACGATCGTTCCGGATGTTGATCGCCGGCGTGATGGTCGGAGCCGGATGCACCGGCGAGCCCGAGACCATGCCGGAGGCGGCCGCACCGGCCGAGGACGCCGTACCTGCGGAGGCTGCCGCACCGGCGCCCCGGATCACCACGGCCGTGCCGGTGACCGCCGCTGAGGATCAGGCGGCGCTGCTGACGCACGACGATCCCGAACTGGCCGCGAACAAGCGGCTGGCCTACGACTTCTTCCGTATTGTCCTCCGAGGGCAGCAACTCGACCGGGCGGCCGAGTTCATGGCCGAGGACTACATCCAGCACAACCCGAACGCGGACACGGGACTCGCGGGATTCCTGGCCTACTTCGAGGAGTTCGGCGGGGGGCCGCAGCCGGTTCCGGAGGAGCTGCCGGGCCTGGTGGCCATACAGGCCGAGGGAGATCTGGTCACGTTGTCGTTCGTTCGCGAGTACCCCGAGCCGGGCGCGCCCGAGGAGACCTACACGACCACCTGGTTCGACATGTTCCGGATCGCCGACGGCGTGATCGTCGAGCACTGGGATCCGGCGACGAAGTAGCGGCGTCGGGAAACGGCCCTCACCGAGCGCAGGTTTCGGCGCGGCCGCCGTCGATGGCGTAGGTGACCCCGGTGATCCAGCCGGCCGCGTCGGACGCCAGGTGGAGGATCAGGTCCGCCACCTCCTCCGGGCGGCCGATGCGTCCGATCGGGTGCGTCGTCCGCCCGTGCTCGGCGAACGCCTCGTAGGCGTCGTCGTCCATGCCCGACCGCTTGTGAAGGTTCGTCCGGACCACACCGGGATTGACGGCGTTGACGCGAACGCCCCGCGCCGCAAGCTCCAGCGCCGCGCAGCGCGTCAACTGGTCGACGGCCGCCTTGCTGACGCAGTAGGCCAGGATGCCCGGGAACGCCCGCAGCCCGGTGACGCTCGACACGTTGACGATGTTGCCCTTTCGTTCGACGATCGACGGCAGGCAGAGCTGCATCAGGCGGAAGATCGAGCGCACGTTGATGTTCATCATCGTGTCGTAGTCGTCCGGCGTCGTGTCGTCGATGGCGCCCGAAGCGATGATGCCGGCGGCGTTGACCAGGATGTCGACGCCTCCCAGATCCCGGTGGATGCGTTCCACGGCCTGACGCGCCTCGTCGTCCGACGCCAGGTCGGCGCGGTAGGTCCCGAGGCCCGCCGAGGCCAACTCCTCCAGAACCTCTCTGTTGCGGCCGACGGCGGCGACCTGGGCGCCCTCCCCGGCCATGCGTTCGGCCGTCGCCCGCCCGATGCCGCTGGTCGCCCCGGTCACGATGGCGATCTTGTTCTCGAACCGCATGAGGACTCCTACTGTTCCACGTACGTCAACTCTATTTCCAGGAGCTCGGTGGACGCGGCGCCCACGCCCGAGAACAACCATGCGCCACCGGCGGACCGGTCCAGCACGGGTAGGACGCGGGCGGGGAAACCCGCCGTGTCGACGTTCCCGGCCACTCGGCCGTCGCGCACGTACACCGGCGTGTTCCCGGACCACGCCGGAAAGGCGGGCGCCGGGGCCGATCCCTCCGGCCGCGCGTCGGCGCCGTCGGCGTTCGCCGTCCAGAGCCGGCCGTCGTTCCAGAAGGCCACGCGCCGGCCGTCGGGCGAGAACCGCGGGGCGTACCCCCCGTCGTTCCATCGGAGGCGCCGTCCGCCCGACGACGGCACGGTCCAGAGCGCCATGGCGCCTCCGCGTTCCGAGGCGAACAGGATCGTCCGGCCGTCGGGCGACCAGTCCGGAGTGTCGTCGATTCCCGCGTCGTCGGTCAGCCGCACGGGGATGCCGGTGCGGACGTCGATCTTCCAGATGTCGCGGTTGCCGTCCAGGTCGGTGTTCGAATAGACGATCTCGTTGCCGCTCGGAGCGAAGCGGGGATGGCGGCCGTCGGTCACGTACTGGGTCCCGGTTCCGTCCGGAGCGGCCATCCAGATCTCGGACCGTTCGCCCAGGACCGCGGTGTAGGCGATCCGGTCGCCCGCTCGCGACACGGCCGGCGCGAAGGGCATTCCGGGACCTTCGACCCGGACGCCGCCGCCGAACCATATGCCGGCGTCGACGGTGTGCCGCGGCACCAGGATGCGGTTTCCGGAGACGTCCAGGCCCAGGGCGGCGAGCGGTTGTCCCATCAGCGGATGCGTCAACGGGACCATGACGTTCTGCTGGAGGTCGACGTGCCAGACGGCGACGCCGGCGGAACGGTCCGTCACGTACACCGTGTTGTCGGCGTCGAGCCATTCGGCCGCGGTGGGGTTCTCGGCGTGACGGTCCGCGATCAGCGCCCGCGGCGCGCCTCCGGCGCGGTCCGCGATCCAGACCTCGCCGCGCAGCCCGAGCCATGACTTCAGGTAGAGGACGCGGTCGCCCTCCGGCGACAACCGCGGCGAGCGGATCGCGACGGCCGGGTCGACGTCGGCCGGGACCCACACCCGCGGATCGGCGCCGTCGCCGTCGATCCGCCAGAGCGCCCGGTCGCGGACGAACACGGCGCGCCCGCCGGGGGCGACGTCCCACTGCGTGGCGTTCTCGCTGTGCAGCGACTCGGCCCGGGACTCGAGTTCGATCGCGAACGTATCCGGGCCGCGGCTGAACAGCACCGCCGTCCCGTCCGGCGTCCACGCCGGCGCCGTTTCGGCCTCCGGCGTCGCCGTCAACGCGGCCGCGCGGCCGTCGGCCTCGACCAGCCAGACATCGCCCGAGGCGACGACAGCGTACCGCTCGCCGTCGGGCGAGACCGCCACCTCGGTCTCGACCCCGTCCACGTCGGCCCTCACCTGGATCCGCGGCGCATCCATCACCAGGTTCCGCGGGCCCGAGGAGGTCAGCAGCAGCGCGACGCCCCCCATGATGACGGCCGCGATGGCGAGCGGGATGATGGGCAGGCGCATCGAGGAGTCAATATAGCACGGTGGACCGCGACCCCGCCGAGGATCCCTGAAGTACGGTTTCCGCTTTTGTTACCAGTAATTTACATACGATAACGGGCCCAATTGGTAACCATTGACGGCAGGGAAGCGTCCTATATCGTGAGACCCGAATGGAAGGGCCTGTGCCGGGCGTTTCCGATTCGGATGTCCGAGGTGGAAGCCGATGTCCAGACGCACGGAACAGAAACGGGTGTACAGCCAACCGACCATGTGCCTCCAATGTCATCTGGTGGTCGGGATGTTCTACGAGCCCGGTACGGATTTGCGGACCGGCGCCTGGGAATGTCCGAACTGCTCGCACAAGTACCCGTTCGCGCACTGGAAGATCAAGAAGCAGAGCCGGGGCAAGACGAAGGCGGCCTGACGGGCCGGCGAACCCCGGAAATCCGCAACGGGCCCCACGGGCCCGACCCGAACTGCACCCGTTTCCGAAGCCGGTTCTGCGCCCGGCCCCGTCCGGTTATAATCCCCGCGGGCTGAATCCCTGATCTCGTGCAACCCTCCGCGAAGCGGCGCGTCGTCACCCTCGGCATCCTGATCGGCATGTTCCTGGCGGCGCTCGAGGCCACCGTCGTCGGGACCGCCATGCCGACGGTGATCGCGTCCCTGGGCGGGCTGGAGCTTTACAGTTGGGTCTTCTCGGCCTACCTGCTGACCTCGACCGTGACGGTTCCCGCCTGGGGCAAGCTCTCCGACGTGCACGGGCGCCGGCCCCTCTATCTGGCGGCCATCGCGATCTTCCTGGCGGGTTCCATCCTGTCGGGCCAGTCGCAATCGATGGTCCAGTTGATCGCGTTCCGCGCCGTCCAGGGGCTGGGCGCCGGCGGGCTGCTGCCGTTGTCGATGACGATCAGCGGCGAGTTGTACACGCCCGTGGAGCGGGCCCGGATTCAGGGCCTGTTCAGCGGTGTCTGGGGCTTGGCCTCGATCGTCGGGCCGCTGGCCGGCGGCGTCATCACCGAACAGATCAGTTGGCGATGGGTCTTCTACCTGAACATCCCCTTCGGCCTGGTGGCGGCGTTGATCGTGTGGATGCACCTGATCGAGGATCCCTCGAAACGCCGCCGCCGCCGGGTCGACGCCACCGGCATCGCGCTGTTCACCCTGTCGATCACGCTGTTGATGCTCATGCTGGCGCGGAACGAGACGGGTTTCGATCCGACGTCGCCGGCGAACTTGCTGCTGGCCGGGGGCGCCGGCGCGCTGATGCTGCTGTTCGTGCGCGCCGAGCGGCGGGCCGCCGACCCCCTGCTTCCCGTCGACCTGTTCCGGAACCGGTTGTTCTCGGGCGCGGCGGCGAACGCCTTCCTGTCGGGCATGGCGATGTTCGGCCTGATCTCGTTCATCCCACTGTTCGTCCAGGGCGTTCTCGGAACGGGCCCGACCCGGGCGGGATCCGTGCTGACCCCGCTGCTCCTGGCCTGGGTGCTGCTGTCCATCGTCGGCGGGCATCTGCTGCTCCGGCTGTCGTTCCGTTCGGTCACGGTGTCGGGCATGCTGTTGATGGTGGTGGGCTTTCTGCTCCTGGACACGTTGAACGCGGATTCTCCCGTCCGGATCGTCCTCGTCCATGTCGGCCTGGTCGGGGCCGGAATGGGCCTGGTGATGATCGCGCAGTTGATCGCCGTGCAATCGGCCGCGTCCAGGGAACGCCTGGGCATCGCGACGTCCACGGTTCACTTCTTCCGGAGCGTCGGCGGCGCCGTCGGGGTGGCCGTAATGGGGAGCGTGATGACACGCAGCCTGAACCGGCAACTGCTGGCCGCGGGTCCGGCCGCGGCCCCGGGGTTCGACGAGATCGCGAAGAACCCCAACGTCTTCCTGGAACCCGCCGCCCGCGCCGCGTTGTCACCGGACGTCCTGGGCGCGTTCCAGGCCATGCTGTCCCAGGCGATCCATGGAGTGTTCGTGACCGGCACCGTCGTGGCCCTCGTCGGACTGGCGGCGGCGGCGGCGATGCCGAAGGTCCGGCTCACGGAGACGGAGTCGTGAAGTGCGGGGTCCGGGGGGGCAGGCTGGTCACGCGTTGAAGAGATGTTTTCTGGGACTGACGCCTCGCTGCGCCACCTCCATGGCTATGCCATGGAGGCGTCCACGCGCGGCGAGGAACGCCGCGGGTCCCATATGGCAGACGGACAGGCGGCGCGTGTCTTTCACGTCTCAGCATACCCTTGCATCCTCCGACGCGATGACCGCCCCCGCGAGTTCGCCCGCGAAATTGCGGTTATACAAATTGATCTCTCGGCGTTCCCCCCCGCGACTGGGCAAGGCGGCGGACGCCGCCGCGTCAGCCCAAGAAC